>CAWBOZ010000010.1:0-12500 GCA_963790535.1 uncultured Alphaproteobacteria bacterium | reverse complement strand
GTGTCGCAGCGTTGGCGACATATGCCGAGGCGCGGCATGGCGGCACGACGACGGTCGAGCCAGTGTTCTGCCTTGGGCTGTGCGCGTCCGGGCCAGCAGCGATGGTGGACGGCATCCCCTACGCACGGCTGACGCCTGAGCGGCTCGACGCGATCCTGGAGAGCGTGGCGTGACCGCTGCGCGGGTCTGGGTACCGCGCGACGCCCTCGCGGTCGCTTGCGGGGCAGACCAAGTCGTGGCGGCGCTGCGGGAGGGTGCTGCGCGGTTAGGGCGCCCTATCGAGATCGTGCGCAACGGCTCGCGCGGGATGGCTTGGCTGGAGCCGCTGGTCGAGGTCGAGACAGCGGAAGGGCGCGTCGGCTACGGGCCGGTTGCTCCCGAGGATGTGCCAGGCCTGCTCGCCGCCGGGCTGCTCGACGGGGCGGAGCATCCGCTCCGCATCGGTTGGCCGGAAGCGGTGCCGTTCCTCGCCCGGCAGACGCGCCTCGTGTTCGCGCGCTGCGGCATCACGGACCCTCTCAGCCTTCCCGACTACGCGGCGCATGATGGCTGGCGCGGGCTTGAGCGCGCGATCGCGCTCGGGCCGGAGGCGACCGTCAAGGCGGTGACGGAGAGTGGGCTGCGTGGGCGCGGTGGCGCCGGGTTCCCGGCCGGGATCAAGTGGCAGACCGTGGCCGCGGCGTCTGGCGCCCGCAAGTTCATCGTCGCCAACGCCGACGAGGGCGACAGTGGCACCTTCTCGGATCGCATGGTCATGGAGGGCGATCCTTTCCTGCTCATCGAGGGCATGGCCATCGCTGGGATCGCGACCGGGGCGACCAAGGGGTTCATCTACTTGCGCTCGGAGTATCCGCACGCGGTAGCGGCGATGCTGGAGGCGATCCGGCTCGCACGGGCGGACGGGTTCCTGGGATCGCGTGTGCTGGGGTCCGCCTACGCCTTCGACCTAGAGGTGCGCGTCGGCGCGGGCGCCTACGTGTGCGGCGAAGAGACGGCGCTGCTGGACAGCCTGGAGGGCAAGCGCGGCATGGTGCGCGCGAAGCCGCCCTTGCCGGCGCACCACGGCCTGTTCGGGTGCCCGACGGTGGTGAACAACGTGGTCACGCTCGCGTCGGTGCCGGGCATCCTCGCGGACGGGGCGGCGCGGTTCCGCGACTTCGGCATGGGTCGCTCGCGGGGCACCATGCCGATCCAGCTCGCGGGCAACGTGCGCTACGGCGGGCTGTTCGAGGCGGCATTCGGGCTGACCCTCGGCGAGATCGTGGACGACATCGGCGGCGGGACAGCTACGGGGCGCCCGGTGCGGGCCGTGCAGGTCGGCGGGCCGCTCGGCGCCTACTTCCCGCGTGCGCTCTTCGACACGCCCTTCGACTATGAGGCGTTCACGGCTGCGGGCGGGCTGATCGGGCATGGCGGCGTGGTCGTGTTCGACGACACGGTGGACATGCTCGCCATGGCGCGGTTCGCACTGGAGTTCTGCGCGATCGAGAGCTGCGGCAAGTGCACGCCGTGCCGGATCGGCTCAACGCGGGGCGTTGAGGTTCTGGATCGCGTGCGGCGCGGCGAGCGGGTGGAGGAGAACCTCGCCCTCGTCACGGACCTCTCCGAGACGATGAAGCTTGGCTCGCTCTGCGCGCTCGGCGGCTTCACGCCTTACCCCGTCATGAGCGCGCTCACTCATTTCCCCGAGGATTTCCGCCGCAGCGCGCTGCCGCTCGCGGCCGAGTAGGAGACGGCCATGGCTCTGATTTACGAGATCGACTTCGGCACGCCCGCGAAGGAGGGGGCGCCCGTGTCGCTCATGGTGGACGGCATGACGATCACGGTGCCCGAAGGCACCAGCGTGATGCGGGCGGCGCTGGAAGCCGGCGTGAAGGTCCCGAAACTGTGTGCCTCAGATAACCTCGACGCCTTCGGCTCGTGCCGCATCTGCCTCGTCGAGATCGAGGGCCGGGCGGGGACGCCAGCCTCCTGCACCACGCCCGTCGCACCCGGCATGAAGGTGACGACCAGCAGCGAACGCCTACGTCGGCTGCGCCGAGGCGTGATGGAACTCTACATCAGCGACCACCCGCTCGACTGCCTGACCTGCGCCGCCAACGGCAACTGTGAGCTGCAGGACACCGCGGGCGAAGTGGGCCTGCGCGACGTGCGCTACGGCTACGCGGGCGAGAACCATCTCGCCGAGGCCAAGGACACCAGCAACCCCTATTTCGACTTCGATCCCGCCAAGTGCATCGTGTGCTCGCGCTGCGTGCGGGCGTGCGAGGAGGTGCAGGGCACCTTCGCGCTGACCGTCGCGGGCCGCGGCTTCGACAGCCGCATCGCCGCGAGTCAGGGTGAGGATTTCCTGTCCAGCGAGTGCGTGAGCTGCGGCGCCTGCGTCCAAGCCTGCCCGACCGCGACGCTGATCGAGAAGAGCGTCGTCGAGATGGGCCAGCCCGAGCACTCGGTCGTGACGACGTGCGCCTATTGCGGCGTCGGCTGCCAGTTCAAGGCGGAGATGCGCGGCACCGAGCTGGTCCGCATGATGCCCTACAAGGACGGCAAGGCGAACCACGGGCATTCCTGCGTCAAGGGCCGTTTCGCGTGGGGCTACGCCACGCACCGGGAGCGGATTCTCAAGCCCATGGTCCGCGCGAAGATCACCGATCCGTGGCGCGAAGTGTCTTGGGACGAGGCGATCAGCTACGCCGCGGGCGAGTTCAAGCGCATCCAGGCTCAGTACGGCCGCGACTCCGTCGGCGGCATCACCAGCTCGCGCTGCACGAACGAGGAGACCTACCTCGTCCAGAAGCTGGTCCGTGCCGGCTTCGGCAACAACAACGTGGACACTTGCGCGCGCGTCTGCCACTCTCCGACGGGCTACGGGCTGGGGACCACCTTCGGCACCAGCGCGGGCACCCAGGACTTCGACAGCGTGGACCAGGTGGACGTGGCCGTGCTGATCGGCGCCAACCCAACGGACGCGCACCCGGTTTTCGCCTCCCACCTCAAGCACCGGCTGCGCGAGGGCGCGAAGCTGATCGTCATCGACCCGCGGCGGATTGACCTCGTGCGCACGCCGCATATCGAGGCCGTCTATCACCTGCCGCTCCGGCCCGGCACCAACGTCGCCATGATGACGGCCTTGGCCCACGTCATCGTCACGGAGGGCCTCGTGGACGAGGCGTTCGTGCGCGAGCGGTGCGACTGGGACGGATTCCAGGACTGGGCCGCCTTCGTCGCCGACGCCCGGCACAGCCCAGAGGCGACGGCGGCGGTCACGGGCGTCGCCCCCGAGCTGGTGCGGGGCGCCGCACGCCTCTACGCCACGGGCGGCAACGGCTCGATCTTCTATGGCCTCGGCGTCACCGAGCACAGCCAAGGCACGACGACGGTCATGGCCATCGCGAACCTGGCGATGGCGACCGGCAACATCGGGCGCGAGGGCGTGGGCGTGAATCCGCTGCGCGGCCAGAACAACGTCCAGGGCAGCTGCGACATGGGCAGCTTCCCGCACGAGATGCCGGGCTACCGTCACGTCTCGGACGATGCGGTGATGGAGACGTTCGAGAAGCTGTGGGGCACGAAGCTCGACCGCGAGCCTGGCCTGCGCATCAACAACATGTTCGACGCCGCGGTGAACGGCACGTTCAAGGGCCTCTACGTGCAGGGCGAGGACATCGTCCAGAGCGACCCGGACACGCGGCACGTCACCTCCGGGCTGGAAGCCCTGGAGTGCGTCGTCGTGCAGGACCTGTTCCTGAACGAGACGGCGAACTACGCGCACGTGTTCTTGCCAGGCTCGACCTTCCTGGAGAAGGACGGGACGTTCACCAATGCCGAGCGCCGGATCAACCGCGTGCGCCGGGTGATGCCGCCGCGCAATGGCTATGAGGATTGGCAGGTCACGCAACTCCTCGCCAACGCCATGGGCCTCGGCTGGGCCTACGATCACCCGGCGCAGATCATGGACGAGGTCGCGCTGACGACGCCGAGTTTCGCCGGCGTGTCCTATGCGCGGCTCGATGAGCTAGGGTCCATCCAGTGGCCGTGCAACGCCGAGGCGCCCGAGGGCACGCCGGTGATGCACATGGACCACTTCGTCCGCGGCAAGGGCCGCTTCTTCATCACCGACTACATCCCGACCGACGAGCGCACCGGGCCGCGCTTCCCGCTCCTGCTCACCACCGGGCGCATCCTCAGCCAATACAACGTCGGCGCGCAGACCCGGCGCACGGAGAACGTGGTCTGGCACGAGGAGGACCTGCTGGAGATGCACCCCTTCGACGCCGAGACGCGCGGGATGCGCGACGGCGACTGGGCGCGCCTCGCGAGCCGGTCGGGCGAGACGACGCTGCGGGTGAAGGTCACGGACCGCGTGGCGCCAGGCGTCGTCTATACCACGTTCCACCACCCGGCGACGCAGGCCAACGTCATCACCACGGACTACTCGGATTGGGCGACCAACTGCCCCGAATACAAGGTGACGGCGGTGCAGGTCAGCCCGAGCAACGGGCCGACGGAGTGGCAGGAGAGCTACGCCCGGCATAGCGAGGTGAGCCGGCGCATCCTGCCGGTCGCCGCGGAGTGATCCAAGCGGCCCGACCCGTCGAGCGCCCGGCTTGGCGGCGGGACCGCTGGGAGCAGGGCGCCCGGCAGGTCGCGGAGGAGACGGCGATCGCGCTCACCTACAATCGCGTGACCTACGCCGTGATGATGGCGACGCCCGCGGACCTTGAGGATTTCGCCGTCGGGTTCAGCCTGGCGGAAGGCGTCGTCGAGCGCGCCGACGAGATCGAGGAGATCGAGATCGTGGAGGCCGCGTCCGGCGATGGGGTCGAGGCGCGGATGTGGGTCGCGCCCGAGCGCGCCGAGGCGATGGGCGAGCGCCGTCGGGCCATCGCGGGGCCGACCGGATGCGGGCTGTGCGGCCTCGACAGCCTCGCCCAAGCGCTGCGGCCGCCACCGCGCGTCGCGCCGGGCCTACGTGTCGCGCCTGCCGAGATCGAGGCGGCGGTGGCGTCGCTCGCGCCGGGGCAGGTGCTCGGCCGGGCGACGCGGGCCGTCCACGCGGCGGGCTTCTGGCGCCCCGGACGGGGGCTTGTCGCCTTGCGCGAGGACGTGGGCCGGCATAACGCGCTCGACAAGCTCGCGGGCGCGCTCGCGCGGGCGGGGGAGGATGCGGCTGCGGGACTCGTCGTGATGACCAGCCGAGTCTCGGTGGAACTGGTGCAGAAAGCGGCGCGGATGGGGGCGGGCGTGCTCGTCGCAGTCTCGGCGCCGACGGGACTTGCATTGCGCGTGGCGGAGGAGGCCGGGATCACGCTGGCTGCCGTCGCGCGCGAGGATGGGTTCGAGCTGTTCACGCATCCCGAGCGGATCGGCAAGAGGTGCTCAGAGGAGGCCGTGAATGATGACGCCGCCTGACAAGCTGGTCATGATGGCGAACCAGATCGCGCGCGCCTTCGCGCACGAGGGGGAGGAACGTGCCGTCGCGTGCACGCGGGACCATCTCGTGAAGTTCTGGGCACCCACGATGCGGGCGGACATCCGCGCGCACTTGGCGCATGGTGGCGAGGGCCTGTTGCCGCTTGCGCGCCGGGCCGTGGAGAATCTGCCAGGAACGCCGCGCCCGGATGGCGAGGATCGGCCTACCGGGGGGTAGCGGGACGGAAACGCAGCTAACGCCGGGTCAACGGCGAGCGGGGAGGGACGTTGGACGTGAGCGGTATCACACTACGCGGCGGCGCAGGCACGCCAGGGTTTCTCGGCCGCGGGCGCACCGTGGCGCGGCCGGGCTTCAATCGCTGGCTCGTGCCGCCGGCGGCGCTGGCGATCCATCTCTGCATCGGGATGATCTACGGGTTCTCGGTGTTCTGGCTGCCACTCTCGCGTTCGCTGGAAGGGACGCCGCCAGCATCCTGCGCGGGCATGTCGCTGGGACAAGCCTTGGTCACGACGACCTGCAACTGGCGGATCGCCGACCTCGGCTGGACATTCACGCTCGCGATCGTGCTCCTCGGCGCGTCGGCGGCCTTGTTCGGCGGCTGGCTGGAGCGCGCCGGGCCGCGCAAGGCGGGCCTCGCCGCGGCGCTGTGCTGGTGCGGCGGCCTCCTCATCTCCGCATTCGCCATCTCCATTCACCAGCTCTGGCTGCTCTGGCTCGGCGCTGGCGTGATCGGGGGGATCGGACTGGGCCTGGGCTACATCACGCCAGTCTCCACCCTCATCAAGTGGTTCCCGGACCGTCGCGGCATGGCGACTGGCATGGCGATCATGGGCTTCGGCGGGGGCGCGATGATCGGCAGCCCGCTCGCGGTAATCCTGATGCGCCAGTTCAAGACGCCGGATTCGCCCGGCGTCTGGCAGACCTTCGTCGTGCTCGCGCTGATTTACGCCGTCTTCATGGTGGCGGGCGCGTTCGCCTTCCGGGTGACACCGGAGGGCTGGATGCCTGCCGGCTATACGGCCCGCACCGCTACGCGCTTGGTGACGACGCGCAACGTGGCGTTGCAGGACGCGCACAAGACGCCGCAGTTCTGGCTCCTATGGGCCGCGCTGGCCCTCAACGTCTCCGCAGGCATCGGCGTGCTGGACGTTGCCTCGCCCATGCTGCAGGAGATTTTCGGGGGCAACCTGATCGGGCAGCCGAGCATCGGCTTCACCGCCCTCGACGCGGCGCAGCGCACGGAGATCGCGGCAATCGCGGCCGGGTTCGTGGCCTTGCTCAGCCTGTTCAACATCGGCGGCCGGTTCTTCTGGGCGTCGTTCAGTGACTGGATCGGGCGCAAGGCCACCTACGCGACGTTCTTCCTGCTCGGCATCGCCCTCTACGCGATAACGCCCACGCTCGCGCACACCGAGCAGCGTGCGCTGTTCGTGCTCGCGTTCTGCGTGATCCTCTCGATGTATGGCGGCGGCTTCTCGACCATACCGGCCTATCTCGCGGACCTGTTCGGCACGCGCTACGTGGGCGCGATCCATGGGCGGCTGCTCACGGCGTGGTCTGCGGCAGGGGTGATCGGTCCCGTGCTGGTCAACTACATCCGTCAGGCCGAGATCAACAACGGAGTCCCGCGTTCGCAGGTGTACGATGTCACCTTGTATATCCTTGCCGGGCTGCTCGTGCTCGGGTTCTTCGCCAACCTCGCGGTCCGTCCCGTGGCCGAACGCTGGTTCATGCGCGAGGCAGCGCCGACGCCGGTGGCGAGCGGAACGGTGGCCGTCGGCGACCAAGGCATAGGAGGCGGCGCGTTCGGCCTCATCGCGCTGCTGGCCTGGGCGGCGGTGGGGCTGCCCATCTTGTGGGGTGTTTGGAAGACGCTGAGCAAGGCGGTAGTCTTGTTCAGCTAGCGCAGGAGTCGGCATGGCGGCGATCGGGTTCATCGGGCTTGGCAACATGGGCGGCCCGATGGCGGCCAGGCTCGCCGCCGCCGGCCACAACGTCCGCGGCTTCGACACTCAGGCGGACGCGCTGCAACGGCTCAGGGAAGCAGGCGGCGAGGCGGCCGGCTCGCTCGCCGAGGCGGTCACGGGCGCGGAGGCCGTGGTCACGATGCTGCCAGCGGGCGAGCACGTCCGCGCCGTGCTCGGCGAGGTGCTGCCGCTGCTGCCGCCCGGCACGCTCGTCGTGGACTCCTCGACCATTGACGTGGCGACCGCCCGCGCGATGCACGGGGCGGCGGCGGAGCGGGGCTGCCCCATGCTCGATGCCCCCGTCTCGGGCGGCACCGCGGGTGCGGCGGCGGGGACGCTGACCTTCATGTGCGGCGGCGAGCCGGCGGCCTTCGAGCAGGCACGGCCCTTGCTCGACGCCATGGGCAAGGCGGTGGTGCTCGCGGGCGGGCCGGGTGCCGGGCAGGCGGCGAAGGTCTGCAACAACCTGATCCTCGGCATCAGCATGGTCGCGGTCGCGGAGGCGTTCGCGCTCGCGGAGCGGCTGGGATTGTCGGCGCAATCCTTGTTCGACGTGGCATCCACCTCCTCGGGCCAGTGCTGGGCGCTGACGAGCTACTGCCCGGTGCCGGGTCCGGTGCCGAGCGCGCCGAGCAACCGGGATTACGCGCCGGGCTTCGCGGTGGCGCTGATGCTCAAGGACCTGACGCTCGCCGGCGAGGCGGCGGCACAGGCCGGGGCGCCGCAGATCCTGGGCGGGCACGCGCGAGCGGCCTACGAGCGGCTGGCCGCGGCAGGGCTCGGGAGCCGCGACTTCTCGGTGGTCGCGAAGACCCTGCACGAGGGTGGTTTGCCGTGAGCGATCTGCCGCTCTACGCGGTGCCG
Organism: uncultured Alphaproteobacteria bacterium; assembly: GCA_963790535.1. Taxonomy (GTDB): domain Bacteria; phylum Pseudomonadota; class Alphaproteobacteria; order Acetobacterales; family Acetobacteraceae; genus CAWKEH01. The sequence goes on along the minus strand of CAWBOZ010000010.1, from coordinate 4,235 downwards.
GACCCGCGCTGGGCGGCGCGCGGGACCCGCGACATGGAGCGCGTGCGCCGGGCGCTCGGGGCGCTGGTGCGCGCGGTGCACCACGTGGGCGGAACCTCGGTGCCGGACTTGCCAGCCTCGCCCGTGCTCGACCTGCTGGCCGAGGTGGAGAGCCTGGACCGGCTCGTGCAGGCCCGGCTGCGGCTCCTGGCCTATGGCTTCGAGCCGGCCGAGCCGCACTCCGAGGATTGCCGACTCTACGTGGTGGACGACCTGCTCACGGGGGAGCGCCGGGTCGAGCTGCGCTGCTACCCGGCAGGGCATCCGGAGGCGAAGTGCATCCCGCCCCTGTTCGCGCTCCTGCGCGCGCGGCCGGATTTGGCGAGGGCTTACCATGAAGCCAAGCTCGCGGCATGGGCAGCCTATGCCGCCGACGAAGCCGCTTATCACGCTTGCAAGCGGGCTTGGCTTGAGCGCGTCGTGGATGAGGCTTTGGCGCTCTGAGGAGTTGCGTACAGCTGAGACCTATGCAGGGACTTCGGCGATGCTCCTGCGTCATGCCCTCTCGGCTGTCCCGATCATCCGGCCCTGCGACAGCAGGTTCGGGCGGATCGTGCGCAACAGTAGGCTGCGGCCAGGCGGATAGGGAAACTGCGGCACCGTTCTCAGGGCGAACACCTGGAAGACGTAGCGGTGCGGGCGATGGCCGGACGGCGGGTTCGGCGCCATCCAGCCCGGCCGCGCCGCCGCGTTCCGGCCGCAGGCCCAGCCCTCGGCGGTGTAGCCGCGCAGGCGGGACGGGATCTCACCCTCGCTGAACTCCGTCTTCTCCGGCGGGATGCTGTGCACGATGAGGTGCGTGAGCGGCCGGAAGGATGGGATGTCCGCGTCCTCCACGAGCAGGACGAGGCTCTGCGCGCCGTTGGGCAGGTTCTCCCAGCGCAGCGGCGGCGAGATGCCGTCGCCCATGGCGGTGTAACGGGTGGGCATGGGTTGGCCGTCCTCGAACGCTGGGCTGCTGACCCGTATCCCGAACGGCAGGAAGCCGGACCACTTGCTGCTCGTGACCGCGCTCAGTCCAGGCCGCACCTTGCGCAGCGCGTGGCCGATACGGTGCTTCCAGTCGTCCTGCATGGCGGAACCCTCGCGGCGAAAACCAGTGCGCTTAGCGCCGGGGCGCCCGCCCGGTTTCCTTGCACCTCACAACAGCCGTGCGAGCCGCTCGAACTCCGCGGGTGTCAGCGTCTCTGCCCGGCGCTCGGATGCGATCCCGGCCCGCGCGAGCAACGCGTCGCCGCCCAGCCCTCGCAGAGCGCCGCGCAGCATCTTGCGACGCTGCCCGAACGCTGCCGCCGTCAGCCGCTCCATCGCAGCGAACAGCGCAGGCTCCGGCTGTGCCGCGTGCGGCACGAGGCCAATGACCGCGGACCAAACCCGCGGCGGCGGAGTGAAAGCCGCGGGGGGCAGGCGCATCATCACGCTCACCGTGCAGATCCATTGCGCAAGGACGGAGAGCCGGCCGTAGGAAGGCGTGCCGGGCGCGGCGCAGACGCGCTCGGCCACTTCAAGTTGCAGCATCAACGTCAGCCTTTCCCAAGACGCTGCCTGCCGCAGCCAACCAACCAACAAGGGTGTGGCGATATTATAGGGCAGGTTCGCGACGACCTGGCGGGGCGCGGCCACGAGGGCAGCGAGATCCAGCCTGACCGCGTCCGCGTGCAGCACGCGCAGCCGCTCCGGATGGCTCGCGCGCAACTCCTCGATCGCGGCGACGGCGCGCGGGTCCAGCTCGACGGCGAGCACGGAAGCCGCGGGTGAGGCGAGCAGCGCCCGCGTCAATCCGCCCGGCCCGGGACCGACCTCGACGACATGCCTCCCGCTGAGGTTCCCAGCCTCGCGCACGATGCGGTTGAGCAGGTTCGCGTCCAGCAGGAAATGCTGGCCGAGCTTCTTGCGCGCGTCGAGTCGGTGCCGGGCGATGACGTCCCGAAGCGGGGGGAACGAAGCGCTCAGGATGAGGAACGGTCGTCCAGCATGGCCTTGCGCCGGAGAGTGCGCAGAAGCTGGCGCGAGCTCAGCTCGACCCGCTGCTCCAAGAGCTGCGAGCGCACCTCGTCGCGGGACGCATCACCCGCGTTCTTCTGCTCGCGCGAGCATAGGATGAGGACGGCGATGCCGTCCGTCGATACGATGGGCTTGCTGGCCTGGTTGAGGGGCTGCGAGGCGAGGAGTTCGCGCAGCGGCGGCGCGCTCACGGAGGCGAGCTTGATCTCCCCGGGGTTCGCGGGGCGCGACGAACCGGCCGCCGACGCGGCCTGCTCCATCTCCGGGCAGGATTTCACCGTGCGCACGAGCTGCTGCGCCTTCGCCAGCGCCTGCTTCTGCTGGTCGGTGGGCGTCTGCGGGTTGAGCGGCTGGGTGAAGGGAAGGAAGGCCTGCCGCAAGTTGATTAGCGTTTCCATGTCGTTGCCGACCTCGCGCTTGCCCCTGAGCGTCACGATGTCCAAGCCGCCCGGCACCTGGACCGGGTTGCTGATCGCGCCCTGCGGCATCTGCGCGAGCAGGTCCGCCACCGCCGGGTCGAGTTGGCTGGCATGGGTCCAGCCCAGGTCGCCGCCTTGCAGCGCGGTCTGGCTCTGGCTGAACTGGGCGGCGATGACCGGGAAGGGAGCGCCGGCGCGGAGCTGGGCGATGACCGCGTCGGCGAAGCGCTGGGCGTCGGCCTGCTTGGCGGGATCCTCGACGGGGATGAAGATCTCGCCCACCTCATACTCGGGCTGGCCGCGCTCCTGCTTGAGGCGCTCCATCTGGTCGGTCACGTCCGTGTCCGAGATCTCGGCCTTGGATCCCAGCTCCTGCCGCAGCACGCGAACCCAGCCAAGCTGGACACGGACCTCGTCGATCAGCGTGCGCAGCGCGATGCCCTGGCCGGCGAGCATCGTGCGCAGCGCGTTGGTCGGCATGTTGTTGTGCTGCTCGATGCTGGCGATCGCGCGGGCGATGTCCTCGTCGGGGACGACGACCTTGCGCCGCTCCATCTCCTGCAGCTCAAGGCGCTCGTTGATGAGCTGGCGGACGATCTGCGGGCGCAGGCGCGCGAGCACGTCCGGCGCGAGGCCCAGCCCGGTGCTGACCGCGAACAGGCGCGCGCGGTTCTCCACGTCGCCGGAGGTGATCGCGTCGCCGTTGACCACGGCGACGATGCCGTCGGCAGGACTGGCGGGACCTTCGGGTGCCGACGCGGGCGGCGCGGCGGCCTGGTTGCGTGCCCGTGGCAAGGCGTGCGCCGTCCCAGCGAGCAAGGTGGCTGCCAACAGCGGGAGCAAGAGGGGTAGGCGGCGGTGCAGCTTCATGGCGGTCAAGCGCTCCAGACAGGCAAACTCCGCGAACATCCTCGGCGGCCCGCCAGCGGTTTAGCCGAGCTTGCGGGGTGAACGCCAGGCTACCTAGCGCCGCGGCGGGACGAAGGGAAGCGTGCTCGACAGGCCGCCATCCACGGCGATGGCCTGCCCGTTGACGTAGGACGCCTCGTCGCTGGCCAGGAACAGGGCCGTGGCCCCGATCTCGTCCGGCTGCCCGGCGCGCTGCAGCGGGTTGAGCTGACCGATCCGGCCCTCGGACCCCCGCGTCCGCGCCCGCTCGAATATGGGCTGCGTCATCCCGGTCTCGATCAGCCCAGGGCAGATCGCGTTGACCCGGACGCCCGTGCCGATCAGCGCGTTCGCCGCGGTCTGCACCAGGCTGATGACGCCCGCCTTGCTCGCGCTGTAGGGCGCCCCGGCGGCGTTGGCCCGAAGCCCGGCGACGGACGCCGTGCAGATGATCGAACCCCGGCCCTTCGCCACCATGTGCGGCGCCACGGATCGGATCGCCAGGAACGCGCCGACCAGGTTCACGCGCAGCACCTCGTGCCACTGCTCGACCGTCGTCTCCAGGAACGGCACCTCGCCGCCGCTGACGCCGGCGTTGGCATACAGGATGTCAACGCCGCCCAAGGTATCGAGGGCCTGCGCCACGAACGCCGCCACCTCGGTCTCGCTCCCCGCATCGGCCGCCGCGGCGGTCGCGCGGCCGCCGGCAGCGGCGATCTGGCTGACCGTGGCGGACACTCCCGCGAGGTCGCGGTCCACGGCCAGCACCGCAGCGCCCTCAGTTGCGAACAGCAGCGCGGTCGCGCGGCCGATCCCGCTGCCCGCACCGGTGATGATCGCGGACTTGCCTTGCAGCCGTGCCATCTGCAACCTCCCTGTTGACAT
>CAWBOZ010000009.1:0-339735 GCA_963790535.1 uncultured Alphaproteobacteria bacterium | reverse complement strand
CGCCCGACGCCGCTAGCCGCGCCGCCCCCGTCATCGCGGGGCCACCCAAGACTGTCACATGGCCGCGGGTATATTTGTGGCTCTCCCTGTCCAGCCGTGGAAGCCGCCACTGCGCCGGGCCATTGAGCCAAGCGCGGACCGGTATGTCGTCGAGCACGGAGTCGGGAAGGCCGATGTCGGCGAGCAGCACCTCACCGCAAAGATCGCGGCCCGGCAGAAGCAGGTGGCCGAGCTTGCGGCGAAAGAACGTGACCGTCAGATCCGCGGGGCGCACGCGGCCGAGCGCCTGGCCCGTGGCGCCGTCGAGGCCGCTCGGCACGTCCACGGCGAGCACGCGCCGCGCCGCCGCGAGCGCGTCAGCAGCCTCGTCCGGCAGCGGACGGGTCAGCCCGGCCCCGAACAGCGCATCCACGACCAGGGCCGCGCGCCGAACCTCGGCGGCGCTGAGCGACACGGTCGGCCCACGCCAGCGCCGGGCCGCCGCCTCGGCCAGGCTGCCGGCCCGAGGCGGCGCGAGGGCGGCGACGGTGACGGGCCAGCCCTGCTCGGTGAGCCGCCGCGCGGCGACGTAGCCATCGCCGCCGTTGTTGCCTGGCCCGCAGAGCACAAGCGTCCGGCACGGACCGAAGCGCCGGGCGGCGCGCGCGACGGCACGGCCTGCGGCCTCCATGAGCTGGGCGATGGGGGTGCCCCGCCCGGCCGCGATGCGGTCGGCCTCGGCGGTTTCGTGCGGCGTCAGCAGCTCGTCCATGGGGGCGAGCTTGCCAGGTGCAGCCCTCCGTGGGGAGAGTGGCCCGGATCACAGGAGCGGCAAGCATGGCGGTCATCATCACGGTGGCGCAGCAGAAGGGCGGGGCGGGCAAGACTACGCTCGTGGCGAACCTGGCGACGGCCTGGGCCGCGACCCGGCGCGTCGCGGCGCTCGACTTGGACCCGCAGCGCAGTCTCGCGCGCTGGGGCGCGCTGCGCGGCGAGAGAGGCGGCGTGAGCGTCGTCGAGTGCGCTGGGTGGCGACTGCCCACCGAGCTGGACCGGTTGCGGCGCGGCTATGACCTGATCCTGGTGGACAGCCCGCCGCAGGTGGACACGGACGCGCGCCGGGCGGTGCGGGCGGCGACCCTGGTGTTGGTGCCGGTGCAGCCCAGTCCGCCGGACATCTGGGCCGCCGAAGGTACGCTGCGCATAGCGGCGGAGGAGAAGCGGCCGGCGGCGCTGGTGCTCAACCGCGTGCCAACCGCCCCACGCCTGCGCGAGACCGCGGACCGCGAGCTGCACGCCCGCGGCCTTACCCCGCTCTCCGCCGCGCTGGGCAACCGCACGGCCTTCAGCCACGCTTTCGCCGAGGGCCTCGGCGTGGTCGAGGCGGCGCCGCGCAGTGCTGCGGCGACGGAGTTGCGCGCGCTGGCGGAGGCGATCCTGGCCGTGATGCGCTGAGGCCGCCCGGCGCTCAGGCGAGCGCCTGCCTGACCCGATCGAGCCTCACAGCCCGCTCCCGCCGCGCCGCGAGCGCCTGCTCCATGTCAACCTTGACGAAGCGGGTCGGCATGTTCGGCTGCAACTGGCCGATCAGGTCCATGTCGGCGGAGATGACCGTGCCCAGCATGAAGTAGCCGCCGCCGGAGACCGCATCGCGGTGGAGCACGATCGGCTCTGAGCCGCCCGGCACTTGGATCGAGCCGTATGGATAGCCGCTGTCAACGATGTTGGACGGATCGGAGCCGGCGCCGAACGGTTGCTCGCGGGGGACAAACTCCAGCGTCCGGCCACCGCGGAAGCGGTAGCCAATTCGGTCGGCCTCGGGGGCGACCCGCCACGTATCCTCGAAGAAACCGTGCCCGGCCGCTTCGGTGAGGCGGTGCCAATACAGCCCAGGCAGCACGCGCAGCTCAGCCGGCGAGCCGGATTGGCGGCGCAGCGCCTCCGGCACGGTCCGGCCCTCCGCGGCGACGCCGTGCCTGGGCGTGCCAGTGGGCAACGTGTCGCCGGCCCGCAGCGCCCGGCCCTGGAAGCCGCCGAGGGCGCCGAGGGCGTAGGTGGAGCGGCTGCCAAGCACCTCGGGCACCTCGATGCCGCCCGCGACGGCGATGATGGCGCGCGCCCCCTGGCGCAGGAAGTCGAAGCCGAGCGTCTGGCCGGCCCGCACGGCGAAGGCGGTCCAGCCGGGCCGCGCCTCGCCGTCCACCTTGGGCGGCATCTCCGCCCCTGTCACGGCCACGAGCGCATCGGCGGTGAAGCGCAGCTCCGGGCCGAGGAATACGGCTTCCAGGGCCGCATCGCCCTCCGCGTTGCCGACCAGCAGGTTGGCGGCGCGCAGCGCGGCACGGTCCATCGCGCCCGAGAGCGGGATGCCGAGATGGTAGTACCCCGGCCGACCGAGGTCCTGCACCGTCGTGGACAGGCCCGGCTTCACGACTTCAATGGCCATGCAGCGCCTCCAGCAGCCCTGTGTTGGTGCCCGCCGGGTCCGCGTGGAACGCATCGAGCGAGAAGCGAACGGGGCGGATCAGCGGCGTGAAGCGGCCGGCCTCCACGTCCGCGGCGACGGCGCAGTACTCCTCGCGCTCGATGGGGCGGAACTTCACGATGTCGCCGGGATTGAAGAAGATCATGAACTCGCGCAGGTATCCCACCTGCTGCGCGGGATCGTAGATCGGCATGGGCGTGATGCCGAACATCTGGTAGCCGCCCGCGCCGCGCACCGAGTAGATGCAGCCGAAGCAGCCGCCGTGGCCCACGGTCAGGCGCGGCGTGTCGGTGCGGGGACGCAGGTATTTCGGCACCTCGATCTGCCGGGCGCGCTCGACCATCTGATACATGAACGGCAGCCCGGCGACGAAGCCGACCATGGTGACGAACCAGGGCGAGCCGGCATGGGCGGCGATGAAAGCGTCAACCCCGTCGTAGCCGTTGATCCGTGCTGCATACTCCAGGTCGGTGGAGCCGGGGTCCTGGTGCCGCTCGCGGAAGCGCATCAAGGTCTCGCGCGTCCAAGGGTCGCCGTAGAGGACGGGGATCTCCACGATGCGCGTCGCCAGCGTCTTCTCCGACCGTGCCGCCGTCGCTTCGAGCGCGCGCACCTCGGCCAGCAGCGCGTCGGGCGCGATCACGTCCGGGTCGAAGCGCACTTGCAGCGAGGCGTTGGCCGGGCAGATCTCGGTCACGCCGCGGATGCGGCTCTCGCGCACGGCGCCCGCCATCGAGATGGACATGAAGAAGGCGTCGAGCGACATCGCTTCGTCCATCTCGATGAAGAGGTGCTCGTCGCCACCCCAAGAATAGCGCGCCGTCATGCGTGCCTGTCCTCCCTGCACTCGTTGGGCCTGGACTCGTTGAGCGGGCCGGCTTCCAGCCAGGATTCGAGCCAGCGCGTGTGGAAGCGCCCCGCCGCGACCTCGGGGTCGTCGGCGAGGATGCGGTGCAGCGGGATCGTGGTCGGCACGCCCTCGACCGCCAGCTCGCGCAGCGCGCCGCGCAGCCGGGCGAGCGCCTGCGGCCGCGTCTCGTCCCAGACGATCAGCTTGCCGAGCAGCGAGTCGTAGAAGGGCGGCACCGTGCAGCCGGGGAACATCGCCGTGTCGAAGCGAACGCCCGGCCCTCCTGGCGTGGACAGCGCGGCGACGGTGCCAGGGGCGGGGCGGAATCCTTGGCGAGGGTCCTCGGCATTGATGCGGCACTCGATGGCGTGGCCGCGCAGCCGTACCTGCTCCTGGCCGAGCTGCAGCCGCTCGCCGCCAGCGATGCGGATCATCTCCCGCACCAAATCAATGCCGGTGACCATCTCGGTGACGGGGTGCTCGACCTGGATGCGGGTGTTCATCTCGATGAAGAAGAACTCCCCCCGCACCCCGTCGAAGAGATACTCCAGCGTCCCCGCGCCGCGGTAGCCGACCGAGCGCGCCAGGCGCACCGCGGACGCGCAGAGGGCGTGGCGCGTGGGATCGTCGAGACAGGCAGCGGGCGCCTCCTCCCACAGCTTCTGGCGCCGCCGCTGCAGCGAGCACTCGCGCTCGAACAGATGGATCACGTCCGAGCCGTCACCGAGCACCTGCACCTCGACGTGCCGGGCGTCCTGGATGAGTCGCTCCAGATAGAGGCCGCCGTCGCCGAAAGCCGCACGGGCCTCGGCACTTGCCTCCGGAAACAACCTGGCGAGGTCCGTCGCGTCTGCCGCGACGCGAATGCCGCGCCCGCCGCCGCCGGCGGACGCCTTGATCATCAGCGGGAAGCCGATGTGCCGGGCCACGTCCTGCGCCGTGCCGAGGTCGGACACGCGCCCGTCGCTCCCCGGCACGGTTGGCACGCCCGCAGCCGCGGCGGTGGCGCGCGCCGCCGCCTTGTCGCCCATGCGCCGGATCGTCGCCGAGTCCGGCCCGACGAAGACGAGGCCCGCGCGCTCCACCGCCTCGGCGAACAGCGGGTCCTCGGAGAGGAAGCCGTAGCCGGGATGGATCGCATCGGCACCGGAAGCCTCCGCCGCCCGCAGGATCGCGTCCCGGCTGAGATAGGATCGCGATGCCTGGGGCGGACCGATCTCGGCGGTCTCGTCGGCGAGGCGAGCGGCCAGCATGTCGCGGTCCGCGGCGCTGACCGCCTGCACCGTGGCGATGCCCAGCTCGCGCGCCGCACGGACGATCCGCACCGCGATCTCACCCCGGTTGGCGACGAGGAGCTTGCGGATCGCCATGCGTTCAAGCGTCGAGTTCGTAGAGCGGCTGTCCCGCCATGATCGCGTCCTCGTCCTCCACCAGGAAGCGCACGAGACGGCCGCTCGCCTCGGCGGCGACGGCGTTGAATGTTTTCATGACTTCGATGATTCCGACCGTCTCGCCCGCGGCCACCGCGTCGCCCTCCGCCTTGAACGGCGGTTGACCGGGTTCGGGACGGCGGTAGAACGTGCCGGGGATGGGGGCCAGGATGGTCCTGATCGCCACGGGGTCTCCTCCCAGTTAGGCCGCGCCGTGCGGCGGGATACTTAACGCGCGCCGGGCGGCGCGACGCGGATAGTCTCCGCGGCCAAGGCGTCGCGCATCGCGACCGCGATATCGAGCGCGCCCGGCGTGTCGGAGTGGAAGCAGATCGACTCGAACTCGATGTCTATCGTGTCGCCCTCGACGGTGTCCACGCGACCGTCGAGGCAGGCCCGCACCACCTTGCTCGCGACGCGCTGCGGGTCCGGACGCTCGACGCGCCGGGCGAAGACGATCGAGCCGGATCGGTCGTAGTCGCGGTCGGCATAGAACTCCCGCACAACCGGCAGCCCGGCGCGCCGGGCGACGGCGCAGGTGGTTGAGACGCCCATGCAATACAGCAGCACCTCCGGCCTCACCCGCTGCAGCGCCTCGACCAGGGCGGCGGAGAACGCCTCGTCGCGCGCGGCATGCATGTAGAGCGCGCCGTGCGGCTTCACGTGCTGCAGGACACCGCCGTGGCGGCGGGTGAACGCCTCCAGCGCGCCCACCTGGTAGAGCACGTCGTTGGTAAGCTCCTCGGCCGTGGCGGCGATCTGGCGGCGGCCGAAGCCTTGCAGGTCGCGGAAGCCGGGGTGCGCGCCGATGCCGACGCCGCGTGCCCCGGCTTCGCGCACCAGCCGGTCCATCAGGTTCGGGTCGCCGGCATGGAAGCCGGTTGCGATGTTGGCGGAGCTGATCAGCGGCAGCAGCGTGTCGTCATCGGCCTCCCCGATCCTCCAGGCGCCGAAGCCCTCGCCCATGTCGCAGTTGATATCCACGACCCTTCGATCTGCCATCATGCCTTCTCCCATGCCTTCTCTGGCCGCCTCTCGCGATGCGTAGGGATGCGCGCCGCGCGGGTCATGGCCGGCGGCGCACGAGATAGGGCGGCAGCTCCGTCGGGTCCGGGATGATCGCGACGGTCTTGAGATGGGCGATGCTGCGCCGCATGGCTCCGGCCAGGTGCGTGTCAAAGGCGGCGGCGGCGGCCGTGACCGCGGCGCGCAGCAGCAGCTCGACGGTCAGCCGATGCTCCGTCACGACCGTGGCGTCGGCCGGCAAGCCGAGGCGGCGCAGGCTGCGCCGGCTCGCGACGAGAGGCAGCCGGTTGTGGCGGATCGCCTCGGCCAGGAGCGCGTTCGGCGTGGACAGGACAAGGTGGTCCTGGAACTCGTCCTCCAGCGCGTCCACGTCCTCGGACGGCAGGCTCGTGCCCACCCACGCACCCACGCTCGCATTCTCTCTCGCGTTCTCTGCGGCCTTGAGGCGCTGGTGGAAGTCTTCGAGCGCCGCGCGGTCGCACCCGGCAGCGGCAGCGAGCAAGGCCGGCGGCTCCAGCAAGCGGCGCAGCTCGTGGCGCTCCCGCACCGCCTGGGCGCTGAGCGGCCCAGCGATCCAGTGCGAGCTTTGGTTCTTGCGGATCAGCCCGCGCTCGTGCAGCCGTCCCAGCACGTCCCGGGCAATCGTGCGGCTGACGTGGAAGTGCTTGGCGAGCTCGGCCTCCACGACATGGAACTCGCCGAACATCGAGTTGGAGGCGATCTCTGTCTCGACCACACCGTAGATGCGCCGCCACGCGCTGCGGTCGCCCAGCACTTCGTCCAAGCCCCCCGTCTCGTCGGGGCCGACCATGCCGTTGTCAGGCCGCGCCGCCAGCTCGGCCAATGCCGTAGCCTCCACGACGTAGCCGCGCCGACCGTCCTGGCGCACCAGGCCGTCTGCTTCCAGTTGCTTGAGGGCTCGGTGCACCGGGACGCGGCTGACCTGGAACAGCTCAGCCAATGGCGCCGCGGCGAGCCGCGCCCCCGCAGGCAGCGCGCCGCCTGCGATGCGACCACGCAACACCCGCTCGATCGCTTCGTACCAGTGGGGAACCGAGTGTGACGGGCCGTCCATCATGCCGATGATTCTGTACACCAAGCGACTGAGCAATGCGAGAGAATAGCCGTATGTTGCTGTCTGAGGGCCGCATTGCGACATATTCGGGCGCTCTGTGCCTACTTCCTAAGCATATGCTTTCCGGAATCTGGGGATGCGAATAACGTTGCACGCAATGTCAGTGTGCGGATAGGCTTCTAACCTGGCCCTCGCGAAGCAGGGAAGCGCTGCAGCGATGCATCCCACGCTTGAACTCCCCACGCTTGAACTCCATGAGTTGGTGAAATCCTTCTCTGGCGGAATCGTGCTGGATCGGCTCTCGTTGACCGTGGCTGCCGGCGAATACGTGGCGGTCCTCGGACCGAGCGGCTCGGGCAAGTCCACCATGCTGCGGGTCATCGCCGGCTTCGAGCCGCTGGACGCGGGCGAGGTGCGGATCGGCGGTCAATCAGTGAACGGCCGGCCGCCGCACGAGCGTGGCGTCGGCTTCGTGTTTCAATCATTCGGTTTGTTCCCGCATCTCACCGTGGCCGACAATGTCGCCTTCGGACTGCGCCACCGGCGCGACGGCGCCGTCACCAACCCGGCGGAGGTGGGGCGCCGGGTCGAGGCGGCGCTGGAGCTGGTGGGACTGCAGGGCCTGGGCAGGCGGCTGCCGTCGCAGGTCTCCGGCGGCCAGAAGCAGCGCGTGGCCTTCGCGCGCACGCTGATCGCCGAGCCCGGCATCGTGCTGCTCGACGAGCCGCTCGGCGCGCTCGACGCCAGGCTGCGCGAGCGCATGATGGTGGAGCTGCGCCGCATCCACGACCATCTCGGCGCCACTTTCCTGCACGTGACCGGCAATGAGCAGGAAGCGCTGGCCATGGGGACGCGGGTGGCGGTCCTGGACAACGGACGCATCAGCCAGGTTGCCGCGCCCGAGACGCTGATCGAGGAGCCGGCCACGCGCGACGTGGCGCGCCTGCTGAACTGCTACAACGTTCTCCAAGGCCGGGTGGAGGGGGGTGCCTTCGCGGCCCTCGGCCTGCGCCTGCCGCTGCCGTCCGGCGCCGGCGACGGCCCAGCCGCCTACTGCGTCCGCGCCGACCGTGTTGACATCGAGGCATTCGACGCGCCGTCCGGGCCGGGCCTCGCTCGCATACAGGCTCGGTTCCTGGCCAGCGAGTATTCCGGGGCGCGCACGACGGGCCTGTTCGACGTGGGCACGGAGCGGCCGTTTGAGGTGGAGTACTACCTCGGGCACCGCCGCCCGCCAACATTGCAGCGCGACCGTGCCTACGCGCTGCAATGGCCGGCCGAGTCCGCCATCGTGTTCCCCGGCACCGTGCTCGCGACCGCCTGAGCATGGACGCGCACTTGCAGTCCATGGGCGGACAGGTCGCGGCGGCGCCGGGACGGACCAGGCGCGCCTCGCCGTCCGGCGCGTGGATGACGGCGGCGCTGCTCGCGCCCGGCGTCGCCTGGATGCTGGCCTTCCTCGTCGTGCCCATCCTGATGATGGTCTATGTCAGCTTCTGGACGCAGACGACGTTCACCATCAAGCCCGTGCTGACGACGCGCAGCTGGGCGTTCTTCTTCTCCAGCTCGACCTATCTCGACGCGCTGTGGACCACGCTCCGCATCTGGCTGATCGTGTTGGCGGCCACGCTGGTGATCGGCTACCCGGTCGCCCTCTACATCGGCTTGTTCGTGCGCAACAAGACGGTGCAGACCATCCTCCTGGTGGCCTGCATCGTGCCGTTCTGGACCTCGTTCCTGATCCGCGTGGTCGCTTGGCGGCCGATGCTCGGCACCGAGGGCGCGGTGAACATCGTGCTTCTCAAGCTCGGGATCATCGCGCAGCCGCTCAGCATTCTGCTGTTCACCGAGCTCAGCGTGGTCATCGGCATGACGCAGATCTACGTCGTGTTCATGGTAGGGCCGATCGCGTTCATGCTCTCCCGGATCGAGCCGAGCCTGATCGAGGCGGCGCGCGACCTCGGCGCGGGGTGGGGACGCATCCTGCGCACCATCGTCCTCCCGCTCAGCCTGCCCGGCGTCGTCGTGGGCGCGATCTTCGTCTCCGTGATGGTGCTCGGCGAGTTCGCCACGCCCGCGGCGCTCTCGGGGCGCAAGGTCAACATGCTCGGCAACATCATCGTCACCCAGGTAGGCTCATTGAAATGGGCGTTCGCCGCCGTGGTCGGCGTGGTGCTGACCGCGATCATGGCAGTGGTCGTTGCGGGGCTGCTGCGCTTCGTCAATCTCAGGCGCGAGATCTGAGATGCAGAGCCCGCTCCGCTGGCCGCTGCTGGCCTTCACGGTCCTTTTCCTGCTCTTCCTGTACGCCCCGCTCGGCGTGCTCGGCGTGCTCAGCTTCCAGTCCGGGCCGGAAGGCGGCCCGCAATTCCCGATCGTGCACTGGTCAACCTACTGGTATCGCCACCTGCTCGGCCTGGTGCCTCCCACACGGGTAGCACCCTTGCCGATCGGGCCGGCCCTGATCCGCTCGCTCGTGCTGGCGTTCATGACGATGGTGACGTCCACCGTGCTGGGCGTGCTGTCGGCGCAGGCGTTCCGGCGGCGGTTCCGCTTCTCTGGGCTGGTGTTCTACCTGATCGTGCTCGGCATGATCGTGCCGGGCGTCCTAGTCGGACTCGGCATCGCGCTCGTCGCCAACGCCCTCGGAATCCCCCGGACCTGGTGGGGCACCTCCTACGTGGCGCACGTGCTCTACACGTTCCCGTTCGCGTTCCTGGTGATGCTGGCGATCTTCAACCGCTTCGACCGCTCCGTGGAGGAGGCGGCTTGGAGCCTCGGCGTGCCGCCGGTCCGCACGTTCCGGAAGGTGACGCTGCCGCTGATCTTCCCCGGCGTGCTGAGCGCCATGCTATTCGCGTTCACGCTCAGCTACGACGAGTTCCCGCGCACCTTGTTCACCGCAGGCTCCGCGCAGACCTTGCCACTGGCTATCTACGGCACGTTCGCGGTGGAGATCCACCCCAACATCTTCGCTTTCGGCGTGCTCACCACGCTGTTCTCGTTTGCCTTGCTCGCCACCTACGGCGTGCTCATGGCGCTCAGCGTGCGGCGGGACCGGCGCGTGGCGATCCAGGAGGAAATCCGGTGAGCGGCAACGAGCGGCCGGCCGTCCTGATCACCGGCGCCGGCATCGGCATCGGACGCGCCACCGCGCACGCGTTCGCCCGCGCTGGTTACGCAGTGATGGTGACGGACATCCTTGAGACCGAGGGGCAGGAAGTCGCCGCCGCCATCGCTGCCGCGGGAGGCACCGCCCGCTTCCACGTGCTCGACGTGACCAGCACGCCTGCCGTGGATGCGGCCGTGGCGGAGGCCGAGCAGGCGTTCGGCCGGCTCGACGCCGTGATCGCCAATGCCGGCATCGCGCACCGCGTGCCGCTCGACCAGCTCTCCGATGCGGCGTGGGACCACACGCTGGACGTTGACCTCAAGGGCGTGCTGCGCGTCGTGCGCGCGGCGGCGCCGGGGATGCGCGCACGGGGCGGCGGGGCGGTGGTGGCGTTGTCCTCGATCATGGGCGTCGCCTACGGCTGGGACGAGCACGTCCACTACTCGGCGGCGAAGTCGGGGGTGGTCGGGTTGGTGCGCGGCCTCGCCGTGGAGCTGGCGCGGGCCGGCATCCGCGTCAACGGCATCGCCCCCGGCTACATCCGCACGGCGCAGGCGCTGTCGCGCGAGCACTCGCTCGGCCCGGAAGGGCTGGAGCAGGCGGCGTCGTTCATCCCCATGGGCCGGGTGGGTGAGCCGGAAGACATCGCCGACGTGGCGCTGTTCCTCGCCTCGGCGGCAGCGCGCTATCTGACGGGACAGGTGATCGTGGTTGATGGCGGCCTGCTAGTGGGACGCTACTAGCGGCCGGGACGAACATACAGCGAGGGGGGTCAAGATGGGACGCTTGGATGAGTTCTCGCGCAGGAGGCTCCTGCAAGGCGGAGCGGGCGCCGCCGCACTGGCGATGGGCGGCGGCACGCCGTTCCTCAGCTCCGGGCGCGCCTGGGCGCAGGCGAAATCGCTCGGCTCGGAGCAGCTCCGCACGATTGGCTTGTCGGTGACGGTGCAGGACCGCATCCTCGCCGACTTCAAGAAGGAGTCAGGCGTCGGCAGCACGACCGGCACGGCGGCGACCTTCCCGGACGCGCAGACCAAGATCCTGTCCGGCTCCTCGGACTACGATTGTTGGGAAGCCATTGGCGAGCGCCTGCCTGCGGTCACGCAGACCGACAAGATCACGCCCATCAAGGCCAGCGCCGTGAAGAACTGGACGAGCATCCGGGACATCTTCACCAAGCCCAATCCCAAGTGGCCGACCTCGGCGCAGATCGTCGGCCAGATCTGGAAGGACGACGCGCACACCGAGCTCTGGCTGGTGCCGACCGTCTTCAACTTCGATTCCGTCGGCTACAACCCGGATGTCGTGAGCGCCGAGGAAGCCAACACCTGGACCGCCCTCTTCGACAAGAAGTGGCGCGGCCGCTCCGGGCTGAACACCGACCCGCTGATCGCCTTCGGTCAGGCCATCATGGCGATGAACTCGCTCGGCCTCTCGCAAGTCGAGAACCCGGGCAACCCGAATGCCAAGCAGATCGACGATGCGTCGAAGTTCCTGGTCTCGAAGAAGAAGGACGGCCAGTTCCGCGCGCTATGGGGCGATTTCGGCGAGCTGGTGAACCTCCTAGCCTCCGGCGAGATGGTGGTCTCCGACGCCTGGCAGCCGGCGGTGATGGCGGTCAAGGCGCAGGGGCACCCCTGCAAGTATGCCGTGCCGAAGGAAGGCTACCGTGGCTGGGCGATCGGCGTCACCTCCGTCACCGGCACGCCGAACCACGACGCGGTGATCGCCTACGCCGATTACTGGCTCTCCGGGCCGCCCGGCATCACCGTGTCCGAGCAGGGCTACTACTCGCCCACGACCAAGATCAAGGACGTGATGCCGCCGGCGAAGTATGCGTTCTGGTATGAGGGCAAGCCGTGGACCGGCCCGCCCGAGCGCGGCATCAAGGACGGCGACCTGCGTGACGGCGGCTCGCTACAGGAGCGCGCGGCGCACGTCGCCTACTGGCACCAGTGGCCCGAGGAATACGATCACCTGATCCAACGCTGGGACGAATTCCTGAATGCCTGAGCGTCGCGGGCATGGCGAGCGGCGTGTGCTGCTCGCCGTCAGGTTCGCCGCGTGAACTACGATCTCGAACTCGTCAAGCTGGGCAAGACCTACCCGAACGGAACGCCGGCGGTGATCGACTTCGACCTGCAGGTCGCGAAGGGTGAGTTCATCTCCTTCGTTGGCCCGTCGGGCTGCGGCAAGACGACCACGCTGCGCATGATCGCCGGCTTCGAGGAGATCAGCTCGGGCGACATCCTGATCCAGGGCCGCACCGTGAGCGACCTGCCGCCCGAGCGGCGCCCGACCTCGACCATCTTCCAGAACTTCGCCCTGTTCCCGCACATGACGGTGCGGCAGAACATCGAGTACGGATTGCGGGTGAAGCGGCTGCCCGCCGCCGAGCGCCGCCGCCGCGTGGACGGCATCATCGAGCGGTTCGGCCTCGGCCCCGTCGCCGGGCAGCGCCCGACCGGGCTGTCTGGCGGGCAGCAGCAGCGCGTCGCGCTCGCACGCGGCCTCGTGGTCGAGCCGGACATCCTGCTGCTCGACGAGCCGCTCGGCGCGCTGGACGCCAACCTGCGCAAATCCATTCAGCACGAGCTGAAGCTGCTGCAACGCAACATCGGCATCACCTTCGTGTTCGTCACGCACGCGCAATCCGAGGCGCTGACGCTGTCGGACCGGATCGTGGCGATGAATCGCGGCCGCGCCGAGCAGGTCAGCACACCCTACGAGCTTTACACCCGGCCACAGAGCGAGTTCGTCGCGCGCTTCATCGGCCGCAACACCATCCTGGAGGGACGGGTGCTGGGCTGCGCCGATGGCATCGCCGCGCTGGAGACGGCGGCCGGGGTGCTGCACGGCCGGCTGAACGGCCCGACGCCCGCATCCGGCACGCGGGCGGTGCTGTCCATCCCGTCGGAGGCGCTGGACGTGGTGGATGTGGCCGCCTTGCCGGGCGAGGGCGATTGGATCGCCGGCCGGCTCGTCAGCCGGCTGTTGATCGGCACGGCCGTGCAACTCGCCATCGTGCTGCCGAACGGCCAGGAGGTCACCATCGAGAGCCACGCGAGCAAATACCCCCGGCACTGGGCACCCGAGGCGGTCGCCCTGGCCTGGGATCCCGCCGACGCCACCGTGATCGCGGTGCAGTAGTGCCGGCCGCCCCTGATGCGTCGGGCTTCCCTCGTCCGGCCGTGCACCGCGAGCGTCCACCGCTCCGCGTGCTCGGCACCGAGATCACGCTCCTGGAGGCGATCCGGCGGCAGGCAGAGGCCGACCTCGGCATCACCGTGGCGTTCGAGACGCTCGATTTCCTGGGCGCCCAGCGCAAGGCGGCGACGGACCCGGCATCGTTCGACATCTACGACCAGTGCTTTCACAGCCTCGACATCGTCTGGTTCTGGCAGGCGCTGCAGCCGATCGAGACCGCGCGGATCGCGCTCTGGGACGAGCTGGGCGAGCTGTCGCGGACCGGCCGCCCCGGACCGCAGGCGCAGGTCGGGCACGGCGACGCGCCGGTGCGCAAGCTCTACGTGCAGGGCGACGGCTCGCTCGGCGAGCGCCCGGCCTCCACCATCAGCATGGTGCCGACCGTGCACAACCTGGATAGCTTCGCCTACGACCCCGTCGCGCTCGCGGTGCCGCAGGACGAGACACCGAGCTGGAGCTGGCTGCTCGACCCTCGGTTCGCCGGGCGGGTCGCCTTGGTGGACGAGCCGGCCATCGGCATCTTCGACGCGGCGCTCGCCGCCCAGGCCGGCGGCCATATGCGCTTCGCCGACCTCGGCAACATGACCCTGGCCGAGCTCGACCAGCTCTTCGACCTGCTGATGGAGCGCAAGCGGGCACGCCATTTTTGCGGCACCTGGCGTACCGGGGCGGACTGCGCGGCACTGGCGCGCAGCGGCCAGGCCGCGCTGCAGAGCATGTGGTCGCCCACCGCCATCGCGCTCGCCGCGAGCGGGTCGGGACTGGAGCAGGCGACGCCCGTGGAAGGCTACCGCGCGTGGCACGGCGGCCTCGCGCTGTCGAGTCGCCTCGATGGGCGCATGACCGACGCCGCCTACGCCTACCTGAACTGGTGGCTCTCGGGCGCGGCCGGCGCCGTCGTCGCGCGCCAGGGCTATTACATGTCCGTGCCCGACCGCGTGCGCCTGCATCTCTCCCCGGCGGAGTGGGCCTACTGGTACGACGGCCGCCCGGCCGCGACCGATCTTCCGGGCGTGGACGGCGGCATCGTCGTTCGCCAGGGACAGGTGCGCAGCGGCGGCTCGTATTGGCAGCGGGTGCGCCGCATCGCGGTTTGGAACACGACGATGGACGAGCACAACTACCTCGTCCGCCGCTGGCGCGCCTTCGCCACATGATCGGCTGAAAGCAATGCGTGAGGAGGACGGGATTTGTCGGCAGCTCTGAGTGGGACGGCGGCGGTGCGGGTCGGCGTGGACGTGGGCGGCACCTTCACCGACTTCGTGCTGGAGGAGACCAGGGGCGGCGCCCAGCGCATCGTGGTCCACAAGGTGCCGAGCACGCCGCACGACCAGTCGGTCGGCGTGGTGGACGGCGTGGTCGAGCTGTGCCGCATCGCCGGGATCTCCCCCGCCGACATCGGCGTGCTGTTCCACGGCACGACGGTCGCCACCAACATGGTGATCGAGCGCAAGGGCGCCGAGGTGGGCATGATCACCACGCGCGGCTTCCGCGACATCCTGCACATGGCCCGGCACAAGCGGCCCCACAATTTCTCGCTGCAGTTCGACGTACCCTGGCAGAGCGCGCCGTTGGTCAAGCGCCGCAACCGCATCGCCGTGACCGAGCGCATCCTGCCGCCGGACGGGCACGTGGAGACGCCGCTCGACGAGGCCGAGGTGCGCGCCGCCGCCGAGCTGTTCAGGAAGCGCGGGCTGGACGCGGTGGTCGTCGCGTTCCTGTTCTCCTTCCTGAACGACGCGCACGAGCGCCGGGCGAAGGAGATCGTTCAGGAGGTGATGCCCGACGCCTACACCTGCACCTCGTCCGAGGTGGTGAACGTCATCCGCGAGTATGAACGCTTCTCCACGGTCGCGATGAACGCCTACATCGGCCCTCACACCTCCTCCTACCTCAAGCAGTTGGAGAAGCGGCTGCGCGACGCCGGCGTTCGCGCGCCCGTCCGCGTCATGCAGTCGAACGGCGGCATCTCGACGGTCGAGAACTCGGTCGCGCGCCCGGTGGGCCTGCTGCTCTCCGGGCCGGCTGGCGGCGTGATCGGCGGCCGGGCAACGGGGCAGGTCTGCGGCGTGTCGAACGTCATCACCATAGACATCGGCGGCACCTCGGCGGACATCAGCGTGATCCGCGAGGGCGAGCTGACGATCAAGAACCCGCGCGATACCCAGGTGGCGCTGCTGCCCGTGCTGGTGCCGATGCTGGACATAGACGCGATCGGCGCCGGTGGCGGCTCGGTCGCCTACATTGACGCGGGCGGGGCGTTCCGGGTCGGCCCGCGCTCGGCTGGCGCGGCGCCGGGTCCGGCCTGCTACGGCCGCGGCGGGACCGAGCCGACCGTGACCGACGCGCAGGTGGTGCTCGGGCGGCTCGACCCCGACCAGTTCCTGGGCGGCAACCTGGCGATCAACCCCGACCTCGCTCACCAGGCAGTCAAGACGCATCTCGCCGAGCCGCTCGGCATGTCCGTGACCGACGCGGCGCTCGGCGTGCTGCGGATCATCAACAACACCATGGCGCTCGCGATCAACGCCAACTCGGTCGCCAAGGGCATCGACCCGCGCGCCTTCTCGCTGATGGCCTTCGGCGGCGCCGGCCCGCTGCACGGCACGGCGCTCCGCGAGATCATCGCCGCGAAGGACGTGATCTCCCCCCTGCATCCGGGCATCACGGCCGCGATCGGCCTGCTGGAAACCGAGCTGCAGTACGAATACACCCGGTCGGTGCTGACCGTGCTCAGCACCGCTGACGCCGCGGTGCTGGCCCGGCTCGACCAGGCATTCGACGACCTTGCCGCCGAGGGCGCGGCACAGCTCGCGAGCGACGGGGTCGGCGAGGAGCGCCGGCATCTCGAACGGGTGCTGGAGTGCCGCTACGTCGGCCAGGGCTTCGAGTTGCGCGCAGCGGTGCCGGACGGGCCGCTCACCCCGGAAAGCGTGCAAGCGGTGATCCGCGACTTCTACGACGTGCATAAGCAGGTCTATGGCCATGCGTTCGACGACCAGCTCGTGGAGGCGGTGACGCTGCGGCTGATCGCGCGCGGCGCCACCGACACGCTGCGCCTGCCGGCGCTGGGCCATGGCGGCCGCAGCGACCCGGAGGTCAGCGCGGACCACTGTGCGCGACACCGTGTTCGACGACGGCAGCCGCCTGCCGACGCCGCGCTACGCCCGCGATCAGCTCCTGGCCGAGGACACGGTCCGCGGACCCGCCATCATCACCCAGCACAACAGCACCACAATCGTGCCGCCCGGCTACGTCGCCCGCGTGCTCTCGCACGGCGACATCGTCATCGCTCGCTGAAGGAGACGAGGACATGAGCGAACCCGTGGACCCCATCACCCTGCAGGTGATCGGCGGCGCGCTGCACTCCATCGCCGAGCAGATGGGCAACGTGCTCTACCGCATGTCGTATTCCTCGATCATCCGCGAGAGCCAGGACCTCGGCGCGGGCCTGTTCGACCGCGAGTTCAACACCTTGGCCGAGAGCGATTCCACGCCGATGCACATCGGCTCGCTGCCGGGCTATCTCCGCGGCATCGAGAAATCGGTGCCGCTCGACGCCTGGAAGCCCGGCGACCTCGTGATCCACAACCACCCCTATTTCGGGGCCAGCCACTCCCCGGACATCGCCATCGTCATGCCGGTGTTCCACGGCGGCGAACTGGTCGGCTTCTCCGCCAACACTGCCCACCACGTGGACATAGGTGCTGCCACGCCGGGCCTGATCATTGACGTGCCGGACATGTATGCCGAGGGGATGCTGTTCAACGGCGTCAAGCTCTACGAGGAAGGGCGGCGCAACGAGGCGCTGTGGCGCTACATCCGCGACAACACCCGCGTGCCGAACCTGGTGATGGGTGATCTCGCCGCGCAGATCGCCTCGGCCGAGCTGGGCGTTCGGCGCTTCCAGGAACTGCTGGCCACCTATGGCCACGATCAGGTGCTCCAGGCAACGCGGCAGCTGATGGACTACTCCGAGGCAACGTTGCGCCGGGAACTCGCGAAGATCCCCGACGGCGACTACGTGGCCGAAGGCTTCATGGATGACGACGGCCGCAACCGCGGCCAGCATTTACCGGTGAAAGTAACGGTGCGCATCAAGGGCGACGGGGTCGAGGTGGACCTCACGGGATCGTCGCCGCAGGTGCCGACCGCGTTCAACGTGCCGTTCGAGGGATCGACGAAAGTAGCTTGCTTCTTCGCCTTCCGCGCCCTGCTGCTTGACACCTATACCAACCCGGACCCGATCCCGGCGAACGAAGGGTCCTTCCGTCCGGTCAAGGTGACGGCGCCGCTGGGCTCGATCTACAACCCGGTCGCGCCGGCGGCGGCGGAGGCGCGCTTCAGCCAGATCCAGCGGGTGGTGGACCTCATCATCAAGGCGCTCGCCCCGGTGCTGCCCGACCGCTGCACCGCCGGCAACGCGGCGACGCTGTCGTTCGCGGCCTATTCCGGGGTGCGCTCCTCGGGCGACTACTGGGTATTCCTGGAGGTGAACGAGGCGGCCATGGGCGGGCGTCCGCGTTCGGACGGGCCGGACACGGTCGAGGAGCTGATGCGCAACACGCGCAACAACCCGCTCGAGGACCTTGCCATGCACCTGCCGCTCGTGTGCGACCGCTATGAGATACGGGACGACGTGCTGCCGGGCGCCGGCGAGTTCCGGGGCGGCATGGGCGTGATCAAGTCGCAGCGCTTCCTGGAGCCCGGCTTCATCACGCATGAGGCAGACCGGCACGATGATCCGCCCTGGGGCGTGTTCGGCGGGCACGAGGGCCATGGCGGGCGCGTGGAGATCTACAATGCTCGCGATCCGCGGCAGGTGGCACAGCACCCTGCGAAGTTCTCCGGCCTTCGCACGGAAGCGGGCGACGTGATGTCCTACCTTTCCCCATGCGGCGGCGGCTACGGGAACCCGCTTGAGCGCGACCCAGCAAAGGTGCTGGACGACATTCTCGACGGCTACATCAATGTCCAGCACGCGCGCGACATTTACGGCGTCGTGGTCGAACCGGTGGACGACGGCTATGGATGGGCGCTAAACATCGCGGCGACAAACGTGCAGCGCGCGACGTTGCAGGCTCAGAGCTCAGCACCAACTCACGCTAGCAGCGCCAGGATGTAGCCGAACTTGCAATCCGCACCAGGTCTATCCCCATCGTCTTGCCTGGGCATCACGCGCCATCGCCATGGGCGATGCCTTCGCCCGAGCGATCGCACCTGGTCGCCGGTTGCCAATACTCTTACGACCCGGTGCACCTGGACGTGATGCTCGGCGGGGCAGGACCGGCCGGTGTTAGTAGTGCTGCAGGACCGAAAGGTTGATCGAATGAGCGCGTTCCGACAAACTCCCCAAGCGATCCCAGGCTCGCCGCTCGATCGGCGCACGCTGATCGCGGCCATGGCGCCGTTCCAGGCGCCGTCCGTCCGGCGCAGCGCCTGGCAGTTCGCCTCGACCTTCCTCGCGTTCCTGGCGCTCGATGGAGCCATGTATGCCGGCTTGCGCGTCTCCGTCTGGCTCACGCTCGCGCTGGCGTTCCCGGCGGCCGGGATGATGGTGCGGCTGTTCATTATCCAGCACGACTGCGGTCACGGCTCATTCTTCCGCTCGCGCCGCCTCAATGACCTGCTCGGACGCGTCTGCAGCGCGATCACCTTCACGCCTTACGCGTTCTGGCGCCGGCAGCACGCCAACCATCATGCCGTCTTCAACAACCTCGACAAGCGCGAGCCAGGCCTAGACCTCTACTCAGGTTGCGCGACGTTGCAGGAATACCAGGCGCTCCCGCGTCTCCAGCGGTTGTTCTACCGCATCAGCCGCCATCCAATCGTGGCCCAGCTCCTGGTGCCTCCGGTGGTGTTCATACTGCTCTACCGCGTGCCATTCGACGCACCTGCCTCCTGGAAGCGGGAGCGGGCGAGCGTGTATCTCACCAATCTCACGATCGTGGGCCTGTTGGGAACGCTGGCGCTGCTCTTCGGGATCTGGCCGGTCCTGCTGGTGCAGCTTTCGATCCTGGCGATCACCTCCGTCGTCGGCGTCTGGCTGTTCACGGTGCAGCACCGCTTCGAGGAGGCGCAGTGGACGCGGCAGGAGGATTGGGGACTTGTGCAAGCCTCGCTCGCGGGCAGCTCCTACCTGAAGTTGCCGCGCGTGCTGCAGTGGTTCACGGGCAACATCGGCTTCCACCACGTCCATCACCTGTCGGCGCGGGTGCCGAATTACCGGCTGCAGGAGTGTCATCAGGCGCGCCCGGAGCTGTCGGGCGCCGTGACGACGCTGACGCTGTGGCAAGCGCTCCTGGCACCTTGCTACGCGCTGTGGGACGAGGACTTGGGGCGGATGGTACGCTTCCCTGGACGGCGAAACGAGCAATGCCGGCAGTGAGCAGCTAACCGACCTGCTGGGCCTGCTGGGCAACTGGATACCTTGGGAAGTGCACCCTACCGCGCCACTCCCCTCCCCTCCGGCCCGTCGCTCCGCTCCTGCTCGGCCGCCTCAGCGTCCTCCGGACGCTTCCGCTCCACCTTGTTCACCAAGGAAGCGCCGCTCTTGTCGCCCGCCTCGGCCTCGTCCAAGCCTTCGCGCGCCGTCTCAGACATGGAAACTCTCCCCGCAGCCGCACCGGCCCTTCTCGTTCGGGTTCGTGAACGTGAACCCAGACTCCAGCGCCTTGGTCTCGTAGTCCATCATCGTCCCGATCAGGAACAGGCTTGCCTTGCGGTCCACCAGGACAGTGAGGCCCTGATCATCCACGCGCTCGTCGCCGGGGCCGGGCGCGTCCACCCAGGTCATGTCGTAGCTCATCCCCGAGCAGCCCTTCGTCCGCACGCCGATACGCAGCAGCTTGCCCGAGCCTTCGCCCTTTGGCCCCTTCGCGTAAAGCTGACGCAGCCGGTCGGCAGCACGGTCCGTCAGCCGCATCAGCGGCGGCAACGCCCGGCGCGGCCGGGCTTCGGTCACAGTCTCACCCATCCCGTCCTCCTCAAAACATGTTCAACGCGAGGCGCGCGTCGTCGGTCATCCGCGACGGGTCCCATGGCGGATCCCAGACGGTCACGACCTCGCAATCCTTGACACCCGGCACGGCCAGCACGGCCTGCCGCACCTCCTCGGGCAGCTCCTGCGCGCTTGGGCAGGCCGGCGCCGTGAGCGTCATCTCGACGCGAACGCCCCCGTCCTCCGCGATATCCACGGCATAGACCAACCCCAACTCGTAGATGTTCACCGGAATCTCGGGGTCATACACCGTCGCGCACGCCTCGATCACAGCATCCTCGGACACCTTGGGCGGGATCTCGCCCTCCGGCGTCCAGGTTCCTACGGCGCCGTCATCCATCGCTCTTCTCCATCGCTTCCACCAGCGCCGACCACGGCAACGTCACGCACCGCAGCCGCGACGGATACTCATGCACCGCGGATAGCGGCTGCAACGCTTCCGGGCTGGCAGCGCCGTCCCCGGTCCTCGCCATCTCGCCCACTTCGCGCGCGAGGCCCCGCACCGCGTCGAGATCGAGGCCCGACACCGCATCGCACATCAGGTCGGAACTCGCCGCGCACACATCGCAGGACCGCGCCTCGAACCCGGATGTGGCGACCCGTCCCCCGTCCATCCTTACGAACACGTCCACGCGGTCCCCACACATCGGGTTGCTGCCTCGCGCCTCGCCAGTCGCGCCCTCGGGGCGGCCGCGGTGCGCTGGGCGCCGGGCGTGGGCGAGAATCGCATCGCTGTAGAGGTCGCGTACGTCGTCGAGCGGTGAGCGAGCAACGCCATGGTCAGGCATCAGGCGAGGAACCTCCGTACCCTGTCCAACCCCTCGGCGAGCGCGTCCAACTCGGCTTCCGTCGTATAGACGCCGCACGATGCCCGCACCGTGCTGTCAACGCCGAGGCGATGCATCAGGGGCTCCGCGCAGTGATTCCCCGCGCGCACCGCGATGCCCTGCCGGTCGAGAAGCGTCGCCACGTCGTGGGCGTGACCGCCGTCCATGGTGAAGCTGAACACGCTGCCCCGGTCCTGCGCCTGTCCCAGCACGCGCACGCCCGGCACCTCCGCGAGCCGCCGCAGCGCATGGTCCGTGAGCGCGGCCTCATGCGCCGCAATCCGGTCCATGCCGAGCGACTGCACCCAATCCACCGCGGCACCGAGGCCGATCGCCTCCAGGATCGGCGGCGTCCCGGCCTCGAACTTGTGGGGCACCTCGGCCCAGGTGCTCCGCTCGAAGGTCACGGTCGAGATCATGTCGCCGCCGCCCATGAACGGCGGCATACGCTCCAGGATCTCCCGCCGCGCCCAGAGCACGCCGATGCCCGTAGGGCCGTAGAGCTTGTGTCCCGTGAAGACGTAGAAGTCGCAGCCGAGCGCCTGCACGTCCACGGGGCGGTGCACGACCGCCTGGCTGCCGTCGAGCAGCAGCAGCGCCCCGTGCGCGTGCGCGAGCTGCGCGATCCGCTCGCCCGGCGTCACCGTGCCCAGCACGTTGCTCATATGCGTGACCGCGACCAGCCCAACGTTGCCGTCCGCGAGCAGCCGCTCCAGGGCGGCGAGGTCCAGCTCGCCCGCATCGGTGATCGGACAGATGCGCAAGCTCGATTCCCTTGTCGTCCCGCAGCATCTGCCAGGGTACGAGGTTCGCGTGGTGCTCCATCTCGGAGACAACCACCGCCTGCCCAGGGCGCATCACGCCGCGCCCATAGCTGTGGGCGACCAAGTTGATCGCAGCCGTTGAGTTGGACGTGAACACGATCTCCTCGCGCGAGGCGGCATTGATGAGGTGCGCCACCTTGTCGCGCACGCCCTCGTAGGCGTCCGTCGTGCGCTCGCTCATCCAGTGCAGGCCGCGATGGACGTTCGCGTATTGCGTCTCCATGGCCGTGGTCATGGCCTCGATCACGGGGCGCGGCTTCTGCGCGCTCGCGGCGCTGTCGAGGAACACGAACGGCTTGCCGCGGATCGTCTGGCCGAGGATCGGGAACTCGGCTCGCACCCGCTCCATGTCGAGGCCCGGCCGTATCGCGACGTTCATCGCAGCGCCTCCCAAGCCTGATCCACCGCCGCGTCGAGCAATGGCCGCGCCGCCTCGACCTCGACCTGATCGAGCGCGTCCGCGAGGAATGCGCGCACCAGGATGCCCCGCGCCTCGCCTTCGGGCAGGCCGCGCGAGCGCAGGTAGAACAGCGCGTCGGCGTCCAAGGCGCCCACGGTAGCGCCGTGGCTGCACTTCACGTCGTCGGCGTAGATCTCCAGCTCCGGCTTCACGTCCACCTCGGCGTCGGGCGAGAGCAGCAGCGCCTGGCTCATCTGGTAGCCGTCCGTCTTCTGCGCCGGGCGCGCCACCTCGATGCGCCCGGCGAACACGCCGCGCGACCGCCCGGCGAGCACGTTCTTCACCGTCTGCCGCGAGGCGCAGCCCGGCGCGTCGTGCCGCACGATCGTCGCCACGTCGCCGTGCTGGGTGCCGCCCAGGAGCTGGGCCGCGTTGAGGTGGACCGTTGCCCCCTCGCCGGCGAGCCGGGCGCGAAGCTCCGTCCGCGCGAGCCGGGCGCCGAGGCCGAGCGTGAAGGCGTCGTAGGTCGCGCCCGCGCCGAGCACCGCCTGGATGCGCGCGAGGTGGAATGCCTCGGGTGCCTCCCGCTGCAAGCGGACGTGCCGCAAGGTCGCGCCTTTGCCCAGCTCCATCTCGAACAATGGCGCGTGGAAATAGCTCCCCTCACCCCTCGCGACCTCAACGAGCGCGAGCGTCGCCCCCGCCCCGAGCCGCACGCGGTGGCGTGGGTGGAACGACGACGGCCGGCCTGGGGAGTTGCCCCGGTTCTCGATCAGCAAGACGCCGCCGTCCACGCCGGCGGGCACGTCGAGCACCGCCCCATCCTCGGCGAGCAGCGCGTTCAGCGCCGCAACCGCATCCCCGTCAGCGGGGGACGCCATCACCGGGTCCTCGCGGAACGTGTGCGCCTCAAACGCGGTCGGCAGCCGTGACAACTCGTGCTGGAACCGGCCATCCTGAAACACCAGGGCAGGGCCGGGCAGCGCCGTCTCCGCGTCGCCGTAATCCGAGACGGCGACTAGCGGCTCCTGCCACGGTGTCTCCGCGACGAGACGCAGCGTCGTGTATTTGAAAGCTTCTTCCCCGCGCCCCGGCAGTCCGTGCTCGCGCAGGATCGCGGCGGCACGGGACCGCAGCGCCGGGTCGCCCGGCAACTCCTCACGCAGCCCGTGATAGCGGTGGAGGAACGCCTCCGCCCCGCGCGGCGCGGCCTCGTTCATGCGGCCTCCGCCAGGATACCCGCGTAGCCCTCGGCTTCCAGTTGCCGCGCCAGTTCCGGCCCGCCCGAGCGCACGATGCGTCCAGCCGCGAGCACATGGACCCGATCCGGCACGAGATGATCGAGCAGACGCTGGTGGTGGGTGATGACGAGCGCAGAGAAGTCGGGCGAGCGCAGCGCGTTCACCCCGTCCGCGACGATGCGCAGCGCGTCAATGTCCAGCCCGCTATCCGTCTCGTCGAGCACTGCGAAGCGCGGGCGCAGAAGCGCCATCTGCAAGATTTCGTTGCGCTTGCGCTCGCCGCCGGAGAAGCCGACGTTGACGTTGCGCTTGAGTACGTCGTCGGCCATGTGCAGCCGCTTGGCCTCGGCGCGAGCGCGCTTGAGAAAGGCGGGCGCGTCAAGCTCCGCCTCGCCTCGCGCCCGATGCTGCGCGTTGACGCAGGCACGGAGGAACGCGGCCTGGTTGACGCCGGGCAGCTCGATGGGCGCCTGGAAGGCCAGGAACAACCCGGCGGCGGCTCGCTCCTCCGGCTCCATCGCGAGCAGGTCATGACCTTCGAAGCTAGCCGACCCTCCCGTGACCTCATAACCTTCCCGTCCGGCGAGCACGTAGCCGAGCGTGCTCTTGCCAGCCCCGTTCGGCCCCATGACGGCGTGAATCTCGCCCGCGGGCACCGCGAGCGTCACGCCGCGCAGGATGGGCTTGCCCTCAATCTCGGCCGAGAGATTCTCGATCTGCAGCATCAGCCTACGGACCCTTCCAGCGACACGGCGAGCAGCTTCTGCGCCTCGACCGCGAACTCCATCGGCAGCTCCTTGAGCACGTCCTTGCAGAAGCCGTTGACGATCATGCCGACCGCATCTTCCTCCGAAAGCCCGCGCGAGCGGCAGTAGAAGAGTTGGTCCTCGGCGATGCGGCTCGTCGTCGCCTCGTGCTCGACTTTCGCGGTCGGATTGCGGCTCTCGATGTAAGGCGTGGTATGCGCGCCGCAGTTGTTCCCGATGAGCAGGCTATCGCACTGCGTATGGTTCCGGGCGCCGTGCGCTTTCGGCATCATCTTGACCAGGCCGCGATAGGTGTTGTCCGAGCGCCCGGCGGAGATGCCCTTGCTCACGATGGTGCTGCGCGTGCGCGGGCCGATGTGGATCATCTTCGTGCCCGTGTCCGCCTGCTGGCGGTTGTTGGTCAGGGCGACCGAGTAGAACTCGCCGACCGAGTCCTCGCCCTGCAGGATGCAAGACGGATACTTCCAGGTGATCGCGCTGCCCGTCTCGACCTGTGTCCAGGAGATCTTGCTTCGCGCCCCGCGGCAGGCGCCGCGCTTGGTCACGAAGTTGTAGATCCCGCCCCGGCCCTCGCTGTCACCCGGATACCAGTTCTGCACGGTGCTGTACTTGATCTGCGCGTCGTCGAAGGCGACCAGCTCGACGACGGCGGCGTGGAGCTGGTTCTCGTCGCGGGCCGGCGCCGTGCAGCCTTCCAGGTAGCTGACGTAGCTGCCCTTCTCGGCGATGATGAGCGTGCGCTCGAACTGCCCGGTGTTGCGGGCATTGATGCGGAAATAGGTGCTCAGCTCCATCGGGCAGCGCACGCCCTCGGGGATGAACACGAAGCTGCCATCCGTGAACACGGCGGAGTTGAGCGCGCTGAAGTAGTTATCCGCGGCCGGGACGACGCTGCCGAGATACTTGCGGACCAATTCGGGGTGCTCCCGCACGGCCTCCGAGATAGGGCAGAAGATCACGCCTACCTTGGCCAGCGTCTCGCGGAACGTGGTCGCGACGGAGACGCTGTCGAACACCGCGTCCACGGCGATGTTCGTCTCCTCTTGCGTCCCTTCGACGCCGGCGAGGATCGCGCGCTCCTTGAGCGGGATGCCGAGCTTCTCGTACATGGCGAGCAGCTCGGGGTCCACGTCGTCGAGCGACTTGGGTGCCGGGCGCTTGGGCGCGGCGTAGTAGTGGATGGCCTGGTAATCTATCTTCGGGTAGCCGACCCGCGCCCAGTTCGGCTCCTCCATCGCCTGCCAGGCCGCATACGCCTTGAGGCGCCAGTCGAGCAGCCAACCAGGCTCGCCCTTGCGATCGGAGATGAGGCGGATCGTGTCCTCGGAGAGTCCAGCGGGTGCTACCTCCATCTCGATCGGGGTCTCGAAGCCCCACTTATACGTGCCACCCGTGGTGGCGTGAACGGTGTCGAGCGTCTCGGCGACGGCGGGCATACTGAAACCTTCCCGTTAATGGGCGAGAACGAGCCGGCCTGACACGAACAAGGCCAGCGGGACGGCGAACTTGGTTTCGAGGACCATGGCGAGCCTTCTAGCCGGCAATCTGCGTGAGCACCTGCGCTTGCCGCGGTGGTCGAGTCGGATGCGCCGCAAGCTGGGCGAGCGTCACGCCTTCCAACGCCTCACGGACGGCGGCGTTCACCGGGTCCCAGCGGCCGCGCACGGGGCAACAACCCTCAGCCTCGCACGCGCTGGGCGAGTGCTCGACGCAGGCCGTGAGCGCGATCGGCCCTTCGATGGCCGCGATCACGTCCGCGACGGACACGAGATGGAGCGGCCGGGCGAGTCGGTAGCCACCGTGTGCGCCGCGCTGACTCGCGACCAGCCCGGCGCCGGCTAGGGCCTTGAGCACCTTCGCGACCGTCGGCTCCGGTACGCCCGTCGCCTGCGCGATGCCGGGCGCGGTCTCGATCACGCCCGCCCCAAGTCGCACGAGCACGACAACCGAGTAATCGGCGAGTTTGCTGATCCTGATCATGGCTCCAACGGCAACCGGACTGGGTAGGTCCTGATTAACCTCAAATGAGGCGCGGTGGGGTAGGCGTCAAGGCCTGGCGCGGCAAGCTTGCATTCGCGGCCTGGTCCTTGCCGGCAATTTCCGTCCCCGACAGCAACCGCCGAGCACAAGCAACGTTGACGGGCCCGAGAAGATTGCGAAGCGGGGATGAACGTGAGCGACAAATCTGGGACAAATCCTGTCGGGTCGGCCTTATCCAACGCCCAGGCGGCAGGCGACGCCGCGCAACAGGCGGCTGCACAGGCCAAGCAGGCCGGTGCGCAGGCTGTTGGCCAGGCGCGGGATGTGGCCCAGGAAGCGCAGGCTCGCGGCGGCGCCCTGCGGACGAGGAGTTGCAGAATCGCGTCGCGTCCGCGGCACAGACCCAGAAAGAGGGCCTGGCGGAGCAGCTGGACGACTTGGCCCGAGCAGTGCATCGCTCCGGCGAGCAGCTGGAAGGGCATCAGGACTGGATCGCGAGCACCGTAGAGCGCGGCGCGGCCGAGCTGAAGGTCCTGGCGAACACGCTGCGCACCAATGACCTCCGCAGCCTGATGGGCAACCTTGAGGACCTCGCTCGGCGGCAGCCGGCGCTGTTCGTTGGTGCCTCGCTGGCGGCCGGCTTCGCCCTGACCCGGCTCGGCCGGGTCGTCGCCTCGGGCGCGTCGAGCGCGGACCTGCCCCATGCGCCAAACCTCTCGCCGGAGAAGTCCCCGCCTGGAGGCGTTCCATGAGCGGGATTAGGCACGAGGGTCCGCCACAGCACAGCTTGGGCGAGATCATCGGCGGCCTCGCGACGGACATCCAGGACCTCGTTCGAGGCGAGATCGCACTCGCGCGGTCGGAGCTGGACCAGAAGTTCGAGCGCGTCACCGTCGCGGCGATCTGGCTGATCGGCGGCGCGTTGTTCGCCTTCGCCGGGCTGGTGGTCTTCGCCCAGGGCATCGCGGCGGCGCTCGCGCTGGTCCTGCCGACCTGGGCCGCAGCCCTCATCATCGGCGTCGCGATCATTATTGTCGGTGCCATCGTCGCACGGTCCGGCCTCGCCATGCTGTCGCTGAAGTCGCTCACCCCTGACCGAACCGCAGCCAGCCTGCAGAAAGACGCGCGCGTCGTGAAGGAGCATACCTGATGTCCGAGAACACTTCCGATCCGGACCGCATCGAGAGTGACCTCGACCGTACCCGCGCCCGGCTGGACAGCCGGCTGAGCGAGTTGCAGGACCGGCTTTCCCCGGGCCAGGTCCTGGACGACCTGATGGGCTACTTCCGCGGCAGCGAGGGCGCCGATTTCGGCCGCAACCTCGCTGGACAGCGTGAGAAGCAATCCGCTGCCGGCGGCGCTGACCGGCATCGGCCTGGCCTGGCTGATGGCCTCCAACCCGCATCCGCACAGTGACACCGCCGACGGGCCGTCCATGTCATCCGGCAGAAGCAGGGTGCGCGTGTTCGGTGCCACAGGCCCAGTCCCAACCACGCTATGATGTGATGACCGACCGCGTCCGTAACGCCGAACTGGGCGTGCCGCGCCAGCAGGGAGAGGCGGAACACACCTATAACGCCCGTCTCGACGAGGCCCGTGGCCAAGCGATCGGCCTTGCGCGCCAAGCGCAGGAGACCGCCGAGTCTTTCGGCCAACGCATCCAGGATGCGCTGTCTGCCGCCGCGCAGACGGTGACTCAGGGTGCATCAGCCGCCACGCAAACGGTCGGTCAGAGTGCACACGACCTGCGCGACCAAGTGGGCGGCGCGGCCGGCCGGTTGGGCAGCACCGCCCAGCAGCGGCGGCCAGCACGCTGGCGATCAACTCGCCCAAGGAAGCCAGGCAGCCCGGCAGATGAGCGGCAACCTGATCGCAGCCCTCAGCGATAGCCCGGTGCTGCTCGGCGCTCTCAGCCTGGCCGCAGGCGCCCTGCTCGGCGCACTCGTGCCGCAGTCGGATCAGGAAGAGGCCGCTCTCGGCGGGATCGCCGGCCAGACCCGCGCGACGGCCCGCGACCTCGCGCAAGAGGTGGTGGACCGGGGCGGCCGTGTCGCTCAGACGGTCCTCGAAGCGGGCCGGAGCAGCGCGAGCGAGCATGGGCTGACGAGCGGGAAGAGCACCGGGACCCTCGTTGACGCGGCGCTAAGCGGCGATCTGGCCGGGAACGCCAAGCAAGTCGCCCAGGATGTGCTGCGTGCGGGCGATGAGGCGGTTCGCAAGGAGGGGCTAGGAACGGGTCAAGGCGGCCCGACACCCTCCTCGGGCACGTCGTAACCGCCTCTCACCGTCATTCTTCTTGGCAATGCCGTGGATACGGCGGCCCAGAAGTCGTTGCGTCCATGCGCCTTACGCGGCAGCGCGGCCTGTAACTCGGCGACCCGTGCGCGCGGGCGGGACGTTCGCCTCCGCTTCACTCCCCTCTTCGCTGTCCTGACCCTCTTCGCTGGTCAGGGCGTTGAGGACATCCCGCGCACCAGCGTTCTGGGCAGCCTGACCCAACGCCTTCGCGTTGTGACGTGCGAGTGTCCGGCGGGCGTCCGCGTCGGTTGCGTGCCAGAGGTCCGCGTAGGCGCGGGCGAACTCGACCGGGTCCGCGATAGGGTCAGAGGCAACCTCGCCGCTCTCGTCGCGCAGGTGCGCCTCGAAAACGGGCACCGTCGAAGCCTCGCTGGAAGAGGCGCGGACGCGGGCGATCTGGGCGGCAACGTGACGGCGCAGCAGCGCGTAAGTCGCGGGCGCCTCCTGCTGCATGGCAGAGAGCGTGTCGGCCCACTTGCCTTCCCAATGCTGCTGCAAAGCCGCGACCTGCTGCGAGTCGGCCGCGCGCAGGGCGGCGACGAAGGCAGCGGCTGGGTCCACGCCCAGGCTGCGCCTCAGCCCGGCACCCAGCTCGCGCTCCAGCGCCTCCCACGGCTTGCCGCCGCGCAATGGCTCGACCTGCGCCATGTCGCGCTGCCAAGCGTCGAGCAGCGCATGACCGTCCTCCACGCTCTCGGCCACGCGCGCACGGTTAACGAGGGCACGCGCAACATCCTCTGCGCCCCGTGGTGTGCTGGGTAGGGTTGCTGCGTCCTCGCGCGCCGCGGTGCGGCCGCGCTCCTTGCGGGGTGCCGTTCCGGCGGCCACGTCCGTGTAGTGGTTGCCGGCGGCGCGGTTCGCGTCATCGTCCTCGTCGGCCGAGATGTTCAGCAGCGCGCAGACGGAGTAGCGGCGCACATAGGTCACGGCCGAGCCGAACGCCTGGGGATTGTTGCCCAGCGCCGGCAAGAGCACCTCGCACTCCATCCACTGCCCGCTCTCGTGCAGCAGCCGGGTGACGAGGGCTGGACCGCGCTCGGTACTCACGATGGGCTGCAAGACGCACAGACCGTTCTCGGCGAGCGCGTGCCGGGTCATGTCGGTGATCTTGTCGAGCGTCGCGTAGCGGAAGGTGTAGGACCCAGCCTGCGTCCGCACCTGGACGGAGCGGTTGCGCGGCGGGTTCTCCATCGCACCCTGGGCGCGCACGAGCGCCGGGGCGATCTTCGAGATGTCCGCGCTCTCGCGCATCTTGCTGTTGTGATCCACGTAAGCGCGCAGATCCATGGTGCTCATCTGCGCGGGGGCGGCTTCTGGGGTGCGTAGCATCTCGTTCATCGCGTTCTGCTCTGTCTCTTTCTGGGCGGTGCGCCAGGCCAAGTGCCGCTGCGGACGCGGACGGCAGGACGCTGGGAACTGCTGAACATATAGAGAACAGAACCGCTCGTGGCAAGGCGCAACTCGCGGAATTGGCCCCACTTTCGGCGGTGATGACGCCGACTGCACGAACGGCTTGTGCGCGGGACGCACCTCGGGCACCACCGGGCCATGGCCGAGCCAAGATCCCGCACTGTGACGCCGCGCCACGCGGCGAGCCTCATCGCCCTACGCAACGAGACGAGTGTCCTCATGGGGCTGCGCGGTGCCCGGCACCGCTTCATGCCCAACCGGCTCGTCTTTCCCGGCGGCGTCGTGGATCGAGGCGACACCCGCACGCGCATCGCGGCCGAGCCGCCCGCCGAGACCCTGGCGGCCTTGGGCCGCGCAGCGAGACCCACCCTCGCTCGCGCCCTCTGCGCCGCGGCTGCACGAGAGACGGAGGAAGAGACCGGGCTGTCGCTCGGCGCGCCGCCCGACCTTTCGGGTCTCGACTACCTGTGCCGGGCGGTGACGCCGCCGGACTCGCCGATGCGCTTCAACGCGCGCTTCCTCGTCGTGGACGCGGGCCGGCTGCGCGGCGAGCTGGCCGGTTCGGGCGAGCTGGAGGATTTACGCTGGTTCGGCATTGAGGAGGCGCTCGCGCTGGATCTCGCTCTCGTCACCCGCGAGGTGCTGCAAACGCTGCAAGCCTGGCTCGCCCTGCCGCCCCCTGCCCGGCGCACGCGGCCCGTCACCCCGGTGTTCCGCCTGCGCCGCTGGCGAGAGGAGTAGCAAGGACTCGCAGCGGCGGCCTCACGCCGCCACGGTCGCTCGCGATCGCACTCAGGACGGACGCGACGGTGATCCGCGCCATTCCCGTGTCGCGGTCCGGACCCTCGGGCGGCACCACCGCCACGATGTTCGGGCTGTGGCGCAGCACCGGGGTGCTTCCGAACAGCCCGTAGGCGCGCGTTCCTACGGCAGCGGCGATGTTCAGCGCCGCAGTATCGTTGCCGACGTAGAACGCGGCCTCGCTCAGCACGGCCGCAACGTCCCGGAGATGCCAGCCAAGGACAGGCATCACCCGCGCCGCATCCGCGCCCATATGCTGCAGGATCGCATCCGCGATCGCGCGCTCCGCGGGGCCGCCCATCAGCACCAGGGTCGGCCATCCCGCGTCGAGCAGTTGCGCCGCCAAGTCCGCGAACGCCGGGGTGGACCACTGCTTCCAGGCATCGGAGGCCGCGATCCCGAGCACGACCGGAGCTTCGCAACCGACATCGAGGCGGGCACAAACCGCGGACCGTGCTTCATCGGAGACGTGCAGCCGTGGTTCCGGTTCCGGCAAGGCGATGCCCGCCGCGTTCAACCAAGCCGTAGCCTGGTCGTACGGATGGCAGGTCCGGGTCGCTTCGGGCAGGTAGGGCAGCCGGTTCAGCAGCAGGCGCTGCGTACCGATCCCGTAGCCCCAGCGGCACGGGATGCCCGCAGCGGTCGCTGCGAGGGTGAGCATGCGGCTGCGGGTCAGGAGCACGGCGGCATCGAAGCGCCGTTCACGCAGGTCCGCGACCAGCCGTCACCATGCCCTGCAGACCCTGGTGCCGCCCTCCCGGCGTCCACTGGTCCCGCTGCACCCAGAAGATGTCGTTGATCCCGTCCTCAGGACCGAGCAACTGATCGGCTTGGGACCGCGGCCGGGCGACCAGGGTCACGCGCCCGCCACACTGGTCCGCCAGCGCCCGGATGTGCGGCAGGTGCCACACCATGTCGCCGATGCCGACCCGAGGCTGCACCAAGGCCAGGTGGCTGATAGCTTGCCTGCTCATGCCCGGCGCCAGCCTTCCCCCTCCTGCGCTGCCTTCCCCTCGGCCGCGAGCTTGAGCAGGTGCGCGACGACGTTCCGCTCGGCCGCCGCGCGCAGCCGCGGATCGAGTTGCGAGTAGAGCAGGTCCACGAAGTCCCGTGCCGGCCTCGGCGCGTTGCCCAGAGCGGCCAGGATCGCCGCCTCCCGCGCACGGCGGTGCGCGAGCAGGTCGCGCACGAAGACGCCTGGGTGGGGAAGCGGCGGCCCGTGGCCGGGCAGGTAAAGGTGGTCGTCGCGGGTGAGCAGGCGTTCGAGACCTTGCATGTAGGCGGCCATGTCGCCGCCGGGCGGGCTCACCACGCTGCTCGACCAGCTCATGACATGGTCGGCGCTGTAGAGGGTGCCGCCCGGGGCCGCGAAGCTGAGGTGGTCGGCGGCGTGGCCCGGCGTATGCAGCGCGGCAAGGCCCGCCGCCTCGTCGCCGTCCTCCAGGGTCACGTCCGGCACGAAGCCCGGCACGGCCGGGTGGGCATAGGCGTGGACCGGCGCGCCTGTCGCCGCCCGCAGCGCGGCCACGGCGCCGAGATGGTCGCGATGCGTGTGGCTGAGCAGGATGCGCCGGATCGGCCGCCCGGCCTCGCGCAGCAGGTCCGCGACGTGCCCAGGATCGTCCGGCCCAGGGTCGAGCACGGCGATGCCGTCCGGCTGGTCGAGCAGGTAGGTGTTCGTACCCCAGTAGGTCATCGGCCCCGGATTCCGCGCCACCATCCGGCGCACGCCGGGTGCCACCGGCGACGCCACCCCGCGCGGCGGTTCCGGCTCGGTCAGGAAAGCCAAGCGTCGGCCGCCATGCAGACCCGGTCCGCCGGATCGAGCGTGCGCAGGGTGAAGCGATCACCGTCCGCCCAGCCCTGCATGCGCAGGGGCGATCCCGCGAAGGCAGGCCGGGCACCGCGGAAGCGCAGGCGCCGCGCGTCGCATCCGGGGTTGGCGCGCTGAGCCAGGCCGGCGAGCAGCATCGCCTGCAAGGGGCCATGCACGACCAGCCCTGGGTAGCCCTCCTCGCCGCGCACGTAATCCGCATCGTAGTGGATACGGTGTCCGTTGCCGGTCAGCGCCGAGTAGCGGAAGAGCAGCACCGGATCGGGCGTGAGCGCCGCCTCGGCGCCGCCGGGCGGCAAGGGCGCTGCGGGTGGGGCATCGCGCACCGCAGCACCCTCGGTGCCGCGATAGACGATGGTCTGCCGCTCGCGGATCGCCGGGCCGGCCGGACCCGCGATCTCGTGGTCCACCTCCACGAACACCAGCCGTCCGCTGCTCCCCGTCTTCTCGGCGGCGCTCGCGATGCGGCTGCGCCGGGTCACGCGATCCTCCGGGCGAAGCGGGCCGAGCGCCTCGACCTCGCCGCCGGCCCACATGCGGCGCGGCAGGTCGTGAACGGGCGGCAGGAAACCGCCGCGCCGCGGGTGCCCGTCAGGCCCCAGCTCACCCGGCGGCACCCAGTCCTGGAACAAGCACCAGTGCCACGTGATCGGCAGCGCCTCGGGCACCGCGAGCGCCGAGCGTCGCCGCGAGCCGGGTCAGCAGCTCCGGGCGCACCCAGTCCGTCTCCTCGCGGACCCGGCCGACGTAGTCCGCAAGGTTCATCGGGTGGCTTAGCCCACCTTCGCGGGCGGCTTCGCGTCGTTCGCGACCACGGGCGTGAGGACGGTCGTGATCGTGTCGCGCAGCACGGTGACGCGGACGTTGGGCGCGATATCGACCTCGACCTCGTTCGAGCCTTCCTTCACGCGCTGCACGGTGCCGAGGATGCCGCCCGCGGTCACGACCCGGTCGCCGCGGCGCAGCGCGGACTGCGCGGTGCGCAGCTCCTTCTGCTTGGTCTGCTGCGGGCGGATCAGCATGAAGTAGAAGACGCCGAAGATCAGGACGAGCGGCAGGAACTGGGTGGCATCGCCGAGGAAGTTGGCGCCGCCGACGGCTGCCTGCGCATAGGCGGGCGAGATGAACATGGCCGAGGTCCCGTTGCGGAGAGATGGCCGGGACCATAGTGTCCGTTCCTTCCTCGTCAAGGCTGACACGACCGGATGGACGCCCTCCCCGCTCTCCTCACGCGCATCGCCGACGCGCTCGACCGCTTGGCACCGCCGCCCCCGCCGCCGCCCGATCTAGGCGCCGCGGACGGGTTCGTCTGGCAGCCCGAGGCGAGGCGGCTGCAGCCCGTGCCCGAGGTGAGCGGCGTCGGGCTTGCGCTGCTGCAAGGCATCGAGCGGCAGCGGGATATCCTGCTCGGCAACACGCGGCAGTTCGCGCGCGGCCTGCCCGCGAACAACGCCATGCTCTGGGGTGCGCGCGGCATGGGCAAGTCGTCCCTCGTCAAGGCCGTCCATGCCGCGGTGAACCAGGAGAAACCCGGAAGCCTCGCGCTGATCGAGATCCACCGCGAGGACATCCGCACGCTGCCGGACCTGCTGAACCTGCTGCGGCCGCAGGCGCGGCGGTGCCTGATCTTCTGCGACGACCTCAGCTTCGAGAAGCAGGACGCTGATTACAAAGCCCTGAAATCGGTGCTCGACGGCGGCATCGAGGGACGCCCGGCGAACGTGCTCCTCTACGCCACCAGCAACCGCCGCCACCTGATGCCGCGCGACATGATCGAGAACGAGCGCAGCACGGCGATCAGCCCGTCCGAAGTCAACGGAGGAGAAGGTCAGCCTCTCCGACCGCTTCGGGCTGTGGATCGGCTTTCACAACTGCGACCAGCCCACATTCCTGGCCATGGTGGATGGCTACGCGGACGCGCTGGGGCTTCCAATTGAGCGCGACCCGCTGCACGTGCGGGCGGTCGAGTGGTCGATGACGCGCGGTGCGCGCTCGGGCCGGGTCGCGTGGCAGTTCATCCAGGACCTCGCGGGCCAGATCGGCTCCGAGGAGCAAGCAGCGGAGTAGAGATGATGGAGCAAGTTCCTTCCGCCTACCGGCGTCCGGCAGGCGATCTGGTCATCACGGCCCTTGGCGATGGCTACATAGAGCTTCCCCTCGCTTACCTGAGCAACATCGAAGAGAGCGAGGCGAAGGCACTGCTGGAAGCGAGCTTCCACTCGCCCTCGCCTCGCGGCTCCGTCAACGCCTTCGCGGTGCAGGGCGGGGGCAGGACCGTGCTCATAGACACGGGCTCCGGCAATTCCATGGGGCCGACCATGGGCCGCTTGCCGCGCAACCTCGCCGCGGCCGGCATCAAGCCGGATTCGGTGGATGCCGTCGTGCTCACCCATATGCACCCGGACCATATCGGGGGCCTGCTCGACGGCGAGGGGCGCGTCGTGTTTCCCCGCGCCGAGCTGGTTGTGGCGGCGACCGAGGCCGAGTTCTGGCTCGACGAGTCGAGGGCGGCGAACGCTCCCGAGGCGATGCGCCCATATCTCCAAGCGGCCAAGGCGGTTGCCGACGCCTATCGCAGCCGGATGCGCGCTTTCAGCGGCGGAACCGTCTTGCCGGGCATCGAGGCCGTCCCGTTGCCGGGCCACACGCCGGGCCATACCGGCTTCCGCATCGGCACTGGCAGCGATCAAGTGCTGCACTGGGCCGACACCACGCATGTGCCGGACATCCAGGCCGCGCGCCCGGAGGTTTGCATCGCGTTCGACGTTGACCCGGCACAGGCCGAGGCGACCCGGCGGCGCGTGTTCGACATGGCAGCGAGCGAGCGCATGACCGTGATCGGGGGGCACCTGCACTTCCCGGCGTTCAGCCACATCGTCCGGGACGGGAACGCCTACCGCATCGTCCCCGAGGCGTGGCACCATGTGATATAGGTATAGAAGCGCCTACGCTGGCAGCAGCCTCGATCACCCATGTCGGCGCCTGCCGTGGAGGAAGGCGAGGTCGGCCGCCGTCAGGAGGAGCACGCCGATGGCTGGGGCCAGCGGCACGGCGAGGGTCTTCGCCAGGCCGATGCCCAGCGCGGCGCCAGCCCCGTAGGCCGCCCACGAGCCGAGGGACAGCATCGCCGTCCCGCTGCCGGGGCCGCTCTGAGGGGACAACACCTTCCACCCCTCCGAGGCGACCGCGTCCGCGAAATGCAGCAGGGTGCCGGTGACGACCACGGTCTGCAGCCGCGCCGATCCGAAGCGCCGGATGCTCGCTCCCTGCGTCCCCATGGCGATAGGCGAGGAGAAACAACTGCTCCGTTCGTCGTCAGCGGAACCAGGCGGATCGGCACCAGCAGCCCTGCCGCGAGCAAGAGGCAGGGATAGGATCGGCCCGAGACGCGCCGCAGCAGACTGGCGACGACGGCGCCCAGGAAGAACACGCCGATGGTGGCGGCGTTCGTCGCCGCGCTGATCCCAGTCGCCCGCGGCGAGGCCCGTGGCGAGGCCGGTTCCGAGGAAGACCGTGTTCCCGGTCATGTTCGCGGCGAAGACGTGGGCGAGGTCGAAGTAGCCGAACGCGTCCACGTATCCCGCAATGGCACAGAGCGCGATCGCGTGCCGCAGAGCCGCCGGTGCGTCGGGATCGTCTCGCCTGCCTGGCATTCGTGCAGCACCTGACTCACCAGCGTCCCCGAAGCGGACAACCAGTGGGGACCCGTGTCGGGTCATGGCGGCCTCCACCGGGATTTGCAAGCCGAGGCACGACCAGCAGCGCCCGCTACGGCCCGATCCGCTCCACGCCGCTCATGTAGGGCCGCAGCGCCGGCGGCACGCGGTATGCCGCCGGCCTCGTCCTGGTAATTCTCCATGACCGCGATCAGCGCCCGGCCGACCGCGACGCCGGAGCCGTTCAAGGTGTGGACGAAGCCGGCCGGCTTGTTGTCCGCGCCGCGCAGGCGGGCGTTCATGCGCCGGGCCTGGAAGTCGCGCGTGTTGCTGCACGAGCTGATCTCGCGCCATGCGCCCTGACCCGGCAGCCACACTTCGAGGTCGTAGGTCTTGGCGGCGCCGAACCCGGTGTCGCCCGCGCAGAGCAGGACGCGGCGGTAGGGCAGCTCCAGCCGTTCCAGGACCGTCTCGGCGCAGCGTGTCATGCGCTCGTGCTCGGCGTCGCTCGCGTCGGGCGCGGTGATGCTGACCAGCTCCACCTTGCGGAACTGGTGCTGGCGCAGCATCCCGCGGGTGTCGCGCCCGGCGGCGCCGGCCTCGTAGCGGAAGCAGTCCGTCAGCGCGGTGACGCGGATCGGGAGGTCGCGCTCGGGCACGATCTGGCCATTCACCAGGCTGGTCAGCGGCACCTCAGCGGTCGGGATCAGCCAGCGCCCGTCCGTCGTGCAGAACATCGTCGTCCGCGAACTTCGGCAGCTTGTCCGTGCCGAAGGCGGCGGCGTCGTTGACGAGGAGCGGAACCGACGTTCTCCTGTGTAGCCGTGCTCGGCCGTGTGCAGGTCGAGCATGAACTGGCCGAGCGCGCGCTCCAAACGGGCCAGCGCGCCACGGAGGACGACGAAGCGGCTGCCCGCCATGCGCGCGGCGACCTCGAAATCCATGAGGCCGAGCCCCTCGCCGAGCTCGAAATGCTCGCGAGGCGTCGAAACGAAATGCGGGCTGGCTTGCCGACCACTTTCAGGACTACGTTAGCGGTCTCGTCAGCGCCGGGCGGCACGTCTGCATCGAGCCGGTTCGGAAGCGCTGCAAGCACGTCGCTCGACGCTCGGCTTCAGCGTCCTCGGCCTGCGGCCTCCAACTTCGCATGACTACAGCGAAGCTGCTGGCCTCGTTTTCCTGTCTGCCGTGTCCCGCCCCTCACGTTTGCCACGCCCTATCTCACGCGCGAGATCATTTCGACGGGCCTGTGCCGCCTGCATCTTCGCGATGCCTTGCGGCGCGCCTCATCGCCCGCAGGATCGCCTCCGCTGCCGGCGGCAGGCCGCGCCGGGCGAGGGCCGCGTCGAACCCCTCCGGGTCCGCCCGGATCAGGCGAATGTCGTGCATGACCTAAACCTCGACGGGCTTCGGCTCGACGAGCCGGGCGCAGAGGATCGAGATCTCGTAGAGCAGGATCATGGGCACGGCGAGGGCGGTCTGCGTGAAGATGTCGGGCGGCGTCAGCACGGCGGCGATCGCGAACATCACCACGATCGCGTATTTGCGGAACTTCTTCAGCCCCGCCGAGGTCACGATCCCAACCTTCGCGAGCAAGGTCAGCGCCACCGGAAGCTGGAACGCGACCCCGAACGCGAAGATCAGCTTCATCACCAGGCTCAGGTATTCCCCGACCTTCGGCAGCAGCTCGATCGGCAGACCGCCGCCGCCGTTCGGGCTCTCGAAGGAGAGGAAGAAGCGCCAGGCGTTCGGGAAGACAACGTAGTACGCGAGCGCCGCGCCCATCACGAACAGAATGGGCGTTGCCAATAGGAACGGCAGGAACGCGCGCTTCTCGCTCCGGTAGAGGCCCGGCGCCACGAACATCCAGATCTGCGTCGAGATGATCGGGAACGACACGAAGAGCGCTCCGAAGATGGCCACCTTGATGTAGGTGAAGAATGCCTCGTAGAGCTGCGTGTAGATCAGACGGTGCGACCCCATCCCGCGTGCCTCGAGCGCCGCGGCGAGCGGCTCGGCGAGGAAGGAGTAGATCGGCTTGCTGAAGTAGTAGCAGACGCCGAACGCGATCAGGAACGCCCCCAGCGACCACAGCAGACGCCGCCGCAGCTCCACGAGGTGCTCCAGCAGCGGCATGGGCTTGTCGTGGATCGGGTCGTCGTCCGGTCCGGACACGTCCTTGGGAGCCATGCGAACCTCGCCCCTAAGCGCGCGGCGCGGCAGCGCTCGGCGGGACGAAGGCGGGAGGTGCGGGCGGACCCGCGGGTGCCTCCGGGGATGCCTCTCGGGGCACCGCCTCGGCCGGCGGCACGAACGCGGGTGCGGCGGCGGATGGAGCGGCAGCCGTTGGATCGGCTGCGGCTGGGTCTGTGATGCTTGGCTGCACGACGGCGGGCGTTATCAGGCGCGAGGGCGTCTTGAACGGGTCGTCGTTCAGCGCCCGGCGCATCGTCCCGTCCCCGTCCACGGCGGAGAGGATGCGGCCCTTGATGTTCATCGAGCGCAGGTCGTTGATGCTGTCACGGACCTCATGAAGGTCCGCCTCGCGCACCATCTCGTCCACGTGGCCCTGGAACTCGCTCGCCATGCGCCGGGCTTTCTTGATCATGCCCGCCACCGTCTTGAGGGCGACAGGCATGTCCTTCGGCCCGATCACGAGCAAAGCGACGACGCCGACAAGGGCGATCTCGGAGAAGGCGAAGTCGAACATGGCGGCAAACGGCTCCTGGCGCGTCTGGTAGCACGCCACAGTGATATGGGGTATCCCTCTCCGCACTTCCTCCCCTCTTGACCCAGATGCCTCGCGCGGTTCTACATGCGCAAGGAATCCGCTGATGATCCATTCTTAGGGGACGCAAAATGCGCTTAGCCACATTGATGATGCTCGCCGCCGCGAGTTCTGCCCTGGGTCTCGCCGCCTGCACCCAACCAGCAGAGACGACTGCCGCGCCTGTCACGCCCGCGGCGACAAGCGGCATGCAAACAGCGCCGGCAGAGGGCGGCATAACGGTCCAGCCCGGTCAGGTGACGCCGCCGCCCGTCGGCGCCTACACCGGTTCCCAGCGCGGCACCAACTCGCCGCTCGGCGCGACATACCAGGTCCCGGGAAACCTGCCGTCGGCGCCTACACCGGTTCCCAGCGTGGCACCCAACTCGCCGCTGGGTTTCCAACGGACCCCAGGCGGAACGCCGGGTTCGACGCCGATCATACAGCCGTCACCCACGCAGTCGCAGTAGCAGCAGACGACGCGCCTTAAGCGCTGCCCGCCTCGGCCTCCGCCGCTTCGGGCAGCGGCACGGGCGGCTCGACGACGAGATCCTCGCGCCGAGGCATGTCCCGCAAGTCGCGCAGTCCGAAGCGGGCGAGGAAGGTTGGCGTCGTGCCCCAGAGTGCCGGGCGTCCCGGCGCCTCCTTCCGCCCGCACGGTGCGATCAGCCCGGCCTCAAGAAGTGCGTCCAGCGCACCCTGCCCGAGTGATGCGCCCCGCACCGCCTCGATCTCTGCCCGCGTCACCGGCTGGTGATACGCTACGACCGCGAGCGCCTCCATCGCCGCCCGCGGCAGCCGCCGCGGCTGGACGATGACGCGCCGCAGCACGGGTGCCAAGTCCGGCGCCGTGCGGAACTGCCAGGCGCCCGCAACCTCGACCAGTTCGACGCCGCGCCCGGCGTAGCGCTCCCGCAGTGCGATGAGCACCGCGTCCGCGTCGGCGTCGTCGGGCAGGAGCTGGCTCAACGCGCGTGCGCCCATCGGCTCCGCGCTCGCGAACAAGGCCGCTTCCGCCAGCCGGAGATCCGCGTCGCGCACCGTCACGGCGCAGCCGCGTCCGCAGCCGCGCGGACGAGCACCGGGCCGAACGGCATGTCCTGCCGCAGCCGGAGCCGGCCGTCCCGCGCCATTTCCAGACCGGCAAGCAGGGTGCTTGCGACTGCGGCCCTTCGCGGCAGCCCAGGGGGGGTCTGGGGGAGGAAAAGGTCCAGGTTGGTCCAGTCCCGCGCCGTACCGAGCAGCGTCGCGAGCCGGATCAGCGCATCCTGCACCGTCCAGAGC
Source organism: uncultured Alphaproteobacteria bacterium (assembly GCA_963790535.1). Lineage (GTDB taxonomy): Bacteria > Pseudomonadota > Alphaproteobacteria > Acetobacterales > Acetobacteraceae > CAWKEH01. The sequence continues at coordinate 299,482 of CAWBOZ010000009.1, read as the reverse complement.
TGGCGCCGCTCGGGCGCGTAGGTCCTGGATGCCGCGGCGCGCCTGGCGCAGGCGGTGTAGGCGCGGAGCAGACCGGGCAGGTCGAGGAGCAAGGCAGAGCGGTCCACCTCCTCGTGCTGCTCGGGCCGGCCGCGGGCGAAGACCTCGGTGCCGAGTTGCGGCCTCGCCCCGAGCCACGCGGCCGCGGCGCGCATCGCTTCGAGGGTGCGCAGCCGCTCCGCCAAGGTCTCAGCGGCCAACTCGCCTTCCTCCTGCTCCGCCGAGCCCGCCGGCACGAGGAGCCGCGACTTGAGCCAGGCGAGCCAGGCCGCCATCACCAGCCAGTCCGCCGCAAGCTCCAGCCGCACCTGGCGCGCACCCTCGACGAACGCGAGATACTGCTCGGCGAGCACGAGCACGGAGACCCGTGCGAGGTCCACTTTTTGCTTACGCGCCAGATCCAGCAGCAAGTCGAGCGGCCCTTCGAAGCCGTCGAGTTGAACATGCAGGGTCTCGGCGTCAGCCATTGTTGCCGCTGAGGCGCAGGACAAGCTGGAACGCCCAGGGGACGACCCGGTTGAGCGCGCCGCCGACGGGATCGAACTGCTGCCCGAACTCGGCGGCAAGCCGCGGCAGCAGGAACACACCGATCAGCACGAGCGCCAACCCCGCCCGCTCCAGCCGCGCCCAGGCGCGGGCGAGCGGGAGCGGCAGGATGCCGACCGCGATGCGTCCGCCATCGAGCGGCGGGATGGGCAGCAAGTTGAACAAGCCGAGCACGAGGTTCACGAGGATGAAGGCTTCGAGCATCGTCTCGCCGTAGGATGCAGCTTCCCCCGGCAGATGCAGGACCCCACGCAGGGCGACTGCGCCGAGCCAGGCCAGCACGGCGTTCGCGACCGGCCCTGCCGCCGCGACCAGCGCCATGCCGCGGCGTGGGTTCGGGAATCCGACTCGGGTCCACCGGCACCGGCTTCGCCCATCCGAACATGAATCCGATATGCCCGATGGTGAGAAGCTGCATGACCACGAGCGCGCCCGGCACGAGCAGGGTGCCGACCCGGTCCACGTGGCGCAGCGGGTTGAGCGAGAGGCGCCCCATGCGCCGGGCGGTTTGGTCCCCGAGGGCCCAGGCGGCATAGCCGTGCGCCGTCTCATGCAGGGTGATCGCGAAGATCGCCGGCACGCCGATCAGGACCAAATCGAGGAGGATCTGCTTCATTGGAGCAGCCGGCCCAGCTCGGCTTCGAGCGCTGGGCGGTCTAGGTCCTGCCGGCTTGCCTGCGCCAGCGCGCGGGCGGCGGCGAGGCGGTCGAGCGTAGCGGCAGAGCACTCCGGAACGGCAGCGAGCACCGCGGCCGAGTCCTCGAAGCGCCCCGAGCAGTGCAGCGCGAGGTCGCACCCGGCCGCAACCGCCGCCGCGGCGCGCGCGTCCGGCTCGCCGCTCAGCGCGCCCATGGCGAGATCGTCGGAGACGAGCACGCCCGCGAACCCGAGCCGGCCGCGGATCACCGCCCCTATCACGAGCGGCGAGAGTGTCGCCGGGCGAACGGGGTCGAGTGCCTCGTAGAGTACGTGCGCGGTCATGAGCCAGGGCAGGCCGGCGTTCGCGGCGAAGGGAACCATGTCGGCATCGAGGGGAACATCGCTCCCCACATGGGGTAGCGCCTCGTGACTGTCCACCATGGCGCGGCCGTGCCCCGGCGCGTGCTTCGCGACCGGCTGCACGCCCGCGGCAAGCAGGCCAGCGGCGAACGCGCCGCCCAGCGCCGCGACGCGATCCGGCTCGGCCGCGAAGGCGCGGTCGCCGATCGCGCCCGTCGCACCCGGCACGGCGAGATCGAGCACGGGCGCACACGCCACGTCGAACCCAGCCTCGGCACAGTCGAGGCCGACCAGAGCCCCCGCGAGCCAGGCCGCCCGCAGCCCGGCCGCGGCATCCCGCGCATGCAGCGCGCCGAGCGTCGCCGGCCGGCGGGCGCGCCGGCCAGTGCGGCGGGCGCAGCCGGGCGACGCGGCCGCCTTCCTGGTCCACGAGCAGGCACGCCCGCTGAGGCAGCGCCTCACGCAGAGCGCCGACCAGGCGGGCGAGCTGCGCCGGGTCCTCGATGTTGCGCGCGAACAGGATCGCGCCCGCGGGCGCCTCGGCACGGAGCAGCGCGGCCTCTTCGTGGCCGAGCGCTGGGCCGGCCACGCCGACGACCGCGGCCTTCACTGGCTTAGGCCTTCACTGGGTTAGAACGTGGCGAGCTCGCACGCGCCGCCCTTGGCGCGGACGCGCTCGCAGAACCGGGTCGCATCCGCGATGCTGGGGAAGCCGCCGACGCGCAAGCGCCAGATCGCATGCCCATCCCGCTCGATCCGCTGGATCACCGGCTGGCGGTCAGTGAGCACATCCGCCATGCGGCCCTTGAGGCGTTGCCATTCGGTGTGCGCGCCGGCCTCGCTGCCGAGGGCCGCGAGCTGGACGAACGTGCCGCCCGTCGCTGGCGGGACAGGAGCGCGTGCGGGGGCGGCGGCCTGTGGCGTGGCTGGAGGAGCGGCCGGAGGGGACGCTGGAGGAGTAGATGGAGGCGCAGCCGCGCTCGTGACGGGCGCCGGGGTCGGAGCGGGTGAGGTTGGCTCCGGGACGGCTACGGCAGGCGGGGCCGGCGGAGGCTCCGGCTGCGCCGCCCGCAGCGCCTCGGGGGCAGGTGCCTCCGGCGCGGGAGCGGTCGCGCTGGGCTGGCCGGGTAAATCCCCTCCGCTCTCATTCGCGCCGACCACCTGCATGCCGCCCGGATTCTCGGGCTTGACGCGCCAGGGCTGTTTGTCGGCCTGGATGGTGGGCACCGGACCGTTCCCGTGCCGCCCGGAAATTGCCCAGCCGCCGACGAGCAGGAGCAGCAGGGCGAGCACGCCGCCGGTACCGATGAGCAGGATGCGCGTCCCCGCGTCGAGGGCGCCGCGCCTTGAGCGCATCGGGCGATAGCTGGGCGGGGGCGCCGGGCTGAGGCGGCCGGTGGCGGGCGGGATGGGGGTGTCGTTAGGCACGGCTCAGCGCATCTCCTCGACAGGCTCCACACCGAGGACCGCCAGCCCGGAGCGGATCGTGGCGGCGACGGCGGCGACGAGAGCGAGCCGCGCCCGCGTCTCGACAGGGCGGTCCGCTTGCAGGAAGCGCAGGGCGGCATCGTCCTTCCCACGGTTCCAGAGCATATGAAAGTCGCCCGCCAAGTCATAGAGGAAAAACGCGACCCGGTGCGGCTCCTCGGCCTGCGCGGCGCCTTCCACGAGGCGCGGCCAGGCGGCGAGGCGCTTGAGCACTGCGAGTTCCGGCTCGGCGTCGAGGCTGTCGAGCGGCGCCTCGGCCAGCGCCTCGGGCTGCACGGCGTCCGCCCCGTAGGAACTCGGCGGCGAGGCGCAGCACGGAGCGGCAGCGGGCGTGGGCGTATTGCACGTAGAAGACCGGGTTCTCCCGCGTCTGCGCCACCACGGCGTCGAGGTCGAACTCCATCTGGGCGTCGCTCTTGCGGGTGAGCATGGTGAAGCGCACGGCGTCGCGCCCGACCTCCTCGATCAGGTCGCGCAAGGTCTCGAAGGTGCCGGCACGCTTGCTCATGCGCACGGGCTTGCCGTCGCGAACGACGCGGACGATCTGGCACAGCACCGCCTCGAACCGGGCAGCGCCGCCGGAGAGCGCGCGCACGGCCGCGCTCATGCGCTTCACGTAGCCGCCGTGGTCGGCGCCGAGCACGTCCGTGAGCAGCGTGTAGCCGCGGTCGAGCTTGTCGGCGTGATAGGCGATGTCGTTGGCGAAGTAGGTGTTGCTGCCGTCCGACTTGCGCAGCGGGCGGTCCACGTCGTCGCCGAACTGGGTGGAGCGGAACAGGGTCTGCTCGCGCGGCTCCCAGTCCTCGAGGAGCTTGCCCTTGGGCGGCTCCAGCGTGCCCTCGTAGATCAGCCCGGCCGCGCTCAGGCGCTCGATGACCCGGTCCGCCGCCCCCAATTCCACCAGGGCGCGCTCGGAGGCGAACGTGCTCGTGATGCACGCCGAGGAGAGCCAGGTCCTCGTGGATGCCCCGCATCATCTCAGCCACGGCGAAGTCGCGCACGGTCGTGAACCATTGCGCCGGGTCCGCGGGCGTGGCGTCCGGGCCGGCGAGCGTGCCCTCGTAGCTCGCGGCGAGCGCCTCGCCCACGGGGATCAGGTAGTCGCCCCGGTATTGCAGCCCGCCCGGCACCCGGGCCGCGTATTCCTGCTCAGTGAGCGGCGTGCCGAGGGCTTGCAGGTAGCGCCAGTAGGCGGCCCAGGCGAGCGCGTCCACCTGCGCACCCGCGTCGTTGACGTAGTATTCCTTGCTCACCTGGTAGCCCGCCTTGGCGAGCAGGTTGGCGAGCGCGTCGCCGACGACGGCACCGCGGCAGTGGCCGACGTGCAGGGGACCGGTCGGGTTCGCGGAGACGTATTCCACGTTCACGCGCTGCCCCTGCCCCGCGTCGCAGTCGCCATATTGCTCACCCGCGCGCAGGATGGGCGGGAGGATGGCCCGGAGCGCGTCGGGGCGCAGACGGAGGTTGACGAAGCCTGGCCCGGCCGGCTCGGCGCTTGCCAGCTCCGGCGCGTCGCGCAGGCGGGCGGCGAGCGCGTCGGCGAGCTGCCTCGGCGGAACGCCGGCCGCCTTGGTGGCGATCATGGCCGCGTTGGTCGCGAGGTCGCCGTGCTGCGGGTCGCGGGCGGGCGTGGTCTCGACGCGGGCGGCGAGCGCCGGGTCGAGGTCCGGGACCTCGGCGGCGAGGGCGTCGAGCACGCGGGCGTGGACGGCGCGGAACAGGTCAGCGGTCAAGCGGGGCCTCCTTTGCGGTCAGGCCAAGGTATCGGGATCGGTAAGGCGGCGGTGCTCCTGCAAGGCGAAGCGATCCGTCATGCCGGCGATGTAGTCGGTCACGGTGAGCGCGGCGCGCGCCGGGTCGCCTTCGCCCGCGAGGGCGCGCCATTGGTCGGGCAGCAGGCTAGGGTCGCCGTGCAGTGAGGTGAACAGGCCCTCTGTGACGCGCCTCGCCTTGCTGGTCATGCGGTTGACGCGCCAGTGCCGATACATGCGGGCGTAGAGGAACTCCTTGATCGCTTGATTGGCCTCGGCCATGCGCGGGGAGAAGGCGACGACTGGCGTGGCAGCTCCGCGGATCGCGTCGGCGTCGCGGGGCGCGAGTTGGCCGAGGCGGCGCTTGGTCTCGTCCAGCAGGTCGGAGACGAAGGCGTTGATGACCCGGCGGATCGTCTCGTGGCGCAGCCGGGGCGGCGGCACGTCGAGGCTGGCCACGCGCGCGCTCGCGAGCGCGTCCCCGACGACGGGCAGGTGCGCGATGTCGCCGACCTCGAACAACCCGGCGCGGAGGCCGTCGTCGAGGTCGTGGCTGTGGTAAGCGATGTCGTCCGCGAGGGCGGCGACCTGGGCCTCGGCGGAGGCGAAGCTGTGCAGGCGGAGCGGATGGCGCGCATCGTACTCGGCGATGTAGGCAGGCGGGCGGTGCAGCGGGCCGTTGTGCTTGGCGAGGCCTTCCAGGGTCTCCCAGGTCAGGTTCAGGCCGTCGAAGGCGGCGTAGCGGCTCTCCAGCCGGGTCACGACGCGGAGCGATTGCGCGTTGTGGTCGAAGCCGCCCCAAGGCTTGGCGCTGGCGTTGAGCGCTTCCTCGCCGGCATGGCCGAAGGGCGGGTGGCCGAGGTCGTGGGCGAGGGCGAGGGCTTCGGCCAGGTCCTCGTCGAGATCGAGCGCACGGGCGATGCTGCGGGCGATCTGGGCGACCTCGAGGCTGTGGGTCAGGCGGGTGCGGAAGAAATCGCCCTCGTGATTGACGAAGACCTGGGTCTTGTATTGCAGCTTGCGGAAGGCGGAGGAGTGGATGATGCGGTCGCGGTCGCGCTGCCACGGGCTGCGCGTCGGCGCCTCCGGCTCGGCGTGGAGCCGGCCGCGGCTCTGCTCGGGGCGGACGGCGTAGGGCGCGTGCGGCATGGGACGCAGCGGGGCTTAGCATCTCCGGCCCTTCTTCTCAAAGCACTGGGCTTCAACGGGGGGCCGCGCCGCCCTATGTTGCGGGCATGAGCGAGTCCTTCTCCGTGAGCGAGCGCGCCGCCGAGCGCGTCGCCGAGATCGTCGCCGCCGCTGGCAAGCCAGCGGCGCTGCGGGTGAGCGTGCTGGCCGGCGGGTGCAGCGGGTTCCAATACCGCTTCGCCCTGGACGAGGGGGAGGTCCAGCCGGACGACCTCGTCATCGAGCGCCAAGGCGCCCGCGTCGTGGTGGACCCGGCGAGCCTCGACTTGCTCGCAGGCGCCCGGCTCGACTTCACCGACGAGCTGATGAGCAGCCATTTCACGGTCAAGAACCCGGTCGCCACCTCCGCGTGCGGCTGCGGCACCAGCTTCTCCGTGGACTAGGTGCGCCTCGCTACCTGGAACGTGAACGGCGTCCGCGCGCGCGAGGTGCTGGTGGCGGACTGGCTCGACCGCACCCGGCCCGATCTGTTGCTCCTGCAGGAGGTGAAGTGCGAGGCGGCGGCGTTCCCGGCGGAGCGGTTCGCGGCGCTGGGCTACGCGAGCGAGGTCGTCGGGCAGAAGGGCTACAATGGCGTTGCCGTGCTGTCGCTCAAGCCCGCCGAGGTGACGGCGCAGGCGCTGCCGGGCTGTGAGGATCAGGCGCGCTACCTGGAGGTGGACGCCGGGGGCGTGCGCGTCGGCAACCTCTACCTGCCGAACGGCAACTCGGGGGGCGCAGAGGGTTACGGCTACAAGCTGCGCTTCATGGACGCCCTCGCCGGGCGGGCGGCGGCGCTGCTCGCGGAGGATTTGCCGCTCGTGCTCGCGGGGGACTACAACGTGGCGCCCACGGACGAGGACTTCTATCCCGGCACGCTCGGGGCGGAGGACGCGCTGTGCCGGGCGGAGAGCCGGGCGGCGTTCCGGCGGCTGCTCTGGCTCGGGCTGACCGATGCCGTGCGCGCGCTGCACCCGGCGGAGCGGGTATGGACGTTCTGGGACTACCAGCACGGCGCCTGGCCGCAGGACCGGGGATTGCGCATAGATCACGCGCTGCTCTCCGCCGAGCTGACGGACCGGCTGGTGAGTGCCGCGCCGGACCGCATGGAGCGGGACCGGGCGCAGCCATCGGATCATGTGCCGGTGGTGGTGGAGATCGCCTGAGGCGCTACGGTGCGCCGAACCTCGGGAGGCATCGAGTTTAATCGAGCCCCTCACACCAGCAGACATGGGCCTTGAACGCCACGTGCCTTTCTACGGCGTGGCTGGGGGGCCGGATCAGGGTGGTGGGGGGCCGGTGCCGTGCCGGGTGGGCGGGGGCGGCGCGGTGAAGGGGCGTGGCCGCGCGGTGCCGGGCTGAGCCGTTCGGGCTGTGCGGGCTTGGGCTGTGCAGTCTTGGGCTGGGTTGTCCGGGGCCCTGCTGCGCGGGCGCGGAGGTCCATCACGTCCTGGGGCGTGCGGCGCTTCCAGGGATGGGTGCCGGGGAGGTGGGCGAGGCCGAGGTCGCGGCGGATCAGGGCGATGAGCTCGGCAATCGGCAGGTTGGCGATGTCGTCCTCGCAGTCGATGGTCTCCAGGCGCTCGTAGAACTCGGCCTGGAGCGCCTCGGCGTCGGCGCCGTCGGTCCTGCGCTGGATGGTGTCCTCGACCTCGCGGATGATCTGCTTGCGCGCGATGCGGCGGCGCTCGTTGGAGCGCTCGGCGGCCTGCGCGGCGGGGCGGGGCGGGGCGGGGTCGGTGATCTTGCGGGCGAGGGCGATGGTGCGGCGGATCGTGCGGGCGATGCGGTCGAAGGCGATGGTGGGGTCGGCGGCTGGGGCGGGCTTCGCGGCGGGTTCGGCGTTGGGCTGATTGCCGGCTCGGTGTGGCCTGGCGGTGGACGGTGCGGGCGATGTCGGTGGCCATCTCGACCAGCTCGTGGAGGATGCCGCGGTAATACTGGGCATCCTCGTCGCGCTGGCGGGCAAGGTCGGCCGGGTCAGAGAGGGCGGGGCTGGAGGACATCGGGGAGGATAAGCGGGTTTCGCTTCGGCGGCGTCAAGCGCCGGATCGAGCGTGTGACGGACCGGGCACGGTCGTGGTCCGGAGCTAGGCCGTTCTGGATGCTTGACCGGTCGCAGCATCAGATCGAGGCTGACGTCCCGGAGCTGGGCGCCTCACGTCGGATGCCGTGCCGGCGTGCGACGTTTCCCGCTCGGCCTGGATGAAGTGGAGCGGATACGGATGAGCAGAGAGGAAATTGTGCCCGGCCTCGGCCGCCTGAAGGGCAAGGCCGCGGTGATCACGGGCGCCTCGAACGGTATCGGCCGCGCCACCGCGCTGCTGTTCGCGGCCGAGGGAGCGCGGCTGGTCATCAACGACATTGATGCCGGGCGGCTGGAAGATCTGCGCGGCATCATCGCCGCCTCCGGCGCCGATGTACGCAGCGTCGTTGGCGACGTGTCCAGGACCGAGGACGCACGGGCGATGATCGCCAGCTGTGTCGAGAATTTCGGTCGCATCGACATCCTCGTCGCCAACGCCGGCATCATTCCGGAACTCGACCTGCTCACCGCAACCCCGGAGGACTTCGACCACGTCATGGCGGTCGATGGGCGTGGGATGTTCCTGACCTGCAAGTTCGCCGCCGAAGCCATGCTCAAAGACGGCGGCGGCGCGATTGTCTGCCTGTCCTCGATCTCCGGCGAGGCGGGCCAGAAGGGTCAGGCGGTCTATGGCCCGGCGAAGTTCGTCGCGTCGGGGATCACGAAGCACCTTGCCGTGGAGCTGGCGACGCGCGGCATCCGGGTGAACGCGGTGGCGCCGGGAACCATCGCGACGGAAGCGGTCAAGAAGCTGTCGGCAGAGTATATCGCCGGGGTCAAGGCGATGCACCCGATCGGCCGGCTTGGTCAGCCGGAGGAGGTCGCGAAGGCGATCCTGTTCCTTGCCTCGGATGAGGCGTCCTTCGTGACCGGTGTCATATTGCCGGTGGATGGGGGATATCTGGCGCAGTAGGGTGGGGAGAGGGTGCGTCGTCGTGGGAGGGCAATTATATACTTAACATAGCAGGGTCATGGACGGCTCCAAACGAGCGACAAGTCGGCGAAGAAGTGGTGATCACGGAGGAGATGACGGAGACGGGTGCGTTGGAGTTATCAAGTTTTGACATAAGCTTTGGAAGCTTCAGAGATGCGGCTACTCGATTTCACGTTCGAATGGCTTCCGCCATCCGAGAGCAGGATCATTCACTTGGCTGATTTTTTTTATTATATAAGATCGTATATGCAAAAAAATATAAGCGACTACTTGAGCATACCTCTGCGATATCGACTTAGGAGGATCTACCTCGATAAATGCTGGCACTAGCCTTTTGGCGTCAAGTTTCAGACACTCTTCTTGTATTGAAGGATGTGTGAAATCGAGATCATGCATCGAGTGCGCAAAGGTATTTCGTATCTCTTGACTCTTAATCAACTTGGCTTCTCATTTCATCATTGATGATGCCAAGAGCGTGGGCTAGTTTTATCTTGGACGACAACGAGTATAGTGGCGCTCCGTTATCCCGGAAAATTGCTTTATGCTTCTCATTACCTAGCTGAATAAAGTCAAGAATCAGAGCAGATTCCAGGAAAGTATCTAGAGTACGCTGCGAGCGACAGGGCATTGCGCGTCCGTTGTGATCTTCGATAGCTTGTGCCAGGCGAATGAACTCGTCCGCTGGCGGCAGGTCCCGCGAGAGATCGTGCAGAGAGAGGGGTTTGCTTGGCTTTAAGATCTGACTCATGCGTCGAAACCTACGATGAGGCTGAAACTGCCCGGCGTCAGGAAGACGTTGGGACGTGCCCTAAACACGCCTCCGCAGCCGCACGCGGGCAAGACGTGGATGGCCGGGTCAAGCCCGGCCATGACGTTAGAGGAAATACATCGGTCACTGGCCCGTCTCGCTGAAGGCCATTTCAAATATCCGCGTAGCAATGCGTCTCCGCCTCCGCGCACTCGCGCCTCATATATCCGCGTCATGCGTCTCCGCCTCCGCCCGGATGCGTCACCGCGCCCAGATACGCCGGCCCGACGAGCTGCGCATACTTCCAGATCGCCCCGCTGTTGTAGTCCGTCCCGCGCGGCTTCCACGCCGCCCGGCGCTCGGCCAGCTCCGCGTCCGAGAGCGCCACGTCCATCGTGCCCGCCTCCGCGTCTATCGTGATCCGGTCGCCGTCGCGGAGCAGCGCGATCGGGCCGCCCACCGCCGCCTCCGGCCCGACATGCCCCACGCAGAAGCCGCGCGTCCCCCCGGAGAAGCGGCCGTCCGTGATGAGGGCCACCTGGTCGCCCATACCCTGGCCGTAGATCGCGGCCGTCGTGCTCAGCATCTCGCGCATCCCCGGCCCGCCCTTCGGACCCTCGTAGCGGATGACGATCACGTCGCCCGCCTTGTAGGCGCGGGCCTGGACGGCGGCGAATGCGTCCTCCTCGCTGTCGAAGCACAGCGCCGTGCCCTCGAAGCGCCGCTCCTTCATGCCGGCGACTTTCACGATGGCGCCGTCGGGCGCGAGGTTGCCCTTGAGGCCGACTACGCCGCCCGTCGGCGAGATCGCGCGGGAGACGGGATAGACCACGTCCTGGTCCGCGGGGAACACCACATCGCGGAGGCTCTCGGCCAGGGTCTTGCCCGTCACAGTCAGGCAATCGCCGTGGAGCAGGCCGCCGTCGAGCAGCGCCTTGAGGATGACGGGGATGCCGCCGATGCGGTGCACGTCGAAGGCCACGTACTTCCCGCCGGGCTTGAGGTCGGCGATGTAGGGCGTGCGCCGCATGATCGCGACCACGTCGTCCATGGTGAAGCGGATGCCCGCCTCGTGCGCGATGGCGGGCAGGTGCAGCCCGGCGTTCGTGCTGCCGCCCGTGGCGCCCACGACCACGGCCGCGTTCTCCAGGGCCTCCCGCGTCACGATGTCGCGGGGACGGATGTTCTGCTCGACGAGCGCCATCACGGCGCGCCCGCTCTCGACGGCCCAGCGGTCCCGCTCCTCGTAGGGGGCTGGCGACCCGGCGCTGCCGGGGAGCGCCAGGCCGATCGCCTCGCTCACCGTCGCCATGGTGTTGGCGGTGAACTGGCCGCCGCAGGCGCCGGCGCTGGGGCAGGCGACGCATTCCAGCTCGTGCAGGTCGGCGTCGCTCATGGTGCCGGCCGCGTGCTGGCCCACGGCCTCGAATACGTCCACCACCGTCACGTCACGGCCCTGGAAGCGGCCTGGCAGGATGCTGCCGCCATACATGAACACGCTGGGGACGTTGAGGCGCAGCATCGCCATCATCATGCCGGGCAGGCTCTTGTCGCAGCCGGCGAGGCCGACGAGCGCGTCGTAGCTGTGGCCGCGCATCGTCAGCTCGACGCTGTCCGCGATCAGGTCGCGCGAGACGAGCGAGCTTTTCATGCCCTGGTGGCCCATCGCGATGCCGTCCGTCACCGTGATGGTGGTGAACTCGCGCGGCGATCCGGCCGCCTCGGCGACGCCCTTCTTCACGGATTGTGCCTGGCGGCTCAGCGCGATGTTGCAGGGTGCCGCCTCGTTCCAGCAGGTCGCGACGCCGACGAGCGGCTGGGCGATCTCGTCCTCGGTCATGCCCATCGCGTAGTAGTAGCTGCGGTGCGGCGCGCGGTCCGGCCCCACGGTCACGTGGCGCGATGGCAGGCGCGACTTGTCCCAGCGCTTGTTCAGCATGTCCTGTCTCCTGTTCAGGCTGGTTCTTCGATGGCGAGGCGGGCGAGCGCCTCGCCGATGCGTGCCGCTTCCTGCTCGGCGGCGGCGAGGCGCTCGCGGGTCTCCTCGACCACTTCGGGCGCGGCGCGGCCGGTGAAGCCGGGGTTGGCGAGCTTCTGGGCCAGCTTGGCGGCCTCGGCCTTGGCCTTGTCCTGATCGCGGGCGAGGCGGGCGTGCTCGGCGGCGAGGTCCACCACGTCGCCGAGCGGCAGCACGGCCGTGGCCTCATCGAGCACGATCTGTACGGCGCCGGGCGGCAGCGCGCCTTGCAGCGGGCCGACGCTCGCGGCGCGGGCCAGCCGGCGGATCGCCTCCTCCCAGCGCCCGGCACGGGCGAGCGTCTCGGGCCGGGCGTCACGCAGCAGGACCGGAATGGGCGCGGCCGGGGGCACGCGCCACTGCGAGCGGGCGGAGCGCACCTCGGAGACGAGGCGCACGACCCAGTCCAGTTCCGCTCTTGCCTTCTCGGCGCCGGGCACGGCCGCCGGCTCCGGCCAGGGCGCACGGATGAGGCTGCACAGCGGGCCGAAGCCGAACTCGTCCCACAGCGCCTCGGTCACGAAGGGCATGGCCGGGTGCAGCAGGCGCAGGAGCGTGCCGAGGGCATAGGCGGCGGCAGCGCGGACCTCGCCCGCTTCCGCCGGGTCGTCGGCGGCGAGGATCGGCTTGGACAGCTCCACGAACCAGTCGCAGAACACGGTCCAGGTGAAGCGGTGGAGCGTGGCCGCATACTCGTCGAAGCGGAACGCCTCCAGCGCCGCGGTCGCGTCGCGGACGGCGTCGTTGAGCGCGTCCAGCAGCCAGCGGGTGAGCGGCAGATGCGCTCGGTCCGGTGTCCAGCCGGCGACGGGCCGTACCTGGTTCATCTCGCAGAAGCGCGCGGCGTTCCACAGCTTGGTCACGAACGCCCGGTTCGCCTCGACGCGCGCCGGGCCGAGCTTCACGTCGCGTCCGGGTCCTGCAAGCGCGCAGATGGTGAAGCGCAGCGCGTCCGTGCCGTAGGCGTCCACGAGCTGCAAGGGGTCCACGACGTTGCCCTTGCTCTTGGACATCTTCTGGCCGCGCTCGTCGCGGACGAGGGGATGGATATAGACGGTGCGGAACGGCACATCGCCCATGAAGTGCAGGCCCATCATCATCATCCGGGCGACCCAGAAGAAGATGATGTCGTGGCCTGTCACCAGCACGTCGCCAGGGTAGTAGCGGGCCAGGTCCGGCGTCTGGTCCGGCCAACCGAGCGTGCTGAACGGCCATAGCGCCGAGCTGAACCAGGTGTCGAGCACGTCCTCGTCCTGGGTGAGCGCGGTGCCCGTGCCCGCCTGCTCCTGCGCGTCTGCCTCGCTGCGGGCGACGAAGACCTGGCCGTCCGGCCCATACCAGGCGGGGATGCGGTGGCCCCACCAGAGCTGGCGGCTGATGCACCAGGGCTGGATGTCGCGCATCCAGGCGAAGAAGGTGTTCTGCCCATTGCTCCGGGACGAAGCGCGTCTCGCCCTGCTCCACGGCGGCGATGGCGGGCTTCGCGAGTTCCGCGGCGTTGCAATACCACTGAACGGTCAGCAGCGGCTCGATGGGCACGCCGGAGCGGTCGCCGTGCGGGACCTGGTGCGTGTAGGGCTCGGCGCGCTCCAGGAGCTTCAGCCGCTCCAGCTCGGCGACGATGGCGGCGCGCGCGGCGTTGCGACCCTGCCCGGCGAGCGACTGCACGAACGCAGGGTCGGCCACGCCGTCCACCGCGCGCAGCTCGCCCTCGATCTCGCCGAGCGTCACCCGCGCCTCGCGGTCGAGCACGCTCGGCATGGGCAGGCCATGGCGCTGGCCCACCTGGAAGTCGTTGAAGTCATGCGCGGGCGTGATCTTGACGGCGCCCGTGCCCTTCTCCGGATCGGAATACTCGTCCGCGACGACCGGGATGCGCCGGCCGACCAGGGGCAGGATCGCGTGCTTGCCTACGAGGTCGTGGTAGCGCGCGTCGTCGGGGTGGACGGCGACGGCGGTGTCCCCGAGCAAGGTTTCGGGCCGGGTCGTGGCCACGGTGATGAACCGGCCCGGCTCGCCCTCGATGGGGTAGCGGATGTGCCAGAGGTGCCCGCGCACCTCGCGCTGCTCTACTTCGAGGTCGCTGATCGCCGTCCGCAGCTTCGGGTCCCAGTTGACCAGGCGGCGGTCGCGGTAGATCAGGCCCTGGCCGTGGAGCGTGACGAACACCTCGCGCACGGCACGCGACAGGCCCTCGTCCATGGTGAAGCGCTCGCGCGGCCAGTCGAGCGAGGCGCCGATGCGGCGGAGCTGCCGGGTGATCGTGCCGCCCGATTCCGCCTTCCACTGCCAGACGCGGTCGAGGAACGCCTCGCGGCCCATCGCCTGGCGTGATGTACCCTCGCTGTCCAGCAAGCGCTCGACGACCATCTGGGTGGCGATGCCGGCGTGGTCGGTGCCGGGCTGCCAGAGCGCGTCGCGGCCCTGCATCCGACGCCAGCGGATCAGGGTGTCCTGCAAGGTCATCGTCAGCGCGTGGCCGATATGCAGGCTGCCCGTGACGTTGGGCGGCGGGATCATGATGGTGTAGGGCGCGGCCTCCGACTCGGGGTGGGCCGCGAATGCGTCGGCGGCCTCCCAGCCCGCGTAGATCGCGGGTTCGACGGCGGCCGGGTCGAAGTGCTTGTCGAGCATGGACCGCTTGTAGCGCGGCGCGGCACGGGCCGGAACCCACGCGCGGCGCGGATCAGGCAGACGCGGCGGGGTCGAGCGCGGGCTCGGCGTCGTTACGGCGTGGCGCGGCCGACGACGCGCTCGATCTCGGTGCGGACCAGGCGCTCGACGAGCGGCGGCAGGTGCTGGTCGAGCCAAGCCTTGAGCATGGGGCGCAACTCCTCGCGCACGAGATCCTCGATAGTGGGACCGGTGCGATGCACAGGCGCCGCGCGCTCGGCGACGAGTGCCTGGACGAGGGCGCTGACGGCGGAGGCGGCCGACGCCGCGGCCTCGGGGGCAACGAGCACGGCCGATGGTGGCTGCGGCGCGGGCTGAGACGTACTCTGGGGCGCGGATTCGGACGTGGACGGCTGGGCCGCCGCTGGCTGGGCAGGAACGGAGTCCTCGACCATCATGGATGGGTCCAGCACGAGCACATCATCTTTGTGATCCGCAGGGGCGGCGCCATGCGCCGCATCGGGAGCGAGGGGCGGATTAGCGTCGTCCTCGTTCAGGATGCGACGGATGGAGGCGAGAATGTCCTCCATGGACGGATCGGGACCGCCGGGCTCGGCCGGGTCGGGCCGCGGCGGGATGCTGCTGGACGCACCGCTCATGGTCAGCGCCCAGGTTGGTGGGTGGCGTAGTCGCCTGTGCCGAACAGGCGGCCACGCACCGCGCGATAATAGGCCGTGTCGTCGTAGAGCGGCACGTTCAGGTTGAGGTCCCGCGCGGTCAGGCGGCCGATGGCGAAGGCCACCGAGTAGGACGCGGTGATGAGGCTGCTGAGGTTCTGGACGAGCGTAACCTGGGAGTTGAGCAGCGCCTGCTGGGCGTTGAGCACGTCGAGCGTGGTGCGGCTGCCGACGATGGCCTCGCGCTCGGTGCCTTCGAGCGCGACCTGGTTGGCACGGATCTGGGAGCGGGTGCTGTCGATGGTCGCGCGCGCGGCGACGAGGGTTTCCCAGGACTGGGTCGCGGCCTGGATGGCCGTGCGGCGGGCGTTCTCCACCAGCCGCGTTGACTGCTCCCGGCTCTGCCGTGCCTGGCGGACCCTCGAATACTCGGCGCCGCCCTGGTAGAGGGGCACCGAGGCGGTGATCAGCGCCTGGGCGCCGATGATGCGGGTCCTGGCGACCGTCGAGTTGTCGTCGCGCGAGGCTTGCGCCTGCATCGAGACCTGCGGCAAGAGCTGGCTGAACGCCACGTCCACGGCGTCCTTGGCGGCGGCCTCGGTGAACAGCGCGGCGATCACGTTCGGATTGTTCGTGGCGGCGAGCTGGTCCGCCTCCGCCTCGTTGCGGACGGGCACGCGCAAGGGCTGCGGCTTGACGAGGTCGGTCTGGGGATACTCGCCGACGGTTCGCACGTAGGTGGCGCGCGCGGTCTGCACGTTGCCCTGCGCCGTCTCGCGCGTGGCGCGCGCTCCTGCCAGCGCCGCCTCCGCCTGGGCCACGTCCGTGCGCGTGATCTCGCCGACGCGGAAGCGGTCCTGGGTCGCCTGCAGCTGCTTGGCGAGCACCTGCTCGTTGTTGATGTTGAGCTGCAGCAGCTGCTCAGCCTGTATCACGCCGACGTAGGCGTTGATGGTGTCCACGAACACCTGCTGCTCGGTCGCCAGCAACTGGGCGCGCTGGGAATAGACCTGGTTTGTGGCCTGATGCGTGCTCGCCTGGGTCTGACCGCCGCGATAGATCGGCTGGGTCAGCGACGCGGTGGCCGTTCCGATGTCGCGGTTGTTGCGGATTTTCGCAAAGCCGCCCGGAAAGCCGGCCTGTCCTTCGGTGAAGGTGCGATACGTGCCGTCCCCGTAGCCGATGCTGCCGGTAACCACCACCGTGGGCCGCCAGCCCGCGAGCGCCTGGGGAACGCTCTCATCCGTGGCACGGAGTTGGGCGCGCCCGGCCTGGATCTGAGGGTTGTTCGCGTAGGCCGCGGCGAGCGCGTCCTGCAGCGTGCGCACCTGGGCCGCCGCTGGAGCCGCCCCGGCGGCCAATGCGAGCGCGAACCCGGTCACGATCCCGCCCAAGCGCATGGTGCTTCCTCCAGCCATCAAGCGCCTAGGATGCCACACACGGCGGTCGCGCGCCACCATCGAGCGCCACATCGTTCAAGACATAGGGTTAGACCCGAGGCTCAGAACTGGAATGCCGGCCTTGGCAGCAGGGACGGCAGCGGCGGCGTCGCGCAATCGAATAGGGGCTGGGCGCGCAACTCGCCTGGACGCAGGCTCGGTTCGGCGAGCACGGCGTAGCCGTTGCCCTGGGGCGGCGTGATCACGGTCGCGAGCCGGCCGCCCGGCCCCACCTGCCACCCGAACGCGAGCGGGATGGCGCGCACCGCCCCATCGAGCAAGATAGCGTCCCATGGTGCCCCCTGGGCGAGTCCCTCGCCGATCGGCCCCGAGACGACCTGCAGGCCAGGCACCAACTCGGCAAGCAGGGGCTTTGCCACCGCAAGCAGAGCCTGATCCTCCTCCAGTGCCGTGACCTGCGCGCCGCACGCTGCAGCGAGCGCCGCGCCGTAACCCGTCCCCGCAGCAGCGACCAGCACCCGCTCGCCCGCTCGCAGACGCAAGGACTGCACGAGCCGGGCAATCACCATCGGCTCCATGAGGTAGCGCCCGCCGCCGAGCGGCACATCGTCATCACTGTAGGCAAGCGCGGCCACGCCCGGCGGCACGAACCGCTCGCGCGGAAGACGCCGCATGGCCTGGATCACGCGAGGATCGGTGACGCGGTTCGGCCGCACCTGGCCGTCCACCATATTGTCGCGGGCTTGGGCGAAATCGGTCGTGTGCAGGTCCATGAGCATCAAGGGGCTGTTCAGGCAGCGGTTATAGGCGCGCGCCCGCAATGGCGCCAGCAGGGCAATCAGCTGAAGATCGTGGGGGATACTAGGTGATGAAGGCGACGAGGACGTCTTCATCATCCCAGTCAGCAAGCTTGCGCTGGACCGCAAGGCTAGGCAACGAGGAACGCCAGAGCTTTACCGACGAGTATCCAGAGGCCGGCTGAGGCGCCGCCGATCAGCGGGAGAGCGAGGCGCCAGCTGATAGGGCTGTCGTGCTCCGCCGCATCTTGCCGAGAGCAGGGGAGAACGATCGTAGGGGAGAGTTCATCGAACATCCAGGCAGCCTCCTCAAAACGGAGACAGGATGCTGCGAGAACGTTAAGAATCTCCTACCGCGATCTAGCGCCCATCAGATCGGAAGATTTGGGTGGACCAGCAGGCGATAGACCAGGCCGACGCACACGACGGCCGGAACGCTGACAGCCGCGACAAAGGACGTTACGGCGATGGAGCGCCGCGCACCCGATCGGGTCGCCGCAAGCATGGAAACGCTGCCAGCGACCGGCAAACCCATCATCCGCAGGTCGTCCAACGTGTGGAAGCATTGGTCGAAGGTCAGGAGCACGAACGCGAGGCCACCGCCGCCTGCGATGGCTGCGACCAGCACGCCGAAGATGAGCAGGATGCGTTTCGGCGCGACGGGAGTATTCGGCACCTGCGGCGGATCCACGATCTGCGTCTTGATCTTCTCCGCGTCGGTATCCGCGGCCTGGCCGATGCGCATGGACTTGCGACGGCTGAGCAGTTCCTCGTAGTTCTTGCGGATCACATCGTAGTCGCGATTGAGCTGCGTGTAATCAGCATCAAGCCCTGGTGCGTTGTGCGCCATCGTCTCCAGCCGGTCCCGGTCCGCCCGCGCCTCAGCAACCTGCCGGGTGAGCGAGGCGATATACGCATCGTTGTTGACCTGGCCGACCTTGAGCTGCTCATAGACGGGGTTCGGCAACGAGCGGCTGGCGCCGGCAGCCGCGCCACGCGGAAGCACCGGTGCTACGGTCGCGCTCGGGATCTTGCCGGAGCGTAGGCCGTCCACCAGGCGCTTCTGGGCGACCACATCGGGGCTTTGGTCGGTGTATTGCAGCCGCAGCTCCGCGAGCTTCTCCTCAGCCACAGCTAAGGCAGCGCCCCCGCCGGGGCCGTTCAGCATCTCCGTCGTGAGGAGCGGTGTCGTCGTCGCCAATTCCTTGTTGAGCATGTCGCGCTTGGCCTGCGCGTCCTCCATCTGCCCTTCGAGCTGGGTCACCGTCGCGCGCGCATCCTGGAGGCGGGAGCTGCCGCCGTCAGCACCAGGGAGCAGGTCCACGTATTTCGACCGGAAATCCGCCCGGCGACGCTCCACCGCTTGCAGCTGCTGCTCGTAATTCGCGATCTGCGCGTCGATGAACTTGCCTGCCTGCGCCATTTCCTGGCGATTGTTGCCGGTCTTGCTCTCGATGAAGATGCTCATCACCGTCTGCACCACCTGCACCGCGGTCCTGGGCGAGGGGCTGCGATACGCGATGGTGAACAGGTTACGGGTCTGTGGCGTGATGACGATCGCGCGCGAGAGCGTGTTCACGAGCGCGTCCCGCTCAGCCGCGTTGTGGACCTGCAAGTCGAGGTCCGTCTTGCTGATCAGCGTCTCAAGGTTGGGGCGGCTCAGCAGCGTGCGTTGCAAGATGTCGAGCTGAGCGTCCGGGTTGTCGTCCACCGCGATACCCCGCAGCAACGGCGTCAGCACGGCGTCCGCGTCCACGTAGAGCCGCGCATTCGCCTCGTAGATGTTGGGCATCAGGAACACGATCGTCCACCCGATGGCGCAGATGAGCCACGCGAAGAGCACCGCCGGCCAACGATAGCGCCAGAGGGCGGCCAGGTAGCGGCGGACGATGAAGCGAAGGTTCAGGTTGTTCATGGGCCGCCAAAATTCGCTAGGGACAGGAACGCGCTAGAAGTAGCTCTCCGGGATGATGAGCGTGTCGCCCGGAGCCATCGCGACGTTCTGCTTTACGTCACCATCCTTGATAAGATCTGAAAGCCGGACGTGAATCGTTTCCTGCTTGCCGCCGATATCCCGGATGATCACGGCTCGGTTGCCGGCGGCGTAGCGGGTCAGGCCCTTGGTCGCGATCATCACGTCCAGCAAGGACATGCCCCGGCGATACGGGATCGCGGCAGGATCAGTCGCCTCACCGATGACACGGACCTGCCGGTCGGGAGGACCGATGAAGCCGCGCATGATCACGGAGACGTTAGGGTCATGAACGAATTTCTGCAGCCGTCCCTCGATTTCGGTGGCCAGCGCGGTCGGGGTCTTCCCGGCGGCGACGATGTCGGGGATGAGCGGGAGGCTGATGCGACCGTCAGGCCGCACGGCCACGTCAGGCAGGCTGAGCTGGGGCGACTGATAGACGAACACGCTCAGCTCGTCCCCCGGCCCGATCACGTAGGGGCTATCCGCGACGCTGCGCGGAACGGGCGCCTCGGGTGAACCGCCTGAGCACGCGGCAAGCGCGAGCACGGCAAACGCGGCGGCGAGCAGGCGCGGCCTCAGCATGGGAAACTTGTCTCCTCCTCCTGGTGGTCCGGCGTGGTAGGCGCGGAAGGAGTTGAACCCCCGACCTCTGCCATGTTGCAGCAGCGCTCTGCCACTGAGCTACACGCCTGAGCCAACCGAATCCGCATCGTTATATGCTGCCGCGCTAACTACAGCCTGGGCGAACTTAGCATCGAGCGCGGACCACCGTAAAGGCCACCCGCTCACGCGACGGCTCGTGATGCACCAGCGGGCACAGCTGTGGGGGCCGTTGCTGGGCGCGCTCCAGGAGAAACAGCGAGCGCGAAGCTGCGCAGCGTTGCCGCCAAGCCCTCGCGCAGGGGCATGCGCGCCTGCACCGCCAGGCTCGCGATGGCGAGCGCGGGCGAGCCGACGGAGCGCCGGATGTCGCCGGGCCGTGCTGGGCAGTGAATGATCGCGGCCGCCCGGCTGCATGCCTCGCCGAGGGCGTCCGCCAACTGGAGCACGCTGGTCTCCTCCCCGGTGCAGACGTTGAGGACGGTCGGCATGCTCTCTCCAGGGCGATTCTCTCCAAGCTGGGCCTCTCCGAGCCGGGTCTCTCCAAGCCGAGCCATGGCGGCCACCAAGTGTGCCACAACGTCGGCGACGAACACGAAGTCGCGGGATTGCTGCCCGTCGCCATGGATCCGAACGGGCCGACCTGCGCCTATCGCGTCAGCGAACAGCGAGATCACGCCGCTGTAGGGCGACCTCGGGTCCTGCCGGGGGCCGTAAACGTTGAAGAACCGCAGCCCCAGGGTCGGCACGCCGTGCACAAGGGTCGCGACCCGCGCATGCAGCTCACTGCCCAGCTTGTCGGCGCCGTAGGCGGTCAGCGGCACGGGCACTGCGTCTTCGCGCGCGATCCCGGCGATCCCGCCATAGACCGCCGCCGAGGACGCATACACCACAGGCACTCCACCCAGCCGCCGAGCCTCGTCGAGCACGACGATCGTTCCCGTCTGGTTGGCACGGTGCGTGCCGAGCCAGTCCTCGTTCGCCCGAACGACGGAGGCTATAGCGGCAAGGTGGAAGCAGCCCGCAACTCCTTGCATCGCCCGGCGAACCACGTCTGGGTCCGCCACGTCCCCGCGAAGCAGCATGCAGCCTGCCGGCAGGTTCTCGACCCGCCCCGTGGACAGATCGTCGAGCACCCGGACCGAGTGGCCCCGCGCGAGAAGGGCATCAACGAGATGTGAGCCAATGAAGCCGGCGCCGCCAGTAACGAGATATCGTGCCACGCAAACCTACCTGGTAAAAGCGTTGCTGGGGACCAATAGCTGCAATCTCTCGCCCCATTGTGGTTATATCGTGTCGCACTGCAAAAATCCATGATAAAATGCGCGTCATGGTTGTAGAAACATCGTGATCATAGCGTCTCAGGTTGCGTTTATGCGACACCTAGCCGCTGCCGAGCACGCCCGGCACCGTGGCGGAGCATGACGAGTAGGCCAGCTTGGCGGAGCGGGTTGGCGAGCACGACACCTGTGCGCTGGCGCCGATGAGCGACCCAGCCGGCCTTGTAGCCGTCATCGCCACGGCCGAAATCCAGTTCCTGGACGTCCTCCTCATCAAGCAGGCGGCGGATCATCAACGCGGTCAGGACGGTGCCGGGCGAAAGCGCCTTGTGGGCGTCATCGTGAGCGAGCTTGAGTACGGTCGCCACCCCCTGCCACACAGTCCAGGACCTGCGCCGCGACCGGCTCGTCTCCGCGCCACAGCACGCCGAGCCGCAGCCAGCCCGCGGCCGCAAGCCGGGGCAGCAGGGCCGCGTTGAACCGGGGGAACGGCTCCGGCACCTTCCAGCTTCGCGTATAGACGGCCTCGTAGGCAGCGAGCGCGGCTGGAATCTCGGCCGGCTCGCGCGCGACCTGCATCCGGACTCCGCTCCCATCCCGCTCGGCGGCCCGCAGGCGGCGGCGGATCGTCTCGCGCAGCGCGCCCGGCCGCGCGGCGAGATATCCTTGCCAGCCTAAGCCAACGACAGGCTCGTACCAGTTCCCGAAATGCGCGTAGGGCAGCGCCACCAGGGCACGTGCCCGCAACCCCCGCAGGAATGCGGCGAACCCGCGCGCCTCCGGGTCAAGCGCCTCCAGCCGCACCGGTCCGTGCCGCCGCATGAGCGGCGCCGCAGCACGCCCGACGGCGTGCCAACCGGCGTCATCGAGCGCCGGGTCGCCGACGATGCGGTAGAGGCAGGTGTAGGGTGTCGTCAGGCTCTGCCAGGCGCCGCCCGGCATATCCAGGAGCGGCATAAAGGCCAGCGGCCTGAGGGCGCGCGAAACTCGGAGACGGCCTCCACCAGGACCAGCCGCGGCACCGCCCCGGCCGGCAACGCGGCTTCCAGCGTCGCTTCGAGCCAGGGACGGCTCGCCTGCGGCCCGGCCGCGTCGAGCCAGGCTCCGCAGATGCCGGGCACGGCATCAAGCCCGGTGAGCACCCGCGCGCTAGCGGAGACGATAGAAGGCAAGGCCGATCCATTCATGGAAGCCATAATAGCTGAGCTGCCAGCCGGCGTCGGTCGGGACGAAGTCCCGCCAGGTCAGGGTTGGCCAGGCGTCGAGCCGCACCGGGGCGGGCACGGCCGTGATCCCGGCGCGCCGGAACGCAAGCAGCGCGCGCGGCATGTGCCACGCATGAGTGACGACGTAAACCGTGCTGATTCCCGCGGCGCGCAGCAGCTCCGCGCTGAACCGTGCGTTCTCCCAGGTGTCGCGCGAGCGCGTCTCGATCCACCGCGGCGGCGTGCCGAAATCGTTGGTGAGGCTCTGGGCCATGACCGTGGCGACGGCAATTGGCTCGATGCTGACCAGGCCGCCGCTGACTAGGATCGGCAGCCCAGTGCGCCGGTGCAGCGCCGCGGCAGCACGGACGCGCTCCAGGCTGAGCGGTCCGATATCTATATCGGACGGATCCTCTCCCAAATCTGCATCCGGCCCGCGCCCGAAACGGATCTCGGCGCCGAGCACGACGATAGCGCCCGGCGCGGCGGCGCCCGGACCCGGCGCGTGCGGCTCGGGCAGCCGCTCCAGCGACGCAAGAAGCGCGTTGCCGACCGCGGGGAAGGCGAGGACGATAAGACCCGCGAGCGCGACGCCGACGACGACGCGCCCGGCTCGATTCCGCAAGACGAAGAAGGCGAACGTGGCGAACAGGGCCAGGTTGAGCGGCGGCACGAGCAGCTCCGTCGCGAGCCAATTCAACGTCACCAAGAGCCCCCTGCTGCGCGGCAGGGTTCTGCGCCATCCCGGCCTTCCTGAGAAGTGGGTGCTGGAAAGCGGCTCCTTGCCTCCTGCCTCTGGAGCGTCCAACATGGCCTCGCCATGGCGCATGTCGAGCTGCTCCGCCCTGAGCTCGACGCGGCTGGACTCGGCGCGCTCGAAGCCGAGTGGCGCGCCTTGGAAGCGCGCGCTGAGGGCACCTTCTTCCAGGGATGGACCTGGGTTGGCTGCCGCGCGCGCGAGCGCTTCCCCCGCCCCGTTCTGCTGCGCGCGACGGCGGACGGGCGCACGGTCGGCCTCGCCTTGTTCAACGAGCGCCGCCGGCTCGGCTTCTCGACGCTCTGGCTCGGCGAGAGCGGCGACCCGGCACTCGACCGGATCTTCGTCGAGCACAACGGCGTGCTCGCGGAAGCCGATCAGGCGGCCAATCTGCCGGCTTGGCTGCGGGCCGCCATGCACGCGCGTTTACCCGGCAAGATGGCGGGCCTGACCAGGCTCGGACCCGGGCTTGGGCGCAAACTCGTCCTCGGGGGCGTTGGCGGGCGCTGCCTGACGGCGGCGCACGCGGCCGGGGTCGTGTGGGTCCGCGCCGTGCGGCCTGCGCCGTTCGTGGACCTTGCACGTCTCGGGCCGAACGGCGAAGGTTTCCTGGAGCGCCTCGGCCGCAACACCCGGCAGCAGCTCCGCCGATCGAACCGGCTCTACGGCGCCTTGCACGTGCACCGCGCCGCGACGCCGGACGAGGCGGCAGCATTCCTCAATGCCCTCCTCGGTCTGCACGTCCAACGCCTCGCATCGCGCGGACGGGAGAGCAGCTTCGTGCACCCGGCCGCCACGCGCTTCCTCCGCGAGCTGGCGGCCCGCGGCGCACTGCGCGGCGAGGTGGACCTGCTGCGCGTCTCGGCCGGCAACGCCGCCATCGGCTACCTGCTGAACGTGCGCCGGGGCGGCTGGGTCGGGCAGTATCAGGGTGGCTTCGACTACGCCGGCGCCGGGCCGCACCAGAAGCCCGGCCTGAGCTGCCACCACGCCGCGATTCGCCACTATCGTGCCCAAGGCGCGACGGACTACGATTTCCTCGCCGGGGCGGACCGTTACAAGCTCAGCCTCGCCGATGCCGAGACAGAGCTGCATTGGGCCGAGGCAGCACCTCGTCCGTCCATACAAGGCGTATTTATAAAAATGCGTGGCATCTCGATGACACGTTGATGTAAGGTCATCCCTGCTCGGGTCTGGTCAGGGGAGGGGAGGGGAGGGGAGGGGAGCGGGATGCGCGCAAAGCGTCAGCCGCACAAGAGCACAGGTTGGAACGCGACGCGCATCGGGCGATCACCCGTTCTCAGGGCCGAGTTGCCGCCTTGGACGACGACGACACCCTTGATCATCGGGCTGAGCGCGCTGCTCTGGGAGATGGTGCTCGGGGTCGCCCACTGGCTGGCCGCCTTGCCGATCTAGCGTCCTCTGCACGGCCGCACTACTTCTCGACGAACGCCTTCTCGACGACGTAGTGGCCCGGCTCGGAGTGGTTGCCCTCGCTGAACCCGCGTTCCTTGAGCAGGTCGCTCATGTCCGCGAGCATCGCAGGACTCCCGCACAGCATGACGCGGTCCCGTTCCGGACTGATCGGCGGCAAGCCAAGCTTCTCCGGGATCGCGCCCGAGCTCAGCCCGGCGGTGATCCGCCCCTGGTTGCGGGACGGCTCGCGCGTCACCGTCGGGTAGTAGAAGAGCTTGCCCCGGACCATCTCGCCGAGGAACTCGTCCGCGGGCAGCTCACGCTCCAGGTAATCCTCATAGGCCAGCTCCGCCTGCCAGCGCACCCCGTGGACGAGGATGACGCGGGCGAAGCGCTCATAGGCCTCCGGGTCCTTGATGATGCTCAAGAACGGCGCAAGCCCGGTGCCGGTGCCGAGCAGCCAGAGCGTCTCGCCCGGCAGCAGATTATCCTGGATCAGCGTGCCCGTGGGCTTGCGCCCCACCAGCACGGGGTCGCCGATCTGCACGTGCTGCAGCCGCGACGTGAGCGGCCCGTCCGGCACCGCGATGCTGAGGAACTCCAGCCGTTCCTCATAGGCGGAGCTGACCATGCTGTAGGCGCGCACGAGCGGACGGCCGTCCACGTGCAGGCCGATCATGGTGAACTGGCCGTTGATGAAGCGGAACGCGGGATCGCGCGTCGCGGTGAAGCTGAACAGCCGGTCGGTCCAGCGGCGGACGCTCGTGACCTGCTCGGTGAAGAAGGCGCTCATGGCTCAGGAGATAGAGGGCGATGGATCATGCTGCAATGCGGCCGCCCGCGCCTTGTCAGGACCCATGACCGTCGCCGTGCTGGGCCATCAGGCCGCGAAGTTGAGCCTCAGTCCCGCCTCTTGCCAATCCGTGGCCACCAACTGGCCCACGCCGGACAGGGTGATGTAGGCGGTCCGCAGGTCGGGGCCGCCGAAGCAGATGTTGGTCGTGTAGATGTCCGGCGTCTTCACCTGCCGCACCAACGTCCCGTCCGGCGCCACGACCGTGATGTGCCCGCTCATCAGCGTCGCGACGCATACATTGCCATCGCCGTCCACGGCCAAGCTGTCATAACGCTGATAGCCGGCCTGGTTGTACAGGAGCCGGCCGCCGTTGGGTGACGGGAAGCTCCGTTTCGTCAGCACGCCGGGGCTGGCGATGTCGAACGCCCACAGGCGAGCCGCCTCCGTCTCCGCGACGTAGAGCGTGCGCTCGTCGGGCGAGAGGCCGATGCCGTTCGCCGTCAGGATGGGGTGCACGATCTCGGTGATGCGGGAGCCGTCGGCCAGCGCGTAGTAAACGGCGCCGTGATCGCGGTCGCGAGGACGCACCTTGCCCAGATCGGTGAAGTAGAAGCCCCCCTGACGGTCGAACACGATGTCGTTGGGGCCGCACAGGCGATGGTCGCCGCAGCGGTCATACAGCCGCCGCACCTCGCCGGTTTTCAGGTTGACCCGCTCGATCCGGCCGCCGGCGTAGTCGCCCGGCGTGCCGATCGGGCGCAGCATCCCGGGTTCCTCATGCCACAGGAACCCGCCATTGTTGCACACGTACAACGCGCCGTCCGGCCCCAGCGCGAGGCCGTTGGGGCCACCCCCCGGCTGCGCCACGACCGACACCGTGCCGTCCGGTCCCACCCGGCTGACCGTGCCGCGCTCGATCTCCACCAGCAGGACGGAGCCGTCGGGCATCGCCACCGGGCCTTCCGGGAACCGCAGGCCGGTCGCCATCACGCGCATATCCGTCATCCACGCCTCCCTGCGCGCCCGTTGCGCATCACTCGTAGGGCCGGTCCGTCCACCATGGGAAGAAGGGCGGCATGTCGGTCGAGACCTTGTTCGGGAACCGCGCTGGCCGCTTCTCCAGGAACGCGGCCACGCCCTCCCTCGCGTCGCCGCCCCGGCCCTGCGCGAACATGCCGCGGCTGTCGATCTTGTGGGCCTCCATCGGATGGTCGGCACCCAGCATACGCCACATCATCTGGCGGCTGAGCGCCACGGCCACGGGCGCGGTGTTGGCGGCGATCTCCTCCGCCAGGGCGCGTGCCGCTGGCAGCAGCGCGTCGGGCTCGTGGACGCTGCGCACCAGCCCCGCCGCCAGCGCCTCCGCCGCGCCGAACACCCGGCCGGTCGTCACCCATTCCATCGCCCGGCCGATGCCGACCACGCGCGGCAGGAACCAGCTTGAGCAGGCTTCCGGGACCACGCCGCGCCGGGCGAAGACGAAGCCGAACCTCGCCTCCTCGGATGCAAGGCGGATATCCATCGGCAGCTGCATCGTGGCGCCCACGCCGACGGCCGGGCCGTTCACCGCGGCGATCACCGGCTTGAGGCTGGCAAAGATGCGCAGCGCGACCCGGCCACCGGAATCTCGGACCGAGTTGTGCCCCCAGTTGACCGTGCCGTCCGCGCCGACCGCTCCGGGGCGGTTGGAATAGTCGAAGCGTCCGGCACCCTCGCTGAGGTCCGCGCCGGCGCAGAAGCCGCGGCCGGCCCCCGTCACGATGATGGCCCGCACGGCATCGTCAGCGTCCGCGCGGTCGAAGGCGGCGATCAGGTCGGCCCTCATCTGCGGATTGAACGCGTTCAGCCGCTCCGGCCGGTTCAGCGTCAGCGTCAGGATCGGGCCATCGGCCTCATACAGGATCGTCTCGTAGGTCATCAGCCGACTGCCTCCCATCAAACCTGTTGCGCGGCGTCGCGGTAAACCCGCAGCATAGCGGGACAGTCCGGCATCGCTGATTTCACGATGACGAGGATAGCGTCAGCGGACGGTGCGACATCGCCGGTGCGAGAGCTAGTCCCTCGTTGCCTGACGCTGGAGGGAACGCCTGATGAGTGACCAGCTGACCGACAGCGCCGAACGCCTGTTCGCGACCCACTCGGACAAGGCGACCCTGAAGGCCGTCGAGGATGGCGCCTGGCCGCAGGCGCTGTGGGACGCGGTCGAGGAGGCGGGGTTCTGCGCCGCCATGCTGCCAGAGGATGCGGGCGGCTTCGGCGCCACGGTGCAGGAGGCGATGGGGCTCCTGCGCGTTGCCGCGGCCCACGCCGCGCCGATCCCCCTGGCGGAGACGATGCTGGCCGGCTGGCTGCTGGCCCGTGCGGGGCTGCCCGTCCCGGCCGGTCCGCTGACCCTGGCGCCGGTCCGCCGGGGCGATAACCTGACCGCACGCCAGGCCGGCGCGGGGTGGCATATCAGCGGCACGGCGCGGCGCGTGCCGTGGGCGCGGGAGGCAGCAGTCGTGGTCCTCGCCGAGGGGCCGCAGGGCGCGGTGGTCGCGGTGCTGGGCAAGAGCGCCTTCTCGGCGACGCCGGGCGAGAACCTCGCCGGCGAGCCGCGGGACACCCTGGCGGTGGACACCGACGTGGCGGCCGATGCGCTGGCCCCTGCACCCTCCGGCTTCGGCGTGGCGGAGCTGCGTGCCGCCGGCGCCGCGGTGCGCACCAACCAGATCGCCGGTGCGCTGGCGCGCGCGCTGTCCGTCACCGTCGAGTATGTGCAGACGCGGGTGCAGTTCGGCCGGCCCATCGCGAAGTTCCAGGCGATCCAGCAGAACCTGGCGGTGTTCGCCGGGCAATCCGCTGCCGCCTTGGCGGCCGCGGACATGGCGGCCGACGCGCTGGCCGGCGATCTCAGCCCCGTGGTGATCGGGGCGGCCAAGGCCCGCGCCGGAGAGGCCGCCAGCATCGCTGCCGGGCTGGCGCACCAGGCACACGGCGCGATCGGCTTCACCCAGGAATACCAACTCCATTATCTGACCCGCCGCTTGTGGTCGTGGCGCGATGAGTTCGGCAACGAGGGCGAGTGGTACAAGGTGGTTGGCCAGGCGGCCATTGCCGCGGGTGCGGACGGGCTGTGGCCCGCGATCACGGCGGCCTGACGAGGATGGCGTCGCCCGGCACGCTCGACAGCTTCCTCGCGCCGCGCTCGGTGGCGGTGGTCGGCGCGTCCCCGGAACCGCACCGCATCCGTGGCGCGCTGCTGCACATGCTGCGCAAGAACGGGTTCGCGGGCGACATCTACCCCGTCAATCCCAGCTATCCGGAGATCGCCGGGCTGCGCTGCTACCCGACTGCCACGGCGGTGGGCGCCCCGATTGACCTGGCGCTGGTCGCGATCCCTGCCGCCGGCGTGCTCGCGGCTCTGGAGGACTGCGCCGCTGCGGGCGTGCGCAATGCGATCATCATCTCCTCCGGCTTCGCGGAGGATGACGCGGCGCCGGCCGAGCTGCAGGACAGGATCGTGGCGCTGGCACGGCGCACGGGGATGCGCATCTGCGGCCCGAATGCGGAAGGTTACCACAACGAGACGGCCCGCGTCACCGCCACCTTCAGCCCGGCGGTGGACCGCGACGCGGAGGAGGACCCCGCCCCTGCCCTCCCCCAGCGGCTCGGGATCGTCGCGCAGAGCGGCGGGATGGGGTTCGCCCTCTACGATCGCGGGCGGGCAATGGGCCTGTCCTTCAGCGTCGTCGTGACGACCGGCAACGAGGCCGACCTGACGGCCGCCGACTTCCTGGCGCACCTGGCGCAGGACGCGGCAACCTCGGCGATCCTGCTGTTCCTGGAGAGCGTGCGCGACCCGGCGGGGTTCGCCGCCGCGGCGTTGGCGGCCCGGGCCGCTGGCAAGCCGGTGGTCGCGATCAAGGTCGGCCGCTCGGCCGCCGGCAAGCTCGCGACTGCCTCCCATACGGCGAGCATGGCCGGATGGGATGCCGCCTACGACGCCATGTTCCGCCGCTACGGCATTGTGGTGGCGACGGATTTGACGGAGGCGCTGTGCTTTGCGGCGGCGCTGTTGACCAACCCGCCGGCACGGGGTGGGCGCATGGCCGTGGTCACTCTTTCCGGCGGCGCCGGTGCGTGGGCCGCCGACGCGGTCGCCGCCGCCGGGCTGCTGATGCCGGAGCTGAGCGCCCGGACCCAGGCCGAGATCCGGTCCTTCATCCCGAGCTACGGCGCTACCCGCAACCCGGTGGACCTGACCGCCGGCGGCACCCATGGCGGCGGCATGTTGCGCGCGATGGAGCTGCTGACCCGCGACGACGCGGTGGATCAGATCGCTGTCGTAACTTCGCTCGCCAATCCCGCGCGCGTCTCGATGGACCAGGCCGGGCTGGCTGCGCTGCTCGCCGAGCGGCGCAAGCCGGTGCTGTTCTACAGCTACACGCTGCCCTCGCCGCTGAGCCAGCGCACGCTGATCGCGGCGGGGGCGCCGATCTATCCGTCCATGGACATGCTGGCGGCGGTGGCGTGCATGTTGGTGGAGCAGGGTGCCGCCCGCCATGTCCCGCCCGCGCCATTGGTGCTGCCGCGGCCAGTCCTGGACCAGCTGGGCCGCGCTTCGGGCACGCTGCCGGAGCATGTGGCGAAGGCCCTGCTCGCCGCCTGCGGCGCGGCTATCCCGCCGGGCTGCCTGGTGCAGCACGAGGCGGAGCTGGACACGGCTGCCGCCACGCTCGGCTTCCCGGTCGCGGTCAAGATCCAGTCCGCCGCCATCCCCCACAAGACCGAGGCGGATGGCGTGCGGTTAGGCATCAACGACCTTGCCGCGCTGCGCGAGGCCTTCGCCGCGGTCAGCAGCGCCGCCGCTTACGCACCCGGCGCCGCGATAGACGGCGTGCTGATCGAGCGGATGGCGCTGCGCGGGGTGGAGGTGATCGTCGGGATCGTCCGCGACCCCGGCTTCGGCCCGGTGGTGATGGTCGGCGCCGGCGGCACCGCCACCGAGCTGTTCCGCGATACCGCCTATCGCCTGGCCCCCGTCGGCGAGGCAGAGGCGACTGACATGGTGCAGGCGCTGCGCAGCGCTCCGCTGCTGAACGGCTTTCGCGGGGCCGCACCAGCGGACGTTCCGGCGCTGGCGCGGCTGATCGCCCTCGCCTCGCAGATCGCGGCAGCCGGGCAGGATCGCATCCAAGAGCTGGAGTTGAACCCGGTCATCGTCCACCCCGCCGGGGAGGGTTGCACGATCGCAGACGCCCTGCTGGTCGTGGCACCTGCCGAGAAGAACGGAGCCTGATTTGATGCCAGCACTGACCTTCGCCGAACCCCCGCCCCAATCCGACGTGGCAGAGGCGCTCCGCAGCGAAGTCCGGGCCTTCCTGGCAACGGAGCTGCACGGCCGGACGCCGCAGCAGCGTGCCGCGTCCTGGAGCGCCAGCGACCCGGCGTTCAGCCGCAAGATGGGCGAGCGCGGCTGGATCGGCATGACTTGGCCCAGGCGCTACGGCGGCCATGAACGCTCCGCCCTGGAGCGCTACGTGGTGCTGGAGGAGATGCTCGCCGCCGGCGCCCCCGTCGGCCACCACTGGGTGGCGGACCGGCAAAGCGGCCCCAACCTGCTGCGCTACGGCACCGAGGCGCAGCGCCAGGCCATCCTGCCGCGCATCGCGGCGGGGGAATGCTCGTTCTGCATCGGCATGAGCGAGCCCGATTCCGGCTCCGATCTCGCGGCGGCCCGCACCCGCGCCGTGCCGGTCCAGGGCGGCTGGCTGGTGAACGGCACCAAGGTCTGGACCTCCGGCGCGCACCGCGCGGACTACATGATCCTGTTCTGCCGCACGGACGCGAAGTCGGACGATGACCGGCACGCCGGCGCCAGCCAGTTCCTGGTGGAGATGAAGGCGGCGCGGCAGAACGGCATGACGATCCGCCCGATCCTGGACATGCGCGGCGAGCATCACTTCAACGAGGTGGTGCTGGACGACATGCTGCTTCCGGAGGACGCCCTGCTCGGCGCGGTGGGCGAGGGATGGAAGCAGGTCACCGGCGAGCTGGCCTACGAGCGCAGCGGGCCGGACCGCTTCCTGTCCGCCTTCACCCTGCTGGTGGAGATGGTGCGCGTGCTCGGCCCCGACCCGTCCGACCGGGCCGTCGCCGCGGTCGGGCGGCTGACGGCGCACATCCTGGTCTTGCGGCGCCTATCCCGCTCGGTCGCCGGCATGTTGCAGGCCGGGCAGGACCCGGCGTTGCAGGCGGCCCTGGTCAAGGACCTGGGCAACGTCTTGGAGCAGGAGACGGCGGAGGTCGTTCGGTTGCTGGTGGATGCCGAGCCGGATGAGAGCGACGAGGAGCCGTTCGTCGCCGTGCTGGCCCACATGGTCATGACCGCGCCCTCCTTCTCCCTGCGCGGGGGCACGCGTGAGATCCTGCGGGGGATCATAGCCAGGGGGCTTGGCCTGCGATGAGCGACGTCCGCATCACACGCGAGGGATTCGTCGGCATCGCCGAGATCTGCCGGGCGCCGAACAACTACTTCGACATGGCCCTGATCGGCGAGTTGGCCGACGCGTTCGAGCGATTCGACGCCGACGCAGGCATCCGCAGCGTCCTGCTCGCCTCTGAGGGAAAGAACTTCTGCGCGGGCGCCGATTTCTCGACGCCGGCCCAGGACACGGTCGGGCAGCGTGGCGGCGCCCATCTCTACCAGGAAGCGGTGCGGCTGTTCCGCTGCGCCAAGCCCGTGGTCGCGGCCGTGCAGGGCGCTGCGGTGGGAGGCGGGCTGGGCCTGTCCTTGGTCGCCGACTTCCGGGTAGCCGCACCGGAATCACGCTTCACGGCCAACTTCAACCGCCTGGGATTCCATCCAGGCTTCGGCCTCAGCGTGACCCTCCCGCGCGTCGTGGGGGTGCAGAAGGCCGCGCTGCTGTTCTACACGGGCCGCCGGCTGACCGGCGAGGAAGCGAAGGAGATCGGCCTCGTTGACGTGCTGGTGCCGCAGGAGGAATTGCGCTCCGCCGCCCTGGCGCTGGCGACGGAGATCGCGCAATCCGCGCCGTTGGCGGTGACCTCCACGCGCTGGACCCTGCGGCGCGGCCTGGCCGACGCCATCGCGGCGGCGACCGACCTGGAACTCGCCGAGCAGGAGAAGCACTTCAAGACGAACGACTTCAAGGAAGGAGTGCAGGCTATGGCCGAGCGCCGCCTGCCCCGCTTCGCCGGAAGCTGATATCGGGGAGGCAAGAACCTAGAAGGTGTCGAAGGTGCCTCCCTGGGACCGGTTCAGCGCGCCTTGTAGGTGTCATGACAGGTCTTGCAGGCGCCCGCCGTGGCCTTGAATTGCTTTGCAAAACCAGCCTTGTCGCCGGCGTCGGCGAGCTGGGCCAGCCGGGTGGCTTGGTCGGTGAGGTTCGCGGCGTCTTTCTCGAAGCCGGCACGGTCGGACCAGATGTTCGGCTTGGCCTTGGTGTCGTGCCCCTGTTGCGTGCCGTCCGGGAACAGGGTCGGGATGACGCGGCTCCAGCTCACGATCGCGTCGGCCGAGTCCTTGTAGTCCTTCACGTCCAACTGGTTCTCGACTGCCGCCTTCATGCCGGCCACGTCGCCATACATCAGGTCGTATCCAGCCTGGCGGGCCGCGATCACCTGGTCTGGCGTGAAGGATATGGTGCCGCCTTGCGCCCAAGCCATCCCTGACACGCCAAGCACCGCCGCGGCGGCCATGAGCCAACGCCTCATCCTTCTCTCCCCTACCTAGTCCGGGGCGGATGTTGCTCGCCGTCCCATGTGCTGACAAGGGTATGCTGGCATGGGAAACCGGTGCGCGGCGCCCGCGCTTCGGACGCGCGACATCTAGGAGGTTGCATGACGCCTATCCGCTCCGCCGCCGTGTTCTGCGGCTCCCGCATCGGTGCCGACCCAATCTATGCCGAGGCAACCACGGAGCTGGGGCGCGGCCTCGCCGCGGCCGGGATCACGCTAGTCTATGGCGGTGGGCGAATCGGGTTGATGGGTGTCATCGCCGACGCGATGCTGGCGGCTGGCGGGCAGGTTCATGGCGTGATCCCCGATTTCCTGCAGCGCCGCGAGGTCGCGCACGCGGGGGCGACCAGGATGGAGTTCACCTCGTCCATGCACACCCGCAAGGCGCGCATGTTCGAGTTGGCAGACGTCTTCGTGGTGATGCCAGGGGGTTTGGGCACGTTCGACGAGGCGATCGAGGTGATCACCTGGCGCCAGCTCGGGCTGCACGACAAGCCGATCCTGGTCTGCGACGTGGCGGGCTGGGCACGGCCGCTGCTTGGCGTCCTGCGGGCGTCGGTGCAGGACGGGTTCGCGGACCCCTCCGCGCTCGGGCTGTATGAGGTGGTCCCGGACGTGCCCGCGCTGCTCGCCCGGTTGGCCGCATTGGATGCCTTGCCGGCCGTGGCGCCGGGCGCTATACGGCCGAGCAGCGGAGTGTAGCTCAGCCTGGTAGAGCACTGTGTTCGGGACGCAGGGGCCGGAGGTTCGAATCCTCTCACTCCGATCGGCTTGCTGCTTCGTTGGACCTCGGACCGGGATGTGCGGCGGCCCAGATCCAGCAGTTCTCAGCGCATTCGCGATCCCCAGCATCAGCTCCGCAACGGGCATATCGCCACGGACTGCACGGACTGATAGTCGCTTGCCATGCGCCAGGTTCTCCCGCATCAGGTTCGGATCATACCCGAACAATGCCGCCCGGAGCTGCTTCAAGCTGCCCGCTCCCGTCCGGCGCAGGCCGGCACATAGAACTCCGTGCTCGGCTGCAAGTGGGAGGAAGCGCGTCGTGAGGCCGAGCGTCGTCTCGGCGCCGCCGAGATAGAGCAAGCCGTCAGATACCAACTGCCGGGCGATAGCGTTCAGGACCCGTGTCTTCGTAGGCGGGTCGAAGTAGATCAGCACGTTACGGCAGAACACGACGTCGAACATTCCGAGTGCCGAGAGGTCGGCCAGAAGGTTCCACTCGCGGAACTGGACAGCCGCCCGAATGTCCGGCTTCACGCGCCAGCCTCTCTCCTCCTTCTCGAAGTATTTGATGAGCATCTGCACTGGCAGGCCACGCTGAACTTCGAAATGCGTGTAGAGGCCCTCGCGTGCCCGCTGAATCGGCTCACGGGCGAGATCCGTACCGAGCACCTCGATGGGCCGCCCTGACATCATCTCACGGTGTTCCGCAAGCATCATCGCGAGCGAGTAGGCTTCCTGACCGGTGGACGCAGCGGCGGACCAGATGCGGAGCGGCCGGCTAGCCTGGCGCGATTGATGCAGCCGTGGCAGCGCCTGCTGGCGCAAGTGGGTGAACGGCTTCGCATCGCGAAAGAACAGGGTCTCGTTGGTGGTCATCGCCTCGACCACCTCGCGCGCCAGCTCGGTATCGTGGGCTGCCCGGATCGTGCTGCGCAGGCGCTCGGCAAGCGCACCGAGATCCTTCAAACGTTCCCGTCGCAGCAGGGGAGCGAGCCTGGTTTCCATCAGGTAAAGCTTGTCCGGCCCGAGGGCTAGGCCGGAACGCGCGTGGATCAGGCGGGCGATAGCCTCGTAGGGAGTCACACTGTCGCACCCTGCAACAGATCAAGGGCGCGCGCGGCCAGGCGCGGAATTGGCAGCACCGCGTGACACAGCCCGGCTTTGGCCACGCTTCCCGGCATACCCCAGACGACGCTGCTGGCCTCGTCCTGCGCGAGTGCCGTGCCACCCGCCTCGATCAAGGCCCGCGTGCCGGCGAGACCATCCTGGCCCATGCCTGTCAGCACCACGGCCAGGACCCGACCGTCACACGCTTCGGCGGCGGAGCGCAGCATCGGATCGGCTGCCGGACGGCAGAAGCTCTCCGGTGGGCCATCCCAGAGCTTGGCTTGCAGGCCATTGGCCGTGCGCAGCACCAGGAGGTGGCGGTCGCCCGGCGCGAGATGAATTCGGCCAGGCTGCAACACCTCACCATCCTGAGCCTCGGCGCAGGGCAGGTTCCCTGCACGGCTCAAATGCTCGGCGAGGATCGGCGTGAAGGTCGGCGGCATGTGCTGCACCACGACGACGGGCACCGGCAGCGTGCCGCGCGCAGACAAGCCAAGCGCGAGGTCGAAGAGCGCGCGCGGGCCGCCCGTGGAACTGGCGATCGCGAGCAGCCGCGGTGGCCGCCCGACAGGCCGCAGCGAGAGCGTGCCGGGAAGGAGTGCGCCAGGAAAAGGCGTGGCCGCGCGCTGGATGCAGGCGTGCCCCTTGACCTTGGTGAGCAGCTCGCGTTTGAAACCATCCCCTTCCATGTCGCGGATGCTGGGCTTGGGAACGTAATCCACGGCCCCGTTGCGCAAGGCGCGGAGCGCCACGTCGGCGCCCTTCTGGGTGAGCGTCGAGGCCATGATGACGCGCACGCCGGGCGAGGCGCACAGGAGGAGCGGGAGCGCCGCCATCCCGTCCATGACCGGCATTTCGATATCGAGCAGGACCACGTCCACGCGCTGCCGGGCGATGGCATCGAGCGCCGCCTGTCCGTTGCCGGCGCGGGCGACGACCTGGACCTGAGGATCGCTCTCCAGCAACCGGGCCAAGGCTTCGCGCACGACCGCCGAATCATCGCAGATCAAGACGCGCGTCGGCGGTGACCGCGCCAGCAGGGTCGCGGCGTTCACAGGAGGCCGACCTGGGCGAATTTCCCGACGAGCAACTCCTCGTCGAATGGCTTCATGATGTATTCCTGCGCTCCATGCCCGATCGCGGCCGCGATCGAGCTGAGGTCATTCTCCGTGGTGCAGAACACCACTAGCGGCTTTTCCGGCCCGAACTCGGCGCGGAGCGCACGCAGGAACTCAATGCCGTTCATGATCGGCATGTTCCAGTCCAGCAGGACGCACTCCGGCGCGCTGCGGCGGCATGCCTGCAGCGCCTCGACCCCATTCTCCGCCTCCTCTATGTGGAAGCCGTGCAGTTCCAGGATCCGGCGAGCGACTTTGCGCACCACGCGGCTGTCATCCACGATGAGACATCTCCGTTCCGGAAGCGCATCGGGTATGGTGCAAGGCGTGGCGGTGCAGGGGAACGCGGGCATGCCGGTCACGTCTCCGAAGGGGCCAAGTCGAGTACGCGCCCGAGATCAAGGACGACCATCAGGCGATCTGCCAAGCGATGGACGCCAGTGCTGAAGTGGCGCCAGGCGGGCGGCAAGTTCGGCGGCACGCGCTCGATCCCCGATGCGGGGACCGTCAACACCTCTGTGACCTGGTCCACCAGCAGGGCATAGAGCTCGGCGCCTTGCTCGGTGACGATGCTCATGCACGGCGCCTCAGCTTCCGCTGGCGGCAGGCCGAGGCGCCGACGCAGGTCAATCGCGGTCACGACCTTGCCGCGCAAGTTGAGACTGCCGGCGATCTCTGGGAGGGCCAGGGGGATGCGCGTGATGCTCTGTGGGCCGAGCACGTCGCGCACTCCCTGGACCGGAAGGCCGCAGAGCTGCCCGGCGACGCTCAAGATCACGAGCACCTCCATGATCTCTGCAACTGCGCCCTGTTCCGCCTCGGCCAGCAGGGACGCGCTCACGCCGCGGCTCCAGCTGACGCACGCAGGCAGCGCTGCAATGCGGAGAGCAGGGCCGCGCGGTCGAGCTTCGCGACATACTCGGTGAAGCCTGCGGCACGCCCGGCCGCGATATCGGCGGGTGCCGCTCGACCGCTCAGCGCCACGAGGGGGAGCGCGGCCCAGGCTCCGCCCGCGCGCACGTCCCGAGCGAAGCCGAGGCCACCCAAGCCCTCCATCTCGATGTCGGATACGATCACGTCGAACCGCACGCCCGCATCCTGCAAGGCAAGGGCGCGTTCGGCGCTCTCCACCGTCGAGACCTGGTATCCGGCGGCGGAGAGCGTCGGCACGAGCATCTGGCGGAAGAAGTCGCTGTCCTCGATGCAAAGCACGCGCGCCCTGCCGCCGTGCCCGCCAGCGGAGCGGAACCAATCCTGCCCGGCCTGGGCGAGCCAATAGCCAGCGTCCAGGATCTCGGTCGCCCGCCCGGCGATGACGGCCGAGCCGAGCACGCCGGGCTTAGCGCCGCCCAACTCGATGTGCAGCCGTTCGGTGACGACATCGAGGATCTTGTCCACCACGAGACCCATGCTTCGCTCACCCTCGGTGAAGACGAGGACCGGCAAGCCCGTCTCGCCATTCTCCACTCGGCTCCCCAAGGTTTGAGAAGGATCGAGGCAGACGAGCGGCATGAGATGTCCGCGATACTGCGTGACGTAACGCCCAGCCGTACCCTCGATCCGCTCGTGCGGGAGGTGCTCCAGGCGCGCCACTAGCCCGAGCGGCACGGCGCGCGGCTGCTCGGAGCCGGCGCGGAACAGGAGGATGCTCGTCCGCTCCTCGCTCTGTATCCCCACGGCCGGCGCCGTACTGACCGTGCGCCGCGACTTGTTGGCGGCTCCCATCCCAGTGGCCCGCGCGATGCCGTTCGGGTCCAGGATCATGATGACGCTGCCGTCGCCCAAGATGGTGTTGCCGCTGAACATCGTGATGTGGCGCAGGATCGGCGCCACCGGCTTGACCACGATCTCTTCCGTGTCGAACACCCGGTCCACGATCACGCCGAGCTTCGTTGTGCCCACGGAGGTCACGACGATGTAGGCATCACCCGCCATGGATGGCTCGTCGGTGATGGGGGGCAGCCGGCAGCAGTCCAGCCAGCGAGACGAGCGGCAGCAGCCGGTCGCGCAGGCGCAGGATCGAGGCGCCCTCGATGTGCTCGATCCATGCCGCACCGTCCTCATCGCTACCAGAAGGCGCCCCCGGATGCACATCCGGCCGCACATCGGACGACATCCGGACGCACTCTGGGGCGAGCATGGACGAGCTCGACCACGCCGGCCTGCGGGATCGCGAAGCGCTCCCCAGCAGCCTCGACGATCAGGGCCGGGACGATCGCGAGCGTGAGCGGAATGGTGATGGTGAAGCAGCAGCCCTCGCCGGGCCTGCTGTGCAACTCAATGGAGCCGCCGATCCGCTCGATGTTGGTTCTGACCACGTCTAAGCCGACGCCGCGACCGGAGACGGACGTGACCGCAGCCGCTGTCGAGAAGCCGGGGCGGAAAATCAGCTGGTGCAGCTGGGCCTCGGTCATCGCGGCCAGCTCCGCCTCAGTCGCGAAGCCGCGGGCGAGCGCCTTCGCCCGGATGCGGTCAAGCGCGAGGCCGCGCCCGTCGTCGCTGATCTCGATGAGAATTTGGCCCCCCTCATGATAGGCACTGAGCTGGATGCACCCCGTTTCCGGCTTGCCTGCCGCCCGGCGTTCCTCGGGCCGCTCCAGCCCGTGATCCGCGCTGTTGCGAACCATGTGCGTGAGTGGGTCCCGCATCAGCTCCAAGACTTGGCGGTCCAACTCCGTGTCCTGGCCGTGCGTGTGCAGCTCGATGCGCTTGCCTAGGTCGCGCGCGAGGTCGCGCACGAGGCGCGGCAGCTTCGCCCAGGCTTTGCCGATCGGCTGCATCCGGGTCTTCATCACGCCCTCCTGCAAGTCGGACGTGATGTGCGACAGGCGCTGCAAGGGTACGGAGAAGGCCGGGTCGTCCAGCGTGCGCGAGAGCTGCAGGAGTTGGTTGCGGGCGAGCACCAGTTCGCTCACCAGCGTCATCAGGTTCTCGAGTACATCGACGCCGACGCGGATGCTCTGGGAGGCACCCGGCGCGGAAACCTGGGCAACTATCTCCGATACCGGTTCCGGCGCATCTTCGGCCGGCGCCGGCTCGGGCATCGTGGCCGCGCTGCCATCGGCCAGGGCTTGCAGGGCAGCGATCAGGTCCGTGTCGTCCCCGGCCGGCTCGGCGCCGGTGGCTGCGAGGCCGGCGACGATCGCCTTCACCACGTCGAGCGCACGGAGCACGCCACTGACCAGCCCAGGCGTCACGGCGAGCTTCCCGTCCCGCACACGGCCCAGCACGGTCTCGGCTACGTGAGTGACTCCCTCCAGTCGGGCGAGGCCGAGAAAGCCGCAGGTACCCTTGATGGTATGGACCAGGCGGAAGATCAGGGAGAGCGTGGCCTGGTCGCCCGGCGCCTGCTCCAGGCGGAGCAGGGCCGCGTCAAGCTCGGCGAGGCCCTCGTTGGTCTCGGCCAGGAAATCCGCGAGCAAGTCGTCCATCCCAAGCCTCCGGCAGTAGGGCCAGAGTGCTGTGGGAATGCGAAGAAATCGTTAACCGAGGGATCGCTGATCTTGGGAACTGCCGAGCAGCGTGGCGTACAGGGCGGGCGGTACTTCCTCGGCGGCAAGGTCCATCCCGGCGGCGCGGGCGAGCAGGGCGCAAAACGGAGCGAGCAGGTCGCGCGGCCCGCTCGGCATCGCGCCTGCAAGGCCCTGGACGACGCCGGGTCGCCAAGCCGCGCGCGGGCCGTGCGCAG
Organism: uncultured Alphaproteobacteria bacterium; assembly: GCA_963790535.1. Taxonomy (GTDB): domain Bacteria; phylum Pseudomonadota; class Alphaproteobacteria; order Acetobacterales; family Acetobacteraceae; genus CAWKEH01. The sequence continues at coordinate 259,809 of CAWBOZ010000009.1, read as the reverse complement.
CCACGCGCAACGACCCTCCCACGTCGGTGGAAATCTGGACGGTGCCGCCTGCCGGCAAGGCTTCCGCGCCGAGCATCAGCATCGCGAGCGCGAGCCGCGCCTGCTCTCCGGTGAGAGGAGTCAGCCCAAGGCCCGACACGTCCACTCGCACCCGCTCGTCCAGCCCGGCGGCAAGGTCGGCGATGCCGGGCGCGCCGAGCGGGTCCGAGACAGGTCCGAAAGCCGCCCGCAACAGCCGCAGGCGGTGCGCGAGCGCGTCGGCCGCCTCGCGCGCGAGGGCGACGGCCATGCCGCCCTCCTCACCACCCTCCTCACCACTTCCCTCTTGGGCCAGATCCAGCGCCCCCGCGAGCGTTCCCGCCAACCCGCCCAGGTCGTGGCAGACCCGTGCGCAGATCATCTCGCCGAGCCGCAAAATCTCCGACGCCATTTACTTTTCCTTTGCCGCCCCTGGCTTACGCTGCCGCGAGCGCCCATGTCGAGGGCGGGACTCGAAGGAGAACGCCATGCCGCATCTGCGGCCCGCCGCCGCGGAGCCGGGTCAGCGCATCCGCCACCTTGCCCGGCCCGACTGGGGCCTCGGCCAAGTGCAGAGCGCAGTCGGCGATCGCGTCACGGCCAATTTCGAGCACGCCGGCAAGGTTGTCCTCAACCTCGCCGCCGTCAGCATAGAGATCGTTGAGGACGAGGCTTGAACATCACCCTGCCCGGCGCTACCCCTCGCGCCACCATGCTCGACCCATTCGGCCGCGCCATCACCTATCTGCGCGTCTCGGTCACGGATCGCTGCGATCTGCGCTGCGTTTATTGCATGTCCGAGGACATGCATTTCCTGCCCAAGGCGGAGGTGTTGACGCTGGAGGAATTGGAGCGGCTCTGCGCAGCGTTCATCCGGCTCGGGGTCGCCAAGCTGCGCATCACCGGCGGCGAGCCACTCGTGCGGCGCGACGTGCTGAGGCTCTTCGAGCGGCTCGGCACCCGGCTGGGATCCGGCCTCGATGAGCTGACGCTGACGACCAACGGCACCCAGCTTGCCAAGCACGCGGCGGCCCTTGCGGCCTGCGGCGTGCGCCGCGTCAACGTCAGCCTCGACACGCTCGATCCCGAGCGCTTCTCCGCCATCACCCGCTGGGGCCGGCTCGACCGTGTGCTGGACGGCATCAGCGCCGCCAAAGCAGCGGGCCTGCACGTCAAGATCAATACGGTGGCGCTGCGCGGCGCCAACGAGGACGAGATCCCCGCCTTGCTCGACTGGTGCATCGCCGAGGGCCACGATCTCTGCCTGATCGAGACCATGCCCATGGGCGATGTTGGCGCGGATCGGGTGGATCAGTATCTCCCTCTCTCCCTCGTTCGCGCCCGGCTCCGGACCCGTTTCGACTTGGCTGAGAGCACACACCGAACCGGTGGCCCGGCGCGCTACTACGACGTGGCAGGGACGGGGACGCGGGTTGGGTTCATCACGCCGATGACCCACAATTTCTGCGAGGGCTGCAACCGGGTGCGGCTCACGTGCACGGGCATGCTCTACATGTGCCTGGGACAGGACGACTCGGCCGACCTGCGCCGGGTGCTGCGCCCGGAGACGGGAGGGGAGGCAAGCGACGCTGAGCTTGACGACGCGATCCGCGCCGCCATTGCCCGCAAGCCGCGCGGCCACGACTTCGTCATAGACCGCCGGACGAAGGCGCCCAGCGTCGCCCGGCACATGAGCCTGACGGGAGGCTAGGCGTGTCCGAGGCGGACTATATCTCGCATTACTTGGACGAGTCGGCCTCTGTCATGCAGGCGTTCGCCGAGAGCGGGGAGGCCCGCGCGGTGCTAGCCGGCATGGGTGACGCTGTCTCACGCGCGCTTCAAGCCGGCGGCAAGCTGCTCATCGCCGGCAACGGCGGGAGCGCTGCGGACGCGCAGCACATCGCGGGTGAGTTCACCTCGCGCCTGATGTTCGACCGCCGGCCGCTCGCAGCCCTCGCCTTGACCACCGACACCTCGGGCATCACCGCCATCGCCAACGACTACGGCTACGAGCACGTGTTCTCGCGCCAGATCATGGCTCTCGGCCGGCAGGGCGATGTGTTCCTGGGCATCTCCACCTCGGGCCGCTCGCCCAACGTGCTGTGCGCGCTGGATGCGGCGCGGGACGCCGGGCTGGTGTGCCTCGGCTTCGCGGGCAAGGACGGCGGCCCGATGCGTGAGCGGTGCGATCTGATCCTGGAGGCGCCCTCGTCGTGGACGCCGCTCATCCAGCAGATCCACATCACGGCCGCGCATCTCGTTTGCGCGCTTGCCGAGCGGGCACTCTGCCCGGTTCCCGTCCAGTAGAGTTGCCGTCAGCGACGCTCCGCCAGGCCGCGATCCTCGTCGGCGGTCTCGGCACGCGACTCGGCGCGCTGACTGCGGCAACGCCGAAGCCGCTCCTGCCCGTGGGCGGACGGCCATTCCTGGCCTGGCTCCTGCGCGAGCTGTCCCGCTTCGGGATCGAGGAAGCGGTGCTGCTGACCGGGCATCTCGCGGCACAGGTGCGCGACGCGCTCGACCGGATAGCCGCGGAGCTCCCTAAGGCGATGCGGCTCGTGGTCTCCGAAGAGCCGTTCCAAGCCGGCACGGGCGGCGCACTTTGGCATGCGCGCAGCCTGCTCGACGAGCGATTCCTGCTCTGCAACGGCGACTCCCTCCTCAGCACCAACCTCGCCCAACTGCTCGCCGCCTGGGCCAAGGATGGAAGACAGGACGGCGAGGGATGCGTCGGGCGGATGCTGCTGCGGCCGGTGGCGGACGCCTCGCGCTTCGGCGTTGTCGAGACGGCGGGCGAGCGGGTCGTGAGCTTCCGCGAACGGCCGGAGCGGGCGGGCGGCGCGCTCATCAACGCCGGCATCTACGCACTCGGCCGCTCCGTGCTGGACGGGATCGGGGAACGCTGCTCGCTGGAGCGGGACGTGCTGCCCCGGCTTGCGGCTGCCGGGCGCCTACGCTGCACAGTGGCGGACGGCTATTTCGTGGATATCGGCGTGCCGGAGAGCCTGGCGCAGGCGGACCGCGAGTTGGCAAACCAGCTCCGCCGCCGGGCGCTGTTCCTCGACCGCGACGGCGTGCTCAACGTGGATCACGGCTGGGTCGGCACGCGTGAGCGCTGGGAGTGGGTGCCGGGCGCCTTGGACGCGATCCGGTGCGCTACCGACCGGGGCTGGCACGTCTTCGTCGTCACCAACCAGTCCGGCGTCGCGCGCGGACGCTACGGGGAGGCGGACGTGCTGGCGTTGCACGCCTGGGCCGCCGAGCAGGCGCGTTCGGCGGGCGGCACGGTGGACGATTTCCGGTATTGCCCCTACCATCCGGAGGCGTCCTTGCCCGAGTATCGCGCCGTCTCGGAGTGGCGCAAGCCGGCGCCTGGCATGATCCTGGACCTGCTGCGCGCCTGGGAGGTGGACCCGGCACGCGCGATCCTCGTCGGCGACCAAATGAGCGATCTCGCCGCGGCGAAGGCAGCGGGCGTGCCGGCACACCTGTTCGAGGGGGGCGACCTGGCGCGGTTCGTGGCGCCGCTCCTGGCATGAGAGCAGGTCCGCACCTTGCTGAAGGCACCTTCAGACTTGCCGTTCGGGCAGGTGCACCACCAGGCCGTCGAGCGCCGGACTCATCTTGATCTGGCAGCTCAGGCGGCTGTTCGGCCGCCGTTCCGCGGCGGTGCTGTCCAGCATCGCGTCCTCGTCGTCGGACATCGGCGGCAGCAGATCGAGCTGATCCGGCTCGATATAGACGTGGCAGGTGGCGCACATGCAATTGCCGCCGCATTCCGCCACGATGCCGTCAATGCCATGGCTGATGGCGCCCAGCATCACAGTTTTCCCGGTCACGACCTCCAGGTCGTCGCGCGTGTCGTCGGGGTGCACGTAGGTGACGTTCGGCATGTCTGTCCTCAGGGGTCACAGGGTGGATGGCGATGGGCAAGGCCGCTGCTGGGTCACTCTGTCAGCGGAATCTGCCGCTCGGGGAGATGGACGATCAGGCCGCCGAGCTTAGGGCTCATCGTGATTCGGCAACTCAAGCGGCTGTTCGGCCGCCGTTCGACGGCGGTGATGTCGAGCAGCGCGTCCTCCTCGTTATACATCGGCTCAAGCAGCGCGAGCTGGCTCGGCTCGACGAAGACGTGGCAGGTCGCGCAGACGGCGCTGCCGCCGCACTCCGCGACCATGCCGCCAATGCCGTTGCGGAGCGCCGCCAGCATGACGCTGCTGCCGTTCACGGCCTCGACCGTGTCGCGCGTGCCGCCAGGGTGCACGAAGATGACGCTCGGCATGTTGATCCTCAGTTGGTTGCGGGGTGGATGGCGACGGGCAAGCCAGCGAGATTTTCGTGCTGCTCATGGCGCCTTCCTGCGCATCAGCCAACCGACCGCGACGGCCCCGTAGCCGTCGAAGGCGCATTGGCGTGGCGCTTGAGGTCGAAGCCCGGATCGGCTGCCTGCTCCGGCGTGATGTTGATCCCGAGCGTCATCAGCTTGCGGGCCAGGATGTGGTCGAGCGGCCGGTTGACGGACTCGACGCCGACCAGCCTGCCGCCACCGTCGAAGCAGAACACCGAGAACCCGCCCCCTTTGCCGTCCTGGGTCGGATCGCCGCGCACGACCGCCCGCTCGTGCGGCATGGCTAGGCCCGCGATCTGAAGCTTCAGTGGCCCCTGCTCGCTCCAGAACCAGGGCAGGCTGGCGTAGGGTGCGGGTCGGCCTGCGAGGCGGGCCGCGACGCAGCGCGCCTGGTCCACGGCGTTCTGTACCGACTCGATCCGCACCGGCCCCGCCGCGGCGAAGCGGCAGGGATGGGTGGCGCAGTCGCCGATAGCCGAGATCGCCGGGTCGCTCGTCTGCAGGTGCTCGTCCACCACGATGCCGTTTGCGACGGCGAGCCCGGCGTCCGCGGCGAGCTCGGCGTTCGGGATCACGCCGATGCCGACCAGCACGAGGTCCGCGGCGAAGCGCCGTCCGTCCGCAGTCTCGACGCCGGTCGCCCGCCCGTCGGTCCCGAGCACACGGACCACCGTTGTCCCGAAGACGAACCGGATGCCCCGGCGTTCGTGCGCTCCTCGGAAGAAGCCGGACATCTCAGGCGACAGGGCGCGGGCCATAGGCCGGTCCGTGGCCTCAATGATCGTGACCGGGATGCCGCGCGCCGCGGCGACGGCGGCGATCTCAAGGCCGATGAAGCCCGCGCCGACGACGACGACCTCCCGTGCGGCGTCGAGCCGCTGGCGGAGCGCCTCGGCGTCGCCGAGGGTCCGCAACTGGAGCACGCCGTCGAGATCGGCACCGGGCACGGGCAAGGGGCGGTTCCGCGCGCCGAGGGCGAGCACCAGATGGTCGTAGGGCAGCGCCTCGCCGGAGGCTAGGACGACCCGCTGCCTGGCGCGGTCGATCCCCGTCACAGGCTCGCCCACCCGCAGCTCCACCCCGTGCTCGGTGAAGAACTTGCCCGGCCGCATCCGGACGAGATCCTTATCCGCCTCGCCGGTGAGGTAGGCCTTGGAGAGCGGCGGGCGCTGGTAGGGCAGGTCTATCTCGTCGCCGACGAGGATGACGCGGCCATCGAAGCCTTCCTCGCGCAGCGACGCCGCAACTTGGAAGCCTCCTTGGCCCGTGCCGACGACCACGACCGTGCCGGGCTGGGTTCGGGCGTCCCGCATGGCCGCCTCACTGCCAGAATTCAACGGTCGAGGCGACCGAAAACCCTCTGCGGCACGGCCGGCCCCTCCCCGATCACCTCGTCCGCAGTCCTGTCCTGGTCATGGAGCAGGGCACGGACCGCGTTGACGCCCTTTGGCGTCAGCTCCAGGTGCCAGTAACATTGCAGGGCGCCGGGCGGCAGGCGCACTGGGTCGAGAAGGTCGCCAGCGGCAACGGCGCGGGAGAGCGCGGCCCGGAACTCGCCCTCATCAACCTCGCGCTCGATGATCGCCTCGAAGCGCGCGAGGCCGGCGCTGATATCGGCCTCGTTGATTCGGTGCCGGAAGGCGACAAGCAGCAGCAAGGAGGTCATGCTCATGGTGCATTTCTTACCCAGCCGGCGCGAGCATGTCCCCGTATTCCGGGTGCCGCTCGATATAGGCGGCCATGAACTCGCACCGGGGCAGGACCTTGAGGCCGCGGCGGCGCGCATCGTCGAGCACGCCCCGCGCGAGAGCCGATCCGATGCCCTTGCCTGAGAGCGCGGCCGGGACCTCGGTGTGGGTGAGGACGAGGATGTCGCCGTCCATCACGTAGTCCGCGAAGGCGATCGCTCCTTCCACGTTGAGTTCGAAGCGGCTCCGGGCCGTGTCATCTGCTACTTCGGGCATCGCGGAACCGTCCCCCGTGTGAAAGCGAGCGTGCTGAACAGGAACGGAAGGACGCCCAGCACGGTTCCACTCGCGCCGCTGACGCGCGCCGCGTCCAATTGTTGGTCCTGTTTGACGTGGCGCGCGACATGGCCCAGAGGAATGGGGCCCAGAGGAATGGGAATGGGCGCGGAGCGGGAAGGCCCAGCCATGGCCCGTTCGGCTCTGACGGGGCCGTCGCCATCGAGGGAGGGTGAGATGGCTGCCTGCAACAATGTCCTTTCCATGGTCACGCCCTCCCGCGCGGCAACCCTGGGGAGCGACACCACACCGGATGCGGTCGCTGCTGGTGATCACTGAGGCCTTGAGGTTGGCTGCGGCCAGGGTTTTCGCGAGGTGGCGCCCTCTGCTCTGGTTCTGGCTCTGCATCCTGTCCGTCACTGTCGCGGGTGGGGCGGTGCTGCACTATCTCGGACCGCCCCCCGAGCGCCCTACCCGCGATCAGGCACGATCGGAGCCGCAGCAATCCGCCTCGGTGGTCGCGCCCGGACCGCCGTCCACGGCGGCGTCGGCGTCCGCTGTCGTGCCCTCACCCATCATGCCCCTGCCCAGGCGGCCGGATCCTGATGCGCCATCACCGCCTCGATCCCAGCCTGCGCCCGACGCTCAGGCATCCGGCAGTGCCGACCAGGGAGGCATGACGCCCCGCAGCCAGGCTCGCATCATCCTGCATCCCGCCAGATCGGACAGCAACAGGGTGACAGCAGAGCAACTGGCATCCCGGCTCGGGCTTGCAAGCGATCAGGTCGCCACGGGAGCGATTGCTGACGCGGTGCCACGGGCGATCATCCGCTTCTACTCGGCGGAGGATCATCCGCTGGCGCGCCGCCTCGGGAACGAGTTCGCACAATTGGGCTACGCCTGGCAGATCGAGAACTTCGCGGAGCGTCCCTCGTCGCCCGGCCATCAAGCGATTGAGATATGGCTTCCGGGACGGTGACGCCGTGCCGATATCTGATCACGAGGACATACCTGGTCGCCAGGCCGCTCAGACGGGTTGAAGGAGCACAGGTCGCATGGCTGAACAACAGAAGCTCAGCGGTCCCGACCTGACGAAGGGCGTCCCGCTCTCAGCCGTCGCTGACGGCGCCATGCTGGCCGGCCACGCCCATGGCGAGCCTGCGCTGCTCGCCCGGCGCGGCGACGAGCTGTTCGCGATCGGCGCCGTCTGCACGCACTACGGTGCCCCACTCGCCGATGGGCTACTCGTCGGCGACACGGTCCGGTGCCCATGGCATCACGCCTGCTTCAGCCTGCGCACCGGGGAGGCCATCCGCGCGCCGGCACTCGACCCGGTCTCCCGCTGGCGCGTCGAGCAGCGCGACGGCGTGGCCTATATTGGCGAGAAGCTGGAGCGCCCGGAGCCAACGACGCGTGCGACGCCGGGCACGGTGCTCGTCGTGGGGGGCGGTGCGGCGGGCAATGCCGCGGCGGAGATGCTCCGCCGGGAGGGCTACTCGGGCCGCATCACGATGCTGAGCGCCGACGAGGCGCTGCCCTGCGACCGTCCGAAGCTCTCGAAGGACTACCTCGCCGGGGCCTCCGACGAGGCCGCGATCCCGCTCCGCTCGCCCGACTTCTACCGCGAGCACGACATCAGCCTGCACCTCGGCGCCCGCGTGACGCGCCTGGACACGGCGGGCCGGCAGGTGCAACTCGCGGATGGCAGCCGCCACGGCTACGACGCGCTGCTGCTCGCCACGGGTGCGGAACCCGTGCAGCTCGACGTGCCCGGCGCGCACCTGCCGCACGTGCACACCCTGCGCACGCCTGCCGACAGCCGCGCCATCGTCGCCGCGGCCAAGACGTCGAAGCGGGCCGTGGTGATCGGGTCCAGCTTCATCGGCCTGGAGGTCGCATCGTCGCTGCGGGCGCGGAAGGTCGAGGTCCATGTGGTGACGCCCGAGATCTGCCCGATGGAGCGCGTCCTGGGGGCCGAGGTCGGCGCCTTCATCCGCGCGCTGCACGAATCCCACGGAGTCACGTTCCACCTCGGCACGACCGCGACCGCGATTGATGCGCAGGGCGTGACCCTGAAGACCGGGGAGCGGCTCGACGCCGATCTCGTCGTCGTCGGGGCCGGCGTGCGGCCTTCCCTCGCGCTGGCCGAGGAGGCCGGGCTGGCCACCGATCACGGCGTGACCGTGGACGCGTTCCTGGAGACGAGCGTGCCGGGCATCTTCGCAGCGGGAGACATCGCGCGCTGGCCGGACCCGCTCAGCGGCGAGCGCATCCGCGTCGAGCACTGGGTCGTCGCGGAGCGCCAGGGGCAGACCGCGGCGCGGAATATCCTGGGTCGGCGCGAGCGGTTCGATGCCGTCCCGTTCTTCTGGACCATCCAATACGATTTCGGCCTCGGCTACATCGGTCATGCCGAGCATTTCGACCAAGCCGAGATCGCTGGTTCGCTGCAGGCGAGCGACTGCGCGATCACGTATCGCCAGGGTGGCCAGACGCTCGCGGTCGCCATCGTGCAGCGAAACCTGGTGGGCCTGCACGCAGAGGTCGAGTTCGAGAGGAGGATTGCCGAGAAGGAGCGAGCGCTCCGGTCCGCCGCCTCGCCCCCGCTTGGGTAGAACCTGGGCTTACGGGAAGAGTACATGTGCACCCTCCGGCCCTACGGCGCTCCGTTACGTTCCGTTGGACGCGGCAGGATAGACCAGCGTGCCATCGTCCTGTTCGACGGCAGACGGGGTCAGGGTGGCCGGCTCGACCCTGCCGGGTCCCATGATGTGGAACACCCGCTCGCCTTCGGTGATGAGGTAGTCGGCGATGATCCGCCGGTGGCACCGCCACCATACCGCCTCGGCGCACATGACGGCGCAGGTATGGGCGCGCCCGAGGTCGCGCAGCTCGGTCAACCCTGCGCGGAACGCCGCGGTGGCGGTGTAGTCCGCGTAGTTCCGGAAGCTCAGAATTCTCCCAGTAGCTGTTGGGGGATGGCCCTTGGTCCTTGCGGTGGCCGCGCAGCCCGCCGAGCGCTTGGCTATGCCGGTAGCCGATCTGCCACTCGGCCAGGTTCGCGGGCAGCACGTCGAAGTTGAACTGGGGATTGGTGCGCGAGCGGGGGAAAGCACGAACGTCAATCACGAACCCGGCCCCGGCCTGCTGGAGCAGGCCGGCCAGCTCAGCCATGGACCGCGTGGAATGGCCGATGGTGAAGAACGTGGATGGCATGGGTAGCCAAGAGCCTCTCAGTCATCCTGCTTCTTGAGCGCAGAACCTTTGTGCATCGCGATGTGGTCCGTCTTGCTGCTCTTGATCTCGTACTGCGGATCGTCCTTGCTCGCGTGGTGCGTGTATCCTTTGTAGCCAACATTCTGCGTGTGTACCTTGATGATCGTGCCGCTGACGTGCCCGGCCTCCGAGTTCCAGGTCACGTGGTCTCCGACTTTGAAGGCCCCTGCCATGATAATGTGCCTCCGGTTACAGTGTCCTCCACGGCGCTGAAGCGCTGTTCCCGAGGCCCCTCGCCGCGGAAACGAGCGGCGCGCTCGACGATGTCCACCATGTGGGCCGCCGCATGGACGGTCAGGCGATGGGCCGTGAAGCCCGGCCTGGGCGCTATGTAGCTTGCCATCTCGCGCGCCACCTCCAATTGGCGTTCGGAGGCCACGGCAAGCATGGCAATCACCAGGTTCTCCAACGCGATCACCCGCGTGTGCAGGGCGATGAAATCAGCACCTGACACCGCCCCGGGATGCTTGCTTTGCCTTTCGGCCGGTGCCTCCGTCGTCTCGGGAATGTCCGCCGAAGGGCCTGGCTGGTGCTCTGACATGGCGCGATATCCTCGGAGTGCTTGAAGCGGCGCCTCAGATCGGCATCCGGTAGCCGTAGAACTCGTGATCCTCGTTGTAGCCGCCCTGACCGGCGCCGAGGTCGGCAAAGTCGTGCACGAACTCGATCGCTTCGATCCACTTCACCATCTTGAAGCCCAGCTCGTTCTCGCAGCGCAGTCTCAATGGGGCGCCGTGCAGCACGCCGAGCGGCGCCCCGTTCATGTCGTAGGCGAGGATGGTCAGCGCGTGACGCATGTTCTCCATCCTGTGCACGTCGTAGTAGCGGCCGACGTCGCCGCCGTCCGCGAAGGAGTAGAAGACGGCGTAACGAGCTTCCGCCGTGGGCTTCACGAGGTCGAGGATGTGGCGCATGGGCACGCCGCCCCACTTGGCGACGCCGGACCAGCCCTGGATGCAGAAATGGGTCGTGATCTGCTCCTGCTTGGGCATTGCCCGCAGCTCCGCCAGCGAGAACTCCTGGGGCCGCTCGACCAAGCCGGCGACCCGCAGCCGGTAGCGCGCGAAGTCGTCCGCCAACGGCGAGTCGAATGCGTCCCATTTCGGCATGGTGCCGTTGATCCAGAAATGGGGCGAGATGTCCTTCTCCGCCATCAGGTTGTTCGGCGACCACCACTCGGCCAGGCCCTTGAGCCAGCCGACCATGAACGATCCGAACTCGCTGGACAAGCCGGGCGTGGCGGATCGTGAAGGGCGAGGCGCCCCACCAAGCCAGCCCCACGAGTACCATGGCCAGGATGAAGGGCGGGATCCCGGCCCAGGAGTCGCCCCGCACGCCGGCGAACATGTGGTTCGTGTTCTGCCGCAGGCTGGTGACGAACACCATGATCCCGTGCGCCAGGATGAACAGCACGAAATAGGAGAACGAGATGAAGTGGATGGACCGGGCGGCTTGGCGGTTCAGCACGCGCCCGAGCAAACCCGATCTATTGGAGATGGCCGGGCTCTGCATGAGGCCGGTGAAGATCGAAACCGGTGCCGCGATGAACACCGTCGTGAAGTAGCTGAGCTGCTGCAGGCCGTTGAAGCGGGCCCAGCTGGAGTTCGTTGGGAAGTCCAGCGACGCATACTGGATTGCGGTCGAGAGCGCGTTCGGGAACACCTCCCACGTGACGGGCACCAAGCGAAGCCACTGCCCAGTCGCGAAGAGCAGCACGTAGAAGAGGACGCCGTTGATCACCCACAGCAGGTTGACCGAGAAATGCCACCAGCGTGCGAGGCCGATAGAATGGCGGATGCCGGGGAGGCCCAGCCAGCCCGGCAGCGTCACGGAATCGTCCTTGGAGGTCCAGACCCGGCCGCTGGGCACGGCTTTCTGGAAGCGGAACCACCCCGTGCCGGGCGTGCAGTCGCGCCTCCAGTAGAGCCGGGGATGGTCGGCCAGGATCTGGATGCCGGCGCGGATAATGAACATCATGAAGAGCATGTTCAGGAAGTGCTGCAGCCGCAGCCACCACGGGAAGCCGGAATCGACCGAGGGCGCGGCCTGCGGAATGCCGCCGTATTCCTTGATGAAGGCCTGCACGCCCGGCAAATCCCGCAAGCTCTGGGCAAGGGCAATCAACGCGATGAGCGCCGCGGCGCCGATCGGCAGTGCCCACAGGACGCTGACCCAGCGCCGGCCTATGCGGACACGGGGGACGATGCCCTCCTGCGGCGGCAACCAGTGGCTCAGGACAAGACGGTCGTCCGCCGGGCTGAGACTCGCCGCGATGGGATCATGTGGCGGCGTGATCTTCACCGAGTCCGGCATGGGCTTGGCCTTCCTTTGAGCCCTAATCGTGCTCGGACCATAATCCGCACCCACCGCAAAGTCTGGTTCCAGCATCGGGTCCGGCGCTCGCTCCTCATCACGTGACCGCCGAGAGTCCGCGCAACAAAGGCGACCAAGCGGTTCTTCCGCAAGCCGCTGACGGTCCTGCAGCCTGTCAACGCGCCGCTATCCCGTATCGGCCTCCCCCGCCCGTGCGGGCCTGCGGTCGAGCGCGGCCCGCAGCGCCGGCGCGGCGGTGACAGGGAGGCCGCAGACGCCGGCGCGGCAGACATAGGCCGCGGCCTCGGCGTCGGCGGTCTTGCCATGGGCCGGGTGCTCGGACGGGAGGGCGCCGGGGTCAGGCGCGCGCAATACGCAGATTGCCGGGTCGGCGGAGGCGAACGCAATGGCGGTCAGGGCAGCCACGCCCGGATCGTCGGAAGCTCCGGCGATCACGACGGTAGTGGCACCCTCCAGCAGGTCCGCGGCGGCCAGCAGCGTGGGCATCGCGACCAGCGCGCCATTCGCCCCGCTGAACGCGCGGATCAGCGCCTCGGCATGGCCGCGCCACTCCGGGTTCCCGGTCAGGTGGAACAGGCGGGCGAAGACCTCGGCCATCAGGCCGTTTCCGGACGGGGTGGCGCCGTCGCTGGCGGAGCGGGGGCGCGCGGCGGGGATGTCGGCGGCATCGGCGGCGGTGGTGAAGAAGCTGCCGTCGGCGTCGCCGTAGAAGGCCAGCGCGGCGCGGGCATGGCCGATAGCCTGGTCCAGCCGCGCAGGCTCGCCGGTCGCCTCGAACAGGGCCAGGCCGGCGCGGGCCATGGCCGCCTGGTCCTCCAGCAAGCCCGGCGCCGTAACCTGGCCCTGGCGCCACGCGTGCAGCACGCGGCCGTCCGGGGCCAGCATCCGGCCGCGCACGAAGTCGAACGCCGCCGCGGCGCGCGCCAGCCAGTCCGGCCGCTCGAACACCAGGCTGGCGCGGCACAGGGCAGCGACCGCCAGGGCGTTCCAGTCGGCCAGGACCTTGTCGTCCCGGCCCGGCCGGACGCGCCTGGCGCGGGCGCGGAACAGGACTTCGCGGCCACGGGCGAGCGCCACCTCCTCGGCCGCCGTGCCGGGCAGGGTCAGGCGGCGCAGGATGGTGCGGCCCTCCCAATTGCCGGATGCGGTGACGTCGTAGGCGCGCTTGAACGCGGGCGAGTTGGCGCCGAGCAGAGCGTCCACCTCGCGCTCCGACCAGACGTAGAACAAGCCCTCCTCACCCTCGCTGTCGGCATCCTCGGACGCCGCGAAGGCCGCGGTCCCATCCGCGGCGGCCTCGGCCGTCATGTCGCGCAGCAGCCAGCCCACCGTCTCCTCCGCGCGCCGGGCGAGGAGCGGGTCAGGCGCATCGGCGGCGGCTAGGGCCAGCAGTTCCAGGATCTGCGCGTTGTCGTAGAGCATCTTCTCGAAATGCGGCACCAGCCAGTCGGCATCGGTGGAGTAGCGCGCGTAGCCGCCGCCGAGATGGTCGTAGATGCCGCCCTGCGACATCTGCCGCAGCAGCAGCCGGGTCGCCTCGGCGTAGTCGGCGCGGCCAGTGCGGAAATGCTCCTGCCACAGGAAGCGGTAATTGGGTGGGTTGGGGAATTTCGGCGCTCCGCCCATGCCGCCGCGCACGGGATCCGTCGCGGCGAGCAGCATTCCCGCCACGCGGTCGAGGTCGCCCGGCGTCAATGCATCGCCGGGTTTGGCGGCCGAGAGATTCGCCAGCGCCTGGGCAAGTACTGCGGCGTTGCGCGCGATCCCGGCATCGTCGCCGCGGAAGGCATCAGCTATGCCTTGCAGCACCTGGCGGAAGGACGGACGGCCCCAGCGCGGCTCCGGCGGGAAGTAGGTGCCGCCCCAGAACGGTGCTCCGTCCGGCGTCAGGAACATGGTCAGCGGCCAGCCGCCCCGCTCGCCGAGCACCTGCAAGGCGGACATGTAGAGATGGTCAATATCCGGCCGCTCCTCGCGGTCCACCTTGATGCTGACGAACAGCCGGTTCATCAGCGCGGCCGTGCCGGCATCCTCGAAGGATTCGTGTGCCATCACGTGGCACCAGTGGCAGGCGGCGTAGCCGATCGAGAGCAGGATGGGGCGGTTGGTCGCCCGCGCCTCCGCTAGCGCCGCCTCGCCCCAGGGGCGCCAGTGGACGGGGTTGTCGGCGTGCTGCAGCAGGTAAGGGGATTTCTCGTGCCGCAGCAGGTTCAGCTCGGGCATGGTCGGGTCCTCGCGGGCGTGGCATGCAGCCAAACTTCGGATGTTTCCGATCACGCTTCAATGAAAGGATGTCACGCCATGCCCAAGGCGCGCTTATAGAGATCAAGCAAGGTCTCTTGCTCTTCTACTTCAGCCGGCTCTTTCTTCCGGAGAACAAGAAGGGCCCTAAGGGCTTTCACGTCGAAGCCTGCACTCTTACCTTCTGCATATATGTCCTTGATGTCACTGGCGAGAGCCTTGCGTTCCTCTTCCAGGCGTTCGATGCGCTCGACTAGGCTGCGCAGCCGATCCGCGGCGATGCCGCCGACGTCGGAATCCCCTGCCTTCGCCTGCCGTTCACGGCTCGCCTGGGCGTCGTCCTTGAGCGTGCTACCGTTGATGTCAGCCATGGATAGGTCTCTTGATCTAGAGGATTCGCGTGCACGCCCGCGGTTGCCCAGGATAGCGCGAGGATGATTCGGCCGCGTCGAGCGCCATGCGATTCCACCCCCGGATTCCAAGAGGCGGCGGGGTAGAACAGTGCAGCGGCGCGGTCAATGCGCTCCGTGGGGCGCCTCTTGGCTCTTGGCGAACGCGGCCTTCTGCTCCGGGGTCGCCTCGCGCTGGTGCTGAGCCTGCCATTCCTTGTAGGGCATCCCATAGACCCTCTCGCGGGCATCGCTGTCCGCGACCTCGATGCCGCGCTCGGCGGCAGCCTCGCGGAACCAGCGGGAGAGGCAGTTGCGGCAGAAGCCGGCGAGATTCATCAGATCCAGGTTCTGCACGTCCGAGCGGTCGCGCAGGTGCTCGACGAGGCGGCGGAAGGAAGCGGCCTCAAGCTCGGTACGGGTCGCGTCATCCATGGGGGGGAGCGGCATGGGAACCTCCGTGTGGTGTTCCTGTCGAGATAGGATGGGCGGCCCGGCGCGTCGAGCCGGGCGTTGCGAAAACGACCGACGCCGGCTTCAGCGCCTTCCACCAACCTCGTCGAGGTGCGTCAGCATGTCGGCAGGGTCCTCATACACCCTTGCAGCTCCGCCGCGCTCCAGCTCCTCCGTCCCGTAGCCGCCCGAGAGCAGGCCGACCCCGAGCGCCCGGCATCGCCGGGCGGCCAGCATGTCCCAGATACTGTCGCCCACGACCACTGCGGTCTCGATGGGCGCACCGAGCCGCTCCGCTGCGGCTAGGAACAGGTCCGGGTCCGGCTTGGCGTACTTGACTTGGTCGCGGGTCACGACCGGCGTCCTGTCGGGATCAACGCCGAGGGCCGCCAGGTTCGGGGCCGCGGTCTCCATGCGCCCGCTCGTCGCGATGGCCCAGGGGATGCCTGCATCGGTCAGCGCGGCCAGCAGCTCGCGGGCGCCGGGCAGTGGCCGGACCTGGGCGACGTGCCTCCGATACCCCTCGGCGTGCAGGCGCCGGAGCCGGTCCAGCCGCTCGGCGCTGATCTCAAGGCCCGTCTCGCGCAGCAGCTGGTTCATGAACAGTCCACCGCTCATGCCGATCTTGCGATGGATGCGCCAGACCGAGAGCTCGATGCCCTCCTGGTCCAGCGCCTCCTTCCAGGCGAGGACGTGCTGATAGACGCTGTCCACCAGCGTGCCGTCGAGGTCGAACAGGAACACGGTTTCAAGCCGCATGACTCGCTCCTGGGTTGCTCTCCTGATTGCTCCGCTTAAGCCGCGGATGAAGGAACGGGCCTGTTGTGCCGTCATCGCGGGATGGTTCGGCCCTGCCACGTCCATCAGCATCTATTTCCCTCGGCCGCTCGCCGCTGCCGGCCGCCGCCGATTGCAGCGCCACCCTCGCCGTCGGCAGTGCGTGCGGGTATTCGCGCTGCAGGAACGCGACCAGCTTCTCGCGCACCTCGCAGCGCAGGTCCCAGGTCTGCGGCGCGTTGCGCGCGCTGACCAGGGCGCGCAGCTCGACCGCCCACTCCTTGGCATCGCTGACCTGCAGGTTCACCACCTTTCCGTCCCACAGCGGGCTCGCGCGGGCGATCTCCGTCAAGGCCTGGCGCACCGCCTCGACCGGCACGGAATAGTCCACGTAGAGGAACACCGACCCGATCAGCGACGACGTCTCGCGCGTCCAGTTCTGGAACGGCTTCTCCAGGAAGTATGAGAGCGGCAAGACCATGCGCCGCCAGTCCCAGAGCCGGACGACGACGTAGGTGCTGGTGATCTCCTCGACCCAGCCCCACTCCCCTTCCACGATGACCGCGTCCTCCAGGCGGATCGGCTGCGTGACGGCGATCTGCACGCCCGCGATCAGGTTGGTGAGCAGCGGGCGCGCGGCGAGGCCGACCACGAGGCTGGCGGCGCCCGCGGAGGCGAACAGGCTGACGCCGTAGGCGCGCACGGAGGCGAAGGTCATCAGCGCCGCCGCCGTCGTGACCAGGGCGATGAGGACGTCGCCGGCGCGCTTGAGCACGCGCACCTGGGTGACGTGCTTGCGCGCCAGCAGGTTGTCGTCAGCGTCGAGGCGGAAGCGGCGCAGGTAGAGCGCGGACGCGACGTCGAGCGCCCGCGTGGCGCTCCAGCCGGCCAGCACGATGAGGCCGACGAGGAGAGCCTGGCCGACGCGGTCGGAGACCGCTGGCGAGAAGCTGGCGGAGGGCAGCGCCGCCCAGAGGGCGAGGACCACGAGGGCCAGCCGGCTCGGGCCTGTGGTGGCTGCGATGAAAGTCTGCAGGAAGCCGCGCGCCCGGCCAGGCACGGGCACCCGGAGGACGACGCGCAGCGAGAGCCAATGCGCCAGGAGCGCGACCGCCGCCGCCACGGCCAGGATCGCCGCGCCGGACAGCCAGCCGGGCACCCAGGGCACGATGTCTTCCGCCCGCTGCCATAGCGTTCTCAGGGCGTCATCTCCTTGGGAGCAGCTGCGCTTGCAATGTGGGGACGAGCATGGCGATCAACTCCGATGGTCGTGGGACAGGGTGGATCGTGCGTCTCCCCTTGAACCCTCAGGCATTTCATTGCACTTCAACACAAGGCCGCTCATGTTGCACTGCAACAAGCCGTGTGTGTCTCTGGGTCTTCTCCCGCTCTTACCGTTAGCATACCTGCCCATCCCCATGGCCACGATGCCGTGCTGACCGGCCGCCAACGGAGCTGGAAGACATCGAACGAACGTCACCGCCTGCCTCACCGTCTTGCGATTGCACCCCATATGGGCGCCGTTGTTCCGGGAACCCCGTCCCATGCCGCGTCTGTTGCCGCTGATTGCCCTGCTGTCCCTGCCCTTGGTGCACCCTCTTCCGGCACAGGCCGCGGCGCATATCGTCGCCCCCTGGCCCGACGCGGCGCGCGCCGAGGCTCAGGTCGAGGACGTGACCTTTCGCAGCAGCGATCCCTTCACGCCGCGCGATATCGCGGGGGCGCCCGCGCGCACCGTGGGTGCCCAACTCTATCTGCCGATGCGCGTGGCAACCGACCGATCAACGCCGGCCGTGGTGCTGCTGCACGGCTCCGCCGGGCGGGTTGCCGAGCGCGGCGAGCGCTATGGCCGCGAGCTC
Source organism: uncultured Alphaproteobacteria bacterium (assembly GCA_963790535.1). Lineage (GTDB taxonomy): Bacteria > Pseudomonadota > Alphaproteobacteria > Acetobacterales > Acetobacteraceae > CAWKEH01. Next base: position 242,150 of record CAWBOZ010000009.1, on the reverse strand, counting down.
GCCGCCATGGGCGTGGCCGTGCTGGTGGTCGAGACCTACGACAGCCGTCTTGATCTCGGCGCCGGCTTCATCGAACGCGTGCTGAACATCACCGAGACGATGTTCGTGGCCGACGCCTATGCGGCGCTCGGCTACCTTGCGAGCCGGCCGGAGATCGACGCGCATCACGTCGTGCTGGCCGGCTTCTCCTACGGCGGCATGGCCGCGACCTACGCGCTGTATGCGCAGATGGCCAATGCGCTCGCGCCACGCGGCCCGGACGGGCGGCGCCTCTTGTTCGCCGGCCATGCCGCGTTCTACGCGCCATGCATCGCCCGCTTCCGTGACAGCCGCACGACGGGGGCGCCGCTGCTGATGCTGTATGGGCAAGAGGACGAGCTGATGATCCCGCGGCGCTGCGACGAGATCGCCGACGACCTGCGCCGCGGCGGCAGCCAAGTCACGATCATCACCTATCCCGGCGCGGTGCATCAATGGGACGGGCACATGGCGCGCGGCGTGATCGGTCGCCATCTCGGCGATTGCAGCTTCATGGTGGGGCCGAACGGGGGCGTGACCGACCGCAACACCGGGCTGGCGATGACCGGGCCGTTCACGCGCAAGATCATCCTGGGGCTGTGCACCACCGGCAGGCCATACCCGATCGGCCAGGACGAGACGGTCCGCCAGCAATCCAACCGCGATTTCGGGGCATTCCTGACCCGCGTATTCGCGACCGCGTCAGCCGGATGAGAGGGCGTGCAATCGGTTCGTCTCGTCCAGTGCGGGCGAGTGTCAAGCCTCGCCGCGCTTGAGCAGGTAATCGAGGCCACCCACCCGATACCAGCGGTACCCGTATGGCTCGAGCAGGATGCGATGGCTGCCGGATGCGTCCGGGGTGCTGTGCTGGTCCGAGAGGAGGTTCACGAGCGATGCGCCAGCGCCCGTTTGCGCGCTCAGGTTCAGTTCGACCTCGCGAGGGATAGCGCCCAAATTGTGCACGAGGAGCACGGAGTTGCTGCGCCAGGCATATCGCAGCGCCAGCACCTCCGGCGTCCCAGCATCCACGAGGTCGAAGTCTCCCCAACCGATCTCCGGGACTTCCTTGCGCATGCGGATGACGCGCTCCATCCAGTTCAGCAGCGAATTCGGGTCGCGCCGCTGCTCAGCGGCGTTGACGTGCTCGAAGCCGTAGGGACCCTCGGCGATGGGAGGCATGACCGGCGTATCGCTCTTGGTGAATCCACCCTGCGGCTCGGCCGACCATTGCATCGGCGTGCGGGCGCAGTTGCGCTCGGGCAAGCTCAGGTCGTCACCCATCCCGATCTCGTCGCCGTAGAGGAGCACCGGCGTGCCGGGCAGCGTCATCATCAGGCTGTAGGCCAGCTCCAGCCTGCGCCGGTCCCCTTGCAGCATCGGCGCGAGGCGGCGCCGTATGCCTCGGCCGTAGAGCTGCATGTCCGCTTCTGGGCCGAACGCAGCGAACACGGCCTCGCGCTGGCCCGGCGTCAGCCGCCCAAGGTCGAGCTCGTCGTGGTTGCGCAGGAACATGCCCCACTGCGCCGTCGCCGGTCGCGGCCTCGTGGCCCGCAGCGCCCTCGCGAGCGGGCGGCTGTCGGCGGTCGCGAGGGCGTAGAACAGGGTCTGGTTGACCTCGAAGTTGAACATCATCTGCATCCGGCCGCCGTCGTCGCCGAAATACTGCATGTCATCCTTCGGCAGCACGTTCGCCTCGGCGAGGATAATCGCCTCGCCCTCGCGCCATTGCAGGAACTCGCGGAAGGCGCGCAGCATCTCGTACTGCTCGACCGGCGTCGTCACGTCGGCGCCCTTCGCCGCGATCACGAACGGTACGGCATCCATGCGGAAGCCGGACACGCCGAGCTGGAGCCAGAACCCCATGATCTTCAGGATCTCCGCCTGCACCAGCGGGTTCGCTGTGTTGAGGTCGGGCTGGAACGCGTAGAAGCGGTGGAAGTACCAGGCCTTCGCAACCTTGTCGAAGGTCCAGGTGGATCGCTGCACGCCGGGGAAGACGACGCCCTCCGAGGCGTGCGCGGGCTTCTTCTTGGACCAGATGTACCAGTCCCGGTATCGCGAGTGGGGATTCTGCCGGGCGTCCTGGAACCAGGGATGCTGGTCGGAGGTGTGGTTCACCACCAGGTCTATCAGCACGCGTATGCCGCGCTGCCGGCAGCCATGGGTGAACTCCACGAAGTCACCGAGCGTGCCGTAGCGGGGATCAACGCTGTAGTAGTCCGCGACGTCGTAGCCGTCGTCTCGGCACGGCGAGGCCTGGAAGGGCATGAGCCAGATGGCGGTGATGCCCAACCCTTGCAGGTAGTCGAGCCGGCGCAGGAGGCCCTGGAAGTCGCCCACGCCGTCCCCGTTCGCGTCCATGTAGGTGGCGACCGAGAGGGCGTAGATGACGGCGTTCTTGTACCAGAGATCGTTGATCAAGAACCTTACCTCTCAACTCGCGTTGCTGTCGGCCCGCTGATCGGAGGTCGCCGCGCGAGCATGACAATCCTACGGACACGGAGAGCGCCACCATGACGACGACACTATGGTGGCAGCGAGGGATCATCTACCAGGTCTATCCGCGATCCTTCCAGGACAGCGGCGGTGACGGCATCGGCGACCTGCCGGGCATCACCCGGCGCCTGGGCCACCTAGCCTGGCTCGGGGTGGACGCGGTCTGGCTGTCCCCGATCTATCCCTCGCCCATGGCCGACTTCGGCTACGACGTGAGCGACTACTGCGCCGTCGCCCCGATCTTCGGCACGATCGAGGACTTCGACCGGCTGGCGGCCGAGGTGCACGCGCATGGGCTGCGGCTGATCCTCGACTTCGTGCCGAACCACACCTCCGACCAGCACTCCGTGGTTCCTGGAAAGCCGCAGCTCGCGCGCCAGCCCGCGGCGGGACTGGTATATCTGGCGGGACCCGGCGCCGGACGGAGGGCCGCCGAACAACTGGCTCAGCCACTTCGGCGGCGGCGCGTGGGAGTGGGACGGCGCCACGGGGCAGTATTACCTGCACTCCTTCCTGAAGGAGCAGCCCGACCTGAACTGGCGCAACCCGGACGTGCGGCGGGCGATGTACGACGTGCTGCGCTTCTGGCTTGATCGTGGCGTGGACGGGTTCCGGGTGGACGTGCTCTGGCTGCTGCTGAAGGACGAGCAGTTCCGGGACAACCCGCCCAACCCCGAGTGGCGCCCTGGCAGCCGCTCGCACGACAAACTCCTGCCTCTCTACGACGCCGACCTTCCCGAGGTGCATGACGTGGTGGCGGAGATGCGGCGTGTGCTGGACGCCTACCCGGAGCGCGTGCTGATCGGGGAGATCTATCTGCCGCCGGAGCGGCTGGTCACCTACTACGGCCGGGACCTCGGGGGCGCGCAACTGCCGTTCAACTTCCAGCTGCTGCTGACGCGCTGGGATGCCGCCGAGATCGCGCGGGCGATCACGGGCTATGAATCGCTGCTGCCGGAGGGCGCCTGGCCGAACTGGGTGCTCGGCAACCACGACAATCACCGCCTCGCCACGCGCATCGGCGCCGCCCAGGCGCGCGTGGCGGCGATGCTCCTGCTGACGCTGCGGGGCACGCCGACGATCTACTACGGCGAGGAGATCGGGATGGAGGACGTCCCGATCCCGGCCGCGCTGGTGCAGGACCCGGCCGAGAGGAACGAGCCTGGGCTGGGCCTCGGCCGCGATCCGGAGCGAACGCCCATGCCGTGGGACGGCTCGCCGGAGGGCGGGTTCACGGACGGGCGGCCGTGGCTGCCGCTCGGACCGGATCACGCGACGCGCAACGTTGCGGCGCTCTCCGAGGAGCCAGGCTCGATCCTGAGCCTATATCGGCAGCTGATCGCCCTGCGCCGCAGCAGCGCCGCCCTCACGCTCGGCTCGGTCGAGGCCGTCGAGGCGAACAGCGACGTGCTGACGTTTGGGAGGCGGGCGGGAGACGAGCACCTCTGGATCTTTCTCAACCTCGGCGCCGAATCCCGCGAGGTGTCGATGCCGCACGGCGGCCGCGTCCTGCTGTCCACATACGTTGATCGCAGCGGCGAGGTCGCCGAGGGCGTCGTGAGGCTGCGACCGGCAGAGGGCGTGGTGGTCCGTCAGGACTTGGCTGCCGTGGGATAGAGAAGCACAGGATGCTTTGATGCCCTGCTCGGGCGTGAAACCTCGTTATGCCAGGCCGGGCGTCTATGCCACCGTCAGCCGGGCGTAGTCCGCCCGATCAAAGAACCGCTCGGAGGGCGTGTAGAGCCGTTGCTCATCGACCGGGGTGGGCAGGCTCGGATCGTCGTCCTGCGAGAAGCTCAGCTCGATCTTGAGCCCGTTCGGGTCGTGCACGAACATCTGCCAGACCGAGCGCCCCTCCCGGTGCTGCTCACGCCAGGACAGGCCGAACTGGCGGAAGCGCTCGCGGAACGCGTTGAACCCGCGCGCTCTCAGGGCAAGGTGATCAACCGTGGCGCGGTCGTTATCGGGAGGCATGTCTCCCTCCAGCCCTGCCGCATCCCCCGCGTACACATGCAGGACCGCGTTGCCCGCCTCCGTCGGCAGGGCGATCCATGCGCCGGGAAACTCCATTGATCTCGGCCGTGCGACTTCCTGCATCCCGAGCACACGCGCATAGAAGGCGATGGTCAGCGACAGATCGTTCGTCCGCACGGCAAGATGGGACACCCCGAGAATCACGTGGTCACCTTTCGAGAATGCCTGCACCGCGTCTTCCGCGCCCGTCCTCGGCGTCAGATGAATTGCCCGCGCAGGAAGCCGAGCGCGGGCAACGGCGTCCAGCGCCGCGGCAGGTCCGAGCGCCGGACGGGAACGACGCTGTAACGCGGCGCCGGTTGCCGGGTGCCGCGGAGCAGGTGCGCGTAGGCGTGCACCTCGCGCTCGCGCCAATCCCGGTCGGCAAGGGCCCTCGCCCTGCTCGTGAAAACCTCGGCGACGCGCCGCTGCGGCCCGAGCCACGCCACGACCGCCCATAACGCGTCCTCACCGTCCCTGGATGGGCGCGGTTGCAACCCTATCACCTCCGCCATCGTCACCTGCTCCTCGCTGCCGCCGTTGCTGACCAGAGATGTGGCCAGAGAGATGGATCACGGCCAACGGGCATGATCTACGCCTCGGCCGACCCTGGGACAGCCCGCTCCGCGGCCTGGAATCCCGCCTTCGAATGCGTGCCATCACAGAACGGCTTCTTGGTCGAGGCCCCGCAACGGCAGAGCGCGATAGTCTCCTGGGTCTCATAGACGTTCCCGTCAGCATCCCTCAGCTCGACCGTCCCGCTCACGATGTAAGGTCCGTTCCTGCGGACGACTATGACAGTATCAGCCATGATTTTCTCTCCCTCGCTCGAAGTGATGCCTGCGGTATTCAGCTCGCCAGCAGCTCCCTCAGATGCCGATCCAATTGCTCAACGTAGCCCGGCTCGAAGCCGAACAGGCCGAAATGGCCGCCATGGCTTTCAAGAACCCGCAGCTCGCTGCCGGGGACCAGCGCCTGCTCGTCTGCGCAATCCTGCACGGGGAAGAACATGTCGCTGCTGATCGGCATGACGAAGGTCTTCGCCTTGATCCGCCCGAGCGCCGCCTTGAGGTCGCCGCCGGTGTGCCGGCTCACGTCGCCGCGCTGCCATTTCCACGCCTGGCATAGCAGGTCGTTGGGGTCCATCGGCAGGAAGTAGCCTTCGATGAAGCCGACCGTGAAGTCCTCCACCGAGGAGAATCCCATGCTCTTCCAGATCTCGCGCTTGTAGAACTCCGGGCAGAGGCCCATCAGGCTCCAGAGTTGCGCCTGCCGCCGCAGTCCCTCGTGCACGTCGGAGGCGTCCCGATACCAGCCGTCTTTCCACGCCGGGTCGGAGGTGATCGAATCGCGGACCATGCTGCCGTAGATGAAGTCGTGCGGCGTCGTACGCGCCGTGCCGGCGATAGGGGCGGCCTTGCGCACCCTGTCGGGGAAGCGCACGGCCCACTCGTAGGTCTGTTGCGCGCCCATCGAGCCGCCGCAGACCAGCTCGATCCGCTCCACGCCGAACTTCTCGGCGAGCAGGCGCCGCTGCGCCTCCACGTCGTCGCCGATGCGCACGCGGGGGAAGCGGGGGCCGTTGAACGGGGCCGGCGTGTTGTGCGGCGCGCTGCCGAGGCCGCTGCCGATCTGGTTCACCACCACGATGAACCAGCGTGCCGGGTCGAGTGCCCGGCCCGGCCCGATGAAGAGCTGCTCCATGATCTTGCTGGTGCCGGAATACCAAGTGGGCATCAGCACGACGTTGTCCTTCGCCGGCGACAGCGTGCCGTGCGTTGCATAGGCGACCATGCAGTTGCGCAGGCGCCCGCCGTCCTCCAGGTCGAAGCTCTCCATCTCGAAGATGTGGAATGGGCCGTGGTTTCCTTGCGAGTAGAAGTCCGTCATCGCTCTCCCCTCCCCTTTCGCGCCGGCTTCCCAGTCAGCCATATTCCCGCGGGGCACGCCACCGGTGGATTAATCCGCCTCGGCCGGCTCATGATGCCCGCTCAGCTCCTCACCGGCATCAGGACGCAGGCGAAGCCCGGCTGGCGACGCTAGCAGCCCGATCGCGGCGATGACCAGGAACGCGACCGAGAAATCCGGGAGGAGCGGCCGCGTGTGCCCGGCAAACCTGGCCGCGCCGGCCAGCGCCGCCGCCGAGAGGGTGATGCCGAGCGACAGCGAGAGCTGCTGGAACGTGCTGTAGAAGCTGGTTCCCGCACTCATGCGTCCTGGCGGGAGATCGGCGTACGCGATGGTGTTGTAGGCGGTGAACTGCAAGGACTGGAAGAACCCGCCCACCAGCAGCAGCGCGTAGATCGCCGCCAGCGGCCAGGTTGGGCGGAACAGGGCATAGCTCGCCAGCAGCGCCATCGAGACCGCACCGTTCCACACCAGCACGCGCCGGAAGCCGAACCGGTGCAGCAGCGGCTTGGCGCAGACACGCATCAGGAGCGAGCCTGCGGAGCTGGAGAAGGTGATGGCGCCGCTCGCCGCCGCCGACATCCCGAAGCCGAGCTGCAGCATCAAGGGCAGCAGGAACGGCACCGCGCCGATGGCAATGCGGAACAGCGAGCCGCTGAGCACGGAGATGCCGAAGGTGGGGACGCGCATCAGCCGGAAATCCAGCACCGGGCTGCGCTGCCGCTGCGCATGGCGCCAGTACAGTGCTCCCGCCAGGATCCCGGCCAGGACCAGCACCGCCGCGAGCACGCCCGAACCGCCGCCGCGGGCCGCGATCTCCAGCCCGAACATCAGGCAGGAGAGTGCTACGCCCGACAGCACCATGCCGATGCCATCGAGCGGCCCGGCGTCCGGCTCCTTGATCTCCTCGATGAACAGCGTGGCGAGCAGGATGCCGAGCAGCCCGATCGGCACGTTGATGTCGAAGATCCAGCGCCAGGACAGATAGGTGACGAGGAAGCCGCCGAGCGGCGGCCCCACCACGGGGCCGAGCGTCGCCGGCACCAGCAGCCAGGTCATGGCGGAGACCAAGTCCGCTTTCGCCGTGGTGCGCAGCAGCACCAGCCGCCCGACCGGCACCATCATCGCGCCGCCGATCCCTTGCAGGATGCGCGACGCCACCAGGAACGGCAGCCCATTCGCCCGGCCGCACAGCACCGAGCCGATCGTGAACAGCGCGATGGCGGCGCGGAACACGGTGCGGCTGCCGAAGCGGTCGGCGATCTTGCCGCTGGCCGGGATGAACACCGCGAGGCTGAGCAGGTAGGAGGTGAGCGCCACGTTCATCCGCACGGCGTCGGTGCCGAAGCTGCGCGCCATGGCCGGCAGCGCGGTGGACAGCACCGTGCCGTCCACCTGCTCCATGAACATGGCGCTGGCGACGATCAGGGCGGTGGTGCGGTAGTTGCGGACAGGCGTGGCGGCGTCGGTCAACGAATCGGCCTTCTGCCCTCGGAACCGCGTCCCGTATGGACCGGTGTCCGCCGCCGGCGGCGTACCCACGCGCGCAGGACCATCCAGAGGGCGAGAACAGGCGTCAGGGTGCCGGCCGGCCACAGGACCGCGTCCGCGCCGAAGCACCAGAGGAGCACCGGCACCGCGAACATGGCGTCGTCCGGGTCAACCACAACGCGCCCACTGGCGCCGGCGACGCCGGGCAGCTTAGGCTCGCCTCGGCCATCAACCTGCCAGAACAAGGTCGTGACCCCGGCCGCGGCCAGCAGCCCGAGCACCAGCGCCGCCGGCCCGAGTGGGCCGCCCATGGCGCCCAGGCCGAGCCCGATGAACGATAGGACACCCGCGGCGCAGTCCGCCCACAGATCGTAGCGATGGCCGTGTTGGCTGAAGCGGCGCATCTGGCGGGCCAGCTCGCCGTCCGCACGGTCGAGGAGGGCCGAGAACAGGAACAGCCCGGCGCCGATATCAACCCAGCCCCGCCGGCCCTGCGCGAACGCGGCCGCGGCACCGAGGGCGGTGGCGAAGCGCAGCGCCGTCAGGTGATCCGGCGCGACCCCGATCCTCGCGAGCACCTGGACTGCCGGGCGGACGGCGCGGTGCACGACTGTGTCATGGCTCATGCGCTCTTCCTGGCACAGCCCCCGGCGCGCAGGTAGGCCGGATCGGCATGGCTGGCCCGGCAGCGCTTGGGCCTCGCGGCCTACACCCGAAACACGTAGCTCTTGGAGCCATCGCGCTCGATATCGGGCGGGAAGGACGCGTGCTTCTCGGCGTAGTAGCGCGCCCGGTGGTCGCCGTGCTCGGCGAGGTTGTAGGTCAGGTAGAGGATGCGGCGGGGTGCTGCAGTGGAGTTGGGCTTCGAGGCGTGCGGGGCGAAGGAGTCGAAGAAGATCACGTCGCCGGGCGCCGTGGGCACCGGCCGCAGGTCGAGGTCCTCGTCGCGCAGCGGGTTCCACTCCTCGCCGATCAATCCCTCACGGTGGCGGCCGGGGGCCATCTCAAGGCAGCCGTTCTCGATCGTGGCCGGGTCCATCGCGACCATGGCGGTGACGAAGATCGGCGCGTAGCGGGTCCAGCCTGCCTGCTGGTCCTGGTGCGCCTTGAAGCCGGGGGCGCCGGGCATCTTGAAGTTGATCTTCTCCTTGAACAGCACGACCGGCCCGCCCATCAGCATGCCGGTCCAGCGCGAGAGCGTTCCCGCGCGGATCAGTTGGTCGAAGCCGACGTGGAACGGGCAGAAATTCTCGATCCGCTGCACCACGCGCCGACCCGGCTCGGCCAGGCTGTCCTCGTGATAGACCCAGTGCTGCCCTGGCGCCTCCGGCACCGCGGACAGCTCCTCGGTCCAGCGCAGCAGGTCCGCGGTTTCGGCGGCACCGAAGAAGCCGCGCACCAGGAGGAACCCGTCGCGCTCCATCGTGGCGCGCTGTCCCGTTGTCGGTCCGTCCAGCACGGTAACGCTCATGCCGCCAGCTCCGGCAGCAGGGCGCGCGCCTTCTCGACATCCTCGGGAAAGTCTATCTCGGTCCAGGGAAGACCGCTGATGTCCTCGAAGCCGAAGCGACCCGGCGGGCTGGCGAGGATCATGTCCCGGATCGGCTCCTCATATTCCATGGTGCGACGACCTTCCTCGATATACGCTGCCGCGCGCCCGGCCAGTTCCGCCGCGGCATCCGGCGCGAAGCGGAAGAAACCCACGGATTCGCCGTGCCAGTCGTGCGCGGCGCGGGGGCGTTTGTGGAAGTCCACGATGCGCCCGCCTGCGACGCAGAGCTTCACCGGCTCATCGCCAGGCTCGATCCCGCGGTCGAGCAACAGGCAGTTCCTCTCGCCGCTGCCCATGAGACGGGCCATCAGGCGGGCATCATAGAGCACATCCGCATCCATCAGGACCACTGGCGCCCCGCTGCGCAGCACATCCCGCCCGGCGTGCAGCGAGACCACGCTGCCGTCGCGGTAATCGGGGTTGACGATCAGCGCCGGCGGCTCGCCGCCGAGCGTATCCAGCTCCGCGCGCACTCGGTCCGCCTGGTAGCCGACGACGACCGTCACGTCGCGCACGCCGCAGCCGCGCAGGATGCCGAGATGCCGCGCCAGCAGGCTGCTGCCGGCGAAGCGCAGCAGCGCCTTGGGGAGAGGCTCCCCGCCGAGCCGGCGCCCGACGCCCGCGGCCAGGATCAGGGCGCGCGGCGGTGCCGCTGCAGGGATGGGAGAAGGCATCGAGGGCGAACTCCGGGCGGGGGTTATCCAATTGTGACAAGCAGACGACAGAACCGAAACCCTGCCCGGCGGTTCCGTCAAACGTGTTGGATGGGGAGATAGCAGCGACGTGCCTAACGAGTTGACGTTCCCAGCAGCCCCCGCGCGGTCTTCCTCAAGCCGGGCTTCTTCAAGCAGGACTTCTTCAAGCGGGGCTTTCCCAAGTCAGGCCAGCCGCGCCGCCGCCTTGCGCGCGCTGCTGCAATCGCCGGATCTGCGCTTCATCATGGAGGCGCACAGCGGCCTGTCGGCGAAGATAGCGGAGGAGGCCGGCTTTCCCGGCATCTGGGCGTCCGGCCTGTCCATGTCCGCCATGCTCGGCCTGCGCGACAGCAACGAGGCGTCCTGGACGCAGGTGCTGGAGATGCTGGAATACATGGCCGATGCCACGGCGCTGCCGATCCTGGTGGACGGCGATACAGGCTACGGCAACTTCAACAACGTGCGACGGCTGGTGCGCAAGCTCGGCGAGCGCGGCATCGCGGGCGTTTGCCTGGAGGACAAGCTGTTTCCCAAGACCAACTCCTTCGTCGGCGAGGCGCAGCCTCTAGCCGAGGTCGAGGAGTTCTGCGGCCGCATCCGCGCCGGCAAGGATGCGCAGACCTGCGACGAGTTCTCCATCGTCGCGCGCATCAGAGGCGCTGATTTCCGGGCACTCGATGGACGAGGCCTTGCGCCGGGCGGAGGCTTATCACGCGGCGGGCGCCGACGCGGTGCTGATCCACTCCAAGAAGAGCACAGCGGCCGAGATCACGGAGTTCATGGCGCATTGGGGCCGGCGCTGCCCGGTGGTGATCGTGCCGACCATGTACTACGCGACGCCGACCGAGGCGTTCCGCCGGGCCGGCGTGTCCCTGGTCATCTGGGCCAACCATCTCGTCCGCGCCTCCATCGCCGCCATGCGCCAGACCGCCCGGCGCATCCTGGAAGACGAGTCGCTGCGCGAGGTCGAGGGCCAGGTGGCCAGCGTGCGCGACATCTTCCACCTCGTCGGCAATGCGGAGCTGGAGGCCGCGGCGCGGCGCTACTTGCCGGCAGCGCGGGTGGTGCGCGGCATCGTGCTGGCCGCCTCGCGCGGCGACGACGGTCTCGACGCCGTCACCGCGGACATGCCGAAATGCATGGTCGATGTGCGCGGCCAGCCGTTGCTGCGCCGGCTCATCGGCACGCTGCGCGAGAGCGGCGTGCGCGACGTGACCGTGGTGCGTGGCTACCGCAAGGAAGCCGTCCTGACCGACGGCGTCTCTGTCGTGGACAACGACGCCTACGCCACCACCGGGGAGGTCGCCTCGCTCGCCTGCGCGGGGGAGACGCTGCATGGCGAGACCGTGGTCGTCTATGGCGACGTGCTGTTCCGCCGCTACATCCTCGACGGGCTGTTGGCCTTGAAGGCCGACATCGCCATCGTCGTGGACGCGCTCGGCGGCCAGCCCGGCGCGCGCGCCAACAACCCGCGCGACCTCGTGCGCGCCAACCGCAAGTACTCCAGCCGCTACCTCGACGACGAGCCGGCGCTGCTGACCGGGATCGGTGAGGAGTGGGGCGAGGGGAACAATTTCTGCGGCGAGTGGATCGGCCTGATGCGCCTCAACGCCCACGGCGCCGAGTTGGTCCGCGAGGAGCTGGCCGCCATGGAGGCGGACGGCACGCTGGCGACGGCCGACTTGCCGGCGCTGATCGCCCGCCTCGCCCAGCGCCACCAGGTCATGATCCACTACATCACCGGCCACTGGCTGGACGTGGACACGCTGACCGACCTCGCGGACGCGCGGAACTTCCCATGATCGAGGCGGACCAGTTCCTGGGGGAAGCGGCAGCACGCGGCATCGGCTTCTACACGGGCGTGCCGTGCTCCTTCCTGACGCCGCTCATCAATCGCACGGCCAGCAGCCGCACCCTCGCCTACGTGGGCGCCACGAGCGAGGGAGAAGCGGTCGCCATCGCCGCCGGCGCCTGGCTGGGTGGCCAGGGCACGGCGGTGCTGTGCCAGAACTCCGGCCTCGGCAACGCGGTCAACCCGCTGACCTCGCTCAACGCGCCGTTCCGCATCCCAACCCTGCTGATCGTCACCTGGCGCGGCCAGCCCGGCCTGAAGGACGAACCGCAGCACGCGCTGATGGGGCGGATCACCCAGGACCTGCTGCGGGTCATCGAGGTGCCGCATCGCTCTTTCCCGAGCGACCCGGCCGAGATCACCGCCGCGCTGGACGAGGCGGAGGCCGTGATGGCGCGCGGCGTGCCCTTCGCTCTCGTGATGGAGAAGGGCAGCGTGCAGGATGACGCCCTTGACGAGCCGGCACGCGCCCGCGTTCCTGCCGGGTCCCGCACCGACCTCGCCGAAGGCGGGTCGCGTCCGGCAAGGGTCGAGCTGCTGGAACGCCTGCTGGCGGTGGTGCCGGGCGAGGCGGCGGTCGTCGCCACCACGGGCAAGACCGGGCGGGAGCTGTTCACCCTGCAGGATCGCGAGCAGCACTTGTATCAAGTTGGCTCGATGGGCTGCGCCAGCGGCATGGGCCTTGGCGTGGCGCTGACTACGGGGCGCCGCACGGTCGTGCTGGATGGGGATGGCGCCGCGCTGATGAAGCTGGGCAGCTTCGCCACCGTGGGCGCCTATCGGCCGCGCGGCCTGCTCCACATCTTGCTCGACAACGGCGTGCACGACTCCACCGGCGGTCAGGCCACTGTCTCCCCGGTGGTGGACTTCGCGGGCGTGGCGCTCGCCTGCGGCTATCGCCGGGCGTTCGTCTGCGACACGGTTCCGGGCTTCGAGGCCGCGCTGGTCGCCGCGCTGGACGAGGCTGGCCCGGTGCTGCTGCACGCGCGCATCCGGCCTGGCTCGATGGCGAAGCTCGGCCGCCCCACCGTCGCGCCGCACGAGGTGGCGCAGCGGTTCAGGCGGTTCTTGGCTCAACCGGCAAGGGCGGCCGAGTTGGCGGCGAGCGCCTGATCCGGGCCGTGCGCAGCCATGAAGGCGCCAACCGCCGCTAGGGCGCGGCGCATATCGCCCTCGCCGATAGCGCCGATGCAGCCGATGCGGAAACTCGGCATCGCCGTCAGCTTCCCAGGGTAGATGACGATGCCGCGCGCGTTCAGGTACCTCGTAGAAGCAGTCGAAACCGAACCAGTCGCCCGGCGGCGTGCGGAACGTCACGATAACTGGCGCCTGCAACTCGGGCCGGATATAGCGTCTCGAAGCCGAAGCCACGCATTCCCTGCACCAGCACGTCGCAGTTGCGGCGGTAGCGCGCGTGGCGGGCTGCGATGCCGCCTTCCTCCTGCAACTGGTCAAGTGCTGCGCTCAGCGCGGCGACGACCTGAATGGGCGGGGTGAAACGCCATTGCCCGTTCGCTTCGAAGCCTCGCCACTGCGCGTGGAGGTCCAGCGTCAGGCTAGCGGCGTTGCCCTCGCACGCGGCGAGGTGCGCCGCGTCGGCTATAGCGAAGGCGAGGCCGGGGACGCCTTCCAGCCCCTTGTTGGCCGATCCCACCAGCGCCGCGAACGGCACCCTCGCCCCGTTGATCGGCACCGCCCCGAAGGAACTCATCGCGTCCACCAGCAGCCGGCGCCCATGCGCCTGCGCCACTGCCGCGATCTCCTCCAACGGGTTGAGCAGTCCGCTGGTGGTCTCGCAATGCACCAGCGCCACATCGGTGATCGCCAGGTCGGCATCCAGCGCGCGCGCGACCGCGTCGGGAGGGATCGCCTCGTCCTCGGGTGCGTCGAGCACAGCGAGCGCGCGCCCGGCCCGGCGCGCGATCTCAGCGATGCGCCGCCCGTAGGCACCGTTGACCAGCACTAGCAGCTTGCCCTCGCGCGGCACCAAGGTCTGCACCGCCGCTTCCACGGCGGTCGTGCCGCTGCCCTGGATCGGCACTGCCGCGTGCGTCGCGGAGACCCCGGCCAGCGCCGCCAAACGGGCGCGCACGGCCTCGCTCATCTCGATGAAGGCCCGGTCGCGAGATCCCCAGTCGCGGTCCATCGCGGCACGGGTGCGGGCGGAGGTGGTCAGCGGGCCGGGGGTCAGCAGCAAGGGGTCCAAGAGCGCGTTTCCTTGGCAAGCCGGACCTCGCTACTAGCACCCTTGCCGGGGGCGAGGAACGCCCGGCGGGACAGGAGGGAGGGCCGCCGGTGAGACTGGGTGCCGCGTTGGGCCTCGTGGCGGGCATCGCCCTCACCGCTTGGCTGCTGTCGAGCTACGGCATCACGCGCATCCTGCGGCTGATCGGCGATGCCGGGTGGCTCGGGATCGCGGCCGTCATCCTCGCCCATCTCACGCAGGTGCTGTGCTCCGCCGCCGCCTGGCACGGCATCGCGCCGCCGCCGCGGCCGGGCCTGCGCGGCTTCGTCGTGCTGCGCTGGATCCGCGAGGGCGTGAATAACCTGCTGCCGGTGGCGCAGGTCGGCGGCCAGGTCGTCGCGGCGCGGCTGATGCGGCGCCGGGACGTGCCGCTCACGTCGGCCATCGCCGGCATCATCGGCGACCTGACGGTGGAGCTGGCGACGCAGATCGCCTTCACCCTGCTCGGCCTCGGCTTGCTCCTGCTGCTGGTGGGCGATGGTGGCATCTCCGGCACCGTGGCCGTTGCTCTGGGGGTGGCCGTGGCCGTCGTCAGCAGCTTCCTCGCGGCGCAGTGGCTAGGAGGGGCGCGCTTGGCCGAGGCCGGGCTGCTGCGGCTCGGCAAGGCCGTGGGCAAGGGGTGGTTCAACCAGGTCGAGGGATTGCATGAAGCGGTCGTGGGCCTGTATCGGTCGCCGCGCCGGGTGCTGGCATGTGCCGCGTTCCACTTCGCGTCCTGGCTGCTGGGTGGTTTCGAGGTCTGGGTGGCGCTGCACGTCCTCGGCCGGGATGTGAGTCTCGGCGCCGCGGTGGTCATCGAGAGCCTCGGGCAGGCGGTGAAGGCGGCCGGCTTCGCGGTGCCGGGCGCGCTCGGCGTGCAGGAGGGCGGCTACGTCGTGATCTGCGGCCTCTTCGGTCTGTCGCCAGAGGTCGCGATAGCCCTGTCGCTGATCCGGCGCCTGAGGGATATGGTGCTCGGCGTGCCGGCGCTCGCGGCCTGGCAATGGCTCGAAGCGGCGCGGCCCGCGCCGGCTGCTGGCGGGCCAGCGTGATAAGGGAGGGAATCCCGCGATGAGTAACACGAATCTGTCCCTTGGGAGCGCCCTGGACTTCGATCTCGGCGAGGCCGCGGATATGCTCCGGAGCACGGTGGAAGCCTTCGCGGCCGACGAGATCGCGCCGCGCGCCGCCGATATAGACCGCAGCAACGACTTCCCCGCCGACCTCTGGCGCAAGCTCGGCGCGCTCGGCGTGCTTGGCGTCACCGTTCCCGAGGAATGGGGCGGCGCCGGCATGGGCTACCTGGAGCACGTCGTCGCGATGGAGGAGATCAGCCGGGCGTCGGCCTCGGTCGGCCTCTCGTATGGCGCGCACAGCAACCTCTGCGTCAACCAGATCAGCCGCAACGGCTCGGATGAGCAGAAGCGGCGGTATCTCCCCAAGCTGATCAGCGGCGAGCACGTCGGCGCGCTCGCCATGAGCGAGCCCGGCGCCGGGTCCGACGTGGTGGGCATGAGGACGCGGGCTGAGCGGCGCGGCGACCGCTACGTGCTGAACGGCACCAAGATGTGGATCACCAACGGCCCGGACGCCGACGTGCTGGTGGTCTATGCGAAGACCGACCCGCAGGCGGGTCCTCGGGGCATCACGGCGTTCCTGGTGGAGAAGGGATTTGCCGGGTTCTCCACGGCGCAGAAGCTGGACAAGCTCGGGATGCGCGGGTCGAACACCTGCGAACTGGTGTTCCAGGACTGCGAAGTGCCGGCGGAGAACGTGTTGGGCGAGGTGGGCCGCGGCGTCAATGTGCTGATGAGCGGTCTCGACTACGAGCGCGCCGTGCTCGCGGCAGGTCCCCTCGGGATCATGCAGGCGTGCATGGACGTGGTGCTGCCCTACGTCCACGAGCGCAAGCAGTTCGGGCAGCCCATCGGCGAGTTCCAGCTCATGCAGGGCAAGCTCGCCGACATGCACACGACGATGAATGCGGCCAAGGCGTATGTTTATGCCGTGGCAAAGGCGTGCGACCGCGGTCAGGCGACGAGGAAGGACGCGGCCGGCGCCATCCTCTACGCCGCCGAGCGCGCGACCTGGATGGCGCTGGAGGCGATCCAGTGCCTGGGCGGCAACGGCTACACCAACGAGTATCCCACAGGCCGCCTGCTGCGCGACGCGAAGCTCTACGAGATCGGGGCGGGGACGAGTGAGATCCGCCGGATGCTCATCGGCCGCGAACTGTTCCAAGAGACCGCCTGACATGCCCGTGCTCAACTCAACCCTCGACACGCGATCCCCGGAGTTCCGAACGAACACGGCGGCGATGCAGGCGCTGGTGGACGACCTGCGCCGCACCGTGGACCTCGTCCGCCAGGGTGGCGGCGAGACCGCCCGGCAGCGCCACCTCTCACGCGGCAAGCTCCTCCCTCGCGACCGCATCCGCGCGCTGATCGACCAGGTCTCGCCGTTCCTGGAGGTCGGGCAACTCGCCGCGCACGGCATGTATGGCGGCGAGGTGCCGTCGGCCGGCCTCATCACGGGCGTGGGGCGCGTGTCCGGCCGCGAGTGCATGATCGTCGCCAACGATGCCACCGTGAAGGGAGGCACCTACTACCCGATCACGGTCAAGAAGCACCTGCGCGCCCAGGAGATCGCGGCTCAGAACCGCCTCCCCTGCCTCTACCTCGTGGACAGCGGCGGCGCGAACCTGCCCAACCAGGACGAGGTCTTCCCCGACCGCGAGCATTTCGGCCGCATCTTCTACAACCAGGCGCAGATGTCGGCGGCCGGCATCCCGCAGGTCGCCGTCGTGATGGGATCCTGCACGGCGGGCGGCGCCTACGTGCCGGCGATGTCGGACGAGAGCATCATCGTGCGCAACCAGGGCACCATCTTCCTCGCCGGGCCGCCGCTGGTGAAGGCCGCCACGGGTGAGATCGTCACGGCCGAGGATCTGGGCGGCGGCGACCTGCACAGCCGCACGTCAGGCGTCACGGACCACCTCGCCGAGAACGACCAGCACGCGCTCGGCATCGCCCGGCGCATCGTCGCCAGCTTCAACGCGCGCAAGCAGCCCGGCGTCGCTCTGCGCAAGCCGGTGCCGCCGCGCCTCGACCCCGCCGAGATCGGCGGCGTGGTGCCGGCCGAGCGCCGCACGCCCTACGACGTGCGCGAGGTGATCGCCCGCCTCGTGGACGGCTCCGAGTTCGACGAGTTCAAGCGCCTCTACGGGCCGACGCTGGTCACGGGTTTCGCCCATCTCTGGGGCTACCCGGTGGGGATCGTCGCCAACAACGGCATCCTGTTCAGCGAGTCCGCGCAGAAGGGCGCGCACTTCATCGAGCTCTGCGCCCAACGCGGCATCCCGCTCGTGTTCCTGCAGAACATCACGGGCTTCATGGTCGGGCGCAAATATGAGGCCGGCGGCATCGCCAAGGACGGCGCGAAGATGGTCACGGCGGTCGCGACCGCGGCGGTGCCGAAGTTCACCGTCATCATCGGCGGCTCGTTCGGCGCTGGCAACTACGGCATGTGCGGCCGGGCCTACTCGCCACGGTTCCTGTGGATGTGGCCGAACGCGCGCATCAGCGTGATGGGTGGCGAGCAGGCGGCTAGCGTGCTCGCCCAGGTGCGGCGCGACAACATGGAGGCGCGCGGCCATGCCTGGCCGGCCGAGGAGGAAGAGGCGTTCAAGGCCCCCATCCGTGAGCAGTATGAGACCCAAGGCCACCCTTACTACGCCACCGCCCGGCTCTGGGACGACGGCGTGATCGACCCGGCCGACACGCGCCGCGTCCTCGGGCTTGCCCTGTCCGCGAGCCTGAACGCGCCTATCGAGCAGACCCGCTTCGGCTTGTTCAGGATGTGAGGGCAGGATGTTCAGGAAGATCCTGATCGCCAACCGCGGCGAGATCGCCTGCCGGGTGATTGCCACCGCCAAGCGCCTTGGTATCGCGACCGTCGCGGTCTATTCCAGCGCCGATGCCCACGCCCTCCATGTGAGCCTCGCGGACGAAGCCTGGCTGATCGGCCCGGCGCCGGCGCGCCAGAGCTACCTGGATATCGAGAAGGTCCTCAGCGCCGCACGCCGTTCCGGGGCGGACGCGATCCACCCCGGCTACGGTTTCCTCTCGGAGAATGCCGAGTTCGCGGAAGCTTGTGCGGCGGCTGGGATCGTCTTCATCGGCCCGCCGCCGGCCGCGATCCGCGCCATGGGATCGAAAGCGGCGGCGAAGGCGCTCATGGAGCACGCGGAGGTGCCGCTCGTCCCCGGCTACCACGGCGACGCGCAGGACCTCGCGACGCTCGCCGCCGCCGCTTCCGGCATCGGCTACCCCATCCTGGTGAAGGCCAGCGCCGGCGGCGGCGGCAAAGGCATGAGGATCGTGGAGCGGGCGGAGGACCTGGAGGACGCCATTGGCGGCGCCAAGCGCGAGTCGGCGTCCTCGTTCGGGGATGACCGCGTGCTGATCGAGCGGTATCTCACTCGTCCCCGGCACATCGAGATCCAGGTGTTCGCCGATACGCATGGGCGCGTCGTGAGCCTGTTCGAGCGGGACTGCTCGATCCAGCGGCGGCATCAGAAGGTGGTCGAGGAAGCGCCGGCGCCGGGCATGGACCCGGTGCGGCGATGGACGATGGGCGAGGCGGCGTGCGCCGCGGCGCGCGCGGTCGGCTACGTGGGCGCGGGGACGGTGGAGTTCATAGCCGAGGGGGACAGCTTCTTCTTCATGGAGATGAATACCAGGCTCCAAGTGGAGCATCCCGTGACGGAGATGATCACCGGCCTCGACCTGGTGGAGTGGCAACTTCGGGTGGCTGCGGGGGAGCCACTGCCGGAGGCGCCGGGGGCGCCGCACGGCCACGCCATCGAGGTCCGCGTCTATGCCGAGGACCCGGCGCGCGATTTCCTGCCCTCAATCGGCACTCTCGCGCATCTGCGCCAGCCAAGTGAGGGCGCGCATGTCCGGGTGGATACCGGCGTGCGGCCCGGCGACCAGATCACGCCGAACTACGACCCGATGATCGCCAAGCTGATCGTCTGGGGTGAGGATCGCGCCGTCGCCGTGCAGCGCCTGGCGGGGGCGCTCGCGGAGTATGAGGTGGTCGGCGTGCAGACCAACCTCGGGCTGCTCCGCGCCATCGCCGCGAGTCCCGCCTTCGCGGTCGCGGACCTCGACACCGGCTTCATCGCCCGGCACGCGGACGAGCTGGAATTGGCCGCTGCGCTCCCCGACGCGGCGGACACGGCCGTCTGGGTAGCCGCCGCGATGGCCGTGCTCGCAGACCAGCGCTCGCGCGAGGCAGCACAGGCGGCGGCCTCGGGAGACCCTTGGTCGCCGTGGGGCCTGGCGGATGCCTGGCGCATGAATGGCGACGGCTACCAGGATCTCGTGCTTCGCCGAGGCGACGAGACGGTCACGCTTCGCGCCTACCCGCGGGCGGACGGGGCGTTCCGGCTGGACCTGCCGGCCGGGTGCGTGCACGCGGAGACGACGGAGGACGCGGGGAGCATGGTGCTGCGCGTGGACGGCGTGCTGCACAAGCTCCGCGTGGTGCGGCGGGACGGCGACGAGCTGGTGGTCATCCTCGCCGGCCGCAACCACGTGCTGCACCGGCTCGATCCGCTCGCCCCCCCGCGCCAGGAGAGCACGGGCAACGACCGGGTGACAGCGCCCATCCCGGCCCGTGTCTCGCGCGTGCTGGTCAAGCCAGGGGACATCGTGAAGAAAGGGGCGCCGCTCCTGGTGCTGGAGGCCATGAAGATGGAGATGACCCTCTCTGCGCCGGTTGCGGGCAAAATCGAGGCAGTCCGCCCCGCGGTGGACGACATGGTCGAGGAAGGAACTGAACTCGTCACCTTCGTAGGCAACACCACCGCGACGGCGTAACGGCGAACCGGCTCACGTCACTGGGCCGAGGTCCGTCCGCGCCTGCTCCAGCAGCCGCTCCATTACGTCGAGCGGGCCGTTGTCGAGATCGGCGAGGGCCTGGGCAACCTTGGCGCTGGCCGCCACTGCCCCAGCCGCGTCGCTGCGGCCCAGGACCTCTCCTGCCTCCTCCAGCGCTCGGCGCAGCTCGCCGCCGTCCATGGCGATGGCTGCGCGATGGGCGCGCTCCAACGCGCTTCGGGCCTGATCTGTCGCGGATATGTCGCTCATGCTTCTCCAACGTCCCCGTTCGCGCCAGGCTGCGCCGGCTCACGGTCCGTTGTCCAGCGCCTCCAGCTCGGCGTGCTCGTTCCACAGCCGCACCGTCGCACGCCCGCCCGGCGCCAGCGCGAGCCGGCCGAACAGGTCGAGCGGCGCCCCGAGTACGCCGAGGAGCGCCGCGCGCAACACGTCTTGATGCCCTGCCAGCACTACCTCGCCGCCGGGCCATCGCGCGCGTGCTCCTGCCAGCACGGCCAAGATGCGGGCTTGCGCCTGCATCATCGTCTCGCCGCCAGGTGCCGCCGCGAGGCCGCGCGCCCGGTTCCAGGCGCGCCAATCCGCGCGCTCGTCCAGCGCGGCGAACTCCATGCCCTGCCATTCGCCGAAATCCAGCTCGTCGAGGCCGTGCTCGATCTCGACGGGGAGCCCATGCCGGGCGGCGATCGGGGCCGCGGTCTCCTGCGCGCGCGGCTGTGGGCTGCTGAGCACCGCGACGATGGTTCTGAAGGCGAGCGCGTCTGCGACCCGCCCGGCCTGCAGGACTCCCTCGGCACTGAGATGGACGCCCGGCATCCGCCCCGCGAGCACGCGGCCCACCAAATCGTGCGCCCCGTGGCGGACGAGATGGAGCAGCGTGCCGCTCACGATGAGCTAGCCTGTCGTTTCAGCTTGCACGAGTGACCTTGAAGGCCTCGTCCTGCGCCGGGTCCCACAGCCTGACGCCGCCCAGGATACCGGCCTCGTTGTCCACGATCCGCACGTTGCCGGGCAGCTCGAACGTGATGTGCTTCGCGTTGCCGCCGCCGATCAGCAGCGCATCGTAGGTCACGAGCGTTTCGACCTGCGCGATCACCCGGCGCACCCTGGCCTGCCACTTCTCCACCCCGACCTCCTTCAGCGCGGCAGTGCCGACATACTGGTCGTAGGTCATGTCCTTGCGCGCCGGGTGCTGGGCTAATTCCAGGTGGGGCAGGAGCTTGCTATCCTGGTAGAGGGCGAAGCCGAAGCCGGTGCCGAGCGTGATGACGCACTCCAGCCCGTGCCCGGCGATGACGCCGAGGCCTTGAACGCTCGCATCGTTCAGCACCCGCGCCCGCTTGCCGAGCCGCTCGCGCAGCGCGCCGGCGAGGTCGAAGCCGGACCAGTCGCGCGTGCCGAGATTCGGCGCCGTCCGCACCACGCCGTCATGGACGACGCCGGGAAAGCCGACGCTGATCCGGTCGAAGCCGGGGAGCTTCGCGGCGAGGCCCTGCAACAGCGGCACGACCGCGGCGGGTGGAGCGGGCTTGGGCGTGCCCACGCGCTGGCGCTCGCCGATCAGCGCGCCATCGGGACCTAGCAGGCCGGCCTTGAGTTGGGTGCCGCCGACATCCAGCGCGAGGGTCTTGGGAGAAGGTTGGTCGCTCATGCCTTGTCCAGGATGCGCGGCCCGGCTGGAGTGCCGACGATGACGCGGGACGCGAAGCCGGGGAAGAGGCCGGTCTCGACGACGCCGGTGAGCGCCTTGAGCTGCGCGTGCAGCGCGGCCGGATCGGAGATCGGGGAAAAACGGCAATCCGCGATCAGGTTGCCTCCGTCGGTGCGGTAGGGCGCACCGTTCGGGCCAGGACGGATGCCGGGATCGGCACCCGCCTCGCGCAGCCGGGCGACCGTCGTGGTCGCCCCAAAAGCGACGATCTCGACCGGGACCAAGCCGCGGCCGAGTGCTGTGACGAGCTTGCCCTCGTCCACGACCACGACCATGCGCTTTCCTGCGAGCGCCACCAGCTTCTCGCGCAGCAGCGCGCCCCCGAGACCCTTCACGAGCGCGAGGTTCCCCGTGTCCACCTCGTCCGCCCCGTCCACGACGAGGTCGAGCGCCGCGTGATCGCCCAGTTGCGCAAGTGGAATGCCCAAGCCGCGCGCCTGCTCGGCCGTGCGCTCGCTGGTCGGCACGCCGATCACGCGCAAGCCCTCGCGGGCGCGGGCGCCGAGCAGGTCCACGAAGATCGCGGCCGTGCTGCCCGTGCCGAGGCCGAGCACCATGCCGTCGCGCACCTCGGCGAGCGCCGCCTCGGCTGCCTCGCGCTTCTGCTGCGCCTGGTCCGTCACCCGGTAATCCTCGCCGCGATGGTGAGCACAACCTCAGCCGCTGGCGGCTCCACCGAGACCTCGATCATGCGCTCGTCCTCGCCCGGCGGCTCCAAAGTCGCGAACTGGCTCGCGACAAGGCTCGCGGGCATATAGTGCCCATGCCGCGCTTCCTGCCGGGCGGCGATGAGCTTCTCGTCGCCTTGGAGGAACAAGAGAGCCACGTCGGGCCGGCCGGCTACGAGCCGGTCGCGATAGGCCCGGCGCAGCGCCGAGCAAGCAACGATGCCGCGCCCGCCCGTGCTGCGCACTGCGTCCATCCAGCGCGCGATGCTGTCGAGCCAGGGCCAACGGTCCTCGTCGGTGAGCGGGTGGCCCGCGTGCATCTTGGCGACGTTGGCGGCGGGGTGGAAATCATCCCCGTCCACGAACTCCCAGCCGAGCTTGCCGGCGAGCATCGCGCCCACCGTCGTCTTGCCCGACCCCGACACCCCCATGACGACCAGCACGCGCGGCGGTTCCATGGGGGCGAAGCTAGCGCGTTCCGGGCAGGGAGGGAATGTGCTCCTTCATCGGAGGGTAGGATGTCCTGGTCACCGCGGGGAGAGGGGAGCGGCGGCTATCGCGCAGGCGGCGGCTCGTTGGATATCGCCGCGTCGGTCCAGCCGAGCTGCTGCTCTGATGAGCCGGGCAGGCGCACCTCAGTGCGGGCCGGCCCGTCGCGCTCCACCACGGTGACGGCCGTCATGGCACGGACGATCCGGCATCCCGACGGCTCCGCTAAGTGGCCGCCGCTGAGGCGGGCGGCGATTGCAGCCTGGTGCTGCTGCAGGTCTGCCTGCGTGCGGCACAGCAGGGCGCCTGCATCGAGCCGTGGCCAAGGGTCATGCACCGACGGCAGCGGCGCCAGCGCGGGCGTGGCCGCCTGTGATCCGTGCTGCCGGCGTCCGCCGCCGTGGTGCCCACCCTGCCCGCTCAGGGACGACGCGCCCGCGCCCGGACCGGTGACGAGCTGCGCCAGAGCGGGCGCTGCGACGGACAGCAGGGCAAGGCAGGCCAGGACCGCGAGGGCAGGCACGGCGCGCGTGACGGCCGTGCCACCTGGGGCGTCCGCGTCCATCTCCAGCGCCGGAAGCTCGATGCACACCGCCAGGCCCGGCGCCGCATTCGCGGCCGAGATGCGGCCCCCGTGCAGCTCCACCGCGCGCTTGCAGATCGCCAGGCCCAGCCCAACTCCGCCGGTGTTGCGCGCCCGCGCCTCGTCCACGCGGTAGAACGGCTCGAACAGGCGCGGCAGCGCGCCGGGCGGCACGCCGGGGCCGCGGTCGCGCACGACGAGCCGTGCCCACGGCCCCGAGCGGTCGAGGATGGCCTCCACCGCCGTGCCATCGGGCGTGTAGAACAGGGCGTTGGTCAGCACGTTCTCGGCCACGCGGCGCAGCAGGGCCGCATCGCCCGCGATCCACGTCGGGTCGCCGCGGCGGATCAGGCGGATGCCGTGCGCCCGCTCGCGCCACTCGAACGTCAGGTCGTCCGCCGCTCCCTGGACCACAGCCGCCAAGTCCACCGAGACCGGATCGGCTCGGCGCCGTGCTGCCCTGCAAGGACGAGAGCACGAGCAGCTCGCGCACCAGCCGGGAGACCGTGTCCAGCTCCCGTTCCATGCGGTCGAACCGCGGGCCGGCAGCCTCGCCCGCCTCGCGCCGCGCGAGGCCGAGCGCCAGGCTGAGCCGGGCGAGCGGCGACTTGATCTCGTGGCTGACGTCGCCGATGAAGCGCTGCTGGGCCTCCATGCTGGCCGCGACGCGGTCAGCCATGCGGTCGAACTCGCGCACCAAGTCGGCGGCCTCGTCGCGTCGCCGGCCCAGTCGCGTGCCGGCACGGGCGGCCAGGTCGCCGCCGGCGAAGGCCGCCGCGGCGACGCGGATGCGGCCGATGGGCCGGGCCAGGTAGCGCGCCAGGAAGAAGCTGACCACGCCGCAGGTCGCCAACTCCATCAACGGCAGCAGCGCCCACCACGAGGCCGGCAGCACGCCCAGGATGCGCGGCCGCGGTGCGAACGTGGCAACGAGGCACAGCGGCGCCGAGGCGGAAGCCGCCGGGACCGAGACGGCCAGGGTCCGGCGGCGATCCGCGACGCTGTCCGGCGGCTCC
The DNA here is from genome assembly GCA_963790535.1 of uncultured Alphaproteobacteria bacterium. Lineage (GTDB taxonomy): Bacteria > Pseudomonadota > Alphaproteobacteria > Acetobacterales > Acetobacteraceae > CAWKEH01. Next base: position 217,531 of record CAWBOZ010000009.1, on the reverse strand, counting down.
GTGGCTAGACTGGCGCAGCCAGCAGCCTCGGACGGCACGAGCCGCAACGACATGCGCTGCGCCGTGCGCTCCCCTGCCGCGGCGACCAATGCCTCGGCGGCGGCTGGCCTGCCCTGGTCCAACGCGGCGCCGACGGCCTGGGCATAGAACGGCAGCGCCGCTCCCAGCACGCGCTCTGCTTCCGGCCGCGGGTCGCCCAACGCGGTGGAGAGCAGCAGGCCGCCGCCGCGCGCCAGCGTGGGCACCAGCAGCATGCAGAGGAAGAACTTCGCGAAAAGGCTGCGCATCGAAGACCTACGGCGAAGGGCGGAGCGGGGCGGCGTAGAGGTAGCCGACGTTGCGCACGGTCCTGATCGGATCCTCCGCTCCCATCTTGCGGCGGAGCTTGCTGACCAGGGTATCCACGTTGCGATCCAGCCCGGCGCCGTGCTGGCGACCTAGCGCCGCGGCCGCGAGGGCGTCGCGCGAGACGGGCGTGCCCACCTGCCGGAGCAGGCATTCGAGCAGCGCGAACTCGGCGCTGGTGAGATCAAGCGGCTGTCCCGCACGAAGCGCGAGCCGCGCCGCGGGGTTCAGCACGACATCGCCGACCCGCAACTCAGGTGCCGCTGGCTCGGTCCGCTCCGCGCGGCGCAGGACGGCGCGGACGCGCGCGGCCAGCTCGCGCGGGTTGAAGGGCTTGGGCACGTAGTCGTCGGCGCCCAGCTCCAGGCCGACCACCCGGTCGGTCTCGCCGTCGCGCGCCGTCAGCAGGATCACGGGAACGGACGAGGCTTGGCGAATCGCTTTCAGCACCTCGAATCCCGATCGGTTCGGCAGCATGACATCCAGCACCACGAGGTCGTAGCCGGAAGGCGCGGCGGCGCGCGGGTCAGCGCCGTCGTAGGCGAGGTCCACGACGAAGCCGTCGGGCTGCAAGTACTCCGCGATCATCCCCGCCAAATCGGCATCATCGTCCACCACCAGAATCCTGCGCATCGCCGCTCATCCTGCCCTGGCTGGATATGGAGTTGTGTGGAGTGCTGCCGACAAGTCCGGCGAAGCGGCTGCAAAGCTCCAGCCAAGTCAACCCCGCGCGTCGCCGCCGCGAGCTACAGACTACACGGTGCCGGGCTGGCCGGCCATGCGTGGGAGAGCAAGATGCTTGAGAGTGAGGTGCACGCGGCTGCCGGGCCAACGGCCTGGACCGCATCGTTGCCTGATGATGCTCACCTCGATCTTCGCCAGCTCCGCCATCATACCAAGAACGCGTTGCAGCGTATCGCTTCCCTCGTCGCCGCGGTCCCAGGACTGACGGCCACCGTGGCGGGCCGGCGGCTCGCCGAGGAAGTCGAGCGGCGCGTCTGCCTCGCAGCCCAGGCCTCCGATGCCCTGTTCGGCCTGACCCGGCCGCCCGGCACGCTGGAGGGGCGCCTGCGCTCACTGGGCGAAGCGCTGGCCGAGTTGCTCGCCGACCCGGACCAAGTCATTCGCGTCGAGGTAGCCTGCACTGAGGCGTGCCCGGTGGCACTGCACGACGTGGTACTGCGCGCGACGCAGGAGCTGGTTGGCAACGCCGTCAAGCACGGCTTCTACGCGCGGCTGGTGGGCCGCATCCGCGTGGACCTCGCGACCGGGCCGGGCGGCATCAGGTTGGTCATCGCTGATGACGGCTGGGGCCTCGCCTACAGACCGGGCGACGGCCAGGGGCTGAGCCTCGTGCGCGCGTTGATCGCGCCGTTCCAGGGGACGCTGACGCTACGGTCCGGGGATGGGGTCACGGCCGAGATCGTCCTGCCTTCCGCCGCGATGGGCAGCCGAAGGGCGACGTTCGTAGCCCACGACGGCTGAGAGGCGGTTCCCCTCTGCCCGACCTACGCCGGCGTGGGCGCGTCCTCCCGGAGGAGACCTTCCCGCTTCAGCTCCGCCCAAAGGTCTGCGGGAATCGGCGTCTCGATCAGGCGGACGTTGGCCTCCACCTCCTCCGGCCGCACCGCGCCCGGCACCATCGAGCACACCGCCGGGTGAGCCAGCGGGAACTGCACCGCCGCCGCCGCGAGCGGCACGCCATACCGGCCGCACGCTGCCTCCAGCCGCCGTACCCGCTCGATGATGTCGGGGGGCGCCGGGCGGTAGTTGTATTTGGCGCCCTCGACGGCACCCGTCGCCAGGATGCCGGAGTTGAAGGGGCCGGCGGTCAGGATGCCGATGCCCTTCTGCGCGCAGAGCGGCAGCAGCGCATCGAGCGGCTCCTGCTCCAGCAGCGTGTAGCGGCCGGCCAGCATGAACGTATCGAAGTCGCCGGCAGCGGCGAACATCATCATCGGCTTGATCTCGTTGACCCCAACCCCGATCGCGCGGATCACGCCCTGCGCGCGGAGATCGTGCAGCGCGCGGTAGGCGCCGCCCATGGCTTCGCGGAAGCGAAGCTCGAATGCGTCCTCGCCGCCCCAGGTCCAGACATCCACGTCGTGGATGTGGACCACGTCCACGCGGTCCATGCCGAGCCGCTGCAAGCTCTGCTCGAAGGCGCGCATCGCGCCATCGTAGCTGTAGTCAGGGACGATGCGGAAGTTGAGGCCACCTCGGAACAGGCCGCGCTCCACCGTGCCCGGCGCCTCTGGCTGCAGGTAGCGCCCCACCTTCGTGGACAGGACGAAGCCGTCCCGGTCCTCGATCTGGCGCAGCACGTGGCCGAAGCGGTGCTCCGACAGGCCGTGGCCGTAGAGCGGCGCGGTGTCGAACAAGCGCACGCCCAGCTCGTGGGCGCGGCGTACCGTCGCCAGCGCGCGGGTCTCAGGGATGCGCTCGTAAAGATCGCCAAGCGGCGCGCCGCCCAGGCCCAGAACGCTCACGCTCAGCGCGGACCGGCCGAGCTTTCTCGTGTCAGTTGCCCTCATCGCATCTGCCTCCAGATGGTGCCGCCGCGCCCAAGCCCAGGTCGCCGCCGGGTGCGGACGCGGATGATCCGGCGGATCACTGCGCTACTTGCCCCAGATCTTGCGGTAGGCGTCCCGGTAGCCGTTCGCCGGGTCGTATGTGTTCTGCGCACCGCCATCCTTGTCTATGTTGGCTGCGACGAACAGGTGCGGGGGCGCTACGAAGCCGCTCGGCGGCTGGCCCGCGAAGGCGCGGTTCAGCTCGTCCACGAGCTGCCAGCCCTGCATCCGCAGCGGCTCCGCGACCGTGCCGACCTGGTAGTCCTTGTCACGGATGCGCTGGAAGGCGGAATCGGACCCGTCGCCGGCGGAGACGTTGTGCGGGATGCCGTCCCCCGGAACGCCCGCCGCCTGCAGCGCCGGCTGCATGAAGTCGAAGTAGAGATCGTTGATGCCCAGCGTGTAGGTCCACTTCGGCCCGAAGCGCTGCAGCATGGATGTGGTCAGCTGCGGCATGCGCGTGGTGCTGTCGCTGAGGGGAGTATCGTCCACGCTCAGGAGCTTGCAGCCGCTGCATTGCTTCACGACGGCCGCCATGGCGTCCGACTTGGCGATAGCGATCTTATAGACGCTGTCGGTGAGGATCACGACTCCGGCCTTGCCGTCGGAATCGGCGACGGCGTAGAACGCGGCCGCCTTCGCCACCTCGATCGGGTCGGTCGTGATGTTGGTGAACACGGGCGGGCTCGCGATCGGACCGGGTTTCGGGCCGACGTGCCAGCCGGCCACCTTGATGCCGGCCTGCACCGCCTGCTCGACCGCGCTCGCCTGCTCGGCCGCGTCTATCCCGCCCAGCACGACCGCGTCCGCCTTGAGCGCGACCGCCTGCGCAAGGCCGGAGGAGCGACCGGACACCGAACCCTGCCCGTCAATCGTGCGGACCTCCCAGCCAATCACCTTGGCGGCTTCCTCCATGCCCTCGCCGACCCCGCGAGCGCCGCCGTTGCGCTGATCGGTGGAGATATAGACGACGAGCTTGCGCGGCTGCGCCGTCGGTCCGGTAGTCGGCCCCGACCACGCCGGGGCGGGCGCTGTCACCTGCGCCACGAACGCCTTGGCCTGCTGGACGAAGGCGTCATCCGCGCGGGCCGGCACCGTCGCGGTGCCGGCCATGGCCACCGACGCGAGCAGGCCTGCCCTCCCCAACTGCTTCAGCATGGTCGTCTCTCCCTCATGATCTGTTGCGTGCTCAGGGCACGGCTCCGCCTGGTTGCGCCGGGCTCATCGGGGCTGCCGCCCGTGCGACCGGGCGCGTGGCCGTCCTGCGGCGCTGGGCGTAGCCGGCCAGCGCGATCGCGACGATCAGGGTCAGCCCGTTGAACAGGGGCTCGATGAAGAAGGCGCCGCCGAACTGCTGGATGCCCGAGATGCCCACCGCCAGCACCAGGACGCCGACGAGAGTGCCCCACACGTTCACCCGGCCGGGCCGGATGGTCGTCGAACCCAGGAAGGCACCAACCAGCGCCGGCAGCAAGTACTCGAGTCCCACGCTGGCTTGGCCGATCCGCAGCTTGGACGCCAGGACGATGCCGGTGAACGCGGTCAACACCCCCGAGGCGACGAACACCCCGACGACGTGGGGCCGCACGGGGATGCCGTTCAGCGCCGCCGCGCGCGGGTTGGCGCCGACGGCGTAGAGCCGGCGGCCGAGCGGCAGCCGCTCCGTCACGATCCAGAGCAACACAGCCAGGCCCAGCACGTAGAAGGTCGTGATGGGTAGCCCCAGCACCCAGGTGCCGTTGATGGCGAGGAAGCCCGGCGACAGCTTGCCGATCACCTGGCGCCCCCCCGTGTGCCACACGGCCAGCGCGTAGAGCACCGTGCCGGTCCCGAGCGTCGCGATGAAGGAGTCGATCCGCGCCACCTCGACCAGCAGCCCGTTGGCCAGGCCGACCACGACGCCACCGAGCAGCACCAGGCCCACCGCCACGGGCCAGGGCAGGCCAAGCCAGGTTTGCAGGCTGATCGCCAGGATGTGCCACAGCACGATGCCGTAGCCTACGGTCAGGTCTATCCTGCCCGCGATCATCGGCAGCATGGCAGCGAGCGACAGGAGCGCGATGATCGCCTTGTCGCTCATGATGGAGCGGGCGTTCAGGGCCGTCGGAAACGTATCGGGCAGCAGGATGGAGAAGACGACGATCAGCACCACGAGCAGGATGGGCAACCCATAGACGGGCAGCAGCCGCCGGATCGCTTCGCCGCGCGACATGGCCGCCAGCTCCGAGCGGGTCGGCTCCAGCGCGTTCGACTCTAAGGACTGCATGGCGTGGCGCCTCCCTCGACGGTGCCGGCCGATGCGGCCGCGAGCAGGGCGGACACGGACAGCCCGTCGCCGGACAGCTCGGCGACCATCCGGCCGCGGTCGAAGACGAGCGCGCGGTGGCACACGTTCGCGACCTCCTCGAAGTCGGTGGAGATGATGATGATCGCGGCCTCCGCTTGGAGGGCCTCATCGAACAGCCGGTATATGTCCGCCTTGGCGCCGACATCCACGCCGGCGGTCGGGTCCTCGAGCACATAGACGGCGCCGCCCAGGTACAGCCAGCGGCCCATGACCACCTTCTGCTGGTTGCCGCCGGACAGGGCCTCGATCGGCATGGCCGGCTCATTTGGCCGCAGGCCGACCTGCCCGCCGAGTGCTCGCGCCGCAACCGCCTCGCGTCGGGGCCGGATCGGGCGGAACTGGCTGCGTCCCGCGGCGATCGGGTTGAGGAACAGGTTCTCGCGCACGGACATGTTCGCCACGGCCGAACTCGCCGACGCGATCCCCTGAGACGAGCCGGATTCCAGCCCGCATGGCCTCGCCGGGCGATGCCGGCGAGACCGGGGTGCCGTCCAGCAGGATGCGGCCCGCCGCCGTCGCGTGCACGCCGAACAGGGCGCGCCCGACGGCTTCCTGCCCTGCCCCGCGGAGACCGACGAAGCCTACCACCTCACCCGCATGGACTTGGCAGCTGACCGGTCCCACCGCCCCGATTTGCAGATCATCGAGCACGAGCCGCACGCGCTCCCGCCGCCGCTCCGACCTGCGGAACACCTGCGACGGCTCGCGACCGACGATCGCCAGGATCACATCCCGCGCCGTGGCGCCGGCGACCGGCCTGTCCGCGACGACGCGGCCATCGCGAAGGACGACCATGCGGTCCGCGATCTCGAACACCTCGTCCAGTCTGTGGGAGACGTAGATCATCCCGACGCCTTGCGCGCGCAGCCGCCGCAGGACCTCAAAGAGCCGGGCCACCTCGTCCGCCGGAAGGCTCGCCGTCGGTTCGTCCAACACGACCAGCTCCGCCTCGGACGCCAGCGCCCTCGCGATCGCCACGAGCGAGCGCTCAGTGCGGCCGAGCCGCCCGACGCGTTCGTAGGGATCAATGGAGACCCCGAGCTGGCCAAGCGCCTGCGCCGCGCGCCGCGCCGCGGCATCTTGATCAATCATGCCGAGGCGCCGCGGGTAGCCAAGCGCGAGGCACATATTCTCGGACACGGTCATCCAGTCGATCAAGCCGAGATCCTGGTGGATGAAGGCGATCGGCAGATGGCGCACATGCCCGGTGGCGTCCCGGCCGCGGTAGGCGACAGTTCCGCCATCCGGATCATGAACACCTGCGAGCACCTTGATGAGGGTGGACTTGCCGGCGCCGTTCTCGCCGAGGAGTGCGACGATCTCACCCGCCCCAACGTGCAGGCTGACCCGGTCGAGCGCGCGGGTGCCGCCGAAGCGCTTGGAGACATCGGTGACGGCCAGCCGCATCTCCGCCCGCCCTTCAACGGTCCCTGACACCTCGGGCAGGGCAAGCTTCACAGCTGCCTGCGCAGCCGTGGGGTGGGACGCGCGGCTTCCACGGCCGCTGCGTCATTCCCTGGGAAGTGCGAGGTCGCGAGGCGCGCTTGCGGCAACCAGGCTTCGATTCCGCGGCCTGACGAGCCTGGGCCGTAGTCCGCAAGAGCGCCGAGGCGAGCGATAGAAGGCTTTATCTCGGCGCTCGGCCCGGCACGCGGCGTGCTCCCCACTCGCGATCCTCCCGATCGAGCGATCACGACCGACATCTAGCGTCACAGCACCAGTAGGCCAATCGCATTTTTGTTATGCGATTGTTCTTATCCGTGGACAGAATTGTCAAGCAGGGTTGGGGTAGTGTCCTAATTTGACATCCAGAACCGTCATGCTGGGCTTGCCACGGCCACTCACCCCGCCCGTGTCCGTGGGCGACCTGTAGAGGGTTATCAAGCGCAGCCACGATGTTGACGGCCCATCAAGGCCGCTGGACTTCAAATTAGGACACTATCGGGCCGCTACGAAGATCGCGTAGATCCTTTGCCCGTTCGCCTTGCGCTCCAGCGCCTTGTGCCAACGCGCGACGGCGCGCGCTCAATCCCAGCCCTGCCGCCGCCACGTCCGTGGCAAGCGCGGCGCGGATGCGCGCGAGCTGATCCGGTGACAGCCGCTCCTCCACGGGGCGGGAACGCAGCGACGAGACGTGACGGCGATGGAACAACGTGGCGCGGTCGTAGTAGCTGAAGCCGAGGTCCGCGACGCCGTCGGCGCCGCTCTGCAGCGCGTCCGTCCGTTGCTTGACCTGTGCCTTCGCGTGGCGGCGCGCGATGCGCAGCACCTCGCCCGGACCGGCATCGGGGCAGAGGAAACGGGCGATGCGCCAGGCAGCGAGCCAGGGCCTGCGATCCACCTGCGGATAGGGGACGAGCAGCGCCGCGCCGCGAACCTGGACGTAGAGCGCGAGCCAGGTCCGTAGGCAAGCCACCGTCTCCGCCTCCGACCAGCCGAATGTCTCGATCCAGGATGCGGCAGCGTCCTCGACGTGCCTCATGGTGCAGATCGTGCGCAAGGCGCCATGCTGCGCGAGCATCACCGTCATTGGATCGGCGGCATGCGACTTGACCAGCACGTGCTCCGCGCCGCCAGACCTCGCAAGCACCTGGGCGATGTCCGCCTCTCCGATGGCTTCCTGATAGACTTGCCCACGCGCTCGCAGGAGATCACGGGCGATATTGAAGGCGAACGTCGAGCCGCTGCGCTGCATGCCCGCTATGAACACGATCACGGCCGGGCCACCGCCGTTGCTGCCCTGCCGATGCCGGGCCTGTTCGTCATCGAGATACGTCCTGCGCTCACGCCGGCCTCTGCGAGTACCGCAGCCCGGCTCCCATGAACTACGTCATGGAAGTGAAATCCCCATGCGCGCTGCCCGGCACAACTCCTCGCGGGCGCTACTCCCCTGTGTAGGCTTGGGGCCAGTAGCGCTTCACGACGGGACTGTCAGGCGCGTAGGCGAGGCAGGTGCCGAGGAGCGCGGGCCTCTCGCTGGGTTTCTGGGCGCTCGCCTCCGCGGTAGCCTCGGCGTTCGCTGCTTCCTGCCGCTTCACGCGCTTGGCGAAGAGCGTCTGGAACGCCACCGTCGCCATCTGTTGCAGCAGCTCGCGCAGGTGGGTGCAGCCGACCGTGCCGCCGACGCGCTCGTTCGCGGCCTTGAGGAAGCCGCGGCCGATGCGCAGGCCGGCGAGCCGGGCGAAGTTCGGGGCGGCCTGGGGGCAGATCGCGAAGGGACCGCGCTCGGTCGCCGCCTCGAACGAGACGATCACCATGCTCTCGTCCACGGTCATGCGGGCGAGCATGTGGTGGAGCGGCTCGCCGGGCTCGATCCAGCCGCGGTCCTGGTTGCCGAAGCCGTAGGTCTTCGTGTCCTGCAGCTCGGCCTCGATATCGAACAGGCCGTCGGCGCGCCGGTAGCCGCGCAGGCGGATGTCGCGCAGGTGCAGCAGCTCGCGCGGCTCGGCGTTCTCTGGAGGGTCGGAAAGGGGCATCAGGGTTCAGGCTCCACGAAACGGGCCAGGCGCACGGCGGTGTGGCCGCGCACGGGGCGAAGGCTCGGCATGACGAGCAGGCAATCGTCATGCGGGGTGCGGATCTCGGCGTCGCCGTCCACGGCGATGAGCGTGTTGCGCCGGGGGATGACGTCGCCGCCGCGGAAAGGCTGCAGGAAGGCGAAACCGCTGGTCGTGGCGGTCACGGCAAGGGTGACTTCTGCGACCTTTGGCGCGACCTTCGAAATCACATATGGGGTCGGGGCGCGTGTCATCCACCATGCCAAGCAGCCGCAGGAAGCCGCCGATGCAGCGCTCGGCCGTCGCGACGGTCTCCTCCGCCCAGTGCCGGCCGCACTCGGCCAGGCAGGCGGCGGCGGCTTGGCTTGGGTCGGCGAACGGCCCGTAGTCTATGAGCCGCGGCCCGGCGGCGTGGCCGCGGTCGCTGACGACGAGGGCGGGGGTGCCGATGGCGGTGGCGAGGCGGCGGCCCTTCTCGGTCGCACCCGAGAGGATCAGGGGATCGGACGGCCACAACATGCTGTGCAGGTCGAGCAGCGCGTCCGCGGCCTCGACGAGGGGCCGCATCTCGCGCGCGCGGTCCAGCTCGCGGGAGCGGCGCGGGCCACTGAGCACGGCTTGGTCCCAGACACGGTTGAGGTCCTCGTCGAGGAAGCGGGAGGCGGTCGGTTCCGCCGGGTCGAAGCGGGCAAGGGCGGCGAGGTTGGCGAAGCCGACGGTGAGCTGGCCGCGCATGGGGCGGAAGGTACGGCGCAGCAGGCGGTCGAGCGCTATGGCGCCCGCGATCTCGTTGCCGTGGACCAGCGAGACGATCAGCGCGTGCGGGCCGGCGCGCCCGGAGTCGAGCCTCGTGAAGCCCGGCACCCCGATGTTGCCCGTGCGCCAGGGCGCGAGGTCCGGCGGCTGCAGCGCGACCTCGAAGGGCGTCACGCGGCAGCGCGCCGGGCGAGCATCTCGGCCTTGGCAAGGCTCGGTGCAGAGGGGCGCGGTGCGAGTGCCATCGAAGGCAATCTAGCTTGATCCGCTTGCACGGCAACTGCGCCACCGGCAGAAGCGCCCGCGATGGCCGCCGCTCTCACCTCCCTGCACCGGCTTTGGCGCCTGCTGCCGCCGCGCGGACGACGGCGGGCGCTGCTCCGGGCCGCCACCCTGCTCGCGCCGCGGCCCGACCGGGTGCCGCCGCCCGTGCGCGAGGGCGTGATCGTGGTCGGCGAGCTGGGCCGCGCGTCGGGGCTTGGGGAAGGGGCGCGGCTGGTGCTCGCGGGACTTGCGGCGCTCGGCGTGCCGGCGTGGACCGACGCGCGCGAGGCGCCGCCGGGTGCGGCGCTGCTGCTGTACGCCAATGCGCCGCAGGTGCCGCTCGCGCTGGCCCGGCTCGGGCGCCGGGCGGTGCGGGGGCGGCGGGTGATCGGGTTCTGGAACTGGGAGCTGCCGGTCGCCGACCCGGACTGGCGGATCGCGGCGCCGTTCGTGCACGAGGTCTGGGTGCCGTCGCAGTTCACGGCGGCGGCGCTGGAGCCGCTGGCGCCGGGCCGCGTGCGCGTCGTGTCCTATCCGCTCGCGCTGCGGCCGCCGGTGCCGAGCCTGCTCAGCCGGGCGGCGTTCGGGCTGCCGGAGCGGGCGGTCGTCACGCTCGCGGTGATGAGCCTGGCGAGCAGCTTCGTGCGCAAGAACCCGCTGGCCGTCGTCGCCGCGCATCGGGCGGCGTTCGGGGAGCGGGCGGACCGCATCCTCGTGCTCAAGGTCACGGACCCGGACCATTTCCCCGACGATTTCGCGCGACTGCGGGCGGCGTGCGCGGGGATGGCGAACATCCAGATCGAGGCCCGGACGCTGCCGCGCGCCGACCTGCACGCGCTGATGGCGGCGAGCGACATCGTGCTCTCGCTCCATCGCAGCGAAGGGTTCGGCCTGGTGCCGGCGGAAGCGATGCTGCTCGGGCGCGCGGTGGTGGCGACGGACTGGTCGGCGACGGCGGAGTTCCTGCATGACGGGGTCGCGGCGCCCGTGCCGGCGCGGATGGTCCCGGTCGGAGACCCGCGCGGGGTCTATGCGGTGCCAGGTGCGGAATGGGCGGAGCCGGACGTAGAGGCGGCGGCGGCCTGGCTGCGAGCGTCTCGCGGACGACCCGGTGCTGCGCGCGGCGATGGGGGCGCGGGCACGGACAGCGGCGCTGGCCCGGTTCGGCCCGGGAGCAATCGCGGCGGCGGTGCAGGGATTGGGACTGCCCGTCCCAGGCGTCGCGGAGGACGCTGCCGCGTGAAGGTGCTGGTCTGGCAGTGGGGACGGCGTGGTGCAGGCCCACGGGTCGCGGTGGAGCTGGCGCGGGGCTTGGGCGGGGTGGCCGGCGTCGAGGCGGCGCTGTCGCTGTCGGCCAACGCGGAGATCCTGCAAGGGCCGGGCGCGCCGCGCTGCGACCTGCCGGTGCCGACCTACGGAACGGCCGTGGGGTTCGCGGGGCGGATGCTGACGGCCCCGCTGCTCGTGCCGGGCCTCGCACGGCAGGTGCGGGCGCTCGCGCCGGACGTGGCGCTGTGCGCGATGCCGGCGCCGCTCGACCTGCTGATGGCGGCGGCGCTGCGGCGGGCCGGGGTGCCGTTCCTCGTGGTCGTCCACGACGCGGACGCGCACCCAGGGGACGGGTTGCCGTTGCAGATGCCATTGCAGCGCGCATTGCTGCGCCGGGCAAACGGGCTGGTGGCGCTGAGCGCGCATGTAGCGGCGCGGCTGCAGGCGCAGGGGGCGGTGCGCGGACGGATGCTGCTGCGTGCGACGTTGCCGCCGCTCGGCTTCGGCCCGGCGCCGCCCGCGCTCGCCCATGGCGGGAAATTGCGGCTTCTCTCGTTCGGGCGGCTGCTGCCCTACAAGGGGCTGGACCTGCTCGCGGCGGCGCTGGCGAGCCTGGGAGAGCGGCCGGATCTTCAGGTGCGCGTCGTGGGGTCAGGGCCGGAATCTGCGGCGCTGGCGCAGTTGCGGGCTTCTCCAGGTGTGGTGGTGGAGAACCGCTGGGTGCCGGAGGGAGAGGTGGGCGACCTTCTCGCGTGGGCGGACGCGCTGGTGCTGTCGCATCGGGAGGCAAGCCAGAGCGGCGTCGCCGCCGCGGCGATCGCGGCCCGGCGCTGGGTGGTGGCGACGCGCGTGGGCGGTCTCGCGGAGCAGCTCGCGGATGAGAACCTGGCGATCCTGTGTGAGCCGACGGCGACAGGGGTGATGGGTGGCTTGCTGCGCCTACTGGCCGTAGCGCGAGAGCCGCCGGGCGAGGCGGACCCTGGGCTCGCGTGGCGGCGCACGGTGGAGCGGCTGGCGGGGGAGATGGAGAGCTTCGTTCGGGTGAGGGCTTGAGGGCGCTCCGGGACAGCGTTCCGCTAGTCCGGCTCCAGCCCCAGCGCCCGTATCCGCGCCCGCTCCTCGTCCCAGCCTGCCCGCTCCTTGACGTTGAGGAACAGGTGGACCGGCCGCTCGATCAGCCGCGCCAGCTCCCCCCGCGCCTTCGCCCCGATCTCGCGGATGCGGCTGCCCTTCGCCCCGATCAGGATCGCCTTCTGCCCGGCGCGCGCCACGTAGATCGTGACCTCGACCCGCACCGAGCCGTCTTTCCGCTCCTGCCAGTGCTCGGTCTCGACCGTGGTGCCGTAGGGCACCTCCTCGTGCGTCTGCAGGAACACCTGCTCGCGCACCAGCTCCGCGGCGAGCAAGCGGTCCGGCATCCCGGTCAGGTCGTCGTCCGGGTAGAGATGCGGCCCCGGCGGCACCGCGACGGCGAGCGCGTCCGCCAGCTCGGGCACGCCGTCCCCCGTCGAGGCGCTCACGAAGAAGGTTTCCTCGAACCGGGCGAGCTTGCCCAGCGCCTCCGCGAGCGGCAGCAGCGCGGGCGGCCCCACGAGGTCCACCTTGTTCAGCGCGAGCCACGCCCGGCGCCCGCGCTCGGCGATGCGCGCCGCGATGGCGCCGACCTCCTCCGTCAACCCGGCGCGCGCGTCCACGAGCAGCACCGCGAGGTCCGCGTCGTCGGCGCCGGTCCAGGCGGCGCTGACCATGGCACGGTCGAGGCGTCGCTTCGGGCGGAAGATGCCGGGCGTGTCCACGAGCAGGACCTGGCTCGCGCCGCGCATCAGGATACCCAGCACACGGAAGCGCGTCGTCTGCGCCTTGGGACTGACGATGCTCACCTTGGTGCCGAGCATCCGGTTGAGCAGCGTGCTCTTGCCGGCGTTCGGGGCGCCCACGAGGGCAACGAACCCGCAGCGGCTCCCTCCCTCCTGACGAGGCTCGCTCATGCCCCGAGCTTCGCGAGGAGTGCCGCTGCGGCGGCGCGCTCGGCAAGGCGCTTGCTGGCCCCTTCGCCCTCCCCCGCCTGGCCCAGCGCCTGGGCATGAATGCGGAAATGCGGCGCGTGCGACGGACCCTCGCGCGATACCTCGCGATACTCGGGCAACGGATGGCCGCGGCCCATCAGCCATTCCTGCAACTGCATCTTGGGGTCTTTCGGCGGCAGATGGTGCCGCTCCAGGTCTTCCGACCAGGCGGCGCGGATGAAGCGCCGGGCCGGGTCCAGCCCGGCGTCGAGGTAGAGCGCGCCCAGCAGCGCCTCGATCGCGTCCGCGAGCACAGTGGTGTTCGAGGTGACGCCCGCGCGGGCCTCGCCGGGCGCGACCGCGAGCACGGCGGCGAGGCCGGCCCGTTCGGCGATCACCGCGATGGTCGCGCGCGAGACCAGATGGGCGAGCCGCAGCCCCAGCTCGCCTTCCTGCTCGTCCGGGAAGCGCTCGACCAGCCACTCGGCCATGAGCAAGCCCAGCACGCGGTCGCCGACGAACTCCAGCCGCTCGTTCGAGCCGACGCCACGGCGCTCGCCCTTGCGGCGCCCTGCGCGGCCGTAGATCGCCGAGCGATGGGTCAGCGCCTCGTCGAGCAGCGCCGGGCGGGCGAAGCGATGGCCGAGCAGCATCTCCGCCACCTCGCGCGAGGTGCCCGGGGCACGTGCCTCGTCACGTGCCTCGGGCACGGCTAGCCAATGCCACGCAGCAGCCGCCCCCAGCGCACCTCAAACGGCCAGTCCCAGAACGCCCACCAAGGATCGCGCGCGTCGAACGAGAAGAACGTGAACTCCGCCTTGCCCACCAGGTTCTCGATCGGCAGCAGGCTGACGCCGCCGGCGGTGACGGGCACGCGGCTGTCCGCGCTGTTGTCGCGGTTGTCGCCCATGACGAACAGGAACCCCGGGGGCACCGCGATCTCAGGCGTGTTGTTGACCGGACCCGCGTCGGTCATCTTCAGGATCTCGTGCTTGACGCCATCCGGCAGCGTTTCCTGGTAGAGCCGCGTCAGCGTGCGCATCCCGCGGTCCTCGGCCATGTATTCGCCCTCGGATCTGCGCGGGACGAGGGTGCCGTTGATGTAGAGCTCGCCCTCGCGGACCTGGAGGCGGTCGCCAGGCAGGCCGATGATGCGCTTGATGTAGTCCGTGCTGTCGTCGCCCGGCCACTTGAACACGGCGACGTCGCCCTGCCTGGGCATCCATGCCGGGACACGGCCGCTGAACCAGTGCGGCGCGAAGGGCAGCGAGGCGTAGGAGTAGCCGTAGGCGAATTTCGACACGAACAGGTAGTCGCCGATCTGCAGGGTCGGCAACATGCTGCCCGACGGGATGTTGAACGGCTCGACGATGAAGGTCCGGATTCCGACCGCGATCAGGAGCGCGAAGACGACCGTCTTCACGCTTTCGAGCAGGCCGCCCGAGCCCTTCTTGGCCTCGATCGGCGCCCTTTTGGGCGCTCCTTTGGCGGGTGTCGCCTTGGTGGCTATCTTGATCTTGCTCATGGCTGGCCCTGCTTCAAGCTGAGGCTCCCGCCGCTGTCAACTAACGCCCTTGGCAACGCTCTTGGCAATGCTCTTGGGACAATCTTCTTCGGGAATGCGCTCGGCTTGCAGCAGCACCTGCGCGAAGGCGTAAGGATGCTCGTCTGTCATGGTCAGCGCGATCTGCGCCTCGTAGCCAGGGGGCGTGATCCGGCGCAGCCGGACGAGCGCGCCGCCGGTGAGCACCATCGTCGGCTGGCCGGAGGCGAGGTTCACCACGCCGAGATCGTGGAAGAAGACGCCCTGGCGGAAGCCGGTGCCGAGCGCCTTGGCGCAGGCTTCCTTGGCCGCGAATCGCTTGGCGTAGGTCGCGGCGCGGATCGCAGGCGTGCGCCGCTCGGCCTTCGCCCGCTCGACTGGCGTGAATACGCGGGCTAGGAAACGATCGCCGAATCGCTCGATGCTGCGCTCGATCCGGCGGATATCGCACAAATCGGACCCCAGCCCCAGGACCACGGCCTACCCGCGCGCCCGCTCGACCTGCGTGATGCCGCCGGTCGCGCGCAGCCCGGCGATCACGGTCGAGAGATGGCGAAGATCGCGCACCTCCACGTCCAGCAGCACCTCGAAGAAGTCCTGCTGCCTATTGATGATCTTGAGGTTCGTCAGCGCCCCTTCGTGCTTGGCGACGGTGTTGGCGAGGTTGGCGAGCGCCGCCGGGCTGTTCACGCTGATGGCGCTGATGCGGCCAACATGCATGGTCTTGGGGGCGCCCTTGGGGCTGGGGGCGGCGCCGTCCCACTCCACGTCGATGAACCGCTCAGGCGTCGCCGCGAACGTCTCCAGCGTCTGGCACTCGCGCGTGTGAATGGTGACGCCCTTGCCCGTCGTCACGATGCCGACGATGCGGTCGCCCGGCAGCGGATGGCAGCAGCCGGCGTAATGGACCGCCATGCCAGCGACCAAACCGCTGATCGCCATGCCGCCCGCCGTGGCGGGACTACGGCTGCGCGGCAGGAGCGATGGCAAAGGCCGCGGCGCCCGTGCCGACTGGCGCAGCTCCGGGTAGGCGGCGTGGACCACGTCCTTCGGGCCGGTATTGCCCTGGCCGACGGCGACGTAGAGGTCATCGAGCGTTGCCGCCTTGAGGCCCTTGAGGGCCGCCTCCAGGACGCGCTCGGAGCCGTCCAGCCCCTCCTGCCGGAACGCCTTCGCGAGTGCCGCGCGCCCGGCATCCTTGTTCTGCTGGCGCTGCTGCTGCGCGACGTAGCGCCGGATGCGCGCCCGCGCCTTGCCGGTGACGACGAACCGCTCCCATGCCGGGGACGGCGTGCCGCCGCGCGCCGTCATGATCTCGACCTGGTCGCCGTTGCGCAGCTCGTGGCGCAGCGGCATCAGCCGGCCGTTGATCTTGGCGCCCACGCAGGTGTCGCCGATCTGGCTATGCACGGCGTAGGCGAAGTCTATCGGCGTCGCTCCGCGCGGCAGCTCGATGAGCTGGCCCTTGGGCGTGAAGCAGAATACCTGGTCGGAGTAGAGCTCGAGCTTGGTGTTCTCCAGGAACTCGTCCGCCGCCTGGGAATTCTCCAGGATCTCCAACAAATCCTGCACCCAGCGGAACTGCTGCGCATCGCCCTCGGGCGCTTCGTGCTGCTTGTAGAGCCAGTGCGCGGCGACGCCTGCCTCGGCGATCTCGTGCATCTCAGCCGTGCGGATCTGCACCTCGATCTTCTGGTTGAGCGGCGCGCGCAGCGTGACGCCCGTGTGCACGCTCTGGTAGCCGTTGCTCTTGGGCGTGCTGATGTAGTCCTTGAACCGCCCGGCGATCACGGGATAGCCGGCATGAACGGCCCCCAGCGCCTGGTAGCATTGCTCGCGCGTGGGCACGACGATGCGGAACGCCATGATGTCGCTGAGCTGCTCGAACGCGATGTTCCGCCGCTGCATCTTCTCCCAGATGGAGAACGGCGACTTCTCGCGCCCCGTGACCTCCTCGACCTCGACGCCCAACTCCTCGCAGACGCGGGTCAGCTCGTCGCGCACCTCCTCGATCACGTCCGCGCCCTGGCCGCGGAGGAAGTTGAGGCGGGCCTGGATGGTGTCGTGCGCCTCCGGCTCAAGCTGGGCGAAAGCGAGGTCCTGCAGCTCGGTCTTGATCGCGTCCATGCCGATGCGCTCGGCGAGCGGCGCGTAGATCTCCATGGTCTCGCGCGCGATCCGCACCCGGCGCTCCGCGCTCTCGACGAAGTGCAGCGTGCGCATGTTGTGCAGCCGGTCGGCGAGCTTGACGAGCAGGACGCGGATGTCCTTGCTCATCGCCAGCACGAGCTTGCGGAAGTTCTCGGCCTGCTTCGTGCGGTCGCTCTGCAACTCGAGGCGCGTGAGCTTCGTCACGCCGTCCACGAGACCGGCGATGGTCGGCCCGAACCGCCGCTCCACCTCGGCGAGCGTGAGCTTCGTGTCCTCGACGGTGTCGTGCAGCAGCGCGGTGACGAGGCTCGCCACGTCGAGCCGATAGCCGGCCAGGATGTCGGCGACCGCGAGCGGGTGCGTGATGTAAGGGTCGCCGTTCTCGCGTTGCTGGGCACCGTGCGCCTGCATCGCGAGGACGTAGGCGGCATCGAGCATGTCCAAATCCGCGCGCGGATCGTAGGCGCGGACACGCTCGGTCAACTCGAACTGGCGGACGATGCGCGGCCGGGCCGCGTGCGACTCGGCCGCGGCGCCGTCCGGCGCGCGCAGGAGCGGGAGGCGGCCCGGCGTCACCGCTGCCGCCTCATGGATGGGCGATCAGCGCCGCGGCCGGCCACCCAGCTCCGCCTCGATGGCCGCCTCCAGGTCCGCGGGGGACATCTCCTCGACCTGCATCCCAGGCGTCTCCTCGTCCGCGGAGACATCCTGCAGGCCGAAGATGTTCTGGTCGGTCGGGATGAGGTCGAGCACTTCCTCGTCCGCGGGCTCAGGTTCGGGGGCACGGGAGAGCGACTTGACGAGATCCTGCTCCAGCTTGGCGAGCGGCACGGTCTCCTCGGCGATCTCGCGCAGTGCTACGACCGGGTTCTTATCGCTGTCCCGGTCCACGGTGAGTTCCTCGCCGCGGCTCAGGTTACGGGCGCGCTGGGCCGCGAGCAGGACCAACTCGAACCTGTTCGGCACCCTCTGCACGCAGTCCTCAACGGTGACGCGCGCCATGCATTCTCTCTCCGCCAATGGCTTTCGATGAACTTCTCATCTAAGCGAAGGCGTGCTGCGGTGCAAGGTTCGCGTGCCATTACAGGCAGGGTTTGCTAGGGCTGGGGGCCTGGGGCTGTCTGGGCGCCGGGCAATGCCGCCAACAACTCGCCCGGCGTCCGCCCGGTGATGGGATCGCGCCACTCGGGTGCCACGTCCTGCAGCGGGAGCAGAACGAACGCGCGCAGGTGCGCCCGCGGATGGGGCAGGATCGGCGGTGCGTCGCGCACCAGCCCGTCCATCGCGATCAAGTCGAGGTCGAGCGGGCGAGCGGCGTTGCGCACGGTTCGCACGCGCCCGGCCTCCGCCTCGATCGCGTGCAGCGCCGCGAGGAGCGCCTCCGGCTCAGCCGTGCCATCCAGTCGGGCCGCGCCGTTGACGTAATTGGGTTGGTCGGAAGGCGGCTCGGGCGCAGTCTCATACCAGCGCGACACCGCGGCGAGGCGCAGGCCGGGCAATTCGGCGAGCCGCTCGACGGCCCACTCGCAGGTCGCGCGCGGCGGCTCGCCCCGTGGGCCGGGAAGGTTGGCTCCGATCGCGACCAGGATCACCTTCCCGCCTCCGTTCATTCTTCCGTAACGCGAATCAGGCTACATATCGAGCGGCAAGATTGGAAAGGTTCGATGATCGAGGCTCCGCCCCATGATTGCCCGCTCTGCCCGCGCCTCGTCACCTTCCGAGAGGCGGACCGGGCGGCGAACCCAGGCTGGTTCAACGGCCCCGTGCCAAGCTGGGGCGATCCAGGCGCGCCGCTCTTGGTCGTGGGCATGGCGCCGGGCCTGAAAGGCGCGAACCGCACAGGACGACCCTTCACGGGAGATCACGCGGGCGTCCTGCTCTACGAGACCCTGCTGCGCTTCGGGTTGGCCACGGGCCAATACGGTGCGGAGCCGGACGACGGGATGGAGCTGCGCGGCTGCCGGGTGACGAACGCGGTGCGCTGCGTGCCGCCCGCGAACCTGCCGAAGCCAGCGGAGGTTCAGACCTGCAACCAATTCCTGCAGGCGGAGCTGCGGGGCATGACGAACCTGCGCATCGTGCTCGCGCTCGGCGTATTGGCGCACGCGGCGGTGCTGCGCGCCTGCGGGATGCCCGCGACGCGCGTGCGCTTCCGGCACGGCGAGATCACGGAATTGCCGGACGGCCTGCTGCTCGCCGACAGCTATCACGTGTCCCGCTACAACACGAGCACGGGGCTGCTGACCCGCGAGATGTTCGAGGGCGTCGTGCTGCGGGTCGTGCAGCGGTTGGGGCAGCTTGCCGCCGTGGCGTGATCCTGTGGGTCGTGAACCGGCTCCGCGTCGCCTCCGCCTGTGCTCCTGACACAAGAAGGGCACTACCCCTTTTCTCGTCCCTCGATACCTGCCACATCGCTGCGGTTCGGACTGCCCAGGGATGGATCATGAAGGTTGAGATCGAATACTGCGGCCTATGAGGCTACGAGCCGCGCGCCAGTTTGGCGCGAGACCTGATCGCAGCGAAGTCCGCCGGCGCGGAGGTGACTCTCCGCAAGAGCCGCGGAGGCGTCTTCGAGGTCACGGTGGACGGGACGCTCCGGTTCTCGAAGAAGGCGAGCGGGCGCTTCCCGACCGACGCGGAGATTTTAGCGGCGGTCGGGTAACGCTGGTCATCCCCGCAGCGGCTCGCCAAGAAAGGCGCACGTCGCGCGAGAACGGGGAGATGATAGAGGAAGCGCGTGACAGCGGGTTATGGCAGCCCACCGCCCGCGGCCTCAATGGACATTGCGGTCGAGTACCGGCCGTATCCCGGTTAGCCAGTGTACCTGACGTAGAGGTAGGGGTTGCCCGCTACGCTGCCGGTCGAGGTTGTGAACTTGCTCTGCGCGTCGGCCAGGCTGACGCCCGCGAAGGTCACCGAACCGTTCACGCCCGTGCCGGCGCCGGCGGTCTCGGAGTGGATCGTGGCGCCCTGGTAGCCAGCCGCACCGTCCGAAGCTGCCCAGGACAGCGTGCTCGTGCCGCCCACGAAGCCCCAGAGGGTCACTGCGTCGCCAGGGTGAAAGTTGGTCAGCGTGCTCCACGTCGTGTTGCTGCCGCGGGCATCTATGAAGAACGTGTCTGTGCCGCCGTCCGTGCCGCTCGCGCCGACCAGGAAATTGGAGCCGGTGCCGCCATCCAGCACGTTGCTGCCGGAGGTGGCCTGGAAGAGCGTCATTGCCCGGACCGCCGCGCAGGAAAGCGTTGCCGCCATTGGCTCGGAGGTTCACCGAGTCGGTGCCGGACCATAGCATCTGCCAGTTCAGGTAGGAGACAGGCCCGGTGTAGGCATCGCCGGTCGCGCCCGAGACGACGCCCGTCGTGGTGTCGGTCCAGGCGAAGTTCGGCGATGGGCCAGGCATCTCGGCGGAGATGCTGGTGTCTCCCTGCTGCAGCGTGACCGCACCCGGCAGCAGCGTGGAGGTGCCTCCGCTGGTGCCGTCCGACGTCCAGAGGCGATGCACGCCGGAGGAGTCCAGCGCATCGAACAGCACCTTTCCGTCCAGGGCCATGAGGCCGTCCGGGCTGTAGTTCGCCGAGGCACCCGATGGGTGCAGCTCCTGCGTGCCGGCGGCGGTGCCGTCCGTGATCCACACCCCTGCCACGCCGGACGCATCGGCCCCGATGAAGGCGAGCCTGCCGCCGGACAGCGCAGCCATCGGCGCACCCCAGCTGCCCACGTGCACGCCCGGCAGTTCCTGCGTGCCCGCGATCGGTCCCGTCCGTCACCCACAGGCCGTCCTGTCCCGTCGCGTCCATCGCGGCGAAAGCGGCCTTGTTCCCGAAGGCGACCAGTCCGGCTGGGCCATCCGCGATATGGCCGGTCGGGTTCAGGCCCGGCACCGAGAGCGCCACCGTGCCGGCGGCAGTGCCATCCGAGACCCAGAGACCCTCTGCGCCGCTCGCGCTGGTTCCATTGAGCACCAGCTTGGTGCCGAGGGACGCCATGGAGCGGGGCGTGAGGCCAAGCGCGCTCGCGCCGGGCACTGCCAACGCCTGCG
The DNA here is from genome assembly GCA_963790535.1 of uncultured Alphaproteobacteria bacterium. Taxonomy (GTDB): domain Bacteria; phylum Pseudomonadota; class Alphaproteobacteria; order Acetobacterales; family Acetobacteraceae; genus CAWKEH01. The sequence continues at coordinate 196,741 of CAWBOZ010000009.1, read as the reverse complement.
TGCCGGCGGCGGTGCCGTCCGAGACCCAGAGACCAGCACCAATGCCGCCTCCCCCGGAGAAGTAGAGCTTGCCGTCGAACTGCGTGAGGCTACTAACGTAGAAGCCGGCGGACGTGCCCGGCACCGTCAGGCGGGTGGTGCCTGCCGCGGTGCCATCCGAGAACCAGAGGCCGGTGCTGTGATAGCTCGTGAAGGCGACCCCATTGCCGAACGCGACGATGTCCGTGGGGGAGAGGCCGTTCGAGGGTGCTCCCGACACCTGCAGCTCATGCGTCCCAGCGTCGGTGCCGTCTGAGACCCAGAGGTTGGGATTGATGGAGCTATCGAAGCCGTTGAAGAACAGCGTGCCGGACAGGCTCACGGCGAGATTGTCGGGGTTGAGACCGGTGAAGCTGGCGCCTGCTACCTGTAGCTCCTGTGCGCCGGCGGCGGTGCCGTCCGTCACCCAAATCGCGTCGTCGTAGGTGTGCGTGGCATCCGCCGCCACGAAGAATGCCCGATCCGCAACCATGCTGCCGCTCCCACCATCCAGCCTCAATGGCTGGAAACTGGCTCCTTATATCCTGGATTCGTGAGCGTGTTCAACCAATATAGAATTCTACCTTAAATAGCAAACGATCTCCGGACCAGCCCCTACGCGCGCAGCGGCTCTACTTCATCGCTCAGCAGTTGCGGAAGGTAGCGCACGTATTCCTTCGGCACGACTTGCCAGAACCGCCCGCTCGCACGCGTCCAGTCGTGGAGCAGGCTCCGCGCGAACCGACTCTGCGTCTCCTCCGCGTGCCGGGCGACGAGATCGCGCAAGACCTCGTCCCAGTGCGCCGACGCGATCCGCTGCCACGTCAGCGTCTCCGGGTTGATCCGGCGCTCGAACTGCTCGTCCTCGTCATAGACGAACGCCATGCCGCCCGTGAACCCGGCCCCGAAATTGTCGCCCACAGGGCCGAGGATCGCGACCGTGCCGCCCGTCATGTATTCGCACGCATTCGAGCCGCAGCCCTCGACGACCGCTACCGCCCCCGAGTTGCGCACCGCGAACCGCTCCCCCGCCTGCCCGGCCGCGAACAGCTCGCCCGCGGTGGCGCCGTAGAGCACCGTGTTGCCCACGATGGTGTTCTGGTGGCTGATCAAGGGCGAGCTGGGCGCCTGGCGCACGACGATGGTGGCGCCCGAGAGGCCCTTGCCCACGTAGTCGTTGGCGTCGCCGATCACCTCCAGCTTCAATCCCTGCACCGCGAACGCCCCGAGCGACTGTCCGGCGGAGCCGCGCAGCCGCACCGAGAGGTGCCCAGGCGCCAGGCCGGTCATGCCGAACTGCCGGGTGATCCGCGAGGACACCTTGGCGCCGATCGTGCGGTGCGTGTTGCGGATGCCGTATTGGAGCTGCATCTTCTCGCCGCGCTCGAACAGGGGCGCCGCGTCCTCCAGCATCTGCGCGTCCAGCGTCTCCGGCACCTCGTTGCGCCCCACCCGCGTGCAGTAGCGGGCGTGCCCGCCAGGGTCCGCCTGGGCGAGCAGCGGGTTGAGGTCGAGGTCGTCGAGAAGCTCCGAGCCGCGGCTTACCTGGCGCAGCAAATCGGTGCGCCCGATCACGTCCGCGAGCCGCCGAACGCCGAGCGAGGCCAGGATGCCGCGCACCTCCTCGGCGATGAAGCTGAACAGGTTGATGACCTTCTCCGGGCTGCCCTCGAACTTCTGGCGCAGTGCCGGGTCCTGCGTGCAGACGCCCACGGGGCAGGTGTTGCTGTGGCACTGGCGGACCATGATGCAGCCCATGGCGACTAGGCTCGCCGTGCCGATGCCGAACTCCTCCGCGCCCAGCATAGCCGCCATCACCACGTCGCGCCCCGTCTTGAGGCCGCCGTCCGCGCGCAGCTTCACGCGATGGCGCAACCGGTTCAGCATCAGGACCTGATGGGTCTCCGACAGTCCCATCTCCCACGGCAGCCCAGCATACTTCACGCTGGTCTGTGGGCTGGCGCCCGTGCCGCCGGAGTGGCCGCTGATGAGGATGGCGTCGGCCTTCGCCTTGGCCACGCCTGCGGCGATGGTGCCGATGCCGCTCTTGGCGACGAGCTTCACGCAGACCGTCGCATCCGGGTTGATCTGCTTGAGGTCGTAGATGAGCTGGGCAAGGTCCTCGATGGAGTAGATGTCGTGGTGCGGCGGCGGCGAGATCAGGGTCACGCCGGGCGTCGAGTGCCGGAGACGCGCGATCAGCTCCGTGACCTTGAAGCCCGGCAACTGCCCGCCCTCGCCGGGCTTGGCGCCTTGGGCCATCTTGATCTCGATCTCGCGGCAGCTATTGAGATACTCGGCCGTGACGCCGAAGCGGCCGGAAGCGATCTGCTTGATCGCGCTGTTCGCGTTGTCGCCATTCTGGCGGGGCTTGGAGCGCGCCGGGTCCTCACCGCCCTCGCCGCTGTCCGAGCGCGTGCCGATGCGGTTCATGGCGATGGAGAGCGTCTCGTGCGCCTCGGGGCTGAGCGCGCCGAGCGAGATGCCGGGCGAGAGCAGGCGCTTGCGGATCTCGGTGATGCTCTCGACTTCCTCCACGGGGATCGGCGTCGCCTCTTGCGTGCGGAAGTCGAGCAGGTCGCGCAGCGCGACCGGCTTCTGGCGGCGCACGGCGTCCGAGTAGCGGCGGAAGGTGGAGTAGCTGTCAGTGGCGACGGCCTCCTGCAACGTGTGGATCAGGCTGCCGTCGAAGGCGTGGACCTCGCCGCGGCGGCGCAGCTTGTAGAGACCGCCGACCGGCAGCGCCTGCAAATCGCCGTCCCAGGCCGCCTCGTGCAGCGCCAGCACCTTGCGCGCGATGCCGGACAGGCCGATCCCCGAGATGCGGCTCTGCATCCCTGGGAAGAACTCGGCCACGAGCGCGCGCGACAGCCCGATCGCCTCGAAGTTGTAGCCGCCGCGGTAGCTGCTCAGCACGGAGATGCCAAGCTTGCTCATCACCTTGAGCAATCCCTTGTCCACCGCCTTCTTGTAGCGGTTGACCGCCTCCTTCGGCCCGATCTGGCCAAACAGGCCGCGGCGCTGACGGTCGAGGATCGCTTCCTGCGCGAGATAGGCGTTCACCGTCGTGGCGCCGACGCCGATCAGCACGGCGAAGGCGTGCACGTCCAGGCACTCGGCCGCGCGCACGTTCAGGCTCGTGAACGTGCGTAAAGATTGACGCACGAGCCAGGTGTGGACGGCGGCCGTCGCCAGGATCATCGGGATCGGCGCCCGCTGTGCGTCTTGCGCCTCGTCCGTGAGGATGACGTGCGCGCACCCGGCGCGTACCCCGTCCTCCGCCTCGCGGCGGATGCGCTCGATGGCGGCCCTCAGCCCCGCCTCGCCGCCCGCGACCGGGAACGTGCAGTCCACCCGGCACGCGGCCTCACCCATCGTCGCGGCCATGGCGTCGAACTCGGCTGTGCTGAGCACCGGGGATTCAAGCTGCAGCAGGTCGCACTGCGAGCTCTCCTCGTCGAGCACATTGCCCAGGTTGCCGAGCCGGGTCTTGAGCGTCATCACCCGCGTCTCGCGCAGGCTGTCTATGGGCGGGTTCGTGACCTGGCTGAAGCCCTGGCGGAAATAGTGCTGCAAGCCCCGGTAACGGTCGCTGAGCACGGCGACGGGCGTGTCGTCGCCCATGCTGCCGGTGGCCTCGGAGGCGTCCTCGACCATGGGGTGCAGGATCATCTCCAGCTCCTCCATGGTGACGCCCACCGCGAGCTGGCGCCGGCGCAGCTCTTCCGGCTCGTAGCGCGCGGGCTCCGGCACGTCGGTCTTGACGATGTGGTCTATGCGCTTGATGCCCTTCGCCCACGCGCCGAAAGGCTGGCGCGCGGCGAGCGCATCCTTCAGCTCCTCGTCGCCGTAGAAGCGCGCCGCATCGAGGTCCACGCCGATGGTCTGGCCGGGGCCGACCCGCCCCTTGGCGACGACGCTCGCCTCATCGAACTGCACCATGCCGGCCTCGCTGCCGACCACGAGGAGGTTGTCGGAAGTGATCGTGTAGCGCAGCGGGCGCAGCCCGTTGCGGTCGAGGCCGGCGATGACCCAGTGGCCGTCGGTAGCCGCGATGGCCGCCGGGCCGTCCCATGGCTCCATGACGGCGTTGCAGTAGAGGAACAGGTCGCGGTGCCGCTCGGGCATGGTCGCGTCCTGGCCGATGCTGGCCGGGATCATCAGCGCCTTCGCCATCGGCGCGTCGCGCCCGGCGCGCACCAGGAGCTCGAACACCGAGTCCAGCGTCGCCGTGTCGCTGCTGCCGGCCTGGATCACGGGCTTCACGTCGTCCAGGTAGGAGTCGAGCGGGCCGGCGGCGAGCCGCGTCTCGTGGCTCTTCATCCAGTTCACGTTGCCGGCCAGCGTGTTGATCTCGCCGTTGTGGGCGAGCATCCGGAACGGCTGGGCGAGGCGCCAGGTCGGGAAGGTGTTGGTGGAATACCGCTGGTGATAGATCGCGAAGCGGCTGACGAAGCGCGGGTCGAGCAGGTCCGGGTAGAAGTCGGTCAGCGACTCCGCGAGGAACATGCCCTTGTAGATGATCGAGCGGCAGGACAGCGAGCAGATGTAGAGCTCGGGGATCTGCGCCAGGATCGCCTGCTTCTCGATCCGGCGGCGGATCACGTAGAGGTCGCGCTCGAACGTGTCGGAATCCGCGCCGACGCCACGCACCATGATCTGCTCGATCTCCGGGCACGTGGCATTGGCCTTCTCGCCGATGCACCCGGTGTTGATGGGCACCTGGCGCCAGCCGTAGATGGTGTAGCCGAAGGCGAGGATCTCGGTCTCGACGATCTGCCGGCACCGTTCCTGCGCGCCGAGGTCGGTCTTGGGCAGGAACACCTGGCCGACCGCGATCAGGCCCGGCTGCGGCTCGTGCCCGCCGAGGTGGATGGCCTTGGCGAAGAAGTCCTGGGGAATCTCGATATGGATGCCCGCGCCGTCGCCGGTCTTGCCGTCGGCATCCACGGCGCCGCGGTGCCAGACGGCGCGAAGGGCATCAATGCCCGCCTGGACGACCTCGCGCCGCGGCTTGCCGTCGAGCGAGGCGACGAGGCCGACGCCGCAGGCATCGTGCTCTTGGGAAGGATCGTAGGTATGGGCGAGACGCGCGACGTTGGCGTGCCAGTCGGCGATAAAGTCGGTCATGGCCGGCTCTCCTGATCAGCGCCTCTGTCCGGAGCGGGGCTGCTCACCTTTGCAACCAGCCCCGCCACGTCCCCGCCCAGCAACTCGTCAAGCGTGAAGGGACACGCCTTGGGCAGCCTGCGAGGGGCAAGGCCAAGATCTGCCGCCGCGGCGTGCGCTCGGCCCGAGGCCTCACAATACAGGTCTTCCAGGCCGATCCGCTGCCGCATGGAGGACGTAAACCGGCGCTTCGCGTCGTGCAGGAAGGCCCTGATCTCGTCACGCCAGTGCTTCGCTGCCTGACTCTCCGGCAGGGCGTGCAGCTTGAGCAGGTGCGCCATCGCCTGTTCCAGCAGGCTCTGGCACGCCCGCAGCTCCGACAGCCCCACGTCCTGCACCTCTTCGATTACGTTGGGCCAGTCCACCACTTCGTTCAGGCGCTCGCCGACCGCCAGCCGGCGCAGCAGCGCCGCTTGCTGCTCGGCCCAAGCCAGGGCGTCGCGCTCGTACAGACCGTCCGGCATCGTGTCCCCCTACTCAGCCGCGACGGCCATCGGCCTTGCCCGCGCCTGCATATGCTCGTGCATCGCCTTGGCCGCGTCGCGCCCGTCGCGGATCGCCCACACGACGAGTGATGCCCCGCGCACGATGTCGCCCGCCGCGAACACGCCCGGCAGCGTCGTCTCCGCCGTGCGATGGTTCACCTTGAGCGTGCCCCAGCGGCTCACCTCCAGCCCGTCCTGATCCCATAGGCGCGGCAAGTCCTCCGGGTCGAAGCCGAGTGCCTTGATGACGAGATCAGCCGGGACCGTGTGCCTTGCGTCGGCCGGCTCGACCGCTTGCCGCCCCGAGGCGTCCGGCAGGCCGAGCCGCATCCGCTGCACGCGCACCCCTGTCACCTGCTCATCGCCCAGGAACGCCTCAGGCTGACTGAGCCAGGCGAACTCGATGCCCTCCTCCTCGGCGTTGCTCACTTCGCGCATTGAGCCAGGCATGTTGGCCTTGTCGCGCCGGTAGAGGCAGGTCACGGACACCGCACCCTGGCGCACGGCGGTCCGCACGCAGTCCATCGCCGTGTCACCACCGCCGATGACGACGACGCGCTTGCCCGCCGCATCCAGGCTGCCGTCGTCGAACTGGGGCACCTCGTCGCCGAGGCCCTTGCGGTTGCTCGCGGTCAAGTAGTCGAGCGCGGGCACGATGCCGGCCAGCCCGGCGCCGGGCCCGCCGATGTCGCGCGGCTTATACACGCCCGTCGCGATCAGGACCGCGTCGTGCCGGGCGCGAAGCTCGGTGAACGGAAAATCCTGTCCCAGCTCAATGCCGAGATGGAACTGCACCCCCGCGTCCTCCAGCCAGCGCCAGCGGCGGAGCACCACGTCCTTCTCCAGCTTGAACCCTGGGATGCCATACATCATGAGGCCGCCGACCCGGTCGTAGCGGTCATAGACGTGGACCTGATAACCCTTGCGCCGAAGCTGCTCCGCGGCCGCGAGTCCAGCCGGCCCGGCACCGATGATGCCTGCGCTCTGCCCAAGCTCGGCCCGCGGCAGCGGCGGCTTCACCCAGCCCCGCTCCCAGGCCGTGTCCGTGATGAACCGCTCGACCGCCCCGATGGTGACGTTCCCGAACCCCTTCTCGATGACGCAGTTGCCCTCGCACAGCCGGTCCTGCGGGCAGATTCGGCCGCAGACCTCGGGGAAGGTGTTGGTCGCCGCCGCTACCTCATACGCCTCCTCGAGCCGCCCCTCCGCGGTGAGCTTCAGCCAATCGGGGATGTTGTTGCCCAAGGGGCAATGGATCGCGCAGAACGGCACGCCACACTGGCTGCATCGGCTCGCCTGCCGTGCGGCGCCGGCCGGGTCGAAATCAGCGTAAATCTCGGCGAAATCCGCCCGGCGCGTGTCAGCCTCGCGCTTGTCCGGCCCCTGCCGGGCGAGATGGACGAACTGCAACATGCGATCGGGCATGCACTCTAACTCCTCGGGCGCGCATGAGCGCGGTACGGAGGTTATAGCGCAGAGAGGGCCGACGTGAAACGCCTTTCGCTCGATCAGGACAGTAATTCTGTCCTGTCCTATGGCGTATGTCATCCAGCTTTCATCAGATCGCGCTAGCTCTGGGTGCAGAAAGGTCCGTTTCGGCTATATTTCCCTCGCTCATGCCTGGCGCGTCGTCCCGTTTGCCGCCGCCTGGCCGATAGCGGTCGAGATAGGGCGGCACGACCAGTTCAAGCGGCGTCGGCGTGATGCCGAGGCTCTCCAGGCTGGGCACGCCGGGCGAGACCACGTTGTCACGCGCGAGGAGCAGGAGCTGGTCGCGCGTCAGCGGCTTGCCAGGCACCCATTCGCCGATCCGCGCCTGTAGGCGGGCAAGCCCGAGCGGGATCGTGAGGAGGCGCCGGCGCCGGTGCGTCTCACGCAGCACGTAGTCGAGCAGCTCACGGAATGTATAAACGCGCGGCCCGCCTAGCTCGTAGAGAGCCTCGGTCCCGTTTTCCTGCGCCAACGCCGCCGTGACCGCGTCCGCCACGTCCCCGACATAGACGGGCTGGAACCTGGTCTCCCCATGAATGACGGGCATGATTGGCGAGAGCATCGCGATCTGGCCGAAGCGGTTGAAGAATTGGTCCTCGGCGCCGAACACGACCGACGGCCGCAGCACCGTGGCACCCGGCATCGCGGCCCGAACCTGCGCCTCGCCGTCCGCCTTCGTCCTGGCATAGAGGCTCGGGCTGTCCGGGTCGGCGCCGATAGCCGACATCTGCACCAGGCGCGTCGCCCCGGCCGCCGCCGCGGCGCGCGCGATCCGGCCCGCACCATCCGCCTGCAGCCGTTGGAAATCCCCGGCGTGGCGCTCAGCGAGGATGCCGACGAGGTTAACCACCACGTCCGCGTCCTCAACGGCACGCTCGATCGTCGTAGGGTTTGTGAGCGAGACGTAGAGGGGCACGACCTGGCCGACCCGTCCCGCGGTCATCAATCCCTTGGCGCTCTCCGTGTTCCGCCCGCAGACACGGACGACGTATCCCTTCGCAGCGAGACGCTTGACCACGTAGCGGCCGATGAACCCGGAGCCGCCGAACACTGCCGCCACGCTGCGCGTCGCCATCGCTTGTTCCTTGCCTAAGCCTGCCCTCTCATATGCGTCGCTCCCGGCAGCCTCAAGGCGCGGCAACGGCCCGGCGCAATTCATCTACGGATACGATCCTGACCGGGGCCTGCTCGCGCAGCACCGTCAGATCGGCGTCGCCGCTGCACAAGGCATCTGCCCTAGCCGTGATCGCGAGTTGCAGGAACATCCCGTCGTCCCTGTCCCGACACGCCATCGGCAGAGCCGGGGGAGGCTGGGGCAAGCGGACCACCTCCGTGAAGGGCAAGTAATCTCCGAGCAACGCGTCCTGCTCAGCCCCCGTGAGGCGGAACTTTGGATAAGCCAGCACGCGGAGCAACTCCGCCGCGGTCTCGCGGCAGACGATCGGCACCAGCCCTCCGGCACTCCATGACAGCCCGCAACCACGCAAGCCGCCCGCCGAATACCAGCGCGGACACGACGACGTTCGTATCGAATACGGCGCGCACGCGGCAGGCGCGCTACGCCTCGCCTCGCCGCGCCCATCCCACGGCATTCGCCACATCGGCGTCTGTGATCCCAAGCTCGGCGAGCTTCCGCCGAACAGCGTCGGCGCCGCCAATCTTCACTGGGATCAGCAACAGCCGGTCGCCGTCCACCTCGATCTGCACGTAGGTCGGCCGCCCAAGCGCCTCGATAGCTTGCTTCGGCAAAGTAAGTTGGTTCTTGGTTGTCAGCTTCGCAAGCATAATCCGAAAGTAAGGAAGTAAGGCATCTGCGTCAACGGCGCACCTGCAGCAGCCAGTCCTGCACGTTGTAGAAGTTGGAAATGCGCGAAACCTTGCCGTCCCGCAGGGTGAAGAAGGCGCCCGCGGGAAGGGCATAGGTCTGGCCAGAGGCGGGCGGCAGGCCCTCGTCGGTCCGGATATAGGTGCCGTGCACCGTGAACTCCGCCGCCGCCCGAGTGCCCGTCGGCTCGCTGAGCACGACCAGGTCCGCGATGTGCTCGCGGTAGCACTCGTTCATGTGGGCGAGGAAGCGGGAGAACGCGGCCTTGCCGACCTGGCGCTCACCCTGGTTGATGTCGTGCACCACGTCGTCGGCGAGGAGGGCGAGGAATGCCGCCTCATCCTCGCTGTTGAACGCGGCGTAGTAGGCGCGCACGACCGCCTCGCTGCCCTGCACGACCCTGTCCCGCTCAATAGCCTGGAGCGCGGTAGCTTGGCGGCGGCGGACCGCCCAGCGGCGGCGGATAGCCAGGTCGGTCGCCCGGCGGCGGGGCATAGCCGGGAGGAGGCGGGTAGGCGGGCGGCGCCACTTGCAGGCGGTAATTGTAAGGGCCGCGATAGTTCCGGTCGAGCTGACCCTCGTTCAGCCGTTCGACCTGGGAGTCCCCCGTGTCGTTGCCCGCGTCGTTCCGGTGGTCCACATTTCCGTATGGGTTGTCGGCATTCGCGATCAGATGCACCGCGGACAGGCCTTGCAGCGTGACCGGGCTGCGCTGCGCCGCCGTGCCGGGCACGGGGGCGAGCGCGACGCCCGTGAGGCCGGCCAGCGCGAGGCCCAAGGAGAAGGCTTGGCGGGACAGCAAGGGTTGGGACACGACAGTCTCCTCTTCTTGACCACGTCCCACATAGCACATTCGCGCCGCAAACGCTCCCTCCAGCGCCGCGCATCCCTCTTCTTGCCTCAGCTTGACGCGCGCAGCCCCTCCGGACTACATCCGGCCTCCCGCGCCGGTTTGCCCAGGTGGCGGAATTGGTAGACGCGCAGGTTTCAGGTACCTGTGGCCGAAAGGCTGTGGAAGTTCGAGTCTTCTCCTGGGCACCAAGATGGGGGCACCATAAGGGGCGCCGTGACCACGACACAGTTCCTGCCGGGCGGCGGTAGCCTGCATCTCCACCGCTACGACCTCCCGGATGGACTCGATCTCGGCCCCGTCGTCGCCGTGGACACCGAGACCATGGGCCTCAACCCGCACCGCGACCGGCTCTGCCTCGTGCAGCTCTCCGCGGGCGACGGCTCGGCCCACCTTGTCCAGATCGTCCCCGAGCGCCTGGGCGGCCACGGCTACAACGCTCCGAACCTTGCGCGCCTCCTCGCCGACCCGGCCACGGTCAAGCTCATGCATTTCGCGCGGTTCGATGTGGCAATCCTGCAACACTCGCTCGGTATCCCCGTCGCACCCGTGCGCTGCACGAAGATCGCGGCCAAGCTCGTCCGCACCTTCACGGAGCGCCACGGGCTGCGCGACCTCTGCCGCGAGCTGCTCGGCGTCGAGATCAGCAAGCAGCAGCAGACGAGCGACTGGGGCGCGGCCGAGCTATCCTCCGAGCAGCTCGCCTACGCCGCCAGCGACGTGCTCCACCTTCATGCACTCTGGGCACGGTTGGAGGCGCTGCTCGTGCGCGAGGACCGGCTCGACCTCGCGATGGCCTGCTTCGCTTTCCTGCCCGCCCGCGCCCGGCTCGACCTGCTTGGCTACGAGGATCCCGACATCTTCGCCCACTGACGGAATGCTACGGTTTGTTACGTGGGCTTCGTTGACCAAGGCCACCGCCGCGCCCATACGTAGTTCATCCGATTTCTGAGGAGTGCGGATGACGGTGGCGGTCGTGGAGACCCGGAGCGGGTACGCCTCGGACGTGCCCATCTCGGACGTAGAGGTGGCGCGTGGCGTGCTCGCGGCGGAAGCCGCGGGATTGCGCGCGCTCGCAGCGGGTCTGGACGGGGCGTTCACCGCCGCCGTGGAGGCGCTCGCCGCCTGCACAGGGCGCGTCGCCGTCAGCGGCATGGGCAAGAGCGGGCACGTCGCGCGCAAGGTCGCCGCGACCCTGGCCAGCACCGGCACGCCCGCCCTCTTCGTCCACCCGGCAGAGGCGAGCCACGGCGATCTCGGCATGATCGTGCCGGGTGATGCTGTGCTGACGCTTTCCAACTCCGGCGAGACGGTGGAGCTGGCCGACCTCGTGGCCCACGCGAGGCGCTTCGCTCTTCCTCTCGTCGCCATGACGGCACGCAAGGACTCCGCCCTTGCCCGTGCGGCGGACCACCTGCTGCTGCTGCCCGCTGCGCCCGAAGCGTGTCCGATGGGTCTCGCGCCCACGACCAGCACGACCATGCAGCTCGCGCTCGGTGACGCGCTGGCCGTCGCCCTCCTCACCCGGCGCGGTTTCACGGCGACCGAGTTCAGCGCCATCCACCCTGGCGGCCGCCTCGGCGCCCGGCTCCGCCGCGTGCGGGACCTGATGCACACCGGCGACGCCGTGCCGCTCGCCGCGCCCAGCCTGCGCATGGACAAAGCGCTCCTCCTGATCACGGGCAAGGGTTTCGGCTGTCTCGGCGCCGTGGACGCGGCCGGCCGATTGGTCGGCGTGCTCACGGACGGCGACCTTCGCCGCGCCATGGGATCGGACCTGCTCAGCCGTAGAGTCCAGGACGTGATGAGCACGATGCCCCGCACCATCGGCCCCGATGCGCTCGCCGCGGAGGCGCTGCGCGTCATGAACAGCTCGCCTCGGCCTGTCACCAGCCTGTTCGTCGTGGATCGGGCTGGCCGCCCCGAGGGCCTCCTGCACGTCCATGACCTGCTGCGCTCCGGGGTCGCCTGAGCCATGGCCGTCCAGCCTCTATCCCGCCCGCACGCCCACGAGCAGCGATCGGGCGATCGCCTGGTCGGTGCCGGCCCGGCCCGGCGTCGCAAGGCGCCGTCCGCCCGCGGCATCGCCCGGCGCCGGGTGTTCGTGATCTCGACCAAGTGGCTGCTGCCCATCCTCGCCATCGCGCTGCTCAGCCTCATCGCGGTCTGGCCCGAGCTGGCGCGCGTCACCGACGAGGGTCGGATCTCGTTTCGCCGCGTCTTCGGCGCCATCCCGGACAGCGCCGTGCTGGTCGAGCCGCATTACCGCGGCGTTGATGCCCGCGGCCGCCCCTACACGCTGACCGCAGACACCGCGACCCAGATTAGCCCCGAGCGCGTCAACCTCGTCGCCCCTATCGGTGACGTGACGCTGGACGGCGCGCGATGGATGATGGTGCAGTCCAAGGACGGCGTGTTCCTGCAGCACCGCGACCTGCTCGACCTCTCCGGCGACGTGCAGCTCTACCGCGACGACGGAGTCACCCTGCGCACCCAGAGCGCGGCGGTGGACCTCAAGCAGGGCGCTGCCGCCAGCAGCGACCGGACGCATGCCGAGGGTCCCTTCGGCCAGCTCGACGCCCAGGGCTTCACGCTGCTCGATAAGGGCAGCGCAATCCAGTTCCAGGGGCCGGCACGGCTCATCCTCAACCAGGCCCACCCATGAAGCGCTTCGTGCCCTTCGCGGCGCCGCTGCTCGCGGCTGCCTTCGCCCTGCTCGCCGGTCCGGCAGCCCGCACCCAGGGCATAGACATGTCGCACGGCGGTTCGATCGAGATCACGTCGAGCCAGGGCATGGAATGGCGCCAGCAGGAACAGGAAGTGATCGCACGTGGCGATGCCCGTGCGGTGCGCGGCGATACCACTGTCACGGGCGACGAGCTGATCGCCTTCTACCGCAAGAAGGGCACTGCGGCAGGCGGGTCCGCAGCGGCCCAGCCCCCCTCAGGGAACGCTCCTCAGAGTGCGCTTTCCAAGGGTTCCCCTATCGACCCCGTGGACACTGGCAACAACGAGATCTATCGCCTGGTGGCCAATGGGCACGTCAACATCTACACGCCCACGGATCACGCTATCGCGGACCACGCCGTCTATGACATTGACCAGGCCGTCCTGGTGCTCACTGGGCACAACCTGAAGATCACGACGCCGCAGGACGTGCTGACAGCGCGCGACGTGATCGAGTGGTGGTCGCAGAAGCACATGGGGGTCGGCCGCGGCGAGGCGACCGTGACCACGAACGACGGGCGGCGCATCTACGCCGACACGATCGTCGCCTACACCAAGCCCACCGACCAGAAGACCGCTGGCCAGACAACCGCCGATCAGAAAGCTGGGTCCGCTGTGCAGAAGGTGGCGGCCACGCCCGGCAAGCCCGGCGCCGACCCACTCACCACCTCCAGCAAGCTGGAGAAGGCGGATGCCTTCGGCAACGTCGAGGTGCGCACGCAGACCGAGGTGATCCACGGCGACCGCGGCACCTACGTCGCCGACACCGACATGGCTCGGATCGTCGGTCACGTCCACATCACGCGGGGGCTCAACCAGCTCAACGGCGACGAGGCCCTGGTCAACATGCGCACGGGCATCTCCACGCTCACCCGCGTCCCAACGGGCCAGCGGGTTGAAGGCTTGGTCGTGCCGAACGATGCTTCCCCCTCGAAGACCCAGGCCGGTACGCAGAGCGGGAGTGCTTTGGGCGGGGATGCCGTGGGCACCTCCAAGCCGGCGAAGAAGCCGTGACGGAGGGTTTCCGTGTGGTGGAAGGCAGCGGCGGCCTCTACGCGCGCGGGGTCTGGAAGACCTACAAGCGCCGCGCGGTGGTGCGCGACGTGTCGCTCCATGTGCGTCGCGGCGAGGCCGTGGGCTTGCTCGGGCCGAACGGCGCCGGCAAGACCACCACCTTCTACATGATCGTGGGCCTGGTCCGCCCCGACGCCGGCACCATCGGCCTCGACGGCGCCGATATCACGACGCTGCCCATGTATCGCCGCGCGCGCCTCGGGATCGGCTACCTGCCCCAGGAAGCGAGCGTGTTCCGCGGCCTCAACGTCGAGCAGAACATCATCGCGGCGTTGGAGGTGGTCGAGCCGGATCCCGACCAGCGCGGCATGATGCTCGACGCGTTGCTAGCCGAGTTCGGCATCAGCCACCTGCGCCGAACGCCTGCGCTCGCCCTCTCCGGCGGCGAGCGGCGCCGGGTGGAGATCGCCCGCGCGCTCGCCACGCACCCGGCCTACATCCTGCTCGACGAGCCGCTGGCCGGCATTGACCCCATTGCGGTGGGCGAGATCCGCGACCTGATCGGCCACCTGAAGGACCGCGGCATCGGCGTTCTCATCACCGACCACAATGTCCGCGAGGCGCTGGAGATCATAGACCGCGCCTACATCATGCACGACGGCGAGGTGCTGATGGAGGGCGCGCCGCACGAGGTCGTCGCCCACGAGGACGTGCGCCGCGTCTATCTTGGGGAAAGGTTTAGCCTGTAAGCTCCCCGGTCATGGCAATCGCTCCCAGGCTGGAGTTCCGGCAAACACAATCCCTGGTCATGACGCCGCAGCTGCGTCAGGCCATCAAGCTGCTGCACTGCACGAACATGGAGACCGCCGCCTTCATCGAGGAGGAATTGGAGCGCAACCCGCTCCTCGAACGCGACGAACGGCCCGAAGTGGTGGGCGAGCAGCCGGCGCTCGACCAGCGGCCCGACGCACTCGCCGAGGCGGCACCCGAGCGGCTGGACACGGCCGCGACCATGGACCGAGCGAGCCTGCCCGAGATGGACCTCGATCCCAGCAACCTCTACGACGGTCCAAGCTACGACCCGACCTATTCCGGGCATGGCAACGGCTCCGGCATGGAGGGCGACGAGCGCGGCCTCGAGGATCGGGCCGAGGCGCGCCCCTCCCTTCGCGAGCACCTCGGCGAGCAGCTCCGCCTCACCTTCGCCGACCCGCAGGACCGGCTCGTGGGCGCCTACCTGATCGCGATGCTCGACCCGGCCGGGCGCGTCCCAGCCGAGGACGCCGCCATCGCCGCCGCGATCGGCTTGCCTACCGAGCGCGTCGCGGCCGTGCGCGCACGCATGATGCTCTTCGAGCCCACGGGCGTGTTCGCGCGTGACCTGCGCGAGTGCCTGGCCGCCCAGCTCCGCGAGAAAAACCGCTTCGACCCGGCAATGGCGGCACTCCTCGACAACCTTGAGCTGCTCGCCCGGCGTGACATGCGCGCGCTGATGCAGGTGTGCGGCGTGGACATGGCCGATCTTGCGGAAATGGTCGCGGAGCTGCGCCAGCTCGATCCCAAGCCCGCCGCGGGATGGGATGCGATCCCCTTGCAGCCCGTGATCCCGGACGTGCTGCTCCGCGTGCTGCCGGACGGCACGTGGCACCTGGAGCTGAACCCGGAGACGGCGCCGCGCCTCCTTGTCAACCAGACGCTCTTCGCCCGCGTGAACCCCCGCGCGAAGCGCGAGGAGCGAGCCTTCCTCTCGGAGAACCTCTCCAGCG
Organism: uncultured Alphaproteobacteria bacterium; assembly: GCA_963790535.1. Classification (GTDB taxonomy): domain Bacteria; phylum Pseudomonadota; class Alphaproteobacteria; order Acetobacterales; family Acetobacteraceae; genus CAWKEH01. The sequence goes on along the minus strand of CAWBOZ010000009.1, from coordinate 181,396 downwards.
CAAATTGGCTCGTCAAGTCCCTGCAGCAGCGGGCGGAGACGATCCTGAAAGTCGCCGCCGAGATCGTCCGCCAACAGGACGGCTTCCTGCGCCACGGCGTCGGCTACCTTCGCCCGCTCATCCTGCGCGATATCGCCGAGGCCGTCGAGATGCACGAGAGCACGGTGAGCCGCGTGACCGCCAACAAATACGTCGCGACGCCGCGCGGCGTGTTCGAGCTCAAATATTTCTTCACGACGGCGATCGCGAGCACGGCCGCGGGCGGCGAGAGCCACAGCGCCGAAGCCGTGCGCCATCGCATCCGCGCCCTCGTCGGCGCCGAGACGGCGGACGATGTCCTCAGCGACGACGCGATCGTGTTGGCGCTTCGCCGCGAAGGCGTGGACATCGCGCGCCGGACCGTGGCCAAATATCGGGATGCGCTGCGCATCCCGAGCTCGGTGCAGCGCAAGCGGGAGAAGGCGCTGCCAGCCTAGCCGGGGTGCTCATCATCACTCGCGGCCTCAACCCGCAACGAGGGAGGCAGGAATTGTGCAGATCACGGTGTCAGGGAAGCAGGTGGACTTGTCGGACGCGCTCCGCACGCGCGTTTCCGAGCATTTGGACACGATCGCAGGCAAGGTACTTCGACCACGCGATGGAGGCGAACGTGACCTTCAGCCGCGCCCGCAGCTTCTTCACTTGCGATATAAACCTGCACGCCGGCCGCGGCCTCATGCTGCGCGGCGAGGGCGAGGCGGCGGACGCCCATGGCGCTTTCGATGATGCCGCCGAGCACATCGCGAAGCGCCTGCGCCGTTATCGCCGCCGGGTGAACGAGCACGCGCGGGACACCGCGAACCGCGAGCGGCCCGAGTCCGGGCGGCAATACATCCTGCGCCAGGACGAGGAAGGCCCGGCCGAGGCCGACGGTGCGGCCGCTGCCTTCGCCACCGTGATCGCCGAGACCGTGACCGAGATCGCCACGCTCTCCGTCGGCGAGGCCGTCATGCGCATGGACCTCGCCTTCCAGCAGGTGCTGATGTTCCGCAATAGCGCCAGTGGCGAGCTGAACGTCGTTTATCGCCGGGGCGATGGGCACATCGGCTGGATAGATCCAGCGGCCAGGTCCTAGCCAGCTTGGTCTCGGCACTCGGCCAGCTCAACCGCCGTGATCAGGGCGGACGCCCCCTCGGAGCAGAACAGGCGCAATTCGATGTCTTCCTCGGGCAAATCGAGCACGAAGGAGATCGCTATCTCGCCGGGTCCCGGCGGTATGGTGCCTAGATCGTAGGAGCTGCGCGCGAGGATTCGCTCACCGTGCCGAGCGCAAACCTCGAGCAAGCACTCGCCGACTCGGGCGGCATCGGCGCCGAGGAATACGCGGCCAGTGTATTGCCCAGGGCTGAGCGGCATGTAAGGACCGAAGAGACCGAAGCCGCTCCCTGCGCCATGCAACCGGATCCCGTTCGCTTGCTTCGCCCCGACGAGCGTATGAAGCCTGGGGTCGGTGGCTGCAATCCGGAGCGATCCTTCGCGCCGTTTCCAGGCATCCCAGACCGTCACCCAGGCGAGGTCAGAGGTGTGCCTCTTCGCTGCCCAGCCTGCCCTGTGCAGCGCATGACGGAAATATTCTTCGCGGAAGCCGAGTTCCAGCCAGCCGAAATTGCGGATCGCCCAGAGCGACTTGCCGTCCATGCGCACGCCCCACGGCACCGGATACTCGGTGAGGATCGGCTCCGAGCCGAAATAGACGTGCCCGTCCTCGGTGATTGCCCCATGCAGGGCGCGCAGCAAACGGAGGTGGTCGGAGCAGTGGTGGAAGCACTCGAAGAAGACGACCGCGTCGAACCGCTCGCGCGCACTCTCGACCCAGAAGAAGTCACCGTTGACGACCGTGACGGGCACCCCGAGCTGCGCGGCCCGACGCCGGATCAGCTCACAGAAGCGCGGCTCGATGTCCACGGCGGTGACGTCGAAGCCGAGTTGGGCGAGCGCCATCGTCGTGTTGCCCCAGCCCGGCCCGAACTCCAGCACGCGCGCGCCGGGCGCCAGCTGCATGGTGCGGAGCAGGAGACCGATGGCGCTCAAATGGTGCCCCGCCGTCACGCAGCTCCCAGTGGCGTAGGGGAAGGGTCGCCGAACCGCCTGCTCCACATCGAGCACGCTGGCCTCGTTGCCCAACTCGTAGCGGCGCCCCGCGACACGCTCATAGATCCGCATCTGCGCGGCAGCGTAGGCCGGGTCGAACGGATCGGCGGGCAACTCGGCCGAGAAGTCCATGCGGAAGGTACGGAACACCTCGCGCAACGCGTCGTCGGAGACTTGCGCGGCGGTGTCGCATTCCTGCAGCTTGGCGTCGAGATCGTCGAGCGTGGTCAGCGTCTGCATTCCGTTCCCTTACCGTGGAAGGGCAGCGACCGACAGAGGCTCGCGAAGTGGAATGCGCGACCCGCTTTCAACATGAGGCTGCTTGGCTCAGCCATTCCGAGCCGCATGGGGCGGCTCGGCACTGCGTAAGTTCGGGCCTGATTGGACGTAGGCGGGAGTCCCTCAGTGCACCATCGCAGGCACCATCTCGTGCTGGCGAATAGCAGCCATGGCGACCTCGCAGTCCTCGGTCACGGCCATGGGCGAGCCGTCGGCCGCGTGGATCGCGTAGGCGCGGTTGCCCTCGACGAGCACGGGCTTGACGTAGGCGAGCTCCGAGACGCCGAGCTGCATGAGCTGGGTCTCGGTGAGATGGCGGATATCAAGCGCAACGTGAGACATCATGATGAAGCTCCTCGGCCTTGTCGGCCCCCTCGGAAGCGCCAACGCGGCCAGGCTAAGATTGGTTCAGAAGGCTAGCTCTCGAGGCTAGTTCTCGCTGGGCGTGCCATCCAGGACGGGACCGGCAACGGCGTCCGTCGGTGCCGTGATCGGGATCTGGCGCACCCGCACTTCCGGCTGCGGCCGGGCCAGGTCAATGTGCAGCAGCCCGTTGTCGAGCCAAGCGCCGCGCACCTCCATTCCTTCAGCCAGCACGAACGCTCGCTGGAATTGCCGCGCCGCGATGCCGCGGTGGAGGAACACGCGATTGCCCAAGTCTTCGCCCTGGCGGCCGCGGATCACGAGCTGGTTGTCCTCCTGCGTGATCTGCAGGTCATCCATCGTGAAGCCCGCGACGGCGAGCGTGATGCGCAAGGACCCGGAGGCAACCTGCTCGATGTTGTAGGGCGGATACCCGTCCGACGCGGTCTTGGACGCGCGTTCGAGCATCTGCTCCAAGTGATCGAAGCCCAGGAACAAGGGCGAGGTGAACATTCGCGTCGTCATGGCTACCTCCTTGGCGGAGCGAAGCGGCACCAGGGTCCCCGCAGGCAACCCCGGTAACGCCGATGTGGGCAACCATGCCCCGCGTCTCAAGGCCCATCCCGAAGGGGCCGACGCATTGAAGCCGCCCAGCCCGGCGGCTACATCGGCCTCATGAGCACCGCCGAACGGCAGCCCCCAAGCACCGCCTCCGAGACCGACCGTGAGCGGCTTCCCATCCTCATCGCACCCCATCCTGCGCTCCGCACCAAGGCCCGCCGCGTGCGTCCCGAAGACCTGGACCTCGTGCGCGACCTCCTACCCAAGCTGTTCGCGACCATGTATGCCGCCCCCGGCATCGGCCTCGCGGCGCCCCAGGTCGGCGTCAGCCTGCGTCTCGCCATCGTGGACCTGCAGCCAGGGGACAAGCCCGCGCCGATGGTTCTCCTCAACCCCGAGGTGGTTGCCACCAGCGAGGACCAGGTGGTGCGCGAGGAGGGCTGCCTGTCACTGCCGGGCCAGTATGCCGACGTGAGCCGTCCGGCGCGCGTGCGGGTGCGCTACGAGGACGAGGCGGGGGGGCGCCACGAGTTCGAGGCCGAAGGTCTGCTCGCCGCCTGCGTTCAGCACGAGCTGGACCATCTGGATGGAATCCTATTCGTGGACCACCTCACGCCGCTGCGGCGCAACATGCTCATGCGCAAGCTCGCCAAGGAACAGAAGGCGAAGGCTCAGGAGAAGGCGGGGGGGTGACGATGCGCCTCGCGTTCATGGGCAGCCCAGGGTTCGCCGTGCCTGTCTTGCGGGCACTTGTCGAGGCTGGGCACGAGGTTGCCGCCGTCTATGCCCAGCCGCCCCGTCCCGCCGGACGCGGCGGCCGGGTGCAGAAGGGGGCCGTCCATCAGGAAGCGGAACGCCTTGGCCTCCCTATGCGCACTCCCACGAGCTTGCGGCGTGACCCGGCGGCGCAGGCGGCGTTCGCGGCGCTCGACCTCGAGGCGGCCGTGGTCGCCGCCTACGGGCTGCTGCTGCCCCCCGTCATGCTCGCCACCCCCCGCCGCGGCTGTCTCAACGTCCACGCGAGCCTGCTGCCCCGCTGGCGCGGCGCCGCCCCGATCCAGGCCGCGATCCTCGCCGACGACCACGAGAGCGGCGTCACGATCATGCAGATGGACGAGGGGCTGGACACCGGCCCCATGCTGCTGCGCGAGGCCGTCCCGCTCGGTCCGCGCACGACCGCCTCCTGGCTGCACGACCAGCTTGCCGAAGTGGGAGCACGCCTAGTCGTCCGCGCACTGGCCGAGGCGCCGCATCCCGTGCCGCAGCCCGTAGAGGGCGCAACCTACGCACCCAAGCTCACCCGCGAGAGCGGCCGGCTCGCTTGGACGCAGTCGGCAGCCATGCTCGACCGTCAGGTGCGCGCCCTTAATCCGTGGCCTGGCACGTTCACAACGCTTGATGGAGAAATGCTCAAGGTGCTCGACGCCGTGCCGGGACTGGGTCAGGGCGAGCCGGGCGAGGTGCTGGACGGTACCCTCCTCGTCGCTTGCGGCGAGGGAGCCTTGCGCCTGCTGCGGGTGCAGCGGCCCGGCCGCGCTCCCATAGCGGCAGCCGACATGCTGCGGGGCCGGGTCGTGCCGCAAGGCACGCTGCTCGCATGACGGCGCCGGGCACGCGGCTGCGGTGACAGCGTGGGCCTTGCTCCTGGAGTATGATGGCGGCCCCTTCGTCGGTTGGCAGCGGCAACGGAGCGGCCTCTCCGTGCAAGCCCTGCTGGAGGATGCCGCCGCGTGCCTCGCAGGCGGTGTGCCGGTCGGGAGCACGGCCGCCGGGCGCACGGACGCCGGCGTTCACGCCGAGGGCCAGGTGGTGCTCCTCGCCCTCCCCGACCACCTTCGCGCGGACCAAGTACGGGGCGGCCTCAACTTCCATATGAGGCCGCATCCCGTCGTCGTGCTCCGCGCCGTACCCGTAGCACCGAGCTGGAGCCCACGCTTCGACGCCATCGCCCGGCACTACCGCTATCGCATCCTCAACCGCCGCGCCCGCCCTGCCCTCCTGCTCGGCCGGGCCTGGCATGTCGAGCGCCGCCTCGACGAAGGCGCGATGGCGGAGGCCGCCCGCCTGCTCCTTGGTCGGCACGACTTCACCTCGTTCCGTGCGAGCGCCTGCCAGGCGAGAAGCCCGGTGCGCACGCTCGACCAGCTCGATATCGCCCGCGATGGCGACCTGATCGAGGTTCGCGCCGAGGCGCGCAGCTTCCTGCATCACCAGGTCCGTAACATGGTCGGCACGCTCAAGCTCGTGGGCGAGGGACGCTGGCAACCAGGGGACATGGCCAAGGCCCTCGCTGCACGCGACCGCCGCGCAGCGGGGCCGACGGCGCCGCCCGATGGCCTCTGCCTTGTCGCCGTTGCCTACCCGGCCGATCCGTTCATAGCAGCGTGATGAGCTGCGGCCCGAACGCGAGCAGCGCGGTGCCGGCGTTCACGAGAATGACGAGCAGCGCGGCCCGCCACGGCCCGAGGCCGAGACCGTGGCGAGTCACGAACCAATGCAGCCAGAGCGCGTAAGCGGCAAGGCCGACGACGAAGGCCAAAGCCGCCGCGGCTTGCGACAAGCCCGCATTCAGCAGCAAGCCCAGTGCCAGCAGCAGAACCGCAGCCACCGCCGGCACGGCCCACTGGCACCAGTTGAACGCCGTCGCATAACGCAGCCAGGCGGCCTCGCGCCCCCATGCTTGCGCGAGCGCCTGCGAGAGCACCGGCGGTGCGAGCACGGCGCAGAGCGTCGCCACGAAGTCCTCCACCGCGTCCCACCCAGCGCCCGTGAGCAGCATCAGCGCTGACCCCACGAGCGGGAAGGCGATCAGGGGTGCGAGGCTCGCGAGGAACGCTTCCCTGGTCGCGCTGAACTGCAGGAGGCCCTCGCGTCGTCCACGGGCAACGAGGGCGATGCCGAGCAGCGCGTTGCGGATTGGCTCGCCGCGCTGCTCTCGCCCCCGCCCTTGGGGCGGCATCACGCCGCGAACTCCGCGAGCACGGCCCGATAGATCTCGGCGAGGCCGCGCAGCTCAGCCACGGGCACCTGCTCGTCCGCCTGGTGCATCGTGCGGCCAACCAGCCCGAATTCGGCAACGGGACAGAGACGCGCGATGAAGCGCGCATCGGACGTGCCGCCCCCTGTGTCGAGCCGCGGCTCCCGCCCGCTCGCCCGCGTGATCGCGGCGCGCAGGCGTTCCACGAGCGGGCCGGGTTGGGTAAGGAACGCCTCGCCGCTGCATTCCGCGTCGAGTCGGAACCGCGGGGCGTACCTTGCGAGCACAGCGCGCAGCCAGGCTTCCAACGATGCGCCGGTGTGGCGATCATTGAAGCGGATGTTGAGACGGGCCTCTGCACGAGCGGGGATCACGTTGGTCGCCGGGTTGTTCACATCCACGCTCGTGACTTGCAGGCCGCTCGGCTCGAACCATTCCGTTCCCGCGTCCAGCGGCGCTGCGAGCATGGCGGCGAGCGCGGTCGTGAGACGGTGGACCGGGTTATCCGCCCGATGCGGGTAGGCGGCGTGGCCTTGCGTGCCCTCGATGGTGATGTGGGCGTTGAGGCTGCCACGGCGGCCGATCTTCACGACCTCGCCGAGATGGTCCGGATTCGTCGGCTCGCCAACGAGGCATAGATCCGGAATTTGGCCGTGCGTCTCCATCCACTCCAGCACGCGCCGCGTGCCGTCGAGCGCCGGGCCTTCCTCGTCGCCGGTGACGAGCAGGCTCACGCTGCCGCGGGGACGAGTCGCGAAGTGGTCGGCACACGCCGCGACGAACGCCGCGATGGCACCCTTCATGTCGCAGGCGCCGCGACCCACCAGCACGCCGTCCCGTACCTCGGCACCGAACGGGTCCGCGCTCCACGCCGCAGCGCCCGGCGGCACCACGTCCGTGTGCCCGGCGAAGCAGAGATGGAAGCCAGTATCACCCCAGCGCGCGAACAAGTTGGGCGTCGTGCCGAACGGAAGCTGCCAGACCTGGAAGCCGAGCGCGTCCAAGGCCGCCGTCAGCACGGCCTGCGCCCCCGCATCCGCGGGCGTCACAGAGGCGCAGCGAATCAGGTTTTGGGCGAGCGGGAGCGGGTCCGTCAATCGCGCAGCAGCTCGTTGATGCTGGTCTTGGCGCGGGTGCGCTCGTCCACGCGCTTCACGATCACGGCGCAGGCCAGCGACGGACCCGGCGAGCCGTCCGGCAGCGCCTTGCCTGGCAAGCTGCCCGGCACCACGACCGAGTAGGCCGGCACGCGGCCGATGAACACCTCGCCCGTTTGCCGGTCCACGATCCGCGTGCTCGCGCCGAGGAAGACGCCCATGGCCAGCACGCTGCCCCGCTCCACGACGACGCCCTCGGCCACTTCCGAGCGCGCGCCGATGAAGCAGTCGTCCTCGATGATGACCGGCCCTGCTTGCAGAGGTTCCAACACCCCGCCGAGTCCCGTGCCGCCGCTGATGTGGCAGTTGGCCCCGACCTGCGCACAGCTTCCCACGGTCGCCCAGGTGTCAATCATGGTGCTAGCCCCGATATGGGCGCCGACGTTGACGAAGCAGGGCATCAGGACGACGCCGGGCGCCACGTAGGCCGAGCGGCGTACGACAGCCCCCGGTACCATGCGGAACCCAGCTTCGGCGAGTCGGCTCGCGCCCCAGCCCTCGGTCTTCAGTGGCACCTTGTCGTAGGCTGGCGCACCGCCGGCGCCTGGCACGGGCACGGAGTTGTAGAGCCGGAAGCTGAGCAGGACGGCCTTCTTCAGCCACTCTTGGACGACCCAGCCACCGGCTTCGGGCGATGCGACGCGCAAACGGCCGGAGTCGAGTCCTTCCAGCGCTGCCTCCACGGCCTCGCGCGCGTCCTCGCCCGTGCCGGGACCGAGGCCATCGCGCCTCCCCCAGAGGGTCTCGATACGGCCGCGGAGATCGTCGGGGGCGTCGAACATAAAGGCATCCTTGTGGCGCGCGGACGGTGCGCCGGCATCGGAAGCGTGTCAACGCGACCGGGCGGTAACGGAGTGTTCATGACCCTCCCACAAGATGCAATGAGGTCTAGTGGGTGATATGACACATGGACATCGTTGCGGCTAAGGTCGTTGGAGATCCGCTTCGGCACGTGTTGCTGGAAAGCCGACAGCGCTGGCGCGACCTGGTGACGATGGCGGCCGACATCGTATTCGAAACCGATGCGGAAGGCTGCTTCACCTTCCTCGCGCCGGACGGGGCACTGGGATACGAGGCCGACGCACTGGTCGGGGTGCGGGCGACCGCGTTGTTGATGGATCCGGACGTGCTCGGCATGGACCCATTCCGGCCATCGCAGGTCCTGCGCCAGGTGCGCGTCTGGGTGCGCCGGGCGGGCGGCGAGCCTGCCTGCCTTCTGCTCACGAGCGCCCCCTTGATGGACGGCGCCGGGCACCTTGCAGGTGCGCGCGGCGTCGCGCTCGACGTGACGGAACAGGAGATGCGCGAGGAGATGGTGGCAGCGAATTTGCGCCGCAGCGAAGTCCTCGACCATATCTTGCGGACGATGCGCCAGGAGGTCCTGGCACCCCGCATGATGCAGGCGGTTTTGGGATCGGCGAGCGATGCGCTTGGCGCGGAGGGCGCCTCCGTGCTGGACCTGGTGCAGTCAGACTCGACCCTCGCCGTGCTGCACGAGGTCGGCCAGGGTGCGACCCTCGTGCGCGGCGCGGTCCTCGCGCTTCTCGACGGCGAGGTGGAGGAGCCGCATTGCGTTGCGCTGCCGAGCGGACACTCCCTGCTTGTCTGCCCCGCGAACACGCGGCTCGGCGACCGCATAGGCGTTGCTTTCTGGCGCAGCGCGAGCCTGCGCCCATGGAATGGCGAGGACAAGCTGCTCGCCTCTTCCGTTACCGCGCTCGTGCGCATGGTCTTGGAGCACGAGGGCATTCAGCGCGAAATGGCCCGCCAGGCCCGCACCGACCCGCTCACGGGCCTGCTCAACCGCCGCGCGTTCCTCGACGAGCTGGCTCGGCGCATCGACCGGCTCGACCGCGAAGGCCTGCCCGGCACGCTGATGTTCGTGGACGTGGACAACTTCAAGCCGCTGAACGACCGTTTCGGCCATGACATAGGCGATTCAGCGCTGACCGGCATCAGTGCCCTGCTGCGCAACCTGGTGCGCCCGGCGGACCTCGTCGCGCGCCTTGGCGGCGATGAGTTCGCTCTCTGGCTTGACGGTGCAGACGAGCTGACCGCCGCCGAGCGTGCCGAGGCATTGCGCGTGGACACGCATGGCAGCTTGGCGCAGCTCGTGCCCGACGGCGTGCCGGTCACGCTCTCAGTCGGCATCGCGTGCCGCCGGGCCGGAGGCGGGGAATTCATGGACGAGGTGATCCGCCGGGCGGACCAGGCAATGTATGAAGTCAAGCGCACCGGGCGGGGCCATTGGCGCGTGTCGCATTCGGTATCGGTTCCGTGATCCCGCACGCCGAGGACAGGGAGGACACCGACGCGAACGAGGCGATTCGCGTCCGCCTCGGCGCTAGCGTTTTCACGTCGGAGCATACGCTGCTCGCGCTCGCGACCGACCCCGCCGTGACAGTACGTGCGGCCGTCGCCATGAACCCGGCGGCGCCGCGCGGCGTGGATCAGGTACTTACCCAAGATCCTGACGAATGCGTCCGCACCCTCCTGGCGCGCAAGATCGCGCGCGAGCTACCTGGGCTGAGCGGGGATGAGCAGGGACGCGTGCGCGACCAAGCACTCGCGGCGCTCGCCATACTTGTCAAGGACGAGGCGGTGCGCGTTCGGGCGGCGCTGTCGGACGTGCTCAAGGAGATGCACGAGGCCCCGTACTCCCTCATCCTGCAGCTCTCGCGCGACTGCGCAGTGCCGGTGAGTGAACCAATCATCAGCCTCTCGCCGCTGCTGGACGCTGGCGACCTGCTTGCCCTGCTCGCTTCGCCTCCGCACGAGAGAACAACCGTTGCCGTCGCACGCCGGGCCGGCCTTCCCGAAGCGGTCAGCGACGCCGTCGCGGCTACAGCTGACACGGAAGCGGTGCGCGTGCTGCTGAGCAATCCATCGTCGCAGATCCGGGAGAGCACGTTGGATGCGCTCGTCTCCCGCGCGGAGCTGCACGTGGAATGGCATGAGCCGCTCGTGCGCCGCCCCAGGCTCCCCGTTACAGCAATGCGGGCGCTGTCCAGTTTCGTCACGACCTCCTTAGTCGAGGCCCTTCGGCAGCGAGGAGATCTCGATCCGCAATTGGCAGAGGAACTGGACGGACGACTTGCCGCCCATCTTGCGCGGTTCCGGTCAGCCAGCACAGGTCCGGCAGCGGGCGCCAGCGTGCGACGTATGCAGCCGGCCAGTTCCGCGCCACGCCATGACGAGGCCGCTGTGATCGCCGCCACCCGGCTCGGCGATACCCGGCGTGCAGCTTTCCTTCTGGCGGAAGCGGCGAACGTGCCTTTCGCGCTTGTTGACCGCGCATGCGCGCTGCGTAGCGCCAAAGGTGTCGTGAGCCTCGTCTGGAAAGCAGGCTTCACCATGCACGCCGCCGGGCCTCTACAGGCTGTGCTGGCGCAACTCAGTCCCGATGCCATGCTGTTTCCAGGGATAGACGGCCAGTTCCCGCTCTCGATCGAGGAGATGCGTTGGCACTGCGATTTCCTGGCTCAGCCAGGGCGGTAAGATCGCATCAGCGCTTGCTCGGCGTTAGCCTGCGGGGCGGACGCCTGGGTTCGGCCGTGCCATGAGGACCCTCGGCGTGGCCTGCGAGCAGGTCAAGCAGGGTCGTCAGAAGCTGCTCCTGTTCGGGGCTCGGCAGCAGATCATCAAGGAGGCTGTCGCTATAGAGCGTGGCGGCAAGCGAGTGCCGGAATGGCAGGCGGCTGCCGCGCGCCTTGCCGTCCACGCTGAACTCGACCGTTTCCTCGTCGGCGGGCGCGATGATGCCGAATCCAGCATGAAAGGGGCCAGCGTCGAACAGGCGCATGCCGAAGACCAGCCCATCAGGCGCGGAAGCCTCGAAGCCTTCGTCCATCAGCCAGAGACGGCGGTTGCCGTCGAGCAGGTCCTCAAGCCAGACACCTGCCACCTCGTGCCTCTCCGCGAACCGGAACAGGGAGAAGGCCGCCCCAGCCATGCGCTGGGCCAACGCAATGTCAGGAGCGCTGAGCTGTTGCACCGGCCTGGCAAGGAAGCGGTCGAATGCTCGTCGGCCACGCTGATTGGGCTCGAATAACGCAATGTCGGCGAGCATCTCGGCTGCGGCGTCGTCGTCCTCGATGAGGGAAATCTCTCCCTCTGCCCAAAGACCGAGTTGCTTTGCGGCCCGCATCAGGTCAGCACGGCTGCAAGCCGACTAGGCCAGGCGCAGGATGTCCTGGATGGATGTTCGAAGGGGACGATAAAGTGCCAGAACCTCGTCCCGGGTCATTATCCCGTCCCACCTCTGGCTTAGGCCTGGCTAAGCGCCGACCTGCACTCCCTTCCAGAACGCGATCCGATTTCGGATCTCGGCCGCAGCCGGTTTGGGTTCTGGGTAATACCATATGCTATCCGGGTTGCTCTTCCCTTCGACCTCCAGCGTGTAGTAGCTGGCCTCGCCCTTCCAGGGACAATGCGTATGGTGCTCGCTCGGGCGGACGAACTCCCGGCGGACGCTGTCCGCCGGGAAGTACGCGTTACCCTCCACGGTCACGATGTCATCGCTCTCCGCGATGACATGACCATTCCAAACGGCCTTCATTCTGCCGTCTCTGGCTCGCGTTCGGCGTCACCCTCCGGCTTGGGCAGTGCGGGCAGTGCGGCTTCGGTGTACTCAAAGTCGAGCATGCCGTCCTTGAGCGCGACCTTGACCGCGCCTCCCTTCACCAGCTTGCCGAACAGCAGTTCCTCCGCGAGCGGCTTCTTAATGTGCTCTTGGATGACACGGGCGAGCGGCCGCGCACCGTAAAGTTGGTCGTAGCCGCGCTCGGCCAACCACTCCTTGGCCGCCGACGACAGCTCGATTGTCACGTTGCGGTCAGCGAGTTGCGCCTCTAGCTGCATGACGAACTTCTCGACGACGCGACCCACGATCTCCGGCGTCAACCCGGCAAAGCCGATGATGGCGTCGAGCCGGTTACGGAACTCCGGCGTGAACAGGCGCTTGATCGCTTCCTCGTCTTCCCCGACGCGCGTCTCACGGGCGAAGCCGATGGTCTCCTTCGCAAGGTCGGACGCACCCGCGTTCGTCGTCATGATCAGGATGACGTTCCGGAAATCTACCGTCTTGCCGTTATGGTCGGTGAGCTTTCCGTGGTCCATCACCTGCAACAGGATATTGAACAGGTCCGGATGCGCCTTCTCGATCTCGTCGAGAAGCAGAACGGTATGCGGGTGCTGGTCAATGGCGTCCGTCAGCAACCCGCCCTGATCGAAGCCCACGTAGCCTGGTGGCGCGCCGATCAGCCGCGAGACCGAGTGCCGCTCCATGTACTCGCTCATGTCGAACCGGGTCAGCTCGATTCCCAGCGTGCTCGCGAGTTGCCTGGCGACCTCGGTCTTGCCGACACCGGTCGGGCCGCTGAACAGATAGTTGCCGATCGGCTTTTCAGGGTCGCGAAGCCCAGCGCGCGACAGCTTGATCGCGGCCCCGAGGGCCTCGATCGCCTTATCCTGGCCGAACACCATCGCTTTGAGATCGCGCTCCAGGTTACGCAGCGTCTCCTTGTCGTCGGCGCTGACCGACTTGGGGGGAATGCGCGCGATCTTGGCGACCATCTCCTCGACGTCGCGCAGCGTCACCGTCTTCCGGCGCTTGGCCTCCGGCTGCAGCATCCGCGAGGCGCCAACCTCGTCAATGACGTCGATCGCCTTATCGGGCAACTTGCGATCGTTGATATACTTGGCCGAGAGCTCGACGGCCGCGCGGATCGCCTCGTCCGTGTAGCGGACCTTGTGATGCTTCTCGTAGTTGATCTTGAGCCCACGCAGGATCTTGACCGAGTCCTCGAGGGTCGGCTCGTTCACGTCTATCTTCTGGAAGCGCCGGACCAGCGCCCGATCCTTCTCGAAGTAGTTGCGGAACTCCTTGTAGGTGGTGCTGCCGATGCAGCGCAGCGTCCCCGAGGCGAGCGCAGGCTTGAGCAGGTTGGAAGCGTCCATGGCGCCGCCCGACGTGGCGCCCGCGCCGATGACGGTATGGATCTCGTCTATGAAGAGCACGGCGCCGGGCTGGTTCTCCAGCTCCGTGACGACCGCCTTGAGCCGCTCCTCGAAATCGCCGCGGTAGCGGGTACCGGCGAGCAGCGCGCCCATGTCGAGCGCGAAGATCGTGCTCTTCGCGAGCACCTCCGGCACATCGCCGTTGACGATGCGAAGGGCCAACCCCTCGGCGATAGCGGTTTTGCCAACGCCGGGATCGCCCACGTAGAGCGGGTTGTTCTTCGTGCGACGGCAGAGGATCTGGATCGTCCGCTCGATCTCGTTGTCGCGCCCGATCAAGGGATCAATCTTGCCGGCAGCCGCCTTCTTGTTGAGGTTCACGCAGTAGGTGCCGAGCGCGTCCTGGCCGCGGCGGTTCGGCTTCTCCTCGCGCTCGTTGCCCTCGGAACCGCCCTCCTCCTTGGCGCCCTGAACGGGACGCTGCGCCGAGCGGCCTGGCGCCTTGGCGATGCCGTGGCTGATGAAGTTGACCGCGTCGAGCCGGGTCATGTCCTGGAGCTGCAGGAAATAGACGGCATGGCTCTCGCGCTCGCTGAAGAGGGCGACGAGTACGTTGGCGCCCGTCACTTCATCGCGGCCGCTGCTCTGGACGTGGATCGCAGCACGCTGGACGACGCGCTGGAATCCGGCCGTGGGCTTCGGCTCGCCCGCGCGGTCGGTGGCCAGGCCGGAGAGATCCTTGTCCAGGAACTCGGCGAGGTCGTGGCGCAGCTTGTCGAGATCCACGCCGCAGGCGCGCAGCACGGTCGCAGCATCGCTGTCATCGGCGAGTGCCAGGAGCAGATGCTCCAGAGTGGCGTACTCGTGGCGGCGTTCGCTCGCGAGAGCAAGCGCTCGGTGCAGCGTCTGTTCAAGGTTGCGGGAGAGCATCAGGGTATCGCGCTCCTTCGCGCAGGGCCGGAGCCCCGATTAGGCAGTATGTGACCCTTAGATGGGAAGCTTTCTCTCAGCCTACACCCCTACTCTTTCTCAATCGTGCACTGGAGGGGGTGCTGGTTCTGCCGGGCAAGGTCCATGACCTGGGTTACCTTGGTCTCGGCGACCTCGTACGTATAGACGCCGCACACGCCTACGCCGCGGCGGTGAACGTGCAGCATGATACGCGTCGCTTCCTCGCGCGTTTTCTGGAAGAAACGCTCGAGCACGTGGACGACGAACTCCATTGGCGTGTAGTCATCGTTGAGCATGAGCACCTTATACATGGCTGGCTTGCGCGTCTTGGGACGCGCCTTGACGACCACGCCGGTGTTCGGCCCCTCCGGATTATTGCCCCTCTTGTCGTCGCTCATCCCGCCATCACCGGCCTTCTATCTTGGGCTTGGCAACCCGTCTGGCCGACCTGGCCGCTCTAGGCTTCCAGCCGCCTCATGGCCCGCCTCAGAACCAGCATATCGGAACTGCCCCGTCCTGGAAAAGGGCCAGTCCGCCGGAAACGGCAAAGGCCCGGAGCGGTTGCCCCGGGCCTGCTGACTTCGGACCCGCCGAACTCTCTCGGCGAGGTCGGGCTCAGACGGGCTTGCCGAAGGTCTCGACGGCGAGCGTGAAACGCGACGCGAGCGGCGCCACGACCTGCTCCGTCAGCTTCAGCGTGGTCTCGGCGACCTGGCTCGTCTGGGTCACAGCCTTCTCAAGCGTCGAGCGCGCGAGCGCCGCCTGCAGGCCCATCGCCTCGCGAACCGAGCGCGCGCCTGCGATCGCCTTGAACGTGCCCATCGCCTCGTCGAAGCTGGCCTGCGCGCTCGCGGCCATATGCTTCGTCAGATCCTGCATGCCCGTGGCAAGGATCTGGTTGCTCCGGATGAACGCCTCGACGTTGCCCTGGCCGAACGTGACGAATTCCTCAGCAGTCTTCATGGTGTGATACTCCTCTAGGCGCCGCCAGGCCGGAAGAGCCAGGGGCAGATCTTAGTGCAACCGCGTTGTGCGGTGCAGCATTGCCCATCTAGGAGCGGCGGAACCCAACGTCAAGCGAGATTTTGTGCAGTGCACAATGAGCGGTGGCATCAACATCGTCTCGTATCCCTTTGCGTTCACACCTGCTGTGTCATTCTCTGTTCTGGACAGGCCGAGGGAAGGTTCCATACAATCGTTGCTCGCGAACAGAGGAGCCGTGCAGTGCGGGGTAGAGGGTGGTGGGGGCTTGCCCCGTGTGCAATGACGATCGTTCTAGCCGGCCTTCTTACAGGGATCGCGCGCCCGGCTGCAGCCCAGGTCGGGTCTGACCGCTACAGCGCCATCGTGGTTGATGCGGCGAGTGGCACTGTCCTGTATGCGGCGCGCCCCGACGAACTCCGCTTCCCAGCAAGCCTGACCAAGCTGATGACCCTCTACATGCTGTTCGAAGCCCTGCGTGACCGCCGCGCGTTCCTCGACGACTTGGTACCGGTCTCGGACCATGCCGCGTCGGCCGAGCCATCCAAGCTGGGGCTCATGCCAGGGACGCGCATCACGGTCGAGGAGGCGCTGCTCGGCCTCGTCACCAAGTCGGCCAACGATGCCGCGTCTGCCCTCGGCGAGATGATGGCGGGAGGCGACGAGGAGCGGTTCGCGCAGATGATGACGCTGCGTGCCCGCGCGCTCGGAATGACGCGCACCACGTTCCATAATGCCTCCGGCCTTCCTGACCCCTACCAGGTCACGACCGCGGAGGACATGGCGATCCTCGCCCGGCGCCTAGTCGAGGATTTCCCGCAGGAATACCGCTACTTCTCGGTGCCTGGCTTCTTTTTCCGGGGGCGGATGATCCTCAATCACGACCATATGCTGCAGACGTTCCCAGGGGCGGATGGGCTCAAGACCGGCTTCACGAGCGCCTCCGGCTATAACCTTGTCACGTCCGCCGTGCGCGGCGGCGTACGGCTGATCGGCGTCGTGCTGGGCGCGGGCAGCAGGTTCGAGCGCGAGCAGGACATGACGGCGATCCTGAGCGGCGGGTTCGCGCGCATGGGCGTGGCGCCGATGCTTGCAGACCAGCCCGCGCCGCCGCGCTTCGAGGCCTTCATGGGATCGGCCATTGGTACGGCGCATGCAGCACCGTTGCGGGCGCAGTTCTTCGTGCAGCGGGCAGCGCGCGCCCGCACACGCGGCTTCGCATGGGGTCGCGGTACGATACGCGTGCAGCAGGTTGCCCTTTCTCCGTTCGACTCGCCACCTAGGGGACTGGCGGGGCGGCGGATGGCCATGCGCCTGATGATGCAGCCCGCGGTAGCGACAACTCGCGCCCGCTTCTCGCGCGCCGCGGCCGCCCACGTGGCTCATCACCGCGCGCGCGGCTAGACGTGCCCTTGCAGGCCGTGGATTCCCTGCGCATCTTTCGGGATCGGCGCAGCAGGGAACGGTAGCCTCGATGGACGGTGGAAGCGACGCACGAAGGATCACGCTTCACGGCGCGGAGGACTTCGCAGGCATGAGGGCTGCGGGTCAGCTCGCAGCCGCAACGCTCGACATGATCGCACCCCATGTCCGTCCCGGCGTCACGACGGCGGAGCTGGACCGGCTCTGCCACGATTTCATCCGGGCCCACGGCGCCCAGCCTGCTCCCCTCAACTATCGTGGTTTCCCGAAGAGCATCTGCACGAGCATCAACCACGTCGTCTGCCACGGCATCCCCGGCGAGCGGCGCCTCCTCGACGGGGACGTGCTCAATATAGACGTGACCGTGATCCTGGACGGCTGGCACGGCGACACGAGCCGCATGTTCGCCGCGGGCCAGCCAAACGTGCGCGCCGGCCGGCTGATGGACGTGACTTATGAGTCGCTCATGCGCGGCGTTCATGCCGTCCGGCCCGGCGCGACCCTGGGGGACGTCGGCCACGCGATTCAGACCTACGTCGAGGGCCAGCGGTTCAGCGTGGTCCGGGATTTCTGCGGCCACGGCATCGGCCGCAAGTTCCACGAGGCGCCTAACGTGCTTCACTTCGGCCGGCCCGGCGATGGGCCGGTGCTCAAGCCCGGCATGTTCTTCACTGTGGAGCCGATGGTGAACGCCGGGCGCCCCGAGGTGAAGGTGCTGGACGACGGCTGGACAGCGGTGACGCGCGACCGGAGCCTGTCCGCGCAGTTCGAGCACATGGTCGGCGTCACCGAGGACGGCTGCGAGGTGTTCACCTACTCCCCTGCAGGGCTGAACAAGCCGCCTTATGGGTAGCCTGCACCGGACCACGCATCGGCTCCGCTTCAACGACACGGACCGGCTCGGGCATGTCAACAATGCCGTGTTCGCGGTCATGTTGGAGCAAGGGCGGTCGGAGCTTGCGGCCGAGGCGGGTCTTCCACTCGACGGCAGCGCGCGGACGCTCGTGATCGTGCGCATGGAGCTGGACTTCGTGCGCGAGATGAGTTGGCCCGGCGACGTCGCCATCGAGACCTGGGTTGCGCGGCTGGGCGGACGCTCGATCCAGCTCCGTCAGCGGCTCATGCATGGCGGCCAGGAGTGCGGGCGGGCACTGACAGTGCTGTGCGTCCTGGACCGGGCGACGAACCGGGCGGTACCCATCGAGCCGGTATGGCGCGAGGCGCTGGAGCGCTGGCATGTCGCCGATCCTGGGCCGGATGGCGGGTAGGGAGCTGCTCCCGCCGGTCGAGACCGCATCGCCGCCGGTCAGCGCGGAGGGGCATCGCGCCCGGATGCGGGCACGCCTGCTGACGGCGGGACCGGATGCGCTCCTGGATCACGAATTGCTGGAGATGGTGCTGTTCCTCGCCGTGCCGCGGCGGGACGTGAAGCCAATCGCCCGTGCCTTGCTGGCGCGCTTCGGCAGCTTCGCGGGCGCGGTCTCGGCGCCGCTCAACGATCTGCGGGCGGTGAAGGGCATCGGCGATGCAGGGGCTGCGGCGCTGCACACGATCCGGGCCGCGGCGCTCCGCTTGGCGCGCGCCGAGGTGCGCGAGCGTCCGCTGCTAGGCAATTGGGACCGGCTCATGGACTATCTGCATGCTCAGCTCGCGCGCGAGCGGGTCGAGCATTTCCGCGTTCTGTTCCTCGACTCGCGCAACCAGCTCATCGCCGACGAGGCGCAAAGCAAGGGCACGGTCAACCATACGTCCGTCTATCCGCGCGAGGTCGTCAAGCGGGCGCTGGAACTGCAAGCGGCCGCGGTGATCCTGGTCCACAACCACCCGAGCGGCGACCCGACACCGTCGCGCGAGGACGTGGCAATGACGCGCGAGGTGGCGCAGGCTGCGCAAGCTTTGGGCATCTCCCTCCACGACCACGTCATCGTCGGGAACGGACGGTGGACGAGCCTGCGACGCGAGGGCCTGATTTAGGCGAGATGCACCGCCACGTCGTGCCCACCCTCCCAGATCAAGCGCACAGCGACGAACAGCACCACGGCAAGTCCGGCCCAGGCGAGCCAGCGGTGCCGCTCCAGGAGGCGGGCGACGAGCCGGGCCGCGAGGCCCATGAGCAGCACGGAGACGCCGAGGCCGACGGCCAGCACCCAGGGGTGCTCGTAGGCGGCCCCTGCCACGGCGAGCACGTTGTCGAGGCTCATGCTGAGGTCGGCCAGCACGACCTGCACGAGAGCCTGGCCCATCGTCTTGGCCGCGGGTGGCGCGGCACCGCGGACGCTCCTCTTTGGACGCAGTTCGCGATACATGCGCCAGCACACCCACAGCAGCAGCAAGCCGCCCGCGAGCATGAGGCCGACAACCGCCATGAGCCGCACGGCGACGAAGGCGAGCGCGAGGCGCAAGGCAGCCGCAACCAGGATGCCGAACAGGATCGCACGGTTTTTCTGCCCTTCCTGCAGCCCGGCGACCGCGAGGCCGACCACGACGGCGTTGTCGCCGGCCAGCACAAGGTCAATGAACAGCACCTGGGCAAGGGCCACGAGGTCCGGCCAGAGGGTATCCACGGTCACGACGGTCCCTCTTGCACGGACAGGCCGGCCGGCCTAGTCCCCGGCCCGTCAAAGCACGCGAGGCAGGCGATGGTTCCGCGCTACACACGGCCGGAGATGGCCGCCATCTGGTCGCCCGAGAACCGCTACCGCATCTGGTTCGAGATCGAAGCCCTCGCCGCCGAGGGCATGGCGCGGACGGGCGAGATCCCGGCCGACGCCGCCCGCGCCATCCGCGAGCGCGGCGGCCCTCGCGTCGCTGCCATCACGCAGGCCGACCTCGACCGGATAGACGCCATCGAGCAGGAGACCCGGCACGACGTCATCGCCTTCCTGACCTGGCTCGCCGAAGGGATCGGGCCAGAGAGCCGTTACGTCCATCAAGGGCTGACCAGTTCGGACGTGCTGGACACCTGCCTCTCCGTGCAGCTCACGCAGGCGGCCGATCTCCTGCTCGCGGACCTCGACCGGGTGCTGGCGGCGCTGGAGAAACGTGCACACGAGCACAAGCTCACGCCCACCATCGGCCGCAGCCACGGCATTCATGCGGAGCCCACCAGCTTCGGCCTCAAGCTCGCCGGTCACTACGCAGAGTTCGCCCGCGACCGCGCGCGGCTTGTTCGGGCGCGCGAGGAGGTCGCGGTATGCGCGATCTCCGGGGCAGTCGGCACCTACGCGCATGTCTCGCCAGAGATAGAAGTCTTCGTCGCCAGCAAGCTCGGCCTCGTGCCCGAGACGGTGTCCACCCAGGTGATCCCGCGCGACCGTCATGCGGCCTTCTTCTGCACGCTCGCAGTGATCGCGAGCGGGATCGAGCGGCTGGCGACCGAGGTGCGGCACTTGCAGAGAAGCGAGGTGCGCGAGGCGGAGGAATTCTTCCACGCCGGGCAGAAAGGCAGTAGCGCCATGCCGCACAAGCGCAACCCGGTGCTGTCGGAGAACCTGACCGGCCTCGCCCGGATCGTGCGGGCCGCGGCCGTCCCTACGCTGGAGGACGTGGCGCTGTGGCATGAACGGGACATCAGCCACAGCAGCGTCGAGCGCGTGATTGCGCCGGACACGACGCTCGCGCTCGACTTCGCGCTGGCCCGGCTCGCGGGCATGATGGAGCGTCTAGTCGTTTATCCCGAGCGAATGGCGGCGAACCTGGAAGCGCTGGGCGGTGTCGTGCACAGCGGGGAGGTGCTGCTGGCACTGACGCGGGCCGGCATCTCGCGCGAGGACGCCTATCGCATTGTGCAGCGCAATGCGATGGAGACTTGGACGCGACTTGGCGAGCCCGGCGCGCGCAGCTTTCGCGAGAACCTGCAGCGCGACCCCGAGATCGCGGGCCGTCTGCCCCCCGGCGCGCTCGACGCCGCGATGGACACGGCACGGCACCTCCGGGCCGTGGATCACGTCTTCGAGCGCGTCTTCGGCCGCCCCGATCCTGCCGCACGCGCGGCGTGATCCCGCCCTATGATGGCGCATTGATGCCGGAGTGGATCACGAGGTGAATCCGAACGCCGCGAAAGGGACAGGAAGCATGCCGCAGATCACGTTCCCGTGCGCGTCCTCGCTCATTCCAACTGTGTCGCATTCATAGCCTGATCTCGTTAACCGCGGCGCGCTACTATCGTCGCGAATCCAAAGGAGGCTCGAAACAATGCGTAAGCTGTTGCTCATGTTAGCCGTTGGCGGCGCGGCCGTCGCGGTGGGTTCTGGGATGCCCGCAGCCGAGGCAATGCCGGCGGCCGCTGTCAGCCTCGCTCCGACCGTGGCGGCGAGCGAGCCGGTTATGCAGCCGGTGCAGTATTATCGGCGCTACGATCGGCGGCATTACCGCCGGTATCACCGGCGCCACTACTACCGCTAGCTGGGGTGCGCTGCGGCTCCTGAGCGGCTGGCAGCGCCGGGCCGATGGTGCAACGCGCGATGGTGCGACACGCGCAGGTGCGCGCACCATCGTTCGCTTGCATGTTCGCGGCGATACTGTGCGGCTCTCGCCAATTGCACGCGACGAACTCTGTATATACAGTGACCCTGGCCGAGGAGGGTTCAGGGGCGTGCAGAGAGTTCTGGTCATGCTGGCAGCAGGTGGCGTCGTATTCCTACTGGGGAGCAGGGCTGAGGCGATGATAGTTGCCAGCCCTGCTCTCGTGCTCAAGACAGCAAACTCTTCCGTGCAGGCGGTGCGGGGATACCGGGATCGCGGCTGGTCTGATCACGGAAGTCGCGGTTGGCATTACGGCCGATATACCGGTTACGGGTATCACAGCTACCATCCGCGCCGCGACTAGCCGACCTGCGGCGACGGTGCGATACGCGCAGGCATGTGCACCGTCATCCTGCTCTCGCGGCCAGGACACCTCTGGCCGCTTCTGTTCGCGGCCAACCGGGATGAGCGGCTGGATCGCCCTTGGGACCTGCCCGGCGCGTGGTGGCCGGGGCGACCCGGGGTTGTTGCCGGGCGGGACCGATTGGGGAGTGGGACCTGGATGGCCCTGCGCGGCGGCCTCGTCGCCGCCGTGCTGAACCGGCCCGGCAGTCTCGGTCCTGCACCCGGCAAACGAAGCCGGGGCGCGCTGCCTCTCATCGCGGTGGAGGCGGCAGGTGCAGCTCAGGCTGTGGACCGCATCGCGGACCTGGATGCTGAACAGTGGCTCAGTTTCAACCTGGTGATCGCGGACCGAGACGGCGCCTGGTTCCTACGGGGGACTGGCGCCGGGCGATCTGAGGCGCTGCCGCTCACGCCTGGCATCATCCACATGGTCACGGCACACGAACCGGATGACGAGGCCAGCCCGCGCGTTGCGCGGCACCTGCCCCGCTTTCGGGCGGCGCCCGTGCCTGAACCGCCGGACTGGTGCACCTGGGCTGCGCTGCTCGCGGATCGCGCGGGGCCACCTGGCGCGGCCATCAATGTGCCGCCCATGGCCGGGTTCGGGACAGTATGCGCCTCGTTGCTGGGCATCCCGGCCGAGGGTGTACCGGCATGGCTGTTCGCGGCGGGACCGCCGGACCAGGCAGCATTCGAGGCTGTTGCGCTACCCTGAAAGGGCAATCACCGTGCACAGTCCAGGCGCCCTATGCCGTCCAGGGCATTGAAACCATAACCGTTCCGAATTGGCGGGTCGCCGCATCCGCTTGCTACGCTCTCCCTTGTCGCCGCCGGGCTTTCCGGCTCTGCGGGCGCCCGGCTCTCACATTCGGAAGGGACATTGTCATGGATCCGCGCCTCATTACGCTGCTCGCCGCTTGCTCCATGCTTGCTGCGTGCGCGCAGCCGGCCCCTGTTGCGATGCCGGCGCAAATGTCGCAGTTTCCCGCACCGCTTCAATCAGGAGAGATGACTCATCCCGCGGCGCCGTTCAACGATAGCGGCGCAATGACGCCGCACATGTCGCAGGGCGGCAGTGGCGTATCCGCTCCCGGCAGCGTGGATTCGCCGAACAATGCCATGGCGATCCCGGAGAGTTCGATGGGCACGCTCCACCGGCCGGCCCAGCCAACACCTTAAGAACGACACTTTCGAAAGAGGGGCTCCAGGAGGTTTCCCCACGGCGCGACCCGGTTCAGCAACGCCGGGTCGCAGTACGGCCGATCATCACTCCGACGTTCGGATCAAGGCTGCTATGGGCAACACTCAGCAGTGAGGCGGCCGCAACTCGAACTGCTTGAGCTTGCCCTGCATCACGAACTCGCCGAAATCCATGTTCAGGTCATCCGCGACGCCGTTCGCCCAGTAGCGCATCCCGACCTCGTAATCCGGCGTCTGATCGCCGCCGCCGCGCTTGTAGAACGCGATCCGCACGCGCCCGCTCGGAAGCTTGGCCAGCACGGGATAGGGCGCCGGGCCGGGTGGGTTCCAGTTGAGGATCAGGATCGAGCTGTCCTGGGCGCCGCTGTCGCCGGTGCCGTCGAAGATCGGCAGGGTGAGGAACTTCTTGCCGTCCTCGGCCGCGGCCAGGATGGCGGCGGTGTGCGCCGTGGGAAACAGGGTGCCCGGCGGCAGCTTCATCTCCTTGGTCTCGGGCTGCGTGTAGTGGATCGTACCCCCCTGCCCCGGCCCGTCCAGATTCGCCTCGCCGTCCACCTGCTCAGTCACGGCAGTGTCCGTCGTCTGGCGCATGTGGAAGCGCATCCGCAGCCCGTTCTTGCTCTCCCAGGTCGCGTAGTCCGTAATCATCGCGATGTCCTGACCGTCGCGGTTCGTCAGGTGCAATTCGAGCCGCTGCTGGGAAGCCCAGCCGTCGCACGCATCGTCCATCTCATAGGTCATGGTGCCGCGCGCACCGGCCACGTCCTCGCCGCGGACCTGGTCCAGCGTGAGGTCGTAGGCAGCCTTGTGCGCGGCGAGAGGGACGGCCTCGACCGCAAGTGCCGGCACGGCGGCGAGGAGCAGGGCACAGGACAGGGCGGCGGCGTTGCGGCGCAGGGCCATCTCGTAAAATCTCCGGGATTCCCCTTCCCCATACGCCCGCGGCGGCGGCCGGGCTAGGTCTTCGCCTTGGGGGGGAGGTCAAGCTTGAGGGACAACTCGCGCAGCCGCTCCGGAGGAACTGGCGCCGGGGCGCCCATCATCAAGTCCTCGGCCTGCTGGTTTTGCGGGAACAGCGTGACCTCGCGGATATTCGGCTCGTCGGCGAGCAGCATGACTATGCGGTCAATCCCCGGCGCGGACCCGCCATGCGGCGGCGCCCCGTAGCGAAAGGCGTTGAGCATCCCCCCGAACCGCGCCTCCACCTCGGACGCCGGGTAGCCCGCGATCTCGAAGGCGCGAAGCATGATGTCGGGGCGGTGATTGCGGATCGCGCCGCTGCTCAGCTCCACGCCGTTGCAAACGATGTCGTATTGGAAAGCCTTGATCGTCAGCGGGTCCTGCGTGTTCAGCGCTTCCAGGCCGCCTTGCGGCATCGAGAACGGGTTATGGCTGAAATCAACGTGCCCGGTCTCCTCGTTCAGCTCATACATCGGGAAGTCGGTGATCCAGCAGAAGCGGAAGGCGCCCGGCTCCACGAGGCCCAGCTCGTCGGCGAGACGCAGGCGCACCGCGCCGGCGAACTTCGCCGCCTCGTCGCGCGAGCCTGCCGCGAAGAACACGGCGTCGCCAAATCCAAGGCCGCACGCCGCGCGGATCGCCTCGGCGCGGTCAGGCTCCAAGTTGCGCGCGATCGGCCCCTTCGCGCCGTCCGTCTCGAAGGTGATGTAGCCGAGGCCACCCGCGCCCTGCTCGCGCGCCCAAGCGTTGAGTTTATCGAAGAAGCTGCGCGGCTGCGACGCAGCACCCGGCGCCGGGATCGCGCGCACCACGCCGCCCCCCTCCGCGATGCGCGCGAACAGGCCGAATGAGCCGCCCCGGAACTGCTCGGTCACGTCACGGATGCGCATAGCGATGCGGAGATCCGGCTTGTCGGTGCCGTATTCCAGCACCGCCTGGTCGTACGGGATGCGCGGGAACGGCGGCGGCGTCACGCGGCGCCCACCCCCGAACTCCTCGAACACGCCCGCCATCACGGGCTCAAGGGTGGCGAACACGTCCTCCTGCGTGACGAAGCTCATCTCGAAGTCGAGCTGGTAGAACTCGCTCGCCCGCCCGGCGCGCGTCGCCTCGTCGCGGAAGCAGGGCGCGATCTGGAAGTAGCGGTCGAAGCCCGCCACCATCAGGAGCTGCTTGAACTGCTGCGGCGCCTGCGGCAGTGCGTAGAACTTGCCAGGGTGGATACGGGACGGCACGAGGAAGTCGCGCGCGCCTTCCGGGCTGCTCGCGGTCAGGACCGGTGTCTGGAACTCGGTGAAGCCCTGCTCGATCATGCGCCGCCGGATGCTCGCGATCACGCCGGAGCGGAGCAGCATGTTGTGGTGCATCCGGTCGCGCCGGAGGTCGAGGAAACGGTAGCGCAGGCGCAATTCCTCCGGCGGCTGCTCCTCGCCCGCGACGGGGAAGGGCAGCACGTCGGCCGGTCCCTGCACCTCAAGCGTCGAGGCGCGCACCTCGACCTCGCCCGTTGCGAGCTTGGGGTTCACGGTCTCCGGGCTGCGTGCGACGCACTCTCCGGTCACGGTGACGACGCTCTCGACGCGCGCTGCATCCGCCGCCTTGAAGGCGGGGGAACCCGCGGCGAACACGCACTGCGTGATGCCGTAGGTGTCGCGAAGGTCAATGAAGAGCAGGCCGCCGTGGTCGCGCTTGCTGTGCACCCAGCCGGAGAGGCGGACCGTCTGGCCCGAATCCGCGGCGCGGAGCTGGCCGCAGGTGTGGGTGCGATAGGCGTGCATGGCGTGTCCCTGCGTGAAAGCGCGGGAGACAAGACGCCGGGTCTTGCCGTGTCAAGCCAGGTGTGGTGAAGCCGGGCGATGTCACGCCGCTCTTTCCCCGATCCCCGGCTCGTCGCCGACACCGCCGGGCTTGACGCGCTCTGCACCCGGCTGCGGCAGGAACCGTTCGTCACCGTCGATACCGAGTTCATGCGCGAGCGCACCTACTACCCCGAGCTGTGCGTGGTGCAGCTCGCGGGCGCGGATGAGGTCGCGGTCGTGGACGCGGAAGCGCCGGGCCTGAACGTGGCGCCTCTTGCGGCGCTGCTGGCCGACGCCGCCGTGCTCAAGGTGTTCCACGCCGCCCGGCAGGACGTCGAGATTTTCCTCAACCTTTTCGGCGTCGTGCCGGAGCCGATCTTCGACACGCAGATCGCCGCCATGGTGGCGGGCTTCGGGGATCAGGCGGGCTATGACGCGCTCGTCTCCTCGCTCGCCGGCGGGCACATAGACAAGGCGCATCGCTTCAGCGACTGGTCGGCGCGCCCGCTGTCGCCTGCGCAGGTCGCCTACGCCGCCGCGGACGTGACCTGGCTGCGCATCGTCTATGAGCGGCTGCGCGAGCGGCTGGAGCGGGACGGGCGGCTCGGCTGGGTGGCGGAGGAGATGGCGGCGCTCGCGGAACCCTCGACCTACCGCGCCGACCCGGAGACGATGTGGGAGCGGCTGCGTCCCCGGACGAACAATCGGCGGATGCTTGGCCTGCTCCGCGCCGCCGCGGCTTGGCGCGAGCGCGAGGCGCAACGGGTCAACATCCCCCGTGGCCGCCTGCTCAAGGACGAGAGCTTGCTGGAGGTGGCCGCCGTCGCGCCCGAGACGCCGGAGGCGCTGACGCGGGTGCGCGGCCTCAGCCGCGGCTTCGCGGAAGGACGGAGCGGCGCCGGGCTGCTCGCGGCGCTGCGAGCGGCGCAGGCATTGCCCGAGGACGAATTGCCGAAGCCGCCGCGCGGGGCGGCTGACGGTCGGAAGCCCTCCCCTGCCTTGGTGGCTCTGCTCAAGGTGCTGCTCGCCGCGAAGGGAGAGGAACACCACGTCGCCCCCAAGCTGCTCGCCTCGTCAGACGATCTGGACCGGCTGGCCACCGAGGACGCGCCGGATGTCGCCGCGCTGCACGGCTGGCGGCGCGAGGTGTTCGGCGCGGATGCGGAGGCGCTGAAGGCGGGCCGCATCGCGCTCGGCGTGGACGGGCGGCGGGTGAAGGTGCTCCCGGCCTGAGGCGGCCCGCGCCGGCGTACTCACCGCAGGTAGAACGCGGTAACGATGGTCATGGGCAAGACCGCAAGACCTAGGACCGCCGCCGCGACTGCGGGCACGCACAGCACCGTGCGGAGCAGCGGCCCGGCCGGAGCGACCCTGGGCACGGCGATCGCCAGCATGGGCACGAGCGGGAGCAGGTAGCGTCCCTGCGGTCCCTCGACCCGCTCTGCTCCGACCAAAGTCCAAACCAAGTACCTGCGACATGTAGATAAGCACGACGCCGGTCAGGACGGCCAGCACGAGCATCCCTGAATTGGCCCATTGCAGCCTGGATCGTCCCGCTCGGCACCCGAACCCGTCCGCGCCGAGCGCGCAGCCGACCGCGACGGCCCACGCGGCGTAGAGCGAGGGCGGCAGCGGGATCGCAAGCCATCCGAGCACGCCGATTGCCTGCCGGGCCAGCCAGGGATTGCCCCAGATGGTGCGAAGCGGCAGCGTGAGGATGCGCAGCGGATCGGCGGCTAGGACGCGCAGTTGAGCGGCGGCGTTCGTGCTCGCGAACATTGTGCTGGGCGCGCCGGGCCAGAGTGGTCCGGCTTGATAGGCGGGCCAATGCACCGGGGCGGCGATGGCCCACATCGCATACGTTGTCCAGGCGACCGCTGGCAACGCGATCAGCACCACCAGGCCGATCCGAGCGCGCAGCACCGGCCAACCACCCTCGCCAAAGGGCAGGAGGAGCATGGCGGCGAGGACCAGGTACGGCAGTTTCACTGTCGCCATGACGCAGATCAGCACGGCGGCGGCGAGCCGAGCGGCCCTGTCTTCTGGTCCGCGGCTCGCGAGCGCCGCGGCGAGGGCGCTCACGGCAATGAAGAGGCCATCTTGATTGAAGGAGGCGCCGAGCGACACCGCCATCGGCACAGCCAGCGTGCAGAACAGCAGCGCCCGTCCGCGCCGGGCAACGATCAGCGCGGCCAGGCCAACGGCGCCGTAGGCGAGCAAGGCCGCGAGCCGTCCGGCAAGAATGGCGTGGAACGGACTCGCCCCCAGCAGCCGCGCAACGCCGAGCCCGGCGGCTGAGGGCACGTAAAGGAGGGGCAAATAGACCGCGAGCGGCGTGATCTGCAGGAAGTAGTCCTTGCCCAACCATCTGCGCTGCCGGGCCTTGGCAATGTCGTCCACCCCAAGCTTCGGCACCGCCGGCGGGGGCTGGAAGGCCGCAAGCGCAGGCGCCGGATCGCCGTCCACCCCTGCGTCCTGGAGCGTCACGCCGTCCGATCCCGTCAGGGAAACGCGCCGGCCCAGGACGTGCCCCTCGGATAGCGCGGTCGCCCGCTCGATGTGTCCGACCTCGTCCGCGACCTGGCCCGGCGGCGTCACCGTGGCCAGCACGACGCCGAGCGGCAGGACGAGGGCAAGGAAAGCGCCCGCGAGCAAGCAACGCGGGTGCAGGGACCAGAACGCGCTGCGCCTCAGAAATCCAGATCCGCGTAGTGCGCTGGCGGCGTTACGCCCACCACCCGGTCCCCGAGCAGCGGACGGAACGCCGGGCGCGACTTGATCCGCGCATACCACTCCTTCGCCGGGGCCGAGACGCTCCAGTCAACCTCACCCGCGAAGTCGAGCGCGGAGAGGTGCCCGGCGGCGGCGAAGTCCGCGAGCGAGAGCGTCTCCCCGGCGAGCCATTTCCGATTCTCAGCAAGCCAGCCCAGGTATTCCAGGTGCTGCCGCAATGCTTGGTAGCCCGCGCGGAGCGCCCCAGCATCCGGATTGCCGCGGCCCATGAGGCGCTTCATGAACTTCTCGCCGAGCACGTTGCGCGTCACCTCGTGGGCGAACTTGCCATCGAACCATGCGATGAGCCGGCGCACCTCGACTCGCTCAGCGAGCGTACGGCCGAGCAGCGGCGTCTCAGGATAGGCTTCCTCCAGGTATTCGCAGACCACCACGGAATCCGGGACGACAAGCCCGTTCTCCTCGACGAGGACGGGCACCGTGTTTGCCGGGTGCATCTCCAGGTATTCCGGCCGACGCTCCCAAACCTTCTCGATGCGCATCTCGAACGGCAACCGTTTCTCGGCCAGCACGAGGCGCACCTTGCGCGAGAAGGGCGAGAGAGGGAGATGATAGAGGAGGCGCATGGCGGCGGGTTATGGCACCACGCCGCCACGCCCTCAACCGCGACTTCCGGCTTGCGATAGAATCGTGATTGGAACTTTATCCTCTCGCCCGCATCAACCGCGCCTTGTCGCGTTGCCAATCGCGGGCGGCGATGGCCTGGCGCTTGTCGTGCTTCTGCCGTCCCTCGGCGACGCCGAGCAGCACCTTCGCCCGGCCGCGCTCGTCGAAGTGGATGTCGAGCGGCACGAGCGTCATGCCGTCGCGCGTCGAAGCGCCCAGGAGCTCCCTGATCTGCTTGTGATGGAGCAAGAGCTTGCGCGGGGCACGCGGCTCGAACCGGGAGTAGGCGCCGCCCTGATACTCGGGGATGTAGGCGTTGAAGAGAAACATCTCGCCTTCCCGCTCGCCGGCCCACGCCTCGGTCAGGGTCGCGCGTCCGTTGCGCAGACTCTTCACCTCGGGGCCTTTCAGCACGATCCCGGCCTCGACGGTTTCCTTGATCGTGTAGTCGAATCGCGCCTTGCGGTTCTGCGCCGCGATGCCGTGCGCGATCAGGCCGGGCTTCTTGCGTTTGTCAGCCATGCTCCCGCGCCTAGTTGAGCAGCCCGACCTCGGCCATCGCGGCGCGGACCTGGGCGCGGGACGCCTCGTCCAGCGGCGCCAGCGGCAGGCGGCAACGATCCATGCCGTGGCCGAGGAGGCTCGCCGCGAATTTCACCGGGCCGGGGCTCGTCTCGCAGAACATCGCGTCGTGCAGCGGCAGGAGACGGTCCTGGATGCGCATCGCCTCCTCCGTCCGCCCCTCCTGCCAGGCTTCGTGCATGGCGCTGCACAGCCGGGGCGCCACGTTGCCCGTCACGCTGATGCAGCCGGCGCCGCCCGCAGCAAGGAAAGCGACCGCCGTGTGGTCCTCGCCCGAGAGCTGACAGAACTGCGGGCCGCAGGCGCGGCGCGTGTGCAAGGGACGCGCGACGTTGGCCGTCGCATCCTTGACCCCCACGATGTTCGGGTGCTTCGCGAGCCGCGCCATCGTCGCCACGCTCATGTCCACGACGCTGCGGCTCGGGATGTTGTAGATGATGATCGGGAGATCAACCGCGTCGGCGATAGTCTTGAAGTGGAGATAGAGGCCTTCCTGGGACGGCTTGTTGTAGTACGGCGTGACCACGAGCGCGGCGTCGGCGCCGGCTTCCTTGGCGTAGCGCGTCAGCGCGACCGCCTCCTCGGTGCTGTTCGATCCCGTGCCGGCGACGACGGGCACGCGGCCACCAGCCGTCTTGATCGTGATCTCAACGACCCGCTGGTGCTCGTCATGGCTCAGCGTCGGGCTCTCGCCCGTGGTGCCGACCGGGACGACGCCATGCGTGCCCTCGCGCACCTGCCAGTCCACGAAGCGGGCCAGCGCATCCTCATCCACGGCGCCGTCCGCGTGCATGGGGGTAATAAGGGCCACCAGGGAACCCTTGAACATCGGCACAGTCCTCCTAAGCCGTCGAACCTAGGCAGGTAGAGAGTGCATCGCAAGGCAGGCTCGCGCTACAGAGGGTCCATGCACCGTTGGCTGCTCGCCATCCTTCTCATCGCCTTCGCGCCGGGCGTGCTCGCCCAACCGTCGGCGACCCTGCCGGTCCTCATGCGTGCGGGGCAATGGGCGGAAGCTGACGCGGCGGCGGCGGACTATACGGACCCGGTGGCGCGCAAGCTCGTCCTCTACGAGCGCCTGACGACGCCGGGCGCGGCCAAGGCCGGTGAGATCGCGGCGTTCCTGCGCGAGCCGGGGACTTGGCCGCGGGCTGCGCTGCTGCGCCTACTCGATGCCGCGCTCGCCGACGAGACCGACGACGCGGCCGTGATCCCGCTCTGCGACGAGCGGCGCCCGAGCCGGGTTCCGGCCCGGCTCCGCTGCGCGAGCGCCTTCCTGCACGCCGGCCGGGCCGCGAATGCGGCATCCCTCGTGCGGGAGACCTGGATCGAGGCATCCCTCGACGCCGGAGAGGAAACGCAATTCCTGCGCGAGTGGGCAGCCGGGATCACGCCCGGCGACCAGTGGGCGCGGTTCGAGCACCTGGCCTGGACGGACCAGGGCAGGCTCGGCAGCGCCGCATCGCGCCAGGCAGCCCGCCTCGTACCGGCGGATCGCGCCGCCGCGGCAGCACGGCTGGCTCTGCTGCGCGATGACCGCGCCGCTCCTGCCCTGCTCGCGAAGCTGTCGCCTGCGGCCCGGCAAGACCCAGGGTTAGTGCTCGCATTGCTGCGCTGGATGCGCCGGACTGGGCAAGCGGTCGCGGCTGCCGATCTCTGGGGTTCGCAGGGCGCCATCGCCGAGCGCGACGCACCGGAGGAACGACGCGGCCTGTTCTGGCGCGAGCGGGAGACGCTCGCGCGCGAGCTGCTCGGAGCGGACGACGCGGCGCGAGCTTTCGCGGTCGCGGGCGGCAGCGTGCCGTCCACGGACTCCGAGTTCCTCGCCGGGTGGATCGCGCTGCGGCGCCTCGGGCAGCCGGACGAGGCGGTTCGCCGCTTCACCGCGCTCGCGGCGCTCTCGCCCGCTGCGATCAGCCAGGGACGCGCACGCTACTGGCTCGGGCGCGCCCGAGCCGCGCAAGGGGACGCAGCCGGCGCACAGGCGGCCTACGGCGAAGCTGCCCATTGGCTCACAACCTTCTATGGGCAGCTCGCCGGGCGCCTGGTCGCGGGCAGCGATTTCACCTTCGCCGACCAGGTACGGGCGGGGCGCGACCCGGCCTGGGATATCCCGCGTACAGCTTCGTTCACCGGGCAGGACGCAGCGCGGGCGGCGCTGCTCCTGGTTGCCTGGGGCGAGCCAGGGCGCGCACGGGCGTTCCTGACGGCGCTCGCGGCCGAAGCGCCCGACGCGGCGGGTTGGGCGCTCCTGGCGCATCTCGCCCTCGGCCTGAACATGCCGGACGCCGCCGTCGCCATCGCCCGGCAAGCCGGGCTGCACGGGATCATGCTTCCCGAGGCAGGCTGGCCCGCGCCGTTCACGCCCTCTGGCACGCCACCCAGCGGCCAACTCGACCCCGCGGTGGCGCTCGGCGTCATGCGCCAGGAGAGCAGCTTCGATCCCGACGCCGCCAGCCCGGCGGGCGCGCGGGGGCTCATGCAGCTCATGCCGGCGACCGCCATATCCGTCGCGCGTACTTTAGGCGACACCGGGCCGCTGCCGCCGCTCACCGACCCTCAGCTCAACATGCGACTCGGCACGGCCTACCTCGCGGGGCTGCTCGCCCAGTTCCAGGGTGCGCTGCCCGTGGCGCTCGCCGCCTACAACGCCGGGCCATCGCGCGCTCAGGCGTGGCTCGCGGGACGGAGTCCAGCAACGCTGGATATCGTGGACTGGATCGAGCTGATCCCCTTCGAGGAGACCCGCAACTACGTGCAGCGCTGCGTGGAAGGCGTGACGCTCTATGAGTTCCGGCGCGGCGGGGCGCACGGCGATCCATTGGCGCCATGGCTCGGTTGAGCCGTCTCGTTGCGGCCGGCTTCGGGCTTGGCTGGGTGCCAGTCACGCCGGGCACGGCGGGGGCGCTCGCGGCGACGCTCGTGGGCGCCAGGGTGCCACGCGGCTGGCTCGCGGCGCTCGCCGTCCTGGCAACGGCGGGCGGTTGGCTCGTCGTGCGACGCGCGGTGCCGGAGCGGGACGCTGATCCCGGCTGGGTCGTCGTGGACGAGATCGCAGGCCAGTGGATCGCGCTACTCGCCGCGCCGCGCGGCTCGGTCGTAGGCGCGGCGGCGGCGTTCACGCTCTTCCGCCTGTTCGATATCGTTAAGCGTGGCCCAGTAGGCTGGGCGGACCGGCGCGGGGGGACGTTCGGCGTTATGGCGGACGACGTGATAGCGGGCGCGCTCGCGGCCGGCATGCTCGCGGCGGCGCGGCAGGCAACGCCCGGCTGGAAAGGATGGCGATGGTAGGACAGGACACGCTTGACGAGGCCGCGGCGCTGCTTGACCTACTACGTGCGCGAGGGCTGACGATGGCAACGGCCGAGAGCTGCACGGGTGGGCTGATCGCGGCGGCGCTGACCAGCGTGGCAGGTTCGTCGGACGTGGTTGAGTGCGGCTTCGTGACCTACTCGAACGCGGCAAAAACGGCCATGCTCGGCGTGCCCGCGGAGCTCATCGCGGCGCAAGGGGCGGTAAGCGAGGCGGTCGCGCTGCACATGGCGGACGGGGCGCTGCAACGGTCAGAGGCCGATCTCGCTGTCGCAGTGACAGGGATCGCTGGGCCGGGCGGCGGCAGCCTAGAGAAGCCGGTCGGCCTCGTCTGGTTCGGCGCCGGCCGGCGTGGCAACCCAACCTGGGCAGCGCACGAGGTATTCCCAGGAGACCGGACCGCCGTACGGGAGGTGACTGTCCGGCACGCCTTCCAGGTGCTTCGGCGGCTCGCGGGCTAGCGAGCCTCCGCCGCAGCGCGGGCGGCCCGGCGCTCATGGCGGAAAGCCTTGATCCCATCCACCGTCACGTAGCCCTTCTTGTCCTTGTCGATCAGCCCGAAATCGCGGACTACCTCGTTCATCTTGGCGTCACGGGCCTGGGCGAGGGTCAAGTGGCCGTCATGCGTGGTGTTCGCCTCTGCGAAGCGCTCGGCGAGCTTGCGACGCTTGCCATGCGCGTGCAGCCCCTTGCCGCGAGCGGGCGGCGCAGTCTCGGTCGCTGGCGCCCCCGAGGGTGCTCCGGCGGCTGGACCTGGCGCGACAGCCGTTCCGGAAAGCGGCGGCGTGTTTGTCGTCGGCTCGCCCGTGGCGCCCGTGAGCGGCGTCTGGGCGAACGCCGGCGTGGCGGCGAGGAGGAAGGCGAGTACAAGGGCAGGACGCATCCAGGACTACTCCGCTGCGAGCGCCGGGCCGCGGGCCAGGACGCTACGAATTGTATCTATAGCCACTATAACGGATGCGTGATCCACGTCTAGATGCGTGCAAGCCCGAATCCTGTGTTCGCCCATGACGGAGACGAGCACGCCTTCGGCACCAAGCCGTGCCGCCAACTCGGCCGCGGTGAGGCCGGCGCCTTCGGTCTCGGCATAGACCAGATTCGTCTCGGGCCGGGTCACGCGCAGGCCCGGCAAGGCGGCTAGGCCGTCCGCGAGGCGCCTTGCGTTGGCGTGATCCTCGGCCAGGCGCTCGACATTGTGGTCGAGGGCGTAGAGACAACCCGCGGCGCACAGCCCGGCCTGGCGCAGCGCACCGCCGAGCCGCTGCTTCCAGCGCCAAGCGGACTCGATGAACGCACCCGACCCGGCGAGCACGGCGCCGAGCGGAGCGCCGAGACCCTTCGTGAAGTCTATCCAGACCGACTCCCACCCCGCCGCCATGCGCTCGGCCGAGACACCTGCGGCCACGACGGCGTTCATCAGGCGCGCACCATCCATGTGCGTCGCCATGCCGTGCGCGTGGGCGAACTCGGCGACGCGGTCCAACTCGGCAAGCGGCCAGACCGTGCCGCCGCCGAGATTCGCGGTCTGCTCGGCGGAGACCAGGCGCTGGGGTGGGCTGTAGCGGGACGCCGGGCGCAGCAGGGTGCGCAGCGCATCCGCCGTGAACTGGCCGCCCTCGCCCGGCACGCCCGTGACCTGCACGCCGGCCAGCGCGCCCGGCGCCCCGCCTTCGGCCGTGAGGATGTGCGCCGTGCCGTGCGCGAGCACCTCGTCACCGGGGCGGCAATGGGTGAGCAGCGCCACCTCGTTGCACATGGTTCCGGAGGGGAGGAAGATCGCCGCCTCCTTGCCGAGCAGGGCCGCGACGCGCTCGCAGAGCTGGTTCACGGTCGGATCGGCGCCGAGCTGCTCGTCGCCGCACTCGGCGGCCATCATCGCCTCCTTCATGGCGGCGGACGGCCGGGTCTGCGTGTCCGAGTAGAGGTTCACGCGGACGGGCGCGGCGAGGTCAAAGGAAGTGGGAGCATTCGCCATGGCTGTCACTCCGCAACAGCGGGGGTGATTTGCACGGTGGCCTGCGGTGCACCATACACGTCACGCGCACGCTTGAGGAAAGCGTTGATCATGCGCTTCACCGCTTCGTTGAACACGGTGCCGATCGCGGCTTGCAGGAGGCGGCTGCGGAACTCGAAATCCACCCAGAAGCTCACCCGGCAGCCCCTTGGGTCCGGGTCGAACGTCCAGTTGTTGTTCATATGGTGGAACGGGCCGCGCTCATACTGGACACGAACCTGATGCGGCCGGTTGAGCGCCACGCGGCTGCGGAAGCTCTCGCGGAAGGGACCGAAGCCGATGGTGAGGTCAGCGTGCAACTCGCTTTCAGTGCGTGAGACGACCTTGGCGCCGATGCACCACGGCAAGAACTCCGGGTAGCGCCCCACGTCGGCGACCAGGTCATAGAGCTGCTCGGGGCTGTAGGGCAGCACCCGGCGTTCGGCGTGAGTGGGCACCTACGCGGCTTCTTCGGCGGCGAGATGCCGCTCGCGGGCGGCACGGAGCTGCGCGAAGTCGGCGTCGGCGTGGTAGGAGCTGCGCGTGAGCGGCGAGGCGCTGACCATCAGGAATCCCTTGGCGCGGGCGAGGCTCGCGAGGTCGGCGAACTCGTCCGGGGTGACGAAGCGGTCCACGGCGGCGTGCTTAGGCGTGGGCTGCAGATACTGGCCGAGTGTTAGGAAGTCCACGTCAGCGACGCGCAAATCGTCCATGACTTGCGCGACCTCGGCGCGAGTTTCGCCAAGGCCGACCATGAGGCCGCTCTTGGTGAAAATGCCCGGCGCCACGTGCTTCACCTGGTCGAGCAGACGGAGCGATTGATAGTAGCGCGCGCCGGGCCGGATGGTGGGGTAGAGGCGCGGGACGGTTTCCAGGTTGTGGTTGAACACGTCCGGCCGGGCCTGGGCCGCGGTCTCAATGGCGCCGGGCTTGCGGAGGAAGTCGGGGGTGAGCACCTCGACCGTGGTGCCGGGCGCAGCGGCGCGGATGGCGGCGATGGTGGCAGCGAAGTGCACGGCGCCGCCATCGGGGAGGTCGTCTCGGTCCACGGACGTGACAACGACGTGGCGGAGGCCGAGTTGCGCGACGGCGCTGCCGACGCGGGCCGGCTCATCGGCGTCGAGCGCGCCGGGCTGTCCGGTGGCGACGTTGCAGAAGGAGCACGCGCGAGTGCAGGTATCGCCCATGATCATCATTGTGGCGTGGCGCTGCGACCAGCACTCGCCGATGTTGGGGCAGGCGGCTTCCTCGCAGACGGTGACGAGGCGCTGCTCGCGCATGAGGCGGCGCGTCTCGTGGTAGATCGGGTGCGTGGGCGCCTTGACGCGGATCCAGTCCGGCTTGCGCAGGACCGGGTTGTCCGGCCGGTGCGCCTTCTCCGGGTGCCGGGCGAGGCGGTGGTCTATAACGAGGCGGGTAGTGCCCATGGGAGACAGGTGGACGGGTCGTAGCGTTCCGTCAAGGCGCCAAGCCCGTGCTCACCTCGTTTCGGCCGGCCATCGCAGAGACGCATACGACGATGCTTCACTTGCTTTTATGGAGACCCAGCAGCGGCCGCGGCCGACAAGGGTTCGCGTTGCCTACCTTCTGCGTCGAAGTTGGCGGGGTCGAGCCAACGCTCGAAGGCGGCCCGCACGGGCGGCCACTCCGCGTCAATGATCGAGAACCAGGCCGTGTCGCGGTTGCGGCCCTTGTAAATGACGGCCTGGCGGAAGACGCCCTCGAAGCGGAAGCCGTATCGCGCCGCCGCAGCCCTGGATGGCGCGTTCAGGCTGTCGCACTTCCACTCGTAGCGACGATAGCCCAACTCATCGAACGCTCGACGCATCATGAGGAACATGGCTTCAGTGGCAACCCGGGTCCGCTTCAGCCTAGGGGCAAGATTGATGTTCCCGACCTCGATGACGCCGTTCGCAGAGTCAATTCGCATGTAGGCGGCGACCCCACACGCCCTGCCGGTGGCCTGGTCGATGATGGCGTGGAAGAACGGGTCCGACTGGGCCGCCGCGGCGCGCAGCCACGCGGCATACTGCCCGGCATCCCGCGGCCGGTCCAAAGACAGGTAGGTCCAGTCGCGGTCGTCCGCGGCCTCGGCGTAGGCGGCAAACAGGTCAGCCGCGTGCCGGTCGGCATCGGCGCGCTCCAGGCGGCAGTAGCGCCCGATCATGGGGCTGGCGGGTGGAAGCGGGCGAGGGGTCCAATCCTGGACCGGGTGACCGACAGGCTGCCCGTGAGCGTTCTTCGGCTCGTGCATTGTGCGTCCCTGGGTGATGCAACGACCTATACGCCAGGCGCGCTGATCGGCGAAGATGGTTGCGTGCTGGGCTGCCTTGCGCCGATGCGGAGGGCATGGAAGGCAGCACCGCGCGTATGCGTCAATAAGGCGAGCCGTCCTTGTGCGCGAACCGAGGGCGGCCTTCGTCCGGGTGCCAGATGAGCTGGAGGTCATCCCTGGGGTAGTCGGCGGCATCGCCCTCGCTGCGGTCGCCGATTTCAAGGTAGAGCACGTCCCCACCCGTCCGGTTCTCCAGGTGGTGGGCGGTGCCGTTGGCCGGGAAGCCCGCACACATTCCGGGCCGCAGCACCACCTCTGCCGAGTCCGTGACCAACGTCGGCTCACCTTGGACGATCCAGATGAACTCGTCCTGGCGGGTGTGCCTGTGGTGCAGCGACGAGACCGCGCCGGGGGACAAGCGGGTCAGGTTCACGCCGAAGGTCTGGAGGCCGAACAGGTTGCCGAGCACCCGCTTCTCCCGACCCGCCATGCGGGACGCGAACGGCTCGGGGTAGTTCGAGACCTGCTTGCGCGGAGCGACCGCGATCGCCTCGACGGCGATGGGGGTGGTGATCTCAGGAATATCCACGAGGCCTCCGAGGAGAGTTGCGCGCAGTTATCTTGCTCCCGGCGCTGGCTGCATGGGTAATGAGATGTTACGTCTAGCAGCTGAGATTTCCTCGTGCCTCATCCGTCGCAGTGAGCGGCCATGGCGACAAGGAATGAACCATGAAGCGATCGGTCCCGATCAGTATGACAGCATTGGCGGCGAGCTTGTTGCTGCCAGCCGCCTCGTCCGCCCAGCCGGTCGGGAGCGCCGGGTCCCTCTACCGGTGCAGCGTCATCGTGACCGGGACGGACATGCGCAACCGCCCGGCCAGCATGGCTGAGTGCTTGCGGCGGGTCCTGGCGAAGGCTTCTGGCGACCCAGCGCTCGCCGACGACCCACGCCTGGAGGGAATTGCGTCCAGGGCGGGTACGCTCGCCGAAAGCTTCGCCTATTTCGACCGCATGAGCGACATCCCGCACCACGACGAGCAGGGCAGTCGGGATCGGCCGTTCGACCTCGTCGTCGAGTTCGACTCGGCCAAGGTGGATGCGGCGCTGGCCGCCCTGGGCATCGCGGCGTGGCGCGCCAGGCCAGCCCTCGTCGTTGCCGTCTCCGTCAAGGACCAGAAGGGCAGCGAGTACATGCTCTCGGCCGATGGCGCGGACGGGGAACGCCAGCGCGAGGCGCTCTTCGCCGCGGCGGATAGGTTCGGCCTGCGCGTGATCCTTCTCCCCCAGCAGGACTTACCCGCACGGGACGCTACCGGGCCAGAGATCGTCGCGCGCGCTGCCCGGACCGTTCGATCCACCGAGCTTGCGGCGTTGACCGGCACCCTGGTCTGGAGCGACGCAGATGCTGGTTGGGTGGGCACCTGGCACGTGGCCCAAGGTGGGCGCGATGGCTCATGGGGCGTCCGCGGCGTGTCGTTCGACGACGCGTTCAGGAACGCCATCGGCGGCGCTGCCGCCGTGCTGTCCGGCCATCGCGCGAACACCAACTGAGGCGCCAAACCGCGAGTTCAGGACTCTCCCGCTTCTCGCCCGTAAAGCAGCAGCAGCACGAGGATGATGACCCCGTAGATGATGCTGCGGCCATACTCCGGCATGTTCATCGCCATCAGCACGCTGACCAGCGCCACGAGGCTGATCGCGCCCGCGACGACGCCGACGTAGTAGCCGCGCCCGCCCAGGATATAGACGCCGCCGATCACCACGGCCGCGATGCTCTGGAACAGGTAGGGCTCACCCATCCCGAGCGACGCCTGGCCGCCGAAGCCGACCAGCAGCACGCCCGCGAGCGCCGCGAACAGGCCGCTCAGCGCGTAGAGCGCGACCGTCACGGCGGTCACGTTCACGCCCGCGAGGAAGCTCGCGCGGGCGTTGTTGCCGATGGCGTAGGTAGCACGGCCGAAGCTGGTCAGGCTCAGCACGGCCGACACCACCACCGCCGCGGCCAGCCAGAGCCAGAGTGCCGCCGGCACGCCCAGCCATAGCCCGTGTGCCGCCGCCTGCACGACCGGTGGTGCGTAGGACGCGCAGGCACCGCACGTCAGGCCGCCGCTCAGCCCCAGCGTCAGCCCCTCCATGATGCCGTTCATCGCCAGCGTCATCACCACCGCCGGCACCCCGAGCAGCGCCACGCCGAGGCCGTTGAGCAGGCCGACGCCGGCACCCATGGCGAGCGTCAGCAGCAACGCCCACGCTGCCCGGCTATCCTGCCCAAGCGAGGCCGTCGCGACCAGGATCGCTGCCGCGTTCAGCACCCAGGGCACGGACAAGTCGATGCCGCCGATCAGGATCACGAAGAGCTGCCCGGCGGCCACCAAGCCCACGAAGCTCGCCACCGTGAGTACCGCCTCGACGCTGGCCAGGCTGGCGAAGCCCGGCCGCACCAGGTTGCCGATCACGAACAAGAGCACTGCAGCACCCCAGGCGTAGAGCACACGCCGCCGCTCGCGCGAGCCGAGCCACGCGACCATCATCCCCTCCCCCGCATGACCCGCCCGATCGCGCCCGCAGCCACGACGGCGACGACGAGGAACAAGCCTTCGTAGAAGTTCTGGTAGAGCGGGTCTATCTGCGCGAAGAACAGGATGTTCACGATCATCGTGGTCACGAACGCGCCGAGCACCGCGCCCGCGGCACTCCCACGGCCGCCGAACAAGTTCACGCCCCCCAGCACGACGGCGACGATCGAGGTCAGCGTGTAGCCGTTGCCCGTGGTGGCGTCGCCCGCCGTGCTCGTCGCCGCCAGGAACAACCCGGCGGCGGCGGAGAGGGCGCCGCCCAAGGCATAGGCGAGGATCTTGGTGCGCCGGGTCGGCACGCCGTTGGCCTGCGCCGCCAATTCGTCATTGCCGATCGCGTAGAGGCCGACGCCGAGCCGCGTGCGCCGGAACACCTGCCAGAGCAGGATCGCGAGGGCGACGTAGATTAGCGAAACCGGGGCCGCGGTGTTGGCGAGCACCGCGCTGTAGAGAGGCGGGACGGCGCCACCTGGCTGGGGCAGGACGCGGATCGCGAGGCCCTGGAAGATGGAGAGCGTGGCCAACGTGACCAGGATCGGCTGCAAGCGCCCGTAGGCGACGAGCACACCGTTCAAGGTGCCGCAGGCGGCGCCGACCAGCAGGATCAGCACCGACCATCCCGCCATGCTCACGGCAGAGGCGCCGAGCGTGATCGCGGCGAGTGCGTTGGTGAGGTCCACGACGCCGCCTACCGAGAGGTCCAGCCCGCGCGTCAGCACCACCACCGTCTGCGCCATCGCCGCGAGGACGAGCGGCATGGTGTTGTCCACCGTCGTGGTCAGCTCGAAATTGCCCGGCAAACCTCCCTGCCGCGCGTAGAAGATCCCGCAGTAGAGCAGCACGGAGGCGAGCAGCATGGCCGCCGCGAGCACGAGGCCGGCATTCTGCTGCAGGGCGTGTGCCCAGCGCGGACGCCGCCCGGTGCCCAAGGGGCTGAAGGTGGCGTCAGGCGGCAACCCGGTCCCGAACCGCGGCGGAGACGACTTGCTCGGCGGTGACGCCGGGCGCGCTCAGCTCGGCGGTGATGCGCCCCTCACGCATGACCAGGACGCGATGGGCGAGGTGCGCCAACTCCTCCGCATCGCTGGAGTAGAACAGGATCGAGCGCCCCTCGGCGGCCAGGCGCAGGATCAGCTCATACATCTCGTGCTTGGTGGCCACGTCCACCCCACGGGTCACGTCGTAGAGCAGCAGGACCCGGCTCTCGGCGAGCAACCAGCGCCCTACCAGCACCTTCTGCTGGTTGCCGCCGCTGAGCGCGCCGACGGGGGTCGCGAGCGCCGGCGTCCGCACCTTCAGCTGCCGCACCATCCCGTCCGCGAGGCGCTGCTCCAGCCCCTGGCGCAGCACGCCGAAACTCGCCAGGCGACGCAGGATCGAGAGCGTGAGGTTGTCGCGCACGGGCATGGCGAGCAGCAGCCCCTCGCTCTTGCGGTCCTCCGGCACCAGCGCGATGCCCACCGCCCGGCGCACCGCGTCGCGCGGGCTGCGCAGCCGGATCTCGCGGCCGTCCAGCCGCACGCGCCCACCCGTCGCGCGCGGCCCGGCACCGAACAAGGTGAAGAACAGCTCGCGGTGCCCATGCCCGGCGAGGCCGCCGACGCCGAGCACCTCGCCCCGGTGCAAGGTGAACGACACGTCGCGCACCCGCGGGGCGGAGAGGTGCTCCACCTGCAAGGCGGGTACGCGCTCTGCCGTGGGCGGGAGCACCGGGTAGAGCGCGCCGACGCTCTGGCCGGTCATCAGGGTCACCGCCCGGTCCTCGTCCAGCTCCGTGAAGGTGCCGACCTCGCGCCCGCCGCGGAACACGGTGATGCGATCGGCGATGCTGTGCACCTCGTTCCAGCGATGGGACGTGAACACCACCGCGCAGCCCTGGTCGCGCAGCCGGCGCACCTGGCCGAAGAGCCAAGCGACCTCGCGCTCGACGAGCGAGGACGTCGGCTCGTCCAGGAACAGGATCGCCGGCTCGTGGCTGAGCGCGCGCACGATCTCGACCACCTGCCGCTCGGCGAGCGACACGTCCTCGACGAGGGCGAGCGGGTCTATGTGCGTGATGCCGAAGCCCGCCAGGACTGCCTCGGCACGCGCCGCCATGCCCCGGCGGTCTATCAGCCCCAGGCGCCCCCGCGGCTCACGCGAGAGCAGCAGGTTCTCGGCGACCGTCATCCAGGGGAGCAGGGTCAACTCCTGGAACACGGTCCAGGCGCCGAGCCGGTGCGCGTTTTCCGGGCCGGCGAGCGCTGTCTGCTCCCCCTTGACCCGCACCACGCCCTTGTCCGGCCGGATGCGCCCGCCGAGCACCTTGATGAGCGTGCTCTTGCCCGCGCCGTTCTCGCCGACGAGCGCGTGGACCTCGCCTGGCAGCGCTGCGAAGGAGGCGTCCTGCAACGCGTGGACGCCGCCGAAGCTACGGCTGAGCCCGATGCCCTCGACCGCTGGGCCGCGGGTCTCGCTCATGCTTGGGGCAGGTTGACCTCAAGCGTCCCCGAGCAAGGCTTGCCGTCGAGCGCAGCCTCGACGCAGAGCTTCACCGTGGCGTTCGGCCCGGCGTCGGTGAAGTCGGCGAAGAAGCTGTCCGGAAGGTCTGGGAACACCGTCTCGCCCGCCTTCACCGTGTCGTTCGTCACGAAGGGGAAGGGAATCGTGATGTCCGTCTTCGGGTGCTTGCCCATCAGCACCTGCCGCGCCAACTCCAGCGAGATCACGGACAGGAACGGCGGCTGGCCGATCGAGATGCCCTCGACCTTGTGGCCGTCGTAGCCCAGCATGAACTTGCGGAACCCGTTCTCGCCCTCCCCCGCAGTGGGCGGCAGCGCGCGGTTCGCGCCGATGAACGCCTTGAGCACGCCGTCCGTGCCGCCCTGGCACCAGATGCCGTCTATCTGCGGCAGCGACGGCAGCACCGCCGCCGCGTTGCGCTCGGCGACGGACGAATCCCACATGCCGGTGAAGCGGTTGACCACCTTGATGCCGGGGTTCTTGGCCCAGACGCTGTCGGCGCCCTTGTTCCGGTCCTCGTCCACGAAGGTGCCGGCGACGCCCGTGACCATGATCACGTTGCCCTTGCCACCCATCTTCTGCGCGAGCCAGTCGGCGCCCTTCACGCCGAAGTCGAACTGGTTGGTGTTGACCTTCAGCGCCGCGTCCGTCGTGACCACGTTGTCGAAGGAGACGACCAGGATACCACGCGATGCTGCCTGCTGCAGGATGCCGTTGAGCGCGGTCGGCGAGGCGGCGTTGACGACGATGGCGTCCACGCGCTCGGAGATCAGGCTGGTAAGCTGCTGCGACTGCTTGGCCGCCTCGTTGCCGGAGTTGAACCAGGTTCCCTCCACGTCGGTCTTATACGGCTCCATGGCGAGCGCCGCCTTGAAGACGTTCTCCATCTCGATGCGCCATTTGTTGCCGATGTAGGAGTTGGAGAGCGCGATCTTGAACTTCTTGCCTGAGGCCGGCTGCGCGAGCGCAGATTGGGCGAGCGCGGGCAGCACTAGGCCCGCGGCTGTGGCTTGCAGCAGCGCTCGGCGCGCGATCTGGTTTGGCATGGTTCCCCTCCCCTAGCATTTCATGCTTTGGGGAGACTGTGGTCCGGCACGGCGGGATGCGTCAACCGCCGTTGCAATGCCGGGCCTGCCCTCTACGCCAGCACCCGCCCGGCGACCGCGCCGAGCTTCGCCAGGAGCGATGGATCGCGCTCATTGGGTGTGGTGATGATGGCGTGGTCGAGCGCATGATCGCAGTCCGCCGGGCACGGGGGACGCGGCCGACCCAGGGTGGGAACCATGGCGCGGACCAGGGAGCGCGCCTTGTCGGCATTCTCCACGAGGACACGGATCACCGCGTCCACCGTCACCGCGTCGTGGCCCTCGTGCCAGCAATCATAATCCGTGACCATGGCGACGGTCTCGTAGCAAAGCTCCGCCTCGCGGGCGAGCTTGGCTTCCGGCATGTTGGTCATGCCGATCACGCTGCATCCCCAGGAGCGGTAGAGCTCGCTCTCTGCCTTGGTCGAGAACTGCGGCCCTTCCATGACGAGATAGGTGCCGCCCCGCGTCACCGGCAGGCCGAGAGCGCGCGCCGCGTCCTCCGCCGCATCGCCGACGCGCGGGCATACCGGGTTCGCC
Source organism: uncultured Alphaproteobacteria bacterium (assembly GCA_963790535.1). GTDB lineage: Bacteria > Pseudomonadota > Alphaproteobacteria > Acetobacterales > Acetobacteraceae > CAWKEH01. The sequence goes on along the minus strand of CAWBOZ010000009.1, from coordinate 137,525 downwards.
ATCGAGACATGGGCGACGCAGCCGTTGCCGAAGAAGCTCTTCTCGCGGGCGAAGCTGCGGTCAATGAACTGATCCACGACCACGAACTGTCCCGGCGGCAGGTCCTCGCGGAGGCTGCCCACCGCCGACAGCGAGAGCACATCGGTCACGCCGAGGCGCTTCAACGCGTCGATGTTCGCCCGATAATTGATGCCCGTGGGCGACAGCCGATGCCCGCGCCCGTGCCGGGGCAGGAACACGCAGCGCACGCCCTCCAGAGTGCCGCAGAGCAGCTCGTCCGATGGGCGGCCCCAGGGCGTGTCCACGCGGCGCCACGTGATGTCCCGCAGACCCTCGATCTCGTAGAGCCCAGAGCCGCCGATGACCCCGATGACCGGCTGTACCTAGGTCAGCCATGGGCCCACATCGCCGCACCTAGTACCATGAATTGTAGTAACCGTAGTGCGGACCACCCCAGAGAACGGCAATCCAGAAGATAATGAACAGAACGATGAGCCATCCAATGAAGGTCGAGCCTCCATAATAGGACCGCCGGCGTCCGTAATAACCGCCGCCGCTGAACAGCAGGATGATGATCAGGATCCAGAAGATGAACCACATGAGCCAAACCCTTTCCGCTTTCGTGCCTGAACGCGGATAGCACGCCTAAGTTCCAGAATTGCCCCTCGCAGTGACGGCGGCTGGTTGGCTAATGGACATCCTTCCAGACCTTCTTCTTCACCGCCACGGTCAACCCCGTCATGAAGACGAGGAAGAGCACCGTCTTCACGCCTATGCGCTTGCGCTGCTCCATCTCCGGGTTCGCCGCCCAGGTCAGGAACGTCACCACGTCATGCGCCATCTGCGGGACGGTCGCTTTCGTGCCGTCGGCGTAAGTGACTTGGCCGTCGCTCAGCGGCGGCGGCATGGAGATCTGCCGGCCAGGAAAGTAGATGTTGTAGTATTTGCCGTCGGCAATCTGAACGCCCGCTGGCGGGTCGCGATAGCCCTGCAGGAGGGCGTCGATGTAGTTCGGCCCGTCCTCGCGCGCGTTGACGAGGAGCGACTGGTCAGGCGGCAGCGCGCCCCCGTTGGCGGCGCGGGCCGCCGCATCGTTGGGGAACGGCGAGCGGAAGTGGTCGGACGGCTTGCCTGGCCGCTCAGTCGGCTGGCCGTTGTCATCGAGGTCGCCCGGCACCTGCACGCTCGCCGCGATGGCCTTGATCTCGGGTTCCGTGAACCCGAGCGCGCTCAGGTTCCGGTAGTAGAGATCCTTCATGGAGTGGCAATTGGAGCACACTTCCTTATAGACCTGGAAACCGCGCTGCGCGCTCGCCCGGTCGAAGGTGCCGAACGGCCCGGCGAACGACCAGTGCTGGGCGGGCGGCTTCTCGGCCGTCGTAGTGAACGCCGTCGCGGCACCCGCTTGGGCGAAGGCAGGGCCGGCGAGCAGGACGCCCACCAGCACGAGGCCCATCTGCACTAAGGTTGGGCGCATCACGGCTTCTCCATCGGCTTCGCAGTCGCACCACTGGGCAGCGGCCCGCCGCCCGGACCGCCCGGCGGTCCCCGGCGCACGACCGGGCGCGAGATGCTCTCCGGCAGCGGCAAGGGCGTCTCCAACTTGCCCAGCAGCGGCAGTAGCACCAGGAAGTGGAAGAAGTAGTAGGTGGTGGCGACCCGCCCGATGGGAATCCAGATGCCCTGCGGCGGGTGCGCGCCGACGGCACCCAGCACGAACACGGACGCGACCAGCAACAGGATGAATGGCCGGTAGAGCGGCCGGAACCGGGCGCTGCGCACCGGCGACGTGTCCAGCCAAGGCAGGATGAACAGCACGAGGATCGAGCCGAACATCATGCATACGCCGCCGAGCTTGCTCGGCACCGAGCGCAGGATCGCGTAGAACGGCAAGAAATACCATTCGGGGACGACGTCCGCAGGCGTCACCAAGGGGTTCGCCGGGATGAAGTTGTCCGGCTCGCCGAAGAAGTTCGGGAGGAAGAAGATAAGGATAGCATACACGAGCAGGAAGACACAGACGCCGATGCTGTCCTTCGCCGTGTAGTAGGGGTGGAATGGAAGCGTGTCCTGTGGGCTCTTCACGTCTATGCCCAGCGGGTTGTTCGACCCGGTGATGTGGATCGCCACAACGTGCAGGAACACGACGCCGAAGATCATGAAGGGCAGCAAGTAGTGCAGGCTGAAGAAGCGGTTGAGCGTCGGGTTGTCCACGGCGAACCCACCCCACAGCCAGGTCACGATGGGACCGCCGATGAGCGGGAAGGCGGAGAACAGGTTGGTGATGACGGTGGCGCCCCAGTAGCTCATCTGGCCCCAGGGCAGCACGTAGCCCATGAACGCAGTCGCCATCATCAGAAGCAGAATGACGACCCCGAGCATCCAGATCAGCTCGCGCGGCGACTTGTACGAGCCGTAGTAGATGCCGCGGAAGATGTGGATATAGACCACGATGAAGAACATCGAGGCACCATTGGCGTGCGCGTAGCGGAGCAGCCAGCCGTAGTTCACGTCCCGCATGATGCGCTGCACGGACTCGAACGCGAGGGTCGAGTTGTCCGTGTAGTTCATGGCGAGGAACACGCCGGTGGCGATCATGATCACGAGGCTGATCATCGCCAGCGCGCCGAAGTTCCAGAAATAGTTGAAGTTCTTCGGCGTTGGGAACGCGCCGTATTCCTTCTGCATCAACGTGAAGACAGGGAGGCGCGTGTCTATCCAGTTGATGACCGGGTTCTTGTAGCTGCTCTTGTGGAGGCCGGCCATGACTCGCTCCTCAGCCGATCTTGATGCGCGTGGGATTGATGAAATCGTATGGCGGCAAATAGAGATTCAGCGGCGCCGGGCCGTGCCGGACACGCCCAGCAGCATCATACTGGCTGCCGTGGCAGGGGCAGAGATAGCCGCCGTATTCGCCGCGCGGGTCGGTCGGCTTGTTGCCGAGCGGGATGCAGCCGAGATGGGTGCAGATGCCGATCATGATGACCCACTGGGCCTGGCCCGGCTTGTGGCGCGAGGCGTCGGTGGCCGGCTCGATGAGCGCCGACATCGGCACGGCCACGTCCTGCTTGATCTCCGCGGGCGTGCGGTGGCGCACGAAGATGGGCTTGCCGCGCCAGACGACGGTGATGCCGGAGCCGGCCTCGACCGGCTCGATGTTCACCTCGACGCTGGAGAGCGCGAGCACGTCCGCCGCCGGGTCCATGCTGTCCACGAACGGCCACGCGATGGCGCAGACGCCGAGGACGACCCCGCAGCCGGTCAGCAGCTTGAGGAAGTCGCGCTTATGGATGCTCTCATTCCCGACCGTGCTGATCGCTTCACGGACATCGGCGGCGGTGCTGGCTGTGTCGGCCATTGAAATCCCTGGGCTACCTTCAAATCCGGGCGCGTTGTAAGCCGGCGGCCCTGTCCCTGCAACTCGCCGCGGCGAACATCTTCCCTGGTGCCCATGTCATCCCAGTCTGGAAATCCGCAAGGCTCTCCATCCCGCGAGGCGCACGCCTTGACGCATCATGCGCTGAAGCAGCCCGCCAGCGCCTGGTTCGAGACCCTGCGCGACCAGCTCTGCGCCGTCTTCGAGGCCATCGAGGACGAGGCCGAGCGGCTGCCCGGCGCACCCAAGGGCGAACCAGGTCGCTTCGAGCGCAGGCCTTGGCAGCGCGAGGGCGGCGGCGGCGGCGTCATCAGCCTGATGCGCGCTGGGCGCGTGTTCGAGAAGGTGGGCGTCAACGTCTCGACCGTCTGGGGCGAGTTCAGCCCCGAGTTCCGCGACCAGATTCCGGGCGCCGCCGAGGATCCGCGGTTCTGGGCGAGCGGCATCAGCATCGTCGCGCACATGCGCAGCCCGCGCGTGCCGGCCGCGCATATGAACACGCGGATGCTGGTCACGACTCGGGGCTGGTTCGGCGGCGGCGGCGACCTCACGCCGATGCGCCCCGAAGCGGCCGAGGCGATGGAGGACGCAGAGACGTTCCACGCAGCACTTCGGGCCGCCTGCGACGCGCATCATCCCGAGTATTACGCCCGCTTCAAGGCGTGGTGCGACCGCTACTTCTTCCTGCCGCACCGAGGCGAGCCGCGCGGCGTGGGTGGCATCTTCTTCGACCACCTAGAAAGCGGCGACCCTGTCGCCGACTTCGCCTTCACGCAGGACGTGGGTCGGGCGTTTCTCGACGCGTTCCCAGCCATCGTGCGGCGGCGGATGGGCGAGACGTGGACGCAGGCGGAACGGGACCACCAGCTCGTCCGACGCGGGCGCTACGTGGAGTTCAACCTCCTACACGACCGCGGCACCCTGTTCGGGCTGCGCACGGGCGGCAACGTGGAGGCGATCCTGATGAGCTTACCGCCGGAGGTGCGGTGGTAAGCTCCTATCGCGCGATGCCCTGCCGCAAGCGTAGCGCGAGCACGACCAGCGCGCCGCCGAACAGGATGGCGTAGGCGCCGAGCCAGTAGGTCAGCACCACCGCGCCGGCGATCGGCTCCCACCAGAGCAGCACGCCCCAGATGATCGAGATGATCCCGCCCAGCGCCATGATCCACCGGCCGCCGCTTGATCCGTGCATGCGGAAGGCGGCGGTGAGCAGCGCGATGCCGCTGAACACTGCCCAGACGGCCGCGAAGATCACGATGGCGATGATGGTCGCGAGCGGGAAGGTGAAGGCGATGACCGCGGCGACGATGCCGATGATGCCCTCAATCATCAGCTCGAACCAGCGCTCGTGATGCGCCGCCGCGCGCGCCCCGGCGAAGAATGCAACGATGCCGTCCACGCCCATGTAGATGCCGAACAGGAACACCAAGGCCGCGATCGTCGGTCCCGGCAGCACGAGCGCGACCAAGCCAAACAGGAGCGCGAAGATGCCCCGGATCAGGATCAGCCACCAGTTCCGCTGGAGCGCGGCCGTGCGCCCCAGCGCAAGGTAGCCTGCATCGAACGGACCTGCACCTGACATCGCCTGCATCCTTAATTACTAGAAGTGGCTCCAGCCGGTTCGGGCGAGACGCATCGGTCGGCCCGCGCCGTCGAGGACGCGTACGCCTTCATCCTGCACGAAAGAGCCGATTCGCGATACCGGAATGCCGAGACGGCCCGCGTGAGCCGAGAGCGCCGGGGCTTGTTGGGAGGGAACGGCCATGAGCAGCTCGTAGTCGTCCCCGCCCGTGAGGCAGGTTTCCAGCCAAGCCTGGCCAGCTTCGCGCGCGGCGGGCGAGAGGGGCACGGCGGCGGCCTCGACCTCGGCGCCGATGCCGGCGGCGCGGCAGAGGTGGCCGAGGTCCTGCACGAGTCCGTCCGATACGTCGAGGCAAGCGTGAACGAGGTCCGGGCGCGCAAGTCCCAGCCGTGGCTCGGGCAGGCGATAGCGCCGGGCGAGGACTCCATCCAGGTCGGGCACGGCGCCGCGAAGTGCTGCGAGGCCGAGCGCGCCGTCGCCGATCGTGCCCGTCACCCAGATCTCGTCGCCGGGCAGGGCGCCGGAGCGGCGGATCGCGGCACCGGGCGCGACGTGGCCGAGGATGGTCAGCGACAGGGTGAGCGGGCCGGGTGTCGCTGTCGTGTCGCCGCCGAGCAGCGTGATGCCGAACCGCGCCTGGTCCGAGGCCAGGCCGGCGGCAAAGGCGGCGAACCACGTATCGGGCGTGTGCTGCGGGGCGGAGACGGTCATCAGATAGGCGAGCGGGTTGGCACCCATGGCGGCGAGGTCGGAGAGGTTCACGCGCAGCAACTTGGCGCCGATGGTGTCCGGCGGATCGTCCGGGAGGAAGTGGACGCCTTCGACCATCGCGTCGGCGGCGAGGATCAGCTCGCGGCCGGCCGGGGGCTGCAGGAGCGCAGCATCATCAAGCAAGTCGAGGGCGCCGGGTCCGGCTAGCGGGCGGAAGTGCCGGGCGATCAGGCCGAACTCGCCTGGGACCGGACCCGTCACGCCGCCGCGGCAACCGCGTGCCCGGCGGATAGGCGCCAGACCCGATCCAGCCGCTCCACGCCGAGCAGGCGATGCACGATCAGCACGACCGTGCGCCCCGCGGTCGCCACGTTCAGCGTCTCCAGGAAGGCGCGCTCCGTCTCCAGGTCGAGGCCGGCGGCCGGCTCGTCCAGGATCAGCACGGGCGCATCGCACAGCAGCGTGCGCGCGAGCGCGACGCGCCGGGCCTGGCCGCCGGAAAGCCCGGCGCCGCCCTCGCCCAGCCAGGTGTCGAGCTTGTCCGGCAACGCGCGCACCACGTCCGCAACCTGCGCCCGCTCCAGCGCTTGCCACAGCGCATCCTCGCGCGCGTCCGGCTTGCCCAGCAAGAGGTTGGCGCGCACCGTGTCGGCGAAGAGCTGGGTCGCCTGCCCGAGCCAGGCGACGCGGGTGCGCACGTCTTCGGCGCGGAGCTGAGCGAGATCCACGCCGCCGAGCAGCACCCGGCCAGACTGCGGCGCTGCCACCTTGAGCGCGAGCGCGGCGAGCGTACTCTTGCCCGCGCCTGACGGTCCGAGGACGGCGACGCGGCTGCCGGGCGGCACGGTGAGCGTGAGGCCATCGAGCACGAGCGGGCGGTCAGGCGCCCATCGGAAGCGCACCGCCTCGAAGCGCAGGCCGCCCCCCTCCGGCGCCGCTTGCGGGTGAGCCGGATCGGGCACGGGCAGCGGTCCTTCCACCGCGGAGAGCACCCGTTGCGCCCCGGCCGCCGCCCGCCCGGCGAGCACCCCAGCCCGAGGCAGTCCGGCCACGACGTCGAATCCACCGACCACCAGGAACGCCGCCAACACTGCCTGCCCGGCACTCAGCCCCGGCCATGCCAGCACGAGCAGCAGCGCAGCCTGCCCGCAGAGGAGGCTCGCGGCCCCTGCGAGCGCCGCCTGCGACACGACGCCGCGTTGCGCCCCGGCGAACGCGGCTTCCTGCTCCGCGACCCGACCCAGCACCGCGCCTTCAGCGCCCGCCGCGCGTACCTCCCGCAGTCCCGTCACGGCGTCCAGCACGCTCGTCCGCAGCCGCGCGCCCGCTTCCGCGAACTCTTGGCTGCCGCGGAGAGCTAGGTTCGCGGCGACCGCGGGCAGCACGAGCGCTGCCGTCAGGAAGAGGATCGCGACCAGGGCCGCGAGGCCCGGCGCCTCGGCCGCGATCAGCCAGGCGACGATCGGCAGCACCAGAAGACCCGCAGCGAACGGCACAAGGATGCGCAGATAGACGCCGTCGAGCGAGTCCACGTCCGCGACGAGACGCGCCAGCACGTCGCCCGAGCGACGCAGCCCGAGGCCGCCGGCAAGATGCGCCGAGAGCCCACGGAAGAACCAGATCCGAAGCGTCGCTAGCGCTCGGAACGTTGCCGCGTGCGTGACGAGCCGCTCCAGATAGCGCAGCACCACGCGCGACACCCCGAGCGCCCGCACGAGCAGCGGCAAGCCCGCGATCCCGACCGCTGCGAGCAGCGGCGCTCCCGTGTCGCGCGCCGCGAGGCCGGCCGCGATCGCGAGCAGCAGCACGGCGCAGCCTGCCGAGAGCACCGCGACGAGCGCGCCCCCGGCGAGCCATCCAACTTCGCCGCGCCAGAGCGCGACGACGCGCAGCAGCGGCCTCATGCCGCGCCCTTGGCTGCTGCGATCACACGACCACCCCGAAGATCGAGCCGCCGTCCGGCAAACGCGTGCGCGGCGACGGAGTGGCTGGCTAGGATCGTCGTCCGCCCGGCCGTGAGGCGGCGCAAGCTGTCAAGCACCTCGCGCTCGGTTGCCGGGTCCAAGTGCGCCGTCGGCTCGTCGAGCAGCAGGAGCGGCGCGTTGCGCAGGAAGGCGCGCGCGATGGCGACCCGCTGCGCCTGTCCGCCGGACAACCCATACCCTCCCTCGCCCACCAGCGTGTCGAGCCCTTGCGGCAGGCTGTCGGCGAAGTCGAGCACGCGGGCACGCTCGGCGGCATCCTCCACCTCGGCCTCGGTCGCCTCGGGACGGCCGAACAGGATGTTCTCGCGCAGGCTCGCCGCGAACAGCAGCGGTCGCTGTCCGACCCAGGCCGTGAGCCGCGCCAAGGCCTCGGGCGTCACGCTCGCCACGTCAACGCCGTTCAGCGTGACGCGCCCCGAATCGGGCGGCAGGAAGCCGAGCAGCAACTCGATCACCGTGCTCTTGCCCGCACCCGACGGCCCGACGAGCACGAGCGTGTCGCCCGCTGGCACGCGGAAGCTGACATCCTCGAGCGCCGGGCCGCGGGCCGCATCCCAGGTCGCGGTGACGTTCTCGAAGGCAACGGTGACACCGTTCGCCGCGATGGTGCGCTCGGGCACCGCTTGGGACTCCGGCGCGGTGGGCAACGCGGCGAGCGCGGCAGCGGCTTCGCGCGCGTGAACGCCGTCCTGGTAGGCGGCCGCATAGGCGCGCAGCGGCGCGAAGAACTCCGGGATGAGCAGCAGCACGAACAGCCCGGCCGCCGGGATGCTGCCTCCTCCGCGGGATGCCGTGCGGAGTGCTACCAGCACGATGGCTGCGGCTGCCGCGCAGTCGAGGAACGCCGAGGACAGGAACGCGAGGCGCAGCACGCGCATGGTGCGCTGCCGCAGTTCGTCGGCCGCCGCGCGCAGGCGCCGCGCCTCGTCCTCGACTCGCCCCAGCGACACGATGGTCGCCATGCCGCGCACGCGGTCCAGGAAGCGCGCCTGCAGCCGTGCCATCGCCTGGAACTGATTGCGTGACGCCGCAGCCGCGCCTATCCCGGCCACCGCCATGCCGACGGGCACGAGCAAGCCGAGCAGGATGAGAAGGACGCCCGCGACTGGGTCCGCGATCATCGCGGCGGCCGCGACCAGGGCGGGCGCTGCCACGGCAAGCACCGAGGCGGGCAGCCACCGCGCGAACCAAGGCTCCAGCGCGTCCACCTGATCCACGGCGGCGTTCGCGAGCGTGGCGGAGTGCAGGCTGCGGAGAAGCGCCGGGCCGGCGGAGAGGATACGGCGCAGCGCGTCGAGGCGCAGCCGCTCGCGGGCCGCGGTGCCCGCAGCGAAACTGGCCCGCTCGGCGCCGACCTGCGCGGCGGCGCGCACGAGCGCGAGCACGGCGAAGAGAGCGAGCCACGCCACCGCCCGCCCGCCAGCGATCCGCCAGCCCGCGAGCAGTTCAGCAACCGCCCAGCACTGGCCTATCGCGCCACCCGTGTTGACGAGGCCGAGCAGGATCGCTGGCGTCGCCGACCGCCGCCCGGCACCCGCTTCGACGCGCAGCCACCCTGCCCCGGCCGCCCCGGCTCGTGAACGGCGCCGCTGTCCAGGCATTGTTCCTCGCCTGTTCACGAATCGCACGAACCGCATGTCTCGCCGTAACGAAATTGAGGACGAAAAAAGAGACGGCTCGTGAACATCGGTGTAACTTCCGGAAGGCGACCGTGCTGTTCTAAGAACAATCTTAGCATCTCACCCTCGGAGTGCCTGCTTCGCGACTGCGGCGAACCACCGTGCGGCAGTGAGAAGGATCTCGTCGTTGAAGTCGTAGCCCGCATTGTGCAGCTCGCGCCCTTCCAGCGCGGATCCGTTGCCGATCCAGGCGAAGGTGCCGGGCTTCTCGCGCAGATACCAGCCGAAATCCTCGCTCGCGGTGCTGGGCGGCAGGTCGCGGCGCAGCGCGAGGCCGATCCCGGCGGCGGCGCTCGCAGCCAACTCCGCCTCGGCCGCGCTGTTCACCGTGGCCACCACGCTTGAACGGATTTCGGTCGCGACGCCGACACCGAACGCGGCACCAATGCCGTCCGCGACCCGGCGGATGCTGGCGCCCAACTGGTCGTGGATTTCGGGGCGATAGGCGCGGAACGTGCCGCGCAGGATGGCGCGCTCGGGAATCTGGTTCGTGGCCGTGCCGGCCTCGACCGTGCAGATGGAGACGACGGCGGCGTCGAGCGGGTTCACCTCGCGACTGACCACGGATTGCAGCGCGGCGATCAGGTGCCCCGCCGCGACCACCGGGTCGCGCGCGAGATGCGGCATGGCGGCGTGCCCGGCGTGGCCCTGCAAGCGTATCTCCACCCGCGAGCCGGCCGCCATCACCGGCCCGGCGTGCACGGCGACGGTGCCGGCCTCGAGGCCCGGCCAGTTGTGGTAGGCGAAGATGCGTTCCATCGGGAACCGCTCGAACAAGCCGTCCGCGAGCATGGCCTGGGCGCCGCCGGCACCCTCCTCGGCGGGCTGGAAGACGAGATGGACGGTGCCTGACCAGCCTTCGTCCTGGGCGAGCAACGCCGCCGCGGCGAGTAGGCTCGCCGTGTGCCCGTCATGACCGCAGGCGTGCATGACGCCGGGCCGGCGCGAGGCGTAGGGGAGGCCGGTGGCTTCCTCGATAGGCAGCGCGTCCATGTCCGCGCGCAGTCCGACCGCACGATTCGAGGCGCCGCGCTTGAGCGTGGCAACGACGCCGTTGCCGCCTATGCCAGCGACGAACGGAACGCCGAGAGCGGCAAGCTGCTCGCACACGAAGTGGGCGGTCTCTTGCTCGTGCAGCGAGAGTTCCGGGTTGGCGTGCAGGTGCCTGCGCCAGGCCGTGGCCCGTTCCTGCAGCAGCTCCTGCTCCATCCCTCTCCCCCATTCACCAAGCCTGATCTGCGCCGTGTTGGGCAAGGTCGCAAGGGGTTGGAATCGGCGTTAAGTCAGGCGCGGGAGTGGACGCGCAACGGGATCGTGACGGTGTAGCGGGTGCCGTGGCCTTCCTCCACGAGCAGCGTCGCGCCGAGTTGGCGGACGAAGCCGCGGATGAGCGTCAGCCCGATGCCGTCCCGCACGCCCGCCTCGGTCTCCGCGCGCCCGGCAGGGATGCCGACGCCGTCGTCCTCGATTTGCAGAACCAGCGTATCCTCGGCGGCGGTGAGGCGGATGCGGATGTGCCCCCGCCTGCCATCCGGGAAGGCATACTTCACGGCGTTGCTGACGGCCTCGGTCACGATCAGCGACAGCGGGACGGCCTGGTCGGCGCTGATCTCCATCTCTGCGGCCTCGATCTCCAGCACGAGGCGCTCGCCCTCCTGCTCGCCCATCGCGCTGAACAGCTGACCGCACAGCTCCTGTAGGAAGGGGCGCATCTGGATCGCGTTCAGCTCGCCCGTGGCGTAGAGATAACGGTGCAGCGTCGCCAATGCGCGCACGCGGTCGCGGGCGGACTGGAACTCGGCACGCGCCTCGGGCTGGCGGATGCGGCTCGCTTGCAGGTTGAGCAGGCTCGCCACGATCTGCAGGTTGTTCTTGACGCGGTGATGGATCTCACGGGTCAGCAGCTCCTGCTGCTGGATCGCCTCGCCCAGTTCTGCCTCCTGACGCAGGATCGCGTGCGTCGCCTGCTCGAAGGATCGGGCGAGGACGCGCACCTCCCAGGGCGCGAGCACGTCGTCATCCACCGCGAACGCACTGCCGCCGCGCCAAGCGTCCATCGCCTGGCCAAGCCGGCGCAGCGCGTCCACGACCGCCACCCTGATGCCGATGGCCGAGGCAGCGAGGCCGGCCATGAGCACGAAAGCAAGCACTACAAGGCGTCGCGCGAAGAAAAGAGCCGGGTCCAGCTTCGCGCTCGCGCCAGGGAGCGCCGCAAGATGCGACTCAGCCTGGAACGTCCGCCAAGCCATGAGCGCACCCAGCGCCGTCATCGGGAGCGCCGCAACGAGCACAAGCAGCATGAGGCGGACACGAACCGAGGCTGGCAGATACAAGCGTGGGAGGAAGGAGCGCAAACCCCTACTTCTTCTTATCGTCCTCGATCAGTTTGAGAAGCTCAGGCGGGATAGGCTCCTCAGCGAACTTGTCGTAGAGTTCGTGGAGACCCCGCTGAAGCCACAGATCGAAGGCGGCATCGGCCCTGCTCGACTTGTTCGGCTTGCGAGGCGGCGGCTTGTCCTTTCGATCCGCCATCGTGAAAGGTTTCATCTCCACCCGCATCACGGCCGCAAGGCCCGACTCCCAAACCAAAATCGAATGGGCGGCTTCACCCAGCGCTCTAGGCGTCCACCACCATTTCGGACGAACGGTCGCGCAGCGCCCCAAGCGCACGGACCGCGCGCGCGCTGCCCATCTCGCCGGGCTGTGCACCCTCGCCGAGCAGCCAAGCCTCAAGCTGCCGCCGGGCGCGGAACACGCGGCTCTTGGCGGTCCCGACCGCGCATCCCGTGGTGCTGGCCAGCGTCTCGTAGCTCATGCCGTGCACGACGACCATGACCAGCGCCTCACGCTGATCGCTCGGCAGGCGGGTCATGGCATGCGCGAGTTCCTTCAGCGCGAGACGATCCTCGTGCGGCGCCTCGGTGGCGAAGGTGCTCGCCGGCACGTCGTCAATGTCGGTTGTGTCGCGGCGCTTGCGCAGGTTGGAGATGAAGCGGTTGCGCAGGATGCGATGCATCCATGCTGCGAAATTGGTGCCCGGGATGAAGCTTTCCTGGGCCGAGAGGGCGTTGCACACAGCATCCTGCACCAGATCCTCTGCCGCCGAACGGTTCCGCGTCAGCGCCAAGGCCTGAACGCGGAGCTTGGGAAGGATGCCAACGATCTGGTCATGGAAGGTGGAGGTCATGCGCATCATCCTCATGGGGGGATCACCGAGCGTCTGATGCATGAATGGACGGGCGCGCCGCCGCGTTGCATGGTTGATGTCACGAACACGCGAGACTGAGAGATGGAGGAGCGTTCGAGATTGCTGCGCGGCGGGTAGCCTCTAGTAGGGTGCTGAGAACGAAACCGATGGAACACGCACCCTGTCCGAATCGTCCGAACTATCATCCGCCCACGCCGCTCCCGGCGGCTCCCTGACCGGCCGCGCCTTGTCCGGTCGTGGCCTGGCCGGTCGCGGCCTGCATGGCGCGCGACAGCGCCGCGCGGGCACGCGAGACTCGGGCCTTCATGGTGCCGACCGGGACCCGGCAGATCACGGCCGCCTCCTCATAGGAGAGCTCCTGGGCGCCGACAAGGGTGAGTGCCTCGCGGAGCAGCGGCGGGAGCTGCCAGATGAGGCGCTGCAGGTCGCGCAACTCGGCCCGGCTGCCGTGATCGGGGGCGGCCTCCGTCGGCGCCTCTTGGTCCGGGGCCACGTCGTCGAGCGCGACCTCGCGGCGCCGGCGGCGGCCCTGCTCGTAGTAGGCATTGCGCAAGATCGTGAACACCCAGGCCTTGAGGCTGGTGCCGGGCTGGTATTGATGCAGGGCGCCGAGCGCGCGGACGAGCGCATCCTGCACGAGGTCGTCGGCAAGGGCGCGGTCGCGTGCGAGGAACCGGGCGAAGACCCGCAGGTCGGGCAGCAGCGCGGCCAGGGCACGCCTCGGATCGTCCGGGACGGGAGGCCGTGGAGAAGGGTCTGGGGAAGGGAGCAACGGATGGGTTCTCGCAGCGCCGGCCATCGGCCAGCCTTAGCTTCACCTCGCGGGCACTTGCGTCAAGGAGCGCGGCTACAGGAAAGAATGCTGCAGAAAGAAACACGGCAGGAAGGTTTAGGCCGATGAGCTCGTTGCGCCGTGAGGAGCTGATGCGCGCCCTGCCCTACGCGCGGCGGTTCGCCCGCGCTCTCACAGGCAGCCAGGAGCGCGGTGACGCGCTGGTCGCGGAGGCGCTGTCCGCCTTGCTGGCGAGCGAGACGGCCGCTGGAGATGCGCGGCTCGCCCTCTATGCGGCGCTCGCGCAGCGTTGCCATCACCCTAAGACCGGGCCGGAGCCTGGGCCACTGGCACCGGACGGCATCTCTGCCGTGCAGCGCCAGCTCCTGCTGCTGACCTCGCTGGAGGAACTCACCGTCGAGCAGGCTGCCCGCGTGGTCGGTCTGCCGCCAGAAGAGGCCACGACCGAGCTGGCCGAGGCCCGTCAGCACCTGCTGGCCGCAACCTCCACCAGCGTGCTCATCATCGAGGACGAGCCGATCATCGCCATGGATATCGAGGAACTCGTGCGCAGTTGCGGACACACCGTCATCGGGGTCGCCGGCACCGAGGCGGAGGCGGTCGAGGCCGCGGAGCGGCACCGCCCTGGGCTGATCCTCGCTGACATCAATCTCGGTCCTGGCGGCGACGGTCAGCAAGCCGTGGCGCGCATCATGCGCCACCACTACGCCCCGGTGATCTTCGTGACCGCTTACCCGGAGCGGTTGCTCACTGGCGCCGCGGTCGAGCCGGCTTTCGTCATCACCAAGCCGTTCGAGCCGCTCGCGCTCGCGATCGCCACTTACCAGGCCGTCACGGGTGGCGTATCCGTCGGCTGAGCATCCACTTCAATCTCGCCCTTCCATGAATACGCTGGGCAACCCCGCCCGGCTCCGGCTTAAGAGGTTCCAGCCCGCGTGCACATGCAGCAAGACCTGCCTCGCGGAGGCATGAGCGACACCCCGGCGGCGTCACAGCGCCCGGCACCCCGCCTCCTCTACGCCGATCCCCATGACAAGCTGGAAGGCTGGGGTGAGCCGGAGGGCTGGGACCGTGCGCTCGCACGAGCAGCGTCGCTCGGCCTCCGCGGGGTCGCCGTGCCGACACCGTTCGCGCATGGCCTGACACGCAGGCACGTCGCTGATTTCACGCGCGACGCGCTCGGCGGCTCGGCCGAGGCCACGCTCAAGCGGCTTGCCGCCGGGACGAGCAAGCACGGGCTCGGCCTCGTGCTCGACCTGGCGCTGGACGGCGTGGCCGCGGAGTCGCCCGCGGAGCGGGATGGCGCAGGCGCGTTCCAGGCCGCGGCGCCGCTCCTCGACCCACGCCGACCCATCCCGCCGCCGGGCGTCGCGACCGCCGTGGATGAGGTGCGCCTCGCCGAGTTCTGGGCAGCGCGGCTCGCCGAGTGGGTGGGCCTGGGCGTTGCCGGCTTCCGGCTGCTCGGCCTTCGGGCGCTGCCAACACCGTGGCTCGCGCCCCTGCTGCGCCACCTGCGCGAGGCTTGCCCCAATGCCGTCCTGCTCGGCTGGACGCCGGGGCTGTCCTGGGAGGCGCGGGACGCCCTGCCGGCGGGCGTGCTCGACGGCGTCGCGTCGTCGTTCCCTTGGTGGGATGGGCGAGCGGACTGGTTCTGGGACGAGCTTGCGGCGCTCCGCGCCAAGGCGCCGGTCGTCGTCTCACCCGAGGCATTCGACGGCGATTTCGGCGCCATAGTGGCCGAGGTCGAGCAGGCAAGGCTCGCAGCGTCCGCCCTGCTCGGCGACGGCTGGCTCGTGCCCGCACGCCTGCTCGACGCGGCAGCGCCCTGGGCGGACGCTGCGGCGCAACCCGGCGCCGCGATATCGCTGCTCGGCAGCGGTCCGGTGCTCGCGCTTGCGAAGGTGGGGGCAAGGGCGGACGCGACCGACCTGGGCCGGGCGCGGCGCGCGTCCGTGCTGCTCGCCAATTTCGACCCGCAAGCGCCGCATCTAGTGCCGGCGGCGACGCTCCGCGTGCGGCTCGGCGGCGGGGACGAGATGATGCCGGAAAGCCTGGCGCCGGGCGAGGCCGTGCTGCTGCAGGCGGCGCTGGCCGGGACGGAGCCGGCCGCCCCTCCGAAACCCATCCCCGTCACCGAGGCTATTCGTGCGCCGCGGCTTGCCTTGGAAAACCCGGCTCCCTGCGTGGAGAGCGGCCGCTTTCCGGCCAAGCGCCTCGTCGGCGAGCACGTCGAGGTCGAGGTGGACGTGATCGGCGACGGGCATGACCAACTTGCCGGCGTGCTGCGTTGGCAAGGTCCAGATAGTAGCGAGTGGCAAGAAACACCCCTGCGGCCCCTCGGCAACGACCGCTGGGCAGCGAGCTTCCCGCTCTCGCGCCTCGGCGTTCACCGTTACCAGATCCAGGCCTGGCGCGACGCCTTCGCGACCTTCCGCGACGAGCTCTCGAAGAAGGTCGCGGCCGGGGTGCCCGTGGCGCTGGAGTTGCAGGAGGGACTGCTCCTCGTCGAGAAGGCGATCACCCGCAGCACGGAGCCGCTCCGCACGGCGCTGCGGACCATCGTCAAGTCCGCAGTGTGCAAGAACCGCGACCTGCTGAGGGACGCCCTGCTCTCGCCGGAGCTTGCCGAGCTGATGCATACGGCGGACGACCGTCCGTTCGCCGTCGAGCTGCCGGCGCCGGTGCCTGTCCGCGCCGAGCGCCAGGGCGCTGCGTTCGCGAGCTGGTATGAGGTCTTCCCCCGCTCCCTCAGTGACGATCCGACCCGCCACGGCACCTTCCGTGACGTGGAGCGGCACCTGCCGCGCATCGCTGCGATGGGCTTCGACGCACTCTATTTCCCGCCCATCCATCCCATCGGGCACACCAACCGCAAGGGCCGCAACAACGCGCTCCGTGCCGGGCCGGACGACCCCGGCAGCCCCTACGCCATCGGCTCCGAGGAAGGCGGCTACGACGCCGTGCATCCCGAGCTGGGCACGCTGGAGGATTTCCGGCACCTGCGCGAGGCCGCGGCCGAGCACGGGCTGGAGCTGGCGCTGGATTTCGCCATCCAGACCTCGCCAGACCATCCCTGGCTCAAGCAGCATCCCGAATGGTTCCAGCGGCGGCCGGACGGAAGCCTTCGCTATGCCGAGAACCCACCCAAGAAATACGAGGACATCCATAACGTCGAGTTCTACTCGCCCGATGGCGCGCCGGGCTTGTGGGCGGCACTGCGCGACGCCGTGATGTTCTGGGCGGAGCAGGGCGTGCGCCTGTTCCGCGTGGACAACCCGCACACGAAGCCCCTGCCCTTCTGGGAATGGATGATCGCGGACGTGCAGGCGCGCTTTCCCGACGCGGTCTTCCTCGCGGAAGCCTTCACCCGGCCCAAGGTGATGTATCGGCTCGCGAAGGCCGGCTTCTCGCAGAGCTACACCTACTTCACGTGGCGCCATACCAAGCAGGAGTTCCAGGACTATCTGACCGAGCTGACGCAAGGCCCGCAGCGCGAGTTCTTCCGCCCGCACTTCTTCGTCAATACGCCGGACATCAATCCCTACTTCCTGCAGACCTCCGGGCGACCGGGCTTCCTGATCCGCGCGGCGCTGGCGGCGACGCTGTCGGGGCTGTGGGGCGTCTATAACGGCTTCGAGCTGTGCGAGGCGGCCCCCGTGCCAGGCAAGGAGGAGTACCTCGACAGCGAGAAGTATGAGATTCGCGCCTGGGACTGGGCTAGGCCCGGCAACATCGTCGCCGAGATCGCGCAGCTCAACGAGATCAGGCGCCGCAACCCCGCGCTGCAGAGCCATCTCGGCCTCACCTTCCTGCCCACGAGCAACGGCCAGGTGCTCTACTTCGAGAAGGCCACCCCGGACCGCGACAACGTGGTGCTGGCCGCGATCAGCCTCGACCCTTTCAACGAGCAGCGCAGCGGCATCGAAGTGCCGTTCTGGCGCTTCGGCCTGGCCCAGGGCGCACCGCTCGCCGCCGCCGACCTCGTGACGGGCGAGGCCCAACGCTGGCCCGGCGGCTGGCGCGACGTGGTCCTCACCCCCGCCCGCCCCTACGCGCTCTGGCGCGTCAGCCCAGCCGCATAGTCTTCACCGATTGGACATCATGGACGAAGAGACCACGCCCCCCCAGCCGACCTCGGGCTCGCCGACCTTGGCGCCGATCGCGGACCCGCTGTGGTTCAAGGATGCGATCATCTACCAGATTCATCCGAAATCCTTCTTCGACGCGAACAACGACGGGGTAGGCGATTTCCGCGGCATCCTCGACAAGCTGGACTACATCGCCGACCTTGGCGTCACCGCGATCTGGATGCTGCCCTTCTATCCCTCGCCACGCCGCGACGACGGCTACGACATCGCCGAATACCGTGACGTGGATCCGGAGTACGGCACGATGGAGGATCTGCGCCAGCTGATCGAGGCTGCGCACGAACGGAACCTGCGCGTCATCACGGAACTGGTCATCAACCACACGAGCGACCAGCACCCTTGGTTCCAGCGTGCCCGCCACGCCCCGCCCGGCAGCCCAGAGCGCGACTACTACGTTTGGTCCGACACCGACGAGAAATACAACGGCACACGAATTATCTTCATCGATACCGAGAAGTCGAATTGGACCTGGGATGACGAGGCGAAGGCCTATTACTGGCATCGCTTCTACTCGCACCAGCCGGACCTCAACTTCGACAACCCGGAAGTCCTGGAGGAAGTGCTCGGCGTGATGCGCTTCTGGCTCGACCTGGGCGTGGACGGGCTGCGGCTCGACGCAGTGCCCTATCTCGTCGAGCGCGAGGGTACCAACAACGAGAACCTCCCCGAGACGCACGCCGTCCTCAAGCAGATTCGGACCGAGATGGACCGCTACGCGCCGGGCCGGATGCTGCTCGCCGAGGCCAACCAGTGGCCCGAGGACGCCCAGGTGTATTTCGGCGACGGCGACGAGTGCCACATGTCGTTCCATTTCCCGCTGATGCCGCGCATGTACATGGCCATCGCGCGGGAGGACCGCTTCCCGATCACCGACATCATGCGCCAGACGCCGGAGATCCCCGACAACTGCCAGTGGGCCGTCTTCCTGCGCAACCACGATGAGCTGACGCTGGAGATGGTCACGTCCGGCGAGCGCGACTATCTCTGGGAGACCTACGCCGCCGACCGCCGGGCGCGGCTCAACCTCGGCATCCGCCGCCGCCTCGCGCCGCTGCTGGAGCGCGACCGGCGGCGCATCGAGCTGATGAACGGTTTGCTGCTCTCCATGCCCGGCACGCCCGTCATCTATTACGGCGACGAGATCGCCATGGGCGACAACATCTTCCTCGGCGACCGCGACGGCGTGCGCACGCCCATGCAGTGGAGCATGGACCGCAACGGCGGCTTCTCCCGCGCCGACCCACAGCGCCTCGTGCTGCCGCCGATCCAGGACGCGATCTACGGCTTCCAGGCCGTCAACGTCGAGGCCCAGGCGGCCGACCCGCACAGCCTGCTCAACTGGATGCGCCGGATGCTCGCGGTGCGCAGCCGCACCAAGGCGTTCGGGCGAGGCACGCTTCGCTTCCTCTACCCGAACAACCGCAAGGTGCTCGCCTACCTGCGGGAGACCGTGGGCGACGACGGTTCGCAGGAGACCCTGCTCTGCGTGAGCAACCTCTCACGCTCGGCACAGGCGGTGCAGCTCGACCTCTCGGCCTACGTCGGGCGCGTGCCGATGGACCTAGTGGGCGGCTCGGTGTTCCCGCCAGTGGGGCAACTTTCCTACCTGCTCACGCTGCCGCCCTACCAGTTCTTCTGGTTCAAGCTCGCCGCCGAGGCGGAGCTGCACGTGGGGCAGGAGGTGCCGGTGCCCGAAGCCTTGCCTGAGTATGCGACACTCGTCGTGCGCCAAGGCGCCACGGACGTGCTCACCCCGCAGTCCCGCGCGGTGCTGGAGGCCGAGACGCTGCCCAGCTACCTGCCCAAGCGCCGCTGGTTCGCCTCTAAGGGCGAGCCGCTGCAGAGCGCGCGCGTTTCCTACGGAACGCCGCTGCCCGCCGCTCCCAACGTGTTCTTCGCGGAGATCGAGGCGCAATTGCCGGGCCGGGCGGAGCGCTACGTGCTCCCGCTCGCGGTCGTCTGGGAAGACGAGGCGATGGGACCGCTCGTGCTGCCGCTCGCGCTCAGCCGCGTCCGGCGCGGCGCGCGCGTCGGCTATCTCACGGACGCCTTCGCGCTCGACCCGTTCGCGCGCGCGATGCTCGGCGCCCTTGCTTCGTCCGCGCACCTGGCGGCGGGGGACGGCGCCCTCGAGTTCCGCCCGATGCCGCACCTCGCCGACGCCATGCCGGCCGAGGACGCCGAGATCAGGCGGCTCTCCGCCGAGCAGAGCAACAGCTCGCTCATCGTCGGCGACAGCGTCGTGCTCAAGATCGTGCGGCATGCGACCGCCGGCATCCACCCCGAGGCCGAGATGACGCGCTACCTCACCGAGCACGGCTACGCCAACGCGGCGCCGCTCTACGGCGAGGTCGTGCGCGTCGAGCCGGACGGCACGCCAAGTACGGTGGCGCTCGCCCAAGGCTTCGTGCGCAACCAGGGCGACGGCTGGGGCTGGACGCTCGACTTCCTCGCCCGCGGCGTCGAGGACCTCGCGCTGACGGGCGCCGATGGCGAAGGCGGGGCGGCGCAGGCCGATGTGCTTGCGCCCTACAATGTGTTCGCCGCCGCGGTCGGGCGCCGGCTCGGGGAGCTGCACGCGTTGCTGGCTCAGCCGACGGACGATCCCGGCTTCCGCCCCGTCCCGGCCGACACGGCGGCGCGGGATGGTTGGATCGCGAGCATGGCCGAGCAGCTACGGGGCGCGCTCGACGCCTTGCGCGCCAACCAGGACCAGCCCGAGGAGATCCGCGACACGACGAAGTGGCTTCTCGCTCGCGCGGGCAAGATCGAGAAGGCGGCTGCGCGCCTCGCGCGCGCGCGAAACAAGAGAGGCGGCGACGCGCTGCTCACGCGCATCCACGGCGACTTCCATCTCGGCCAGGTGCTCGTGGCCGGCGACGACGCCTACATCATAGACTTCGAGGGTGAGCCGGCCCGTCCCCTTGAGCAGCGCCGGGCGCTGAATTCGCCGCTGCGCGACGTGGCCGGGCTGCTGCGCTCGTTCGCCTATGCCGCGGCCGCGGCGGCGCCGGGCCGGGTGGCCGCGAGCGGGAGCACCTACGAGCGGCGGCAGGCGTTGCTGCGGCTGTTCCAGGACGAGGCCGCCGCTTCGTTCCTCGGTGCCTACCGTGCGGTGCTTGCCGACGCCGAGCCGCGCTGGGTTGGCGCCGATGCGGAGGCACCCTTGCTCGATTTGTTCCTCTTGGAGAAGGCGGCCTACGAAGTGCGCTACGAAGCCGCGAACCGTCCAACCTGGCTGCCGATCCCGCTCGCGGGCCTGCGCGCCATCGCGGGCCGCCTGCTCGGGGAGAATGAGTCTTGACCGACGTGAACCCGGAGGCACTCGACGCGCTCGCCCGCGCCGAGCATGGCGACCCCTTCGCCGTGCTTGGCCCGCACGAGGAGGACGGCAAGATCGTCGTGCGCGCGATCCTACCGGACGCCGAAGCCGCGGACGTGCTCGATGCGTCAGGCAACCTGCTCGCCGCCATGCAGCGCATTCACCCGGCGGGCCTCTGGGCGGCGACGCTGCCCGCGCTTGTTCCCTATATATTACGAATCAGAACCAGTACGGGCTTCACCTACGAGACCGAGGATCCCTACGCCTTCCCGCCGCTCCTCGGCGAGCTTGACGTCTATCTCCTGGGTGAGGGGCGCCACCAGGATATTGGGCACGCCCTCGGCGCTCACCCAATGCAGGTTCCCTATCTCGCCGGAGTACCCGTCACCGGCGTGCGCTTCGCGGTCTGGGCGCCGAACGCCCGGCGCGTCTCCGTCGTCGGCAGCTTCAACGGCTGGGACGGCCGCCGCCATCCCATGCGGCTGCGCCAGGGAGCGGGCGTGTGGGAGCTGTTCATCCCCCGAATCCCCGTGGGCGCGCTCTACAAGTATGAGATCCTCGGGCCGCACGGCGTCGTGCCGCTCAAAGCGGACCCGGTCGCCTCGCAGACCGAGGCGCCGCCCGCGACCGCCTCCGTCGTGCCCTCGCCCGCGCACTGGCGCTGGACAGACGCGGACTGGCTGGCGCGCCGCGCGCAAGGCCGGGTGCAGGCGCCGGATGCGCCGATCTCCACCTACGAGGTCCACGCGATGAGCTGGCTGCCCGCAGCCGAGCTTGGCCCCGACGGCTGGGACCGGCTCGCCGACCGCCTCGTGCCCTACGCCGCCGGCATGGGCTTCACCCACATCGAGCTGATGCCGATCATGGAGCATCCGTTCGGCGGCTCCTGGGGCTACCAGCCGCTCGGCCAATTCGCGCCCACGGCCCGGCTCGGCCCCCCGCAGGCCTTCGCCCGCTTCGTGGACCGGTGCCATGCCATGAACATCGGCGTCCTGCTCGACTGGGTGCCCGCGCACTTCCCCACCGATGCCTACGGTCTCGCCCGCTTCGACGGCACGGCGCTCTACGAGCACGAGGACCCACGGGAGGGGTTCCACCGCGACTGGAACACGATGATCTACAACCTCGGCCGCAACGAGGTGCGCAACTTCTTGCTCGGCTCCGCCCTGTTCTGGCTGGAGCACTACCACGTGGACGGAATCCGCGTGGATGCCGTCGCCTCCATGCTCTACCGCGACTACAGCCGCGAACCCGGCGAGTGGATTCCCAACAAATACGGCGGGCGCGAGAACCTGGAATCGGTCGCCTTCCTGCAGGACCTCAGCCGCGTCATCGGCGAGCGCGTCCCCGGCGCGGTCCTCATCGCCGAGGAGAGCACCGCCTGGCCCGGCGTCACCCGCCGCGCCGACGAGGGCGGCCTGGGGTTCGACTACAAGTGGAACATGGGCTGGATGCACGACACGCTGCACTACATGGCAGAGAATCCGGTGTATCGGCGCTGGCACCACGGCGAGATCACGTTCGGCCTCGTCTATGCCTTCACCGAACGCTTCGTGCTGCCGATCTCGCACGACGAGGTGGTGTACGGCAAAGGATCGCTGATCGGGAAAATGCCGGGCGACCCGTGGCAGCGTTTCGCCAACCTCCGCCTCTATCTCGCCTTCATGTGGGGCTATCCAGGTAAGAAGCTGCTCTTCATGGGCAGCGAGATCGCCCAGGAGCGCGAGTGGAACCATGATGCGGGCCTCGACTGGTTCCTGCTCGACGACCCGCGCCACGCCGGCATCCAGGCGCTCGTGCGCGACCTGAACGGCACCTACGTGCGCGAGCCGGCGCTGCACCGGGGCGACTGCGTGCCCGAGGGGTTCCAGTGGTCCGTCCTGGACGATTCCGCGCAGAGCGTGTTCGCCTTCGTCCGCCTCGATCCTACGGGCGAGGCGCCGCCCGTGCTCTGCGTGTCCAACTTCACGCCCGTGCCGCGTTACGGCTACCGGCTCGGCGTGCCCCAGGCCGGGCGCTGGCGCGAGATCGTGAACACCGATGCCGGCAGTTATGGCGGCTCGGGTGTCGGCAACGCCGGCGCGGTCGAGGCCGAGGCGGTCGCGCACGGGAACTTCCCCGCCTCAGTCGCGCTCACGTTGCCGCCGCTCGCAACCGTGATTCTGCGCTTGGATTAGATCGCCATGGACATGCCCGCCCTCGACGCCGACCGTGCCGTCCAGCCGCTCCGTTGGGGTGCGGAGAGCCATCCTGACGGCCAGACCCGGTTCCGCCTCTGGGCGCCGAGCGTCGAGAGCCTCGACTTGGAACTGCAAGGCCAGGACCGCCGATCCATGCAGGCGCAGGAAGATGGCTGGTGGGAACTGGTCGTGCCAGCCCCGTCTGGCACCCGCTACCGCTTCATCCTCCCCAACGGCCTCAACGTGCCCGACGCGGCATCGCGCCAGCAGGATGGCGGCGTCCACGGTTGGAGCGTCGTCGTCGGTGCGGATCGCTACGAGTGGAAGAACACGGGCTGGCGCGGCCGACCCTGGAATGAAGCGGTGATCTACGAGGCGCATCCCGGCCTCATGGGCGGCTTCAACGGCCTGCGTGAGCGCCTGCCCGAACTGCGCGACCTCGGCGTGACCGTGGTCGAGCTCATGCCCATCGGCGAGTTCCCCGGCGCGCACAACTGGGGCTACGACGGCACCCTGCCCTACGCTCCCGACCGCTGCTACGGCACCCCCGACGACCTGAAGCGCCTCGTGGACGAGGCGCATGGTCTCGGCCTCTGCACCATGCTCGACGTGGTCTATAACCATTTCGGTCCCGATGGCAGCTACATCAGCACCTACTGCCAGCCGTTCTTCACCGAGGACATGCACACGCCCTGGGGCGCGGCCATAGACTTCCGCAAGCCCGAGGTAGTGGATTTCTACGTCGGCAACGCCCTCTACTGGCTCAACGAGTTCCGCTTCGACGGGCTGCGCTTCGATGCGCTCCACGCGATCATGCCGCAGGAAGCACTGGTCCCGCTGGAGCGCGGCATCCGTATCAATGTGGACCCGGAGCGCACCATCGCCCTCGTCATGGAGCATGAGGACAACGCGGCGCGCTTTCTCCGCCGAGGCCCCGACCAGCCCGGCTACGACGCGCAGTGGGCCGACGATTTCCATCACTGCATGCACGTCCTGCTCACCGGCGAGACGAGCAGCTACTACATTGACTACGACCACCCCACGGAGAAGCTCGCCCGCGTGCTGACGGACGGCTTCGCCTACCAGGGCGAGATCAGCCGGCTCCGCGGCCGGCCGCGCGGCGAGCCGAGCAAAGGCCTGCCGACCTCCTGCTTCGTGATGCACCTGCAGAACCACGACCAGATCGGCAACCGCGCCCGCGGCGAGCGCCTGCCTGCGCTGACCAGCAAGGAGAAGCTGCGCGCGGCGACCGCACTGCTGCTGCTCTCGCCCTTCATTCCGCTGATGTTCATGGGCGACGAGTGGGCGACCGAGTCCCCGTTCCTGTTCTTTACAGATCACAACGAGGAGTTGGCCGAGCTCGTCCGCAAGGGTCGCGCCAAGGAGTTCGGCATCGGCGTCACCGAGGACCCCGGCAAGGCTGGCGAGCAGGACGCGATCCCGGACCCCAACTCGCCCGAGACCTTCAAGGCGTCCCAGGTGAAGCAGACGGACCTGGCGATGCGCGAGCTGTATCAGCACCTCCTCCGGCTGCGGCAGGAGCACATCGTGCCCGGCATCCTCGGCGCAAGCTCGCTCGGCTGCGACGTGCTGGGCGAGGGCGCCGTGGCCGCGCGCTGGCGGCTCGGCAACGGCGCGGAGCTGGCCATCTTGATGAATCTCGGGAAGGACGCGGCAGCGAGGATGCCGTCCGGCACTGTGCTGCACGAGAGCGCGCCTGGCGCCGCTGGCGCCCTGCGCGGCGGCACGCTCCCGGCGGCTTCGACCGTGGTCGTGGCAGGACCTGCCTCTTGAGCGACAGCGCGCTCGCCGGCCTCGCCGAGGCTGCGGGCATTCTCACCCGCTGGGAGGACGTGCACGGCACCTGGCACGACGTAGCACCTGAGACGCTGCGCTACATCCTCCGCGCGCTCGGCCTGCCCGCGGACACGCCGGGCGACGTCTCGGCGAGCGAGGACGCACTGCGCCGCCCGGCCGCTACCCTGCCGCCGCTCGTCACCGCGGACCAGGGGGACCCGATCCGCCTCCCCTGCCCTCCCGGCCGCTACCGCCTCATGCTGGAGGACGGCAGCGTGCGCGAGGGCGAAGCGGCGGACGAGGGCGGCGCGGTCCTCCCCGCCGTGGATCAGCCCGGCTATCACCGCTTGGAGATCGCGGGTGCGGAAACCGTGCTCGCCGTAGCACCCCCGCGCTGCTTCCTCGTCGCCGATGCCGCGCCTGGCGGACGTCCCTGGGGACTTGCCGCGCAGCTCTACTCGCTCCGGCGCGACGGCGACGGTGGTCTGGGCGATTTCGCGGCGCTCGCCGATTTCGTCCGCTGCGCCGGGCGGCACGGGGCGGCGGCAGTCGCGATCAGTCCCGTTCACGCCCAATTCTCCGCCGACCCGGACCGCTTCGGCCCGTATTCGCCCTCCAGTCGTCTCATGCTCAACGTCCTGCACGCGCCCGTGCCGCAAACCGGCGATGCCGACCGGGCGCACGAGGCGGAGCCGCTCGTGGACTGGCCCACCGCGACCCGCTCGCGGCTGGCGGTCCTCCGGCACCTGTTCGAGAACGCAGACCCAGCAACGCTCGATGCCCTAGCCGCCTTCCGCGCGGAGCGCGGCGACGCCTTGGAAACCCACGCGCGCTTCGAGGCGATCCACGCCGCCCAGTTCGGGAGTGATCCCACGCGCTGGCATTGGCGCACCTGGCCCGACGCGCTGCGCGACCCACGCAGCCCCGAGGTCGCCGCCTTCGCGCACGAGCACGCGCAGGAGGTGGCGTTCCACGCCTTCGCCCAGATGCTCGCCGACCGGGCGATGGCCGGGGCGCAGCGCGCGGCGCGCGAGGCAGGCATGGAGATCGGCCTCATTGCCGACCTCGCGGTGGGTGCGGACAGCGGCGGGAGCCATTGCTGGAGCCGCCAGCCCGAGACATTGATCGGCCTTACCATCGGGGCGCCTCCCGACCTGTACGCCCTCAAAGGGCAGAATTGGGGCCTCGCGGCGTTCTCGCCACGCGGCCTCGCCCAGAACGGCTTCGGCGCCTACCTGGAGATGCTCCGCGCCGCGATGCGGAACGCGGGCGGCGTGCGCATAGATCACGCCATGGGGCTTCGGCGGCTCTGGGTTATCCCGGAGGGCCAGGAGGCGAGCGAAGGCGCCTACCTGAGCTTTCCCTTAACCGACCTGCTGCGCCTGACGCGGCTTGAGAGTGCCCGGCACCGGACGGTCGTGATCGCCGAGGATCTAGGGACCGTGCCGGAGGGCTTCGGCCCCGCGCTCTCCTCCGCGGGCATCCTGGGGATGTGCGTGCTCTGGTTCGAGCGTGATGCCGAGCGTTTCTTCCCGCCCCGGACATGGCCGTCCAGCGCCGCGGCGATGACGACGACGCACGACCTCTCCACCGTTGCCGGCTGGTGGAGCGGACGCGACCTGGAGTGGCGGGAGCGGGCCGGGCAGCTTGGTGACCCGACCAAGGAGCGCGCCGATCGCGAAGCCGACCGTGGGCGTCTCTGGGCCGCGTTCCAGGAGAGCGGTGCCGTCGCCGGCAACCCTCCGCCGCCGGATGGCGCGAGCGACATTGCCGGCGCAGCACTCCGTCACGTCGGCCGCGCCGCCTGCGAGATGGCGCTGATCCCCGTCGAGGACGCGCTCGCGCTGCCTGACCAGCCGAACCTCCCCGGACCCGGCAGCGAGCACCCGAACTGGCGCCGCCGCCTTCCAGGCCAGGCAGCCACCCTGCTCGATGAGCCAGCCACCGCCGCGCGCCTCGCCGGCTTGCGCAACGCGAGAATGCAACCATGAAGCCCCTCACCGCGACCGCCCGGTTGCAGTTCCATCGCGACTTCACTCTGCATGACGCCGAGCGCCTCGTGCCCTACTTCGCCAAGCTGGGCATCTCGCATCTCTATGCCTCGCCGCTGCTCACGGCGCGCGCCGGCTCCACCCACGGCTACGACATCGTCAACCACAACGAGATCAACCCCGAGTTGGGCGGCGAGGACGCGCTGCGCTCGCTCGTCGGCACCTTGCGCGGGCAGGGCATGGGCCTGATCCTCGACATCGTGCCCAACCACATGGGCGTCGGCGGCCACGACAATGCCTGGTGGCTCGATGTGCTGGAGTGGGGCCGCCAGAGCCCCTACGCCGAATACTTCGACATAGACTGGGACCCGCCGGACGCGACGCTTCGCGGCCGCATCCTGGCCCCCTTCCTCGGCACGAGCTACGGCGAGGCGCTGGAGAGCGGCAATCTGAAGCTGAAGTTCGACGAGGCGAACGGGCGCCTGGATGTCTGGTATTACGACGAGCACCGCTTTCCTATCGCACCTCGCGACTACGCGTCCGTGCTGCTGACCGAGGGTGGGCCGCTCGAGGAGGTCGCCCGCATCTTCGCCGACCCCGGCACAGGCGGTCGCGGCGCGCAGCGGCGCCGGATCGAGCAGGCCCGCGACCAGCTGCAGGACCCGCTCTATCGCCCAGCGATCGAAGAGGCACTGCGTGCCTACCGCACCGACACCCCGACCGGCCGTGACCTCCTGCACCGCCTCCTGGAGCGGCAGAACTACCGCATCGCCTGGTGGCGCGCCGCGACCGACGAGATCAACTGGCGCCGCTTCTTCGACGTGAACGGCCTCGCAGGCATCCGCCCCGAGGAACCGGAGGTGTTCGAGGCCACCCACGCCCGCATCCTCAAGATGTATGCGGACGGCTGGATAGATGGCGTGCGCGTGGACCATGTGGATGGCCTCGCCTTCCCGCGCGAATACTGCCGCAAGCTCCGTCGCCGTCTCGAGACTGCACACGCCGAGCGCCCGGAGGAACTGCGCGGCATCCAGCCCGTGCTCTGGATCGAGAAGATCCTGAACGGCCACGAGCGCCTCGCCACCGACTGGCTGACCGACGGCACCACGGGCTACGATTTCATGAACGACGCCTCCGCCGTGCTGCATGACCCGTCCGGCGAGGCGCCGCTGACCGAGCTCTGGACGGCGCTGACCGGCCGCCCCGGTGATTTCGAGGTCGAGGCCCAGGCAGCAAGACGTCAGATCCTGCGCGACAATCTGGCGAGCGAGCTGCGCGTCGTCGCCAACGCCGTCCACCGCGTCGCCCGGCGCGACCTGCGCACCCGCGACTACACGCTCACCGCCATCCGTCTCGTGCTGACCGAGATCCTGGTCCATTTCCGGGTCTATCGCATCTACGCCGGCCCGGCTGGCATCTCGGAGACGGACCGCCGGGTGCTGGATCGAGCGCTGTCCGGCGCGCGGCGGACCGTGCGCCCGATGGACCGGCCGCTCCTGGAGCTGGTCGGCCACTGGCTCGCGGGCGACGGACTGCGCGGCGTCCCGGCCGGGCTGCGGCGGCAGGAATGGCTGCGCGCGATGGTCAAGTTCCAGCAGCTCTCAGCACCTGTGGCCGCGAAGAGCATCGAGGATACGGCGTTCTACCGCTACGGAAGGCTGCTTTCGCGCAATGAGGTGGGCAGTGAGCCTTCGCAGTTCTGCATGAGCGCCACGCAGTTCCACGCCGTCTCGCGCGATAGGCTCAAGCGCTTCCCGCGTGGCCTGCTCGCGACGGCGACCCACGACCACAAGCGCGGCGAGGACACGCGCGCGCGCCTTGCCGTGCTGAGCGAGGTACCGGGCGAGTGGGAGGCGGCGCTCGGCCGTTGGACCCGGCTCAACGCCTCCCTCAAGCGCGACCTCGACGGCCCGGCGCCGGACATGGCCGACGAGGTGATGCTTTACGAGACCCTGGTTGCCGCCTGGCCCTTCGGCTTGCAGCCCACCGACCGCGACGGCCTCGACGCCTATCGCGAGCGCGTTTCTGGCTGGTTCCAGAAGGCCATGCGCGAGGCCAAGCGCCATACCGGCTGGGCCGCGCCCGACGAGGAGTATGAGGCGGCGGCGCAGGCGTTCCTGACCTGCGTGCTCGATCCTGACCGAGCCTCGAACGTCGTGGCCGAGGTCGCGGCCTTTGCCGCCCGGATCGCGCCCGCGGGCGCCGTCAACGGCCTCACGCAGATGCTCCTGCGCCTGACGACGCCGGGCGTGCCGGACCTCTACCAGGGCACGGGATACTGGGATCTCAGCCTGGTGGACCCGGACAACCGCCGCCCGGTGGACTACGCGGCGCGCGAGGCCTCGCTTGCCGAGGGCGCCGCCCCCGCGTCGCTGCTCGCCGACTGGCAGGACGGCCGCGTGAAGCAGGCGATCCTCGCTCGCGCCCTCGCGCTCCGTGCGTCCGCGCCATCACTCTTCATGGAGGGCGCCTACGTCCCCCTAGCCAGCGACGGCCCGGCGGCCGATCATGTGCTCGCGTTCGCCCGTGTCCACGAGGGGAGAGCCGTGATCGCCGTCGCCGCGCGCTTCGCTGCCAACTTGCCCGGTGTCGCAGACCTGCCGCTTCCGGCTGCTGCGGCGTGGCAAGGAACCTCCTTAGCGATTCCGCGTAGCCTTGTTGGACGGCAAGCGTCCGACGTGCTGAGGGGCATGGATGGATCGTTGCCGGGGCGCTTGCCGGTCGGCGACGTGCTGGGCCGGTTGCCTGTCGCACTGCTGGAGGTAGGATGAACCGGCTCGTCGTCATCAGCAACCGGGTGCCCGCGCCGGCCGCGGCGGGAGCGCAGGCCGGAGGCCTGGCCGTAGCACTCGATGCATTGATGGAGCAGCGCGGCGGCGTCTGGTTCGGCTGGAGCGGCAAGATCGTGCCCACGCCGGCGCGCACGCCCCAGATCGTCACGGCAGGTCGCGTCGAGTATGCGACCGTTGACCTCTCGCCCGAGGAGCACGACCGCTACTACAACGGCTTCTCGAACGGCACGCTCTGGCCGCTGCTGCACTCGATGCCAGAGCTGATGCAGTTCGACCGGCGCAACGCCCAGGTCTATCGCCGGGTCAACGAGCGGTTCGCGGACGCGCTCATCCCTTTGCTGAAACCCAATGACCTGGTCTGGGTCCACGACTACCACTTGATGGCAATGCCCGCGCTGCTGCGGTCGCGCGGCGTGCGGGCGCCGATCGGCTTCTTCCTCCATATCCCCTTCCCGGCCGGCGACATTCTCGCGAGCGTGCCGGAAGCGGAATTGCTCGTCCGCGACCTTCTCGCCGCCGACCTGCTCGGGTTCCAGACCGACAACGATTTGAGCAACTTCGCCGAGGCCGCGATCCGCCTGGGCGCAGCCACGCGCGGCACAGGGATATCGCTGAACGTCGGCACCCGGCGCGTGCGCCTCGGTGCCTTTCCGATAGAGATCGAGGCGGCCGAGTTCGCCGCCGTGGCCGAGAGCGCCTGGCGCGCCACGCCCACGGAGCGACTGCGCCGCAGCCTCGCGGGCCAGAAGCTGATCCTCGGCGTGGACCGCATGGACCCGACCAAGGGCCTGGTCCAGCGCCTCAGCGGCTACCATCGCCTGCTGGAGACGCGGCCCGAGTGGCGCCGCCGGGTCACGTTCCTGCAGATCGCCGCCGAGTCGCGCTCCGACGTGGCCGCCTACCGCGACCTGCGCCTCGCCATCGAGGGTGAGACGGGCCGGATCAACAGCGAATACAGCGATGCGGACTGGACACCGCTCCGCCTCATCGCCCGCGCCGGCGCGCGCACGACGATGGCGGGCTACATGCGCGAGGCACGAGTCGGCCTCGTGACGCCGCTGCGCGACGGCATGAACCTGGTCGCCAAGGAGTTCGTCGCAGCCCAGGACCCGCAGGACCCAGGCATCCTGGTCCTCTCCCGCTTCGCCGGCGCTGCCCGGCAGCTCGACGCCGCCCTGCTCGTCAACCCGCACGATCCCGACGCAATCGCGGACGCGCTGGACAAGGCGCTCGGGATGTCGCTCGCGGATCGCCAGGCTCGTTGGCGCGATTGCTGGCAGGCGATAGGCGACACGACCGCGCTAGCTTGGGGTCGCAGCTTCCTCGCTGCGCTGCTCCGGGCAGCGGTCTTGACCCCCGGTCCTCGGATGCGCGTCCACGCTGGCATGGGTGGGGAAGCGCCCGCGCTCTCGGCAACTACGGGCATGAACCTTCGCGACGTAGCAGACTCGGGTTCGTCGGGGCCGGTCCGGCTCAATTGACACGGGCGGCCTCGTCGGGACGATCACCTTCGACCCGCCGCGGAGCTTACGGCTAGCCGGTGGACGGCATTTCCAGCCAGCCCCATGGTCCGGCCGCACACTGTCAGGGCGCCGCCATGAATTGTACTCCGGCTTCCTATGATCCCGAAGCCAATATGCGTAACACGGTTGTAGTAGCGCCGCTTCTCGCAATCAGCTCTATGCTCTGCTTCCAAACAGGCACGGCCCTATCGGTTCCGCTACTGCTCGCCGTTGGTCCGAGTGCAACGACTTGGTTACGGCTGCTGGGAGCCGCCACACTGCTGTGGATAGTGTCGAGGCCAACTTTTGCCAGCTATTCGGCCCGTGCCTTGGCGGCCGCCGCCGCCCTCGGCGTTGCGACGTGCGGCATGGCAGTCTTCTACGCGGAGGCGATCGCGCGCATTCCCCTCGGGATGGCAACCGCGATCGAGTTCATCGGCCCGCTTGCCGTTGCCGTGGCTGCTTCGCGCAGAGTGCTCGACGTGGGCTGGGCCACCCTGGCGGGGATAGGCGTCGCGTTGCTCACGCTAACGAGTTCGGGCTGGTCGGGTGATCCGGTCGGTATCGGCTTCGCCACCGCCGCCGCGCTTTGCTGGGCAGTGTATATCCTGCTGACCAAGCAGGTAAGTCAAACGTTCAAGGGGCTGCACGGGCTAACCATCTCGCTTACGGCAGCCGCTCTCGTCGCCACACCCATCGGCATCCTTCACATCCAGGTCACGGCAAGCCTATGGGAGCTTGCGGCGTCGTTCGCCCTCGGCCTCCTCATTCCTGTCCTGCCATACGGCCTTGAAGTACTGGCCCTGCGGCGGATGAGCACGCGTGCCTTCGGCATCCTGATGAGCGTTGATCCCGCGATCTCCGCTCTCGCCGGATGGATTGTTCTCCATCAGTCCCTTAGCAACTCGAAAGTTGTCGGCCTCGCCTGCGTCGTCATGGCAAGCGTGTGCACAACCGCCACTAGCCGTCTTCGTGAGATCGCGTCTTGACGGACGCAGGTTTCGCCATGCCGGATATTACGCCGCCACCAGCACCATCCGCCCTGTCACCTTCCCATCCCGCAACCGCATCAGCGCCGCGTTCGCCTCCCGCTGCGGCACCTCCGTCACCGGCAGCGGCGCAAGCTTGCCGCCTTGGGCGAGCTTCACCAGTTCCCGCAGCTCAATCGGGCTGCCCACGTAGCTGCCCTGCACCGTCAACGCCCGGATCGCCATGAGCGGCAGCGCCAAGGTCAGCTCGCCGCCGAACAACCCCACCTGGACCAGCTTGCCCCCCTTGCGGAGTGCCGCGAACGCGAATCGCGCCGTTGCCGTGCCGTTCACGAGGTCTATCACCGCCGCGACCTGTCCGCCGCAGGTCTCGATGATCCGCCCCGTCACGCCATCATGGGAGGCATCCACGGTGTGGCTCGCCCCGGCCTGCATCGCCGCGCGGCACTTCTCGTCGCTCACGTCCACGACCACGATGCGGGCGTGGCCCATCGCCTTCAGCACCGCGATAGCGTTCAGCCCCAGCCCGCCAGCGCCCACAACTACGATAGGCTCGTCGGGCGGCAGCGGCATCACCTTGTTGATCGCGGAATACACCGTGATCCCCGAGCACGCATAGGTGGCGGCGACCGCCGGGTCGAGCGTGCCAGGGTCAACCAGGTGGCGGGGATGGGGTGCGACGACGTGCGTGCCGTAGCCGCCGTTCTGATAAACGCCGAGCGAGCGCCCGGTGAGGCACATATTGTCCTCCTCCGCCCGGCACTTGTCGCACACCCCGCATCCCACCCACGGATACACGATGCGCAGATCCCCAACTTGCACGCCCGTTGCCTCCGGCCCGAGCTTCGCGACCCGGCCCACGATCTCGTGCCCCATCGCCAGCGGCAGGATCACGCCGCGGTCCTTCAGCGACATCTTCTGGCCGCCGCCGAGGTCGTAATAGCCCTCCCAGATGTGCAGGTCGCTGTGGCAGACGCCGCAATGCGTGACTTCGAGCAGGACCTCCGTGCCCCTCGGCTCCGGCGTCGGCAGCTCGATCTCCTGCAGCGGCGCCCCGTTCTCGACGACGGCCCAGGCTCGCATGGCGCCTTAGGCCCCCGCCACTGCCCGCTGCGCCATCACACCGATCAGGTGGGCGCGATACTCCGCGCTCGCGTGGATGTCCCCGTTCAGGCCATCAGGCGACACCTTGACGCCCTTGATCGCGTCCGGCGACCAGTTCGCGGACAGCGCCTGCTCCATCTCGCGCTGCCGGAACACCCCATCCTGCCCGGCGCCCGTGATCGCGACGCGCACGCCCGCCGGACCCTTCGCCACGAACACGCCCACTATGGCGTAGCGCGACGCCGGGTTGCGGAACTTCTCGTAGTTGGACTTCTCCGGGATGGGGAACTCGACCGCCGTAATGATTTCGCCCGGCTCCAGCGCCGTCGTGAACATGCCCTGGAAGTAGTCGTCAGCAGGAATGCTGCGGCGGTCGGTCTTGATCGTGGCCCCGAGCGCCAGCACGGCCGCCGGATAGCAGGCCGACGGATCGTTGTTCGCGAGGCTGCCGCCCATGGTGCCGCGATGGCGGACTTGGGTGTCCCCGATCCAGCTCGCCATCTTGGCGAGACCCGGGATGCTCTGCACCACCTCCGGCGCGCTCTCGATCATGTGGTGGGTGCTCATCGCGCCGATCACCACGCGGTCAGCCTCGCGCCGGACACCGGTGAGACCGAGACCTGAGAGGTCAACAACCTGGCTCGGCTTGTTGAGCCGCTGCTTGAGCACGGGGATGAAGGTCTGGCCGCCCGCGAGCGCCTTCGCCTCCATGTCGTCCCCGAGCAGCTTCACGGCGTCGGCGACGCTGCCGGGCTTGGCATAGGTGAAGTCATACATGGCTGCTCTCCTACTCCGCCGCCATGCGCGGCGCGTTGGCCTGGATGAGGGCCCAGATCTTCTGGGGCGTCGCCGGCATGTCGAGATGGCGCACGCCGTAGTCGCGCAGCGCGTCCACGACGGCGTTGATGACGGAGGGCGGGCTGCCGATGGCCCCCGTCTCGCCGACGCCCTTCGAGCCGAGCGGGTTGTGGGTGCACATCGTGTTCTCGGTCGAGGTCTTGAAGTTGGGCAGGTCGGACGCCCGCGGCATGGTGTAGTCCATGAACGAGCCGGTCACGAGCTGGCCCTGGTCATCATAGACCGCGTTCTCCATGATCGCCTGGCCGATGCCCTGGGCGAGGCCGCCCTGCACCTGGCCCTCCACGATCATGGGATTGATGACCCGCCCCACGTCGTCCACGGCGGTCATGTTGACGATCGAAAGCGATCCCGTGTCCGCGTCTATCTCGACCTCGCAGATGTGGCAGCCGCCGGGAAAGGTGAAGTTCTTGGGATCGTAGAACGCTGTCTCGTCGAGGCCGGGCTCCAGCTCCTCGATGGGATAGTTGTGCGGCACGTAGGCGGCGAGGCTGATCTCGGCGAGCGCCTTGCTCTTGTCCGTGCCGGCGACCGTGAACTTGCCGTCCTTGAACTCGATATCGCTCTCGCTCGCTTCCATCAGGTGCGCGGCGATCTTCTTGCCCTTGGCGATGACCTTGTCCGCCGCCTTCACGATAGCCGAACCGCCGACCGGGAGGCTGCGGCTGCCGTAGGTGCCCATGCCGAAGGGAATCTTCGCCGTGTCGCCGTGGACGATCTCCACCTGGTCGAACGGCACGCCGAGCTGGTCGGCGATGAGCTGGGCGAAGGTGGTCTCGTGTCCCTGGCCGTGGCTGTGCGTGCCGGTGAACACCGTGACGCTGCCCGTGGGATGCACGCGCACCTCGGCGACCTCGTAGAGCCCGGCGCGCGCGCCGAGCGCGCCCGCGACCTTGCTCGGCGCGATGCCGCAAGCCTCGACGTAGGTGCTCATGCCGATGCCCCGGAGCCTGCCGCGCCGGGCCGCCTCCGCACGCCGGGCCGGGAACCCGCTCCAGTCCGCGGCCTCCATCGCGACGCGCTGCGTCGTCTGGTAGTCGCCTGAATCGTATTGCAGCGCGACCGGAGTCTGGTACGGGAAGGCGTCGCGCGGGATGAAGTTCTTGCGGCGCAACTCAACCCGGTCCATCCCGGTGTCGTGCGCGATCACGTCCACGAGGCGCTCAAGGAGATAGGCCGTCTCCGGCCGCCCGGCGCCGCGGTAAGCGTCCACGGGCACCGTGTTGGTGAACACGGCCTTCACCTCGCCGTAGATCACAGGCGTCTTATAGACACCCGCGAGCAGCGTCGCGGAGAGATACGTGGGGATCGCGGGTGCGAAGGTACTGAGATAGGCGCCCATGTTGCACAGCGTCTTGACCCGCAGCGCCAGGAAGTTGCCGTCCTTGTCCAGCGCCATCTCGGCGGTGCTGACGTGGTCGCGGCCGTGGGCGTCACTGACGAACGCCTCGCTGCGGTCGCACGTCCACTTCACCGGGCGCCTCAGCTTGTGCGCCGCCCAGGTGACGATGGCCTCCTCGGCGTAGTGATAGATCTTGGAGCCGAAGCCGCCGCCCACGTCGGGTGCGACGACGCGTAGCTGGCTCTCCGGGATGTGCAGCACGAAAGCGCCCATCAGCAGGCGTATGACGTGCGGGTTCTGGCTCGTGGTGTAGAGCGTGTGCTCGCCCGTGGTCTCGTCGTAGTCGCCGATCGCCGCGCGCGGCTCCATGGCGTTGGGGACGAGGCGGTTGTTGGTGAGCTCCAGCTTGACCACGTGCGCGGCGCCCACGAACGCCTTGTCCACCACGGCCTTGTCGCCGATCTCCCAGTCAAAGCACTGGTTCCCCGGCGCGTCGTCGTGGACGAGTGCAGCACCCGGCTTGACCGCGTCGAGCACGGAGGCGACGCCGGGCAGGTCCTCGTATTGGATCGCGACCAGCTCGGCGGCGTTGCGCGCCTCCTGCCTCGTGTCCGCGATGACGACCGCGACCGGGTCGCCGACGTGGCGCACCTTGCCGACGGCGAGGACGGGATGGGGCGGCTCGGCTTGGGGCGAGCCGTCCTTGTTCTTGACCGCCCAGCCGCACGGGAGACCGCCGACGCCGTCCGCCTGCATGTCCGCGCCGGTGAACACGGCGGCGACGCCGGGCGCCGCCTTGGCCGCCGTGGTGTCCACGCCGAGCAGGCGCGCGTGCGGCCGGTCGGAACGGACCATGGCGGCGTAGAGCTGGCCGGGACGATTCATATCGTCCACGTAGTGCCCGCGCCCGCTTAGGAAGCGCCGGTCCTCTTTGCGCCGCACGCTGGCGCCGATGCCCTCGAACCCCATGTGTTTCCCCCTAGTTCTTGCCGGCTAGGCGCCGGTGCATTCTACTCGGCGGCGGCCGACATCTCCTTGCCGTGCATCAACGGCCACGCGGCGGCCACCGCCTTGACGATGTTGTGGTAGCCCGTGCAGCGGCAGAGATTGCCTTCCAGCCCTTCCCGGATCTGGTGCTCGCTCAGTCCCTCGGGATGCATCTGCACGAGGTCTATAGCGCTCATCACCATGCCCGGCGTGCAGTAG
Organism: uncultured Alphaproteobacteria bacterium; assembly: GCA_963790535.1. GTDB lineage: Bacteria > Pseudomonadota > Alphaproteobacteria > Acetobacterales > Acetobacteraceae > CAWKEH01. The sequence continues at coordinate 100,960 of CAWBOZ010000009.1, read as the reverse complement.
CCGCATTGCAGCGCGTGATGCTCACGGAACATCTCCTGCATGGGATGCATCGTGCCGTCGGGCTTCGCCAGCCCCTCGATCGTAGTCACGCTCGCCCCGTTTGCCTGGACGGCGAGCATGGTGCAGCTCTTCACCGAGCGGCCGTCCACGTGCACGACGCAGGCGCCGCACTGGCTCGTGTCGCAGCCGACATGGGTGCCCGTGAGATGCAGGTAGTCGCGCAGCAGTTCCACAAGGAGCGTTCGTGCCTCAACTTCGACCTGGCGCTGCTGGCCATTCACCGTCAGCGATACCTGCGGCATGGTTTCTCCCCTCAGAGCAATCCTTCGTGCGGCCTATGTGTAAGGCGAGCGCCACCGGGGTCAAGCCGGCAGGCCGCTTCCTGGGGCTGGAATCAACGCACTGCCACCTTTGTCGGGTCTCGCACGCTGCGGCCGGCCCGTTTGTCGCCCGGCACCACGAGCCGCAGCTCGCCGGCGCCGATCGGCTTGCCGTCCGCGCTGATCGCCACAATGACCGACTTGCCCTCGAACTCCGGGTCCAGCTCGGCGACGGCGAGGACGACGGTGTAGCCATCCCGCCCGGTCACGGTCACGACTTGGTGGACGCGCTCGCGCCCTCCCTGGCCGACCGCACCCGCGCGGTCGAGCACTGCCCAGAGCAGCGGCCCGGCATAGGCGGTGGACGCCCCACGCTCGTGCTCGCGGAGCAGACTGACCGTCACACTCGGCATATGCTCAAGCTCGGCAAGGCTCAGGGTCACGGATCGCCCATCTGGCGCGACGACCAGCAGCGCACCGGCCTGCTGCGCGGAGACGCCCGGTGCGGGAGGTGCCTGGGCAACGGCGCCCCCCGACGCGGCCAAGCCAAGGACCGCAGCCGCGAGGACTGCCCGGATCGTCTGCCGCATTGCCGGCACGCCGGGCTACTTCGCGATCATCACGTCCGACGCCTTGATGACGGCGGTCGCCTCGTCGCCGACCTTGAGCGCGAGATCGTCAATGGCCTCGTTGGTGATCGAGGAGTGAACCGTGACTCCGTTGCCGATGTCGATATGGACGTGACCGTTCGTCGCGCCTTTCGCGACCGACGTGATCTTGCCCTTGATCTGGTTGCGGGCGCTCAGCTTCATCATGGTGGAACCTTCCTCTTTATTCTCTCCTGGCTACATCGCGCAGGCCACAGGCGTCAAACCACTCTCGCATCCGGCAGTTGGCCGAGGTGGCAGGCAGCCCTCTGCCCCGGCGCGCGATCCGTGAGCAGCGGCTCCTCCGCCCGGCAGCGGTCGAACACGTAGGGGCAGCGCGTGTGGAAGCGGCAGCCGGAAGGCGGGTTGATCGGGCTTGGCACGTCACCGCCCAGGATGATTCGCGCGCGCTTGGCCGCTGGGTCGGGCACGGGCACGGCCGAGAGCAGCGCCCGCGTGTAGGGATGGTGCGGCGCCGCGAACAGCGTGCGCCGGTCGGCGATCTCCACGATCTTGCCCAGATACATGACCGCGACCCGATGCGTCAGGTGCTCGACGATCGCGAGATCGTGGCTGATGAAGAGCAGCGATAGGCCAAGCTCGTCCTGCAAATCGCTGAGCAGGTTGATGATCTGCGCCTTGACGGACACGTCCAGCGCCGAGACGGCCTCGTCGCAGATGATCAGGTCGGCGCCGGGCGCCAGCGCCCGCGCGATGCCGATGCGCTGGCGCTGGCCGCCAGAGAACTCGTGCGGGCGGCGGCGCATGGCGTCCCGCGGCAGGCGCACCAGGTCCATGAGCCGGGCCACCTGGTCGTCCAGCGCCCGCCCTCGCGCGAGGCCGAAGTTGCGGAGCGGTTCGGCAACGATGTCGCGCACGGTCAGGCGAGGATTCAGGCTGCTGTAAGGGTCTTGGAACACGAACTGCATCCGCCGCCGCAGCGTGCGGAGCCGGCGCGCAGGCAGCGTATCCACGCGGCCGCCATCGAGCCAGACCTCGCCCGCGGTCGGCTCCGTGAGGCGCAGGATGGTGCGCCCGACCGTGCTCTTGCCGCACCCGCTCTCGCCCACGAGCGAGAGCGTCTCGCCCCGCGCGATCTGGAACGTGACGCCGTCCACGGCGTGGACCTGCCCCGTCGCACGCCCGAGCAGGCCGCCGCGGACGGGGAAATGCTTCTTGAGCGCCTCGCACATCGAGGAGCGCCGTCACGCCGCCATCCTATAAGCGGCGTAGTGGCACGCTGCGAAGTGCCCAGGCGACTTCTCCTCGCAGGCGGGCGCGATGCGCCGGCACAGATCGGTCGCCGACACGCACCGCCCGGCGAACGGGCAACCCTCGATGCGCTGGCGCAGGGAGGGCACCTGGCCCGGAATCTCGGCGAGCTTGCCGTGCCCGGTACCCGCGAGCGAAGAGCCGAGCCGGGGCACGGCGCCGAGCAGGCCGCGCGTGTAGGGATGCTGCGGGTCGGCGAAGATCATGCCCACAGGCGCCTCCTCCACCTTGCGCCCGGCATACATGACGATCACCCGCTCGGCCGTTTCCGCGACGACGCCGAGATCGTGCGTGATGAGCACGATGGCCGAGCCGAGGCGCCGTTGCAGGTCGCGCATCAGGTCCAGGATCTGCGCCTGCACGGTCACGTCCAGCGCCGTCGTCGGCTCGTCGGCGATGAGCAGCCGCGGGCTGCAGGCGAGCGCCATCGCGATCATCACGCGCTGCCTCATGCCGCCCGAGAGCTGGTGCGGATACTCGCGCACGCGCCGCCCCGGCTCGGCGATGCCGACGAGAGTGAGCATCTCGACGGCGCGAGCCTCCGCCGCGCGCCTGCCGAGGCCCTGGTGCAGCCGCAGCATCTCGCCGATCTGGTGGCCGACCGTGAGCACCGGGTTCAGCGAGGTCATCGGCTCCTGGAAGATCATGCCGATCCGGTTGCCGCGCAGCCGCCGCATCTCGCGCTCGGGCAGGGCGAGCAGGTCGCGTCCCTCGAACAGGATGCGCCCCCGGATGCGGCCCGGCGGCTCGGGGACGAGGCGGAGGATGCTCATGGCCGTCACGGACTTGCCGCACCCGCTCTCGCCCACGATCGCGACCGTCTCGCCCGGCGCGACCTCGAAGGAGAGACCCTCCACCGCGCGCACGATGCCGTCCGGCGTGCCGAAATGGGTCTGCAGATCCTCTACGCGCAGCAGCGCTCTCAGCCACGTCTCACAACGCCCCTTCTCACAGTGTCCGGGCGAGCCTCGGGTCGAGCGCGTCGCGCAGCCCGTCGCCGAGCAGGTTCACGGCGAGCACGGTGACGCTCAGGAACACCGCCGGGAAGAACACGATGTAAGGCTTGATCTGCCACAGCGCCCGCCCCTCCGCCATGATGTTGCCCCAGCTCGGGACGGTTGGCGGCGTGCCGGCGCCGATGAAGGAGAGGATCGCCTCCGTCAGCATCGCCGAGGCGCAGATATAGGTCGCTGCCACCGTCAGCGGCACCAGCGTGCCCGGCAGGATGTGGCGCCAGGCGATCACCGGCACCCGCGTCCCGCTCGCCACCGCCGCCTCGACGTAGGGCTGCTCGCGCAAGCTGAGCACGACGCTGCGCACGAGCCGGGCGACGCGCGGGAACTCGGCGACGGAGATGGCGACGACCACGTTCTGCACCGAGGCGCGCGTGAGCGCCATCAGCGCGATGGCGAGCAGGATGGGCGGGATGCTCATCAGCCCGTCCATCACGCGCATGATGATCCCGTCCGCCCAGCGCACGAACCCGGACACGATCCCGACCAGCAGCCCCGACACGGAGGCGATGAGCGCCACCGAGAAGCCCACGACCAGCGACACGCGCGCGCCGTAGATCGTGCGGGAATACACGTCGCGGCCGAGCATGTCGGTCCCGAACCAATATTCGGCCGAGGGCGGGCGCAGGCGCCGGGCGGGGGCGAGCGCGGTCGGGCTGCGCGTCCCGAGATAGGGCGCGAGAACGGCCACGAGCACCATCAGCAGCAGGAGCAGGCCACCCGCGGCGATCGTCGGGTATTGCCGGACGAAGGCCGCGATACGCCCCCGCCGGCGGACGGGAGGCAGCACGTCCGGCAGCGTCACCGCCTCGGAGACGTGCGGCACAGGCTCTGCCGCGACGGGCCGCTCGACCGGAACCGGCCGCGGCGCTCATTGGCGCACCTTCGGTGCGACGCTCACAGCCGTATCCTCGGGTCGAACACCGTGTAGAGCAGGTCCACGGCCAGGTTCACGAGCACGTAGGTGAAGCTGAACAAGAGCACGACGCCCTGGATCACCGGGTAGTCGCGCCGCAGAATGGCGTCCACGGTGAGCCGCCCGAGGCCGGGGATGGCGAACACGGTCTCGGTCACGACCGCGCCGCCGATGAGCAGCGCCACGCCGAGGCCGATCACGGTCACGATGGGCACGGCCGCGTTCTTGAGCGCGTGCACGAACAGGACCGCTCCCTGCCCCAGCCCCTTCGCCCTCGCCGTGCGCACGTAGTCCTGGGAGAGCACGTCCAGCATGGCGGCGCGCGTGATGCGCGCGATGAGCGCGATGTAGATGCCGCCCAGCGCGACGGAGGGCAGGATCAGGGTGCGCAGGAAGGGCCAGAACCCGCGGGAGATCGGCACGAAGCCCTGCACGGGGAGCCAGCCGAGCTGCAAGGCGAACACGTAGGCGAGCAGGTAGCCGACGACGAATACCGGCACGGAGAAGCCGAGCACCGCCCCCAGCATGATCAGGCGGTCGAGCAGGCTGCCGTGCTTCCAGGCGGCCAGCACCCCGAGCGGCACGGCGATCACGACCGAGAGGACCAGCGTCAGCACCATAAGCGAGAGCGTCGGCTCGACCCGCTGCTCGATCATGGTGGTGACGGGCAGGTTGGTGAAGATCGAGCGCCCGAGGTCGCCGTGCGCGATCTGCCAAGCCCAGTCGCCGAAGCGGATCAGGAAGGGCCGGTCCAGCCCCAGCCCGGCCCTGATGTGGGCGACCTGCTCCGGCGTCGCCTGGTCGCCGGCGATGATCGCCGCCGGGTCGCCCGGCGCGATGTAGAGCAGGCTGAACACGAACAAGGCGACCACCGCCATCACCGGGATGGTCGCGAGCACGCGGCGGGCGGCGTAGGCGAGCACGCCGCTATCTTACGCCAACCGCATGTCTCACGTCTTGCGCACGTTCCAGAACAGGGCGAATCCGTTCAGCACGCCTTGCAGGTTCGTGCGATAGGCGGTGGGTTGCAGGTATTGGCCCAGCGGCACGTAGGGCACGACCTCCTGCAACGCCTCGCGCTGGATGTCGGCGCAGATCCGTGCCTGCGCAGGCACGTCCGGCGCGTCGAACCATTGATTGCGCAGCTGCTCGATCTTCGCGCTGGTCGGCCAGCCGAACCAGGCGTCCAACCCGTTGCAACGCAGCATGAGGTGGCCCGCGGGATTGAGCTGGTCGGTGCCGGCCCAGGCGGTGAAGAACACGTTCCAGCCGCCCTTGTCCGGCGCGTCCTTCTTCGCGCGCCGGGCGAGCACGCCGCCCCAGTCGAGCGCCTGGTAATCAACATTTAACCCGGCGCGCTGCATCATGTCGGCGCCGACATCCGCCATGGCCTTCAGAACGGGGAAATCCGTTGCCGCGATCAGCACCACCTTGCGCCCGTCATAGCCGGCCGCCTTGACCGCCTCGCGAACCTTGCCGAGGTCGCGCGGGCTGGTCAGCGTGTCCAGGGCCGCATCGCTCGCCATGGCGGTGCCTGGGCAGAACACGCCGACGCCGTCGTGCCACATTTTGGGGTCAGTGCCGACGATGGCGGTCACGAAGTCCTGCTGCGAGACGGCCGCGACCATCGCCCGGCGGATCGCCGGGTTGTCGAAAGGAGGATGCAGATGGTTCATGCGCATGGCCGCGAGCTGACCGGACGGCTCCTGCACGACGACGCGCACGCCGGGCGCTTTGCCGAGCATGGGCGAGAGGTCGGCCGTCGAGTAATCCCACCAATCCTGCTCGCCGCTCATCAGCGCGCCGGCCGCGGTCGCCGGGTCCGGGATCGTGGTCCACTCGACGCGGTCCACGTTCACGACCTTGGGGCCGCTGGTCCAGTCCGTCTGGCCCCCCAAGCCTTGGCCACCGGGGCGAGGCACGTAGCCGGCGAAGCGCTCATAGACAACCTTCGCGCCCGGCACGCGCTCGTCCGCCTTGAAGCGGAACGGGCCGGAGCCGACCATCTCCGTGATCTGCGTGAACGGGTCGGTCTTCGCCAGGCGCTCCGGCATGATCGCGGGCATGAAGGGCTGCGTCTTGCCAAGCGCGCTCGGCAACAGCGGGAACGGCGTCCTGAGCCGGAACACGATGGTCTTGTCGCCGTTGGCGGAAAGCTCGTCCGTGCGCGCCATCAACGCGCCGCCGAAGGCGTCCCGCTTGGCCCAACGGGTCAGGGAGGCCACGCAGTCGCGTGCGAGCACCGGCTCGCCGTCGTGGAACTTGAGGCCATCGCGGAGCGTGAGGCGCCAGAGCTTGCCGCCGTCCTCGGTCGTGAATCCTTCCACCATCTGCGGACTCGGGCGATACTGGCTGTCCTGCCCGAACAAGGTGTCGAAGACCATGAAGCCATGGTTGCGGGTGACGTAGGCCGTCGTCCACATCGGGTCGAGGACGGTGAGGTCGGATTGCGGGATGAAGCGGATCAGGCGGCTATCCTGGGCGCGCGCGATGCGCGGCGCGGCGAGCGCAGCCGCCGAGGCGGCCATGAAGTGACGGCGTTTCATCGTTGTTCTCTCCGGTGTCGGCCATGAGCCCATCACGGCGAGCAAATCACGGCGTGCCGCGAGACGCCAGCACCCCACGAAGGGCCGCCCACTCGCAGCACAGGCTCGACCCGGCCGGGTACCCAGGCTAAGAGGCCCCCCATGCCGCTGCTCACGCATCTCTCCCGTCACCAGGCCCTCGCCATGGAGTTCTTCCGCTTCGGAAGCGTCGGCGCGGTGGGCTACGTGGTGGACACGGCCGTCGTGTATGCGCTCAAGGGCTTCATCGGCCCTGGGCCTGCAGGGATGCCGTCGTTCATCATGGCCGCGACCGTGACCTGGGCGCTCAACCGGGCCTGGACCTGGCGGGGGCGCAGCAGCGGGTCCCGGCTGCGGCAATGGGCGCACTTCCTCGCCGTCAGCGGCCCGGGCTTGGTGCTGAACCGGACCGCCTACGAGGCGCTGGTGTTCTTCGTGCCGCTCTGCGCGACCCATCCATTCCTCGCGACCGCTGCGGGCACGGGAGCGGGCATGTTCGTCAACTTCGGGCTGTCCCGCAGGTTGGTGTTCCGCTGATGCTGCAAGCCATGGAGGACCGCCCCATGGCGGCCGACTTCGCCGGGGTGCGCATTGCCGTGCTCATCCCCTGCTACAATGAGGCGGTAGCGATTCCCGCCGTCGTCGCCGGCTTCCGCGCGGCGCTGCCAGGAGCGATGATCCTCGTCTATGACAACAACTCCCAGGACGGCACGGCCGAGGCCGCGCGCGCCGCGGGTGCTGTGGTGCGGCGCGAGCCGCTGCAGGGCAAGGGCCAGGTGATCCGGCGCATGTTCGCGGACGTGGACGCGGATGCCTACGTGCTGGTGGACGGGGATGCGACCTACGACGCAGGTTCTGCGCCGGCCATGGTGCGCCTGCTGCTCGATGAGCGGCTCGACATGGTGAACGGCGCGCGCATCACCGAGATCGAGGCGGCGTATCGCCGGGGGCACCGGCTGGGCAACCAGGTCTTAACGGGCATGGTGGCCTGGATATTCGGCAATCGGGTTACGGACATGCTCTCGGGCTACCGAGTGTTCTCGCGCCGCTTCGTCAAGAGCTTCCCGGCGCTCGCGTCGGGCTTCGAGACCGAGACCGAGTTCACGGTCCATGCGCTGGAGCTGCGGATGCCGGTCGGCGAGGTGGTAACCTCCTACAAGGACCGGCCGCAGGGTTCGACGAGCAAGCTACGCACCTACAGCGACGGCCTACGCATCCTACGCACGATCCTCCTGCTGGTGAAGGAGGAGCGGCCGCTGCAGTTCTTCGCGCTCGCGGCGTTGGTGCTGGTGCTGCTCGGGGTTGGCCTCGCCGTTCCGGTGGTCGTGGATTACGTACGCACCGGCCTGGTTCCTCGCCTTCCTACGGCGGTGCTCTCCACGGGCCTCGTGCTGCTCGCGATGCTGTCACTCGCCTGCGGGCTGATCCTCGACTCGGTCTCGCGCGGGCGAAAGGAGCTGAAGCGAATGGCCTACCTCGCGCAGCCGGCGCCAGGCTGGCCGTCGGAGGGTGCCTGACGCGAACTCCGGCCGGTTAGGCTCGGCAGGAGCCAATCGGCGAGCTGGAGTTCCGGGTTATTGCTACCGAGCCTGTTTCCCGAGACCCGGTCCGGGATTCCCCACGTCGCGCCGAGGCAACCAGCCAGAATTCGTAGAACGCTTGTATGGCCGCGATGCGCGTAACGCCGAGCGTTGTGGAGCCGAATTGCGCCTGATATAGGCATGTGCGCTAAATCGGCAACATTTTCTCGCGGAGAAAGCCATTCTCTGCGTACAAGATTGGCAGAAATCTGCGAAGCCTGTGTTACCACTTGGTGACGTAACACGCTCTCGTGAGAACCGAATGGCAAAGCCCGATCTGACCAGGATGGCGCTGCTCGCCGTCAGCACGGCCGTCTCAACCCAATGCATAGTGGGCAGCTCCGCTGTGGCCGCTCAGGGCGATGACTCCCGGCTCCTCGCGATCGAGACCGAGATCAAGACCATGCAGCGCCAGCACGATAAGGAGATACGGGCGCTGCACGATGAGCTGAACCGTGTCCGGCGCGACCTTGCGGCGCGGGATGCGCAACTGAGGGCGGCGCAACCGGGAGCTTTCTCTGTACGCGCTGGGACACAGGCCGCCCAAGTCGGTGCGGGACAGCCGGTGCCGCTGGCCGCGGCACCGCAGGCCGCTCCCCCGGCTTCGGCTCCTGCGGGAACGGGCTCATATCAAGCGATCACCGGGCAGGCTGCGGTCGCACAGCGATCCTTGGGAGCCACGGTCGGCACGCCCGGCCCGGCATCGCCGGCCAACGTGTTCGGAGGTCCCCTCGTCCAGCAGCCCTCACAGGTTCCGGCCAATCTACAGAGTTCGCCCTACACGCCCAACGTGCCGGGAACGGTGGCGCAGGAGCAGGCCGCCGCCGTCGGCACCCCGAATAGCACGTTCCGCCTCGGTGGCGTCACGGTGACGTTCGGCGGCTTCGTCGAACTCGCCAGCATCTTCCGTTCTAGGAACGAAGTCTCAGATATAGTCTCCAACTTCAACACCACGATCCCGCTGCCGCAAAGCGCGCTCTATCACGAGCCAGAGTTCCGCTTCACCTCGCGGCAGAGCCGCATCTCAGTGCTGGTCCAAGGCAAGCCGGACGAGCAGCAGATCCTGGGCGCCTATCTCGAAGCCGACTTCCTCAGCGCCGCGCCGACGGCCAACGCGAACGAGTTGAACGGCTACAGCCCGCGCCTGCGCCAAGTTTACGCTACTTACGACAACACGGACTGGCACTTTCACCTACTCGCTGGACAGTCCTGGTCGCTCATCACCCCGGACCAGGTCGGCATCATCCCGCGCCAGGAGAACATCCCGCTCACCATCGATGCCGACTTCGTGCCGGGCTTCACTTGGGCGCGCCAGCCGGAGCTGCGGGCCACAGGCGACTTCGACAATCATCGGCTCTGGCTCGCGGCCTCGCTGGAGAACCCGCAGACGATCTATTACGTCGGGTCGAGCGGCGCCGTCCCGGCGCAGGTCGGGACGGTGAACTACCAGAACCCGGGCGGCGTGAACTTCGCGCCCACCGTGAATTACAGCGACGAGGTCGCGCCGGACGTGGTCGTCAAGGCAGCCTACGATCCGGGCTGGGGCCACTACGAGATTTATGGGCTGGCGCGCTTCCTGCACGATCGCGTCAGCGTGCTCGGCAGCGGTCACAACGATGTCGCGCTCGCGGGGGGCGGCGGTGTGACCATGATCCTGCCGCTCATTCCTGGGAAACTGACATTCCAGGCGAGCGGTCTCGCCGGCTACGGTGTCGGCCGCTACGCCTCCGGGCAGTTCCCGGACGCAACCCTGTCGCGAAGCGGCGCTCCGGTCCCACTTCCGGAAGTCGAGGCGCTCATTGGTCTGGTAGGCAAGCCGGCACCGATGATTGACCTCTACAGTTACGTCGGCACGGAGCAGATTGGTAAGTACTCGTTCAACGTCGGCACCAACCACTACGGCTACGGCAACCTGCTCTACTCGAATACGGGCTGCGACGTCGAGCTGAGCCCCCTGGCTTGTACTGCGAACACCTCGGGCATCGTCCAGGGCACGCTCGGCGGCTGGTGGAGGTTCCTGAAGGGCGGCTACGGCACGCTGCAGGCCGGTGCGCAGTATTCCTACACCCGGCGCAGCATCTTCGCGGGAGTAGGCGGCAACCCTGTCACTGACGAGAACATGGTGTTCTTCAGCCTCAGGTATCTTCCGTTCCAGTAGGAGCGGATGTCGGCCGTCTATTAGAAGTGGGCCGAGATCGCCACGGAGCCGAAGTTGAACAGCCCACTCCTCTGGCCCTCGAACTCCTGGGTCTGCCAGGTCTGGGTGTAGGTGACGCGTATGCCGTGGATGATGAGGCCGACACCGCCCTCCAGCTCGCCGACGAGTGGCTTCTTGGTCACGTGCGGGCTGTTCGAGCGGAAGGTGCTGCCGTCAAGGAACTCGTCGCGCGCGATCGCTTGGCCGTCCACGCCCCCGAATACATACCATACGAAGGGCCGGGTCGCGGTGTAGGCGTCGGCCCCGCTCAACCCCGGACGGATGCGAGGCGTGCCGAAATCGGAGTCGAGGCCCTGGCCGAGGCGGAAGATCACGCCTGGCTCCACGTAGTCCCGCACCGTGCCGACGCCTGCGGTGAGCGAGGGCAGCGTGTCCACTCCTAGTCCGTAGAACCGGGCGAGCGGCACGCGCCAGATGCGCTCGGCGAGCAGCTCGACGGCCGGTTCGTCCTGCAGCTGGCTCGACCAGCCTTTGTTCGGCGTGTCGCCGATGATGCTGTGGAAGCCGTTCTGCACGATGTAGCCCAGCGCGGACTGGCCGACGACGCCGCCGCTGACGGCGAGGATGCTGCGGCTCGTGTCACTGTCGTGCAGGAGCGAGACGGTCGCATTGAGGTAGCCCGCGTAGGGGCGATCGCGCGGGTTGGGCGGGTTGATCTGGGTGTTCGCCGGCGTGAAGAGCGACTGCGAGATGTCCAGGCTGATGCGCGTGACGCCGTCGCCCCAGATGAACTGCCCGGCACGCGCGGCCGGGTTCGTGGCCGCGAGCGTGTTCGAGGTGTAGCCGATTCGCAGCCCGCTCGTGTAATAGCGGTCGCTCGTCCCGGACTGGGTGGAGACCGCGTCGTTCTCGGCCTGGAACGTCCAGATTGGGTTAGGGTCTTGCGGTGGCGTTGCGCGGGCGGGCACGGCGGCCGCGCAGGCGAAGCCGAGGGCAAGGGCGGCTCGGGAGGGAGCGGCGAGGGTGCTCATCATGGCATTGAAGCCATAGAGCAGTGCCGCGCGGGCGGGAACCCCTATTCCTCTCGGCGCACGGCAAGGTAATCTAGTCGCCCGGATGGGTGGCCGAGCGGTTTAAGGCAGCGGTCTTGAAAACCGCCAACCCGCAAGGGTTCGTGGGTTCGAATCCCACCCCATCCGCCACGAAAAAGAGTCGCCCGCGCGCCCGCGCGCCATTACCTTGCCGCCATGAACGCGCTCGCACCGCCCCTGCCGCGGCTCCTCGTCGAGGTCGTGCACGACTTGGTCTGCCCGTGGTGCTACCTCGGCTTCCGGCGCCTGCAGCGCACGCTCGTGCGGCGGCCGGACATCCTCTTCGACCTGGCCTGGCGCAGCTTCCTGCTCAATCCAGACATGCCGCGCGCCGGCATGGCGCGGGCTGACTACGTTCTGCGCAAGTTCGGCGGCGAGGACCGCGCCCGCCGCCTCTACACCTCCATCGCCGAGATCGGCCGCGCCGAGCAGGTCGAGTTCCGATTCGAGCGCATCCGCCGCACCCCCAGCAGCGTGGACGCCCATCGCCTCGTGCGCTGGGCCGAGCGCCAGGGCCGCGGGAGGGAGACGGTCGAGGCGCTCTTCGCCGCGCACTTCACCGACGGCCGCGACATCGGCGACCACGCTGTCCTGGCCGCCATCGCAGGTGCTGCCGGGCTCGACGCCGCCGCCGCCCGGCTTCATCTGCGCGGCGACGACGACGTGGATTCCGTCCATGCCGACAATTTGCGCGCGCATCGCCTTGGCATCAACGGCGTGCCCTGCTTCATCGTCGCCGGGCGTCACGCCATCGCGGGCGCGCAGGAGCCAGAGGTGATCGAGCGGCTGCTCGACGTGGCCGCCGTGGACGCGGTCGCCTAGCCGCTCCACCGCCGTGCAGTCCGCAAGGAGGTCCATTCATGCCGCAGCCGTGCCGCGCCCCGCTCTACGCCGCTCTATGGGCTACGCTTCTCGTCGGGACCGCCCTGCCCATCCGCCCCGCGAAAGCCGCGACCGCGACGCCGGAGCAGGAGCAAGCCGTCGCGCGCGAGCTGGATGACTGGTTCAAGGGCCTGGCTGGGGGCGTCTCCATACCGGGCGACTACGCCATCCAGCGCCAGCCGGAAGGCGGCACCTACGCCCTGACCGCCTCACTAGCCCCGGACGTCGCCATCACCGGGCACCTCATTCCTCAGGACGACGGCCGCTGGAAGCTCTTCGACGTGAAGCTCCCCTCGCCGAGCAGTTTCACCGTCAGCAGGCCGGCCCCGGCGCAGGATGGGCAGCCGGCGGCAACGATCAGCCGGACGGTCGAGTTCAGCGTCACCCGGCAGGAGACGAGTGGCATCCTCGACCCGAGCTACGCCACGCCCAGCAGCGTCCAGCAGCGATTCGAGGCTTACGAACTCGGCGTCAAAACGGACGACGTCCTGTTGCTGGTGCAGCTAGCGCGCGCCGCGAACGAGACCACGCTGACCCCTGTCGCCGACAAGCGAATCGATCTCGCCTACGAGAGCGCGCTCGATGGAGTTCTGCTCGATCAGCGGCGGGAGGACGGGCGTGCGTTCCACCTCGTCGCGGATCACGGACATGCGACGACCCTCATCAGCAGCCTGTCGCGGGAACGCGGCCCGGCATTCTTCCATGCTCTCGCGACCCTGATCGCGGATCGCGCGGGAAAGAGGCCGCTGGACGCCGCCACCTCGCACGCGCCGTTCACCGCCGATCAGCGTGCCCAAGCCCGCGTCCTCCTCGACACGCTCGAAGGCCTCGCGGGGGCAGTGCAGGCCGATTTGGAGATGAATGCCGTTCAGGTCCAGGCTGGAAAGCCTCAGTCGGGCAGCGTCAACGCGGTGATGCGCCACCTGCGCGCGAGCGTCGGTGCCTCGACGGCGGACGGCGTACTGGCGACATTTCTCGATGTCGGCGCGGAGGACATGAGCTTTCCTGGGCTGCGCGCGACCGTGTACGCCGACCTGATCCCGACCCACATTCACGTGCGGCCCACTCTCGCCGGAATCGGGACGCGAGACCTCCTAACCTACGCGCACCAGCTCCTCGACGCTGCCGATCAAGATGGGTCCGCGCGGCCCAGCCCGGCGCCGCTCTTCGCTCATGGCAACGTAGTTGCAGGGCTGGACGCGGTCTCCTTCAACGTCGGCCCGACCGTCTTCGACGGGCATGGTGCAGTGACGTTCACCGCACCTGACGCCATCACGGGCGAGGGACAGGTCACGGCGACGGACCTGGATGGGCTGATGGACCGAGCGAAGCAGGACCCAGCGATGCAGACCGCGCTCGCCGTGCTCACCATCGCGAAGGGCATCGGCCACGCCAGCGGGAACCAAACCGTCTGGGACATCACCTATCACGACCGCAAGGTGCTCGTGAACGGCGTGGACGTCATGGCGATGGCCTCTGCTGCGGGCGGCAACCACGCACGGCCGTCAGCCCGGCCACCAGCACCGGTCGCACCCGCTCCTGTGCCGCCAGCACCCAGCCCATCGGTCAAGCCCCCGCCGCGATAGGAGCTACGCCGCCTTCGCGCCCTGGCTCGCGAGGCGGGTGAGCTGTTGCAGCACACCGCGCCCGGCACGCAGGCGCTCGGCGATGGTCATGTCCTGGACGAGCGCGAGCTTGTGGTCGGGGCGTAGGCGCATCGCGGCACTGTCGCGCTTGCCGTGGCCCGAGAGCCACTGCACGAGACCCGCCGGATTGCCGAACTGGTTGCCGCGGAACCCCAGCACCATGCCCTTGGGGCCGGCCTCCAGCTTCTCCACGCCGGCTTCCCGGCAGAGCCGCTTGAGCGCGACCACTTGCAGCAGGTTCCCGACCTCCTCCGGCAGCGGGCCGAAGCGGTCCACCAGCTCCGCGGCCATCGCCTCGCCCTCCGCATCGGAGGTAAGCGCGCCGATGCGCCGATAGAGGCCGAGACGCACCGGAAGCTCGGCGACGTAGTCGTCCGGGATCAGCACCGGCAGGCCGAGCTGGATCTGCGGCGTCCAATCCCGGTCCTCCCGCTTGGCGCGACCCCGCTCGGCGCGGAGATCCGCCACCGCATCCTCCAGCATCTGTTGGTAGAGCTCGATGCCGACCTCGCGGATATGGCCGCTCTGCTCGTCGCCGAGCAGGTTGCCCGCGCCGCGGATGTCGAGGTCGTGGGACGCCAGCGTGAACCCGGCGCCCAGGCTGTCGAGCGTCTGCATCACGTCGAGCCGCTTCTGCGCGGCCGGCGAGAGGCGGTGGCTCTGCGGCCAGGTCAGGTAGGCGTAGCCCCGCTGCTTGCCGCGCCCGACACGGCCTCGGAGTTGGTAGAGTTGGCCCAGCCCGAACATATCCGCCCGGTGGATGACGAGCGTGTTCACCGCTGGCATGTCGAGGCCGCTCTCGACGATGTTGGTGCTGAGCAGGATGTCATACCGGCCGTCGCTGAACTCGGTCATCACGCGCTCAAGCTCGGTCGGCGCGAGGCGGCCGTGCGCCTGGATCATGCGCGCCTCGGGCACGATCTCGCGCAGGCGCTCGGCCATGCGATCCAGGTCCTCGATCCGGGGTACCACGCAGAACACCTGGCCGCCGCGGAACCGCTCCCGCTGCAGCGCCTCGCGGATCACCACGCCGTCGAACGGCGTGATGAAGGTTCGTACGGCGAGCCGGTCCGCGGGCGGCGTGGCGATCAGGCTCATCTCGCGCACGCCCGTGAGCGCCAGCTGCAAGGTGCGCGGGATGGGCGTTGCCGTGAGCGTGAGGACGTGGACATCCGCCCGGAGCTGCTTGAGCCGCTCCTTGTGGGCGACGCCGAAATGCTGCTCCTCGTCCACGACGAGCAGGCCGAGATCGGCGAACTCGATGCCCTTGGCGATCAGCGCGTGCGTGCCGACCACGATGTTGACGCTGCCGTCCTTGAGGCCGCGCCGGACCTCGGCCGCCTCCTTCGCCGGCACCATGCGCGAGAGCTGGGCGACGCGCACGGGGAGTCCCTCGAAGCGGGCGGAGAACGTCCGGAAGTGCTGCCGGGAGAGTAGCGTGGTAGGCACGACGATGGCGACCTGGGTGCCGCTCATGGCCGCGACGAAGGCGGCCCGGAGGGCCACCTCGGTCTTGCCGAAGCCCACGTCGCCGCAGACCAGCCGGTCCATGGGCCGGCCGCTCGCCATATCCTCTAGCACGTCCGAGATGGCGCGCGTCTGGTCCTCGGTCTCGACGAAGGGGAAGCGGGCGCAGAACTCGTCCCAACTGCCTTCGGCGGGCGCGAGCGTCGGCGCCTCGCGCATCCGGCGCTCGGCCGCGGTGCGGATCAGCTCGCCGGCCATGTCGCGGATGCGTTGCTTCATGCGCGCCTTGCGCGTCTGCCAGCCTGCGCCGCCGAGCTTGTCGAGCGCCACGCCCACTGTCTCGCTGCCGAAGCGGCTCAGCAGCTCGATGTTCTCGACGGGGAGATAGAGCTTCTCGTTGCTGTCGTAGAGGAGCCGCAGGCAGTCATGCGGCGCCGGGCCGATGCGCAAGGTTTCCAGTCCGTCATAGCGGCCGATGCCGTAGTCCTGGTGGACGATCAGATCGCCTTCGGCCAGTTCGGTGGCCTCGGCGATGAACTCGTCGGCGCGCTTGCGCCGACGCGGCGGTCGGCTGATGCGCTCGCCGAGCAGATCCTGCTCGCCAATGAGCGCGGTGCCGTCGCCAGTGAAGCCGCGCTCCAGGCCGAGGACGACGACGGGGATGACCGGAGCAGGAAGGGCAAGAGCTGCGGCCCAGCTATCAGCGGCCTCGGCGCGGAAGCCGTTCTCGTGCAGCATGTGCTGCAGCCGCTCGCGCGAGCCGCGCGTCCACGCGGCCACGACGAGCCGCTTGCCGCCCTTCTTTCCCTGGCTTGACCAGGTGCCGGCATGCTCACGAAGCTGGTCGAAGACGCTTGAGCCGATCTGGCCGCCGGCTTTGGTGAACACGTAGCCTGGCCGCCCGCCCGCGTCGGCCCCGGCCGCACCCTCCGGCTTGCCGTAAGGGCTGAACTGGACCGGCTGGGCGGGTGCGAGCATCGCGTCCCACTGCCCCTGATCGAGGTAGAGTTGGCCGGGCGGCAGCGGACGGTAGGGCGTCTCACCCTCTCGTGCCGGAACGCACCGCGCCTCGTAGTGGTCCGCGATCATCTCGAGCCGTGCCGCAAGTGCCTCCTCGGCCTGGTGATCGAGGCTCGCGGCCGGGTCGGGCAGGTAGTCGAGCAGGGTCTCCATGCGTTCGTGGAACAGCGGGACCCAATGTTCGAGGCCCGGATGCCGATGCCCCTCGGAAACCGAGACATAGAGTGGGTCGCTGGCGGCGCCGGGGCCGAACAACTCGCGCCAGTTCTCACGGAAGCGCGAGACGCTTGCCGGATCGAGCGGCACCTCGGAGACAGGGCGAAGAGTGAGCGCCTTGAGCTTGTCGGGTACTACGCTGGGAGGCCGGGTCGAAGCGGCGGATGCTCTCGATCTGGTCGCCGAACAGGTCGAGGCGCACGGGCGCCGGCTCGCCGGCGGGAAAGAGGTCGAGGATGCCGCCGCGGCTCGCGTACTCACCCGGCTCCAGCACGGTGCCCGCTCGATTGTAGCCGTTCGCTTCGAGGAAGCGGATGACGGCAGCCTGGTCCGCCACGCCGCCCGCGCGCAGGGTCAGCGCAGCCCCCTCGAAGGCGGAGCGCGGGGGCACGCGCTGCACGAGGGCGTTGACGGTGGAGAGGACGATGCGGGGCTTCTTGTCCGGCTCCAGGAGCCGCGCCAGCGTCGCGACGCGCTCGCTCACGATCTCCGCGTTGGGAGAGACGCGGTCGTAGGGCAGGCAGTCCCACGCCGGGAAGCGCACGATCTCGACCTCGGGGGCGAAGAAGGCAACCGCCTCGGCAAGCCGGGCCATGCGCGAATCGTCGCGGCAGACATGGAGGACGCTGCCCTGGTACTCCCGGCGGCGCTGCGCGAGGAGAAGGGCGTCGTAGCCTTCGGGTGCACCGTAGAGGGTCGCGGTCATCTATCGTTCCTCGGCCGCCTTGCGGATCGCCCGGAGCATGGGCGACTCCAGCTCGGCTGGAATGGGCCGGCGACCAGTCAGCCAGTCGGCGAGTTCCGCGTCGGACAGCTCCATCAATTCCTCCAGGGCGTCCAGCTCCTCGTCGGTAAAGCCGGCGATGCGCGCCTGCACGAAGCCGCCCACGAGCAGGTCGTTCTCGTAGGTGCCGCGGTGGGTCGCCCGGAACAGGATACGGCGGCGGCGGACGTCGAGGGATTCGGGACTTGGGAGCATGGCGCCGGCGCAGCATATAGAGGCGATCCCTGCCCCTGTCAGCCCAGCATCCTGTGGACGCCGACCCGCTCCTGCCTCTCCTCGCCCCTGTGACCAGCCTGCGCGGCGTCGGCCCCGAGACGGCATCGCGCATCGAGCGCGTCGCTGGCGGAGCGCGGGTCATGGACCTGCTGCTGCACATGCCGGAGGGCTACGTTGATCGCCGGGCCAGCCCGCGGCGGCTCGCGGACGCGCAGCCCGGCCAGGTCGTCACGATCGAGGTGCAGGTGATGCAGGTCGAGCCGGGGAGTGGCCGCCAGCCCTGGCGAGTCCGCTGCACGGATGGGACGGCGGGGCTGCACCTCGTCTATTTCCACCAGCGCCCGCCGCGCCACGCCACGCCCGGCGCGCGCCTGCTCGTCTCCGGCAAGCTCGACAGCTATGGCGGGCAGCTCAAGATGGACAAACCGGAGCACGTCCTGCTTGCCGAGCAGCGGCACTTGCTGCCGCCCGTCGAGCCGATCTGGCCGCTGACCGCCGGGCTGTTCCAGAGCCAGGTGCGCGGCGCGCTGCGGGGGGCGCTGGAGCGGGTGCAGGGCTTGCCCGAGTGGCACGACCCGCATCTGATGCGGCGCGAGGGCTGGCCCGGTTTCGCCGAGGCGCTGCATCAGGTGCAGGCGCCCGATACGCCGCCCGGCGAGACCGCGCGGCAACGGCTCGCCTACGACGAGCTGCTCGCCCATCAGGTCGCGCTCGCCTACGTCCGCACGCGCGAGCGGCACCGACCCGGCCGGGCGCTCCTCGGCAACGGCGTGCTGCGCGAGGCGGCGCTGGCCCGGTTCGGCCACGCGCTCACCCCCTCACAGGTGCAGGCCGTCGCGGAAATTGACGAGGATCTGGGGGCACCCCGCCGAATGCTGCGCCTGCTGCAAGGCGACGTAGGCAGCGGCAAGACGCTGGTGGCGTTGCTCGCCATGCTCCGAGCCGCCGAGGCGGGCGCGCAGGCCGCCATCATGGCGCCCACGGAGGTGCTCGCCCAGCAGCACCACCGCACCCTGTCCCGGCTCTGCCCGATCCCGGTCGGGCTGCTCACCGGCTCGGTCAAGGGCATCGCCCGGCGCAACCTGCTCCTGCAGCTCGCCAACGGCGGCCTCAAGCTCGTCGTCGGCACCCACGCACTGTTCCAGGAGAGCGTGCGCTTCAGGGATCTCGCCCTCGCCGTCATAGACGAGCAGCACCGCTTCGGCGTGGACCAGCGCCTCAGTCTGGGGGAGAAGGGCGAGCGGACGGACGTTCTCGTCATGACCGCGACGCCCATCCCGCGCACGCTCCTGCTGACGCAGTGGGGCGAGATGGAGGTGAGCCGTCTCACCGAGAAGCCGGCCGGGCGACAGCCGGTCCGCACCACGCTGCACTCGTTGGCAATTGAGGAGGACGTGCTCGCCGGCATCGCCCGCGCACTCGACCGGGGGGAGCGGATCTACTGGGTCTGCCCGCTCGTCGCGGAGAGCGAGATGGTGGACCTCGCCGCGGCGGAGGCGCGTTTCGCCACGCTGCACGAGCGGTTTGGTGACCGGATCGGCCTCGCGCACGGGCGACAGGACCCGGCCGTTCGGGACGCGGCGCTCGCGCGGTTCGCGGCCGGGGAGACGCCGCTGCTCGTCGCGACGACCGTGGTCGAGGTGGGCGTGGACGTGCCGGAGGCGAGCGTCATGCTCGTCGAGCATGCGGAGCGGTTCGGCCTCGCGCAGCTTCATCAGCTTCGCGGTCGTGTCGGGCGCGGGGCGGCGCAGAGCTATTGCCTGCTGCTCCACGAGGACGGCCTGACGGACACGATGCGGCGGCGGCTGATGCTGCTGCGCGACACCGAGGACGGGTTCCTGATCGCCGACGAGGATTTCCGCCTGCGCGGCGGCGGCGAGCTGATGGGCAAGCGGCAATCCGGACTGCCTGGCTTCCGCGTCGCCGACCTCGCCGAGCATGAAGGGCTGCTGCACATGGCGCGGCAGGACGCGGCGGTGCTGCTGGAGCGCGACCCCAAGCTGGAGACGCCGCGCGGCCGGGCGATGCGGCTGCTGCTGCGCCTGTTCGAGCGGGGGCCAGCGCTCAGGACGTTGGCTTCGGGATAGGGGTGGCCTGCCGGCGGGTTTGGTTGGCGAGCCACACGGCTTTCTCTCGCACCCTTCCACGCGTCGCATTATGGTGACGTCCATGAATGAAAGCGTTCGCATCTCCGTGCCGGTGTCTCCTGAGGCCGCCACGTTCCTGGACGACGAGGAAAAGCTGCGCGAGATCGGGCAGCTCGTATCAGCGCTCGTCCTCCGCGCGCCGGTTGTCGGCAGGGAGCAGCCTATCAGCAGCGGCTTCGTGGACGCTTTGCTCCAGACCCGCGCCGACGCGGCCAAGTCTAGCCTGACCGACGCCGAGATTGACGCGGAACTCGCGGCGTGGAAGCGGGAGCGTGCGTCTCGTCGTCGTTGACGCGAACCTCGTGGTCAGTGCCGCGCTGAAATCCTCGTCCACGCCGGCGTTAGCGTTGCTGGCCGCGACGACCGCGCACAAGCTCGCCATCTCCCGCGCCGTCGAGGCCGAATACCTGGACGTGCTCTCGCGCCCCAAGTTCGCTAAAGCCCTGCCACCGGCCAGACGCGACGCCTACATCTCCTCGCTGCTCTCGAATTCCGTCTCGTTCGAGCCAAGGGTACGCGTCCGGGACTGCCGCGACCCTGGCGACGACATCTATCTCGAACTCGCGCTGGCGGCCGATGCCGCAGCGATCGTGAGTGGCGATGCCGACTTGCTGGTCCTCGGCCCGTAGCGGGGCATCCCGATCCTGACAGCGTCAAGCTATCTCCTTGGCATGGTTGGTGCGATGCCTTCCCGCCGGATCGTCTCTCCCGACGACTAGCAAGACTTGGCGCTCAAGACACTGGTATTGGGGTAGGAGCGCCGGCCGCCCATCAGTAGTAGCTCACGACCTTCCGATAGAGATGCCAGGTTGCATGGCCCAGGATCGGCAACGCGGCGGCGAGACCGATGAACAGCGGCAAGCACCCGAGCAGCAGCACGGCGGCGACGATCAGTCCCCACAAAGCCATCGTGACTGGATTGGCGAGAACTGTCCGGGCCGACGTTGCGGTCAATCAGCATCGGGAGGGACACGACCGCCAGGATCAGCACCAGCACCGCGAAGGCGGCTCCGACCGCGTTGCCCACGAGGATGAGGGACCAGCGGGATGGAGAAGCCCGGCAGTCCGGGCTGCCGGGCTTCCGCGTCGCCGACCTCGCCGAGCACGAGAGGCTGCTGCACATGGCGCGGCAGGACGCGGCGGTGCTGCTGGCGCGCGACCCCAAGCTGGAAACGCCGCGCGGCCGGGCGATGCGGGCGCGGAGCGAGGGTACGCCAAGCGCCTCCCTGGCCTCGGACGTTCAGCCTCGCCCGGCGGGGTAGTTGTTCGCAGTTTGCAGCTGGCACGCTAGCGTTTCCGGGAAGGGCAGCACATAGAGACACTGCCGAGAGTCAGAGTTCTGTAACGTCTGTGGAGGGTGCTCGGCGGGAACGCGCCCGATCACATCATCAGGTGCGATATCGGTGAGAGCCTGCGCCAGATCGGCACGCACTCGCTCGACAGTGTGATAGTAGTTATGAGTCCAGAAATCCCAATCGGTTTCCCCAGGCGGCGTTTGCCCGTGGACAACGGCGGCTGCCGTATAATCCACCACACGCACGTTTTGGGTCAGCTGCGTGAGGTCATCTGGGCCGTTGTTCGCCAGCCGTGACCGATGCAGGATGCACTCTTGGTCGAGGGAGGTGATAGCGTCATTTCGATTGATGCCGATTGTCACCCAGCGGGCGAGTGACGGCAGCGACCGGAGGCCCCCATCCGCCGAAAACGCCGAGCAGTCATCGTCGCCTGCTACGACGATTGCCTGGGCAAACAGGGTGTTCGGCATGTGGCAACCACTTCCGGCCAGCGTGGTTAGCCCGTTGTTCAACACGAAAACTCCCATGCTGTGGGCTATGAGATGAAGCGTCGGCTTCCCAGCCCTGGACCAAGCCTCCGCCAGGGCCACGAGAAGCCGTGCCAGGGCATGGCCGCTGGATTGAGCGCTCGCACGGTCGGCACGATAGGCTTGCAGCGTCTGCCGGTTCACCGAGGGCCACGTGAACACCAGCGGAAGAAGCCGAGGCGCAGCAGTGTCGGCCGCGTAGAAACTGGCGATGTCTGCTATCCAGATCGTCGCGTCCGTGAAGCTGAAATCGAACCCGTGGATGTACAAGATCGGCGTCATGGTATTGGCTGCTGCTTCGTGGAGGAAGTCTTCGAGGAAGCTGACCAGCGAATCCGCCGGCGCAGGCACGGTAGAATCGTCGTATCCTTCTTCAGTAGGATTGGAGACGATGTTCCCTGGAGTGCCCGGAGCGCCAGAAGGGTTGATGACGATTGTTCCAAATCGGAGTGAGTCATCAACGACGGGATCAACAGGAGCATCAGCCCCTGCGACCGGACCGTATCCGTTCACGATAGGCTGGCAATTCGTGGCATAGTGGATCTTTGCAGCAGGCATAGCGCACCCCAAAACGTATCTACAAGATTGAGAAGGGGCGTGGTATTGGAATTACCGGCAGCGCATTGCAAGCCTCACGCGAAAGGCTCCAGTGCGAGGCGGTGTGAGGAGCAGTTCGAGCGCGCGGGCTAGTGGATAGAATCTGACGCTTGATACCCGCCGGAATCCCCCGAAATCCAGGCGTGGTAGGCATAGTCGTCGGACTCTTTCGTCAAGCTCTACTCACTAGCGAACTCTCCATCGATGACGACGGGCACGAAGATGGGGTCTGGGCTAGCGGTCTGATCGGCGCAGCCGGTGCCCAGCTACGGCGTAAATCGCACCACTAGCCTCGTTCTTAACTCGGCTTTAATGTTCAGCTTACAAAGTGGGGTGCAGACGAAGCAGTCCAGGTGAATGCCATGCTGAACACCCCAGGCAACATACCGTTCCCTTCCTCGGCGTTCAACTCGCGCGCTCTAGCCGCTCACTTCATCTCTTTAGCCGAGAGCATGGAGTTGGTCGGGCTCCGCTCAGTAGCCGAGGCCTTGATAAATCTCGCACACATGAACTCTGGACCAAACGCATCAGAATCGGCCAGAGGATCCGAGAGATTTTTTTATCCTACACTGAACTACCCCAATTAGGAGAGATGCGGCTGGGATCGTCTATGAGCGCTCCGCAAAAGAAAGCGCCGTTGGCTCCAAATGGGCATCAAGCCACTGTGCCATGGAGCTTTCTTCTACGAGAGATTTCTCTAGCAGAGGAAGTGATCTTTCGTCTCCAACACGCTTTGATAAGGCAATCAGGACTTTGTAGTTGGCAATTTCATAATATTCAAAAGCATAAATAGCAAACAAATTTCGGACTAGATTTTGGGGTGCCAGGTCGAGAGCAAGCGCTGTGATATCGCCCGCAAATCCAGTCATGACATCTCTCGATTGATAAGCACCTTCTGGAAATTGTGATAGGATGTCATTAATGCGGGAGAACTGTTCCTTCGTTTCCTGCACATGCCTGAGGAAGCATTTAGTAAGTTCCGGATGATCTTTGAGGCGATTTGACTGGTATTCTAAAATATCTACTGCTCGCCTCTCAAGCGCCTGCTGATTGCGAAGGCTAGCCAAGTACGTCGCGCGGACGCCGTCAACTAGAGTGCCCATTTACACTGCCACTTTCACAGAGGAGGATTTGATTATAGGGCACATTTAGAACAGAAAACAACGTTCAAAGATGGCGTCGGCCGGGTAGCCTTTCCGGGCAAAGACTTTGTCTGCCCTGATTCTATTAGTTTAAAAAGCACGCTGTTGGCAAATAGCGTGATCGAGTCTCGCGTGATGCGAGTGAGTCTCCGGCTCAAACGGGCCGGCCTAACGCCACCCCCTTAGCCGCCCCGCCGCCTCCGCCATATCCGCCTCCGGCCCACAATAGCTGAACCGCATCGTCCTCAATCCTCGCCCGGCATCGAAATCCGTCCCCGGCGACGCCGCTACCCCTGCCTCCGCCAGCATCCGCGCGCAGAACGCCACGCTGTCGTTCGTCCGGTCGCTCACGTCGGCATAGAGGTAGAACGCCCCATCCGCCGCCGCGAGCCGCGGGAATCCTGCCTCCGGCAGCGCCCGCAGCAGCAATTCCCGCGAGCGGCGATATGCGGCAACGTTGGCCTCCAACTCCTCCCCGCACTCGAACGCCGCCTCGGCCGCGACCTGGGCGACGTGGGGAGCCGAGATCGCCATGTTCTGCGCCAGGCACTCCACCGGCCGCACCAGCGCCTCGGGCAGAACCAGCCAGCCTACGCGCCAGCCCGTCATGCTGAAATACTTGGAGAAACTGTTGACCACGACCGCGTCTGGCCACGCCGCGGCCGTCGCCAGCGGACGGCCGTAGTGCAGGCCGTGATAGATCTCGTCCGATACCAGCCGCACACCCCGCGCCCGGCACCATCCGGCGATAGCGGCCAGTTCGTCAGGGGCGAGCATGGTCCCCGCCGGGTTGCAGGGGCTGGCAACGATCACCCCGTCCGGCACCGGGTCGAGCGCATCGAGCAGCGCCATGGTGGGTTGGTAGCGCGTCTCCGGCCCGGTCGGGATGACGACGGGCTGTAAGCCCAGCGCCTGCAGCACATTGACGTAGGGCGGGTAGTAGGGCGCCGCGAGCGCCACGCGGTCGCCGGGGTCGAAGCTCGCGAGGAAGGCGAGCGGGAACGCGCCCGAGGCACCCACGGTCACGGCGACGCGCGCCGGGTCGAGGTCGAGGCCATACCAGTCCCGGTAATGCCGGGCGATGCGGGCGCGGAGCGAGGGCACGCCGAGCGCCTCCGTGTAGCCGAGGGCGGCGCCCGAGCGCAGCGCCGCGACCGCGGCCTCGACCGCGCCCCGAGGAGCGCCGGTGCCGGGTTGGCCGACTTCCATGCGGATCGTGCGCGGCTCGCCCGGCGCGCGCCTTGCCTCGCGCGCGTTCGCCGCCGCGATCACGTCCATGACCAGGAATGGCGGCGCCTCCGCGCCCCGGCCGATCTTGAGCGCCACGCCTAGTTGCCGGCCGCGGCGAAGCCCTTGCCGCGCGGGTCCGTTGCCCAGCCGCAGCTGCCCGGGCTGTCCGGGAGGTAGCGCCAGCAGGCAATGGCGTTCGCCCGGCCGGGGTCGGGCACAGGCGCGGGCATCGGGCCGCGGCTGCGCAGCGCGTTCGCTATGCCGTCCGCGACGGCGAGAGCCGCGCCTTCCTGTCCGGAGCCGGCCACCTCCGCGCGGAAGCCTTGGACGTTGTCGTTCCACGCAATCGCAGCCGCGAGCAGCGGCGGCGGCACGGCCTTGGGCGAGGCAGCGAGCACGATCCCGGTGCCGGGCGCGATGCGCCCCGTCCCGAACAGATTGTCCATCGTTACGGCGCAGGCGACGGCCTCGCCGTTCCGGTCGAGCGTCGCGAAGCTGGCCGAGGCAGGGAGTGCGGGTAGAGCGCCGCCGCCCGTCGCTGGCTGGGCGAGGATCGCCTCCGCCGTGGCCCCACCGACCCGCCAGCGCGCTGCGGCGGCGAGGGCGGTCGCTTGTGCGCTCGCGGTGTCGTTTGGGTTGGCTCGGAGCACCCGGAACGCGGCCGCAGCGGCAAGGCCGCCGTCCGCCGGCGCCGGCAGGAACGCGACCTGGTCACGTCCGGCCCGCACGACGATCGGCGCGGCCGTGGTGGGGAGAGCCTTGCGCAGGTCGTCTGCCTGCAATCCGCCCCCCGCGACCTGGGTGGCCTGGACGAAGCGGGCCGCGAGCTGCCCCTGATAGAGATCGCCGACGCCGGTCGTCCGGAGTTGCGCCAGCGTCACCGCTAGGTCGGGCTGGACCAAGTTCGCACCGACCGCGAGGGGTGCACCGTTCGGAACGAAGATCGCGCGCGCGGCCGGATCGGTACTCAATGGCCCGGCAACGAGGGCGATGTCGTCGGCCAGCGCGCGCGACACGGGCGTGCCCAGCCGCGCGAGGCGCTCAGCCGGCGCGACCAAGGACTCGAACGGCTGCGTGCCGTAGCGTGCTTGCAGCAGGAAGAGGCCGCGGGCGATCATAGGCACGGACGCCGGGCGGTCGCTCTCAGGGCCAGGGACGCTGGGGGCGATAGGCAGGAACAGGATCGCCTCGGGCCGGCCATTGCCGGGGCCGGTCCGCCGCGGGTCGTACGCCAAGCAAGCGCCGCCGCCGCCGAGCCCGGCGCGCGAGGGCAGCGTCACCGCGAGCATCATCCCGATCGCCACGGCCGCGTCCGCCGCCGTGCCGCCGAGTGCCAGCACCTCGCGGCCCGCGAGCGCCGCCTGCGGCTCGTCCGCCACGGCGGCGCCGATGAAGCCGCGCAGCCGCACCGGCTCGCCGCCTTGCGGCGGCCCCCCGATGAAAGTCTGCTTCACGTTCTGCAGCGTGGAACACGCCGGCAGCGCACCCGCCGCGAGCAGCATCGCTGTCGCCCGAACCGCCGAGATCAACCCTCTGCCGCGCACCACTTCTCCCCTGTCCGCTTCCATCCCGCCGCGGAGGGGTGCCATAACCGCCTTCGCCCAGCCCGGCAACCGCCCCCGCGGACAAGCTCTGGGGGACAAGACTTGGGGTCCCATGCACCGCCGCCTCATGCTCGCCCTCGCTCCTTTCATCTCCTTGGTCGCATCGCGCGCTGCGCTCGCCGATCCAGCCGCGCCGCAAGAGACCCCAATGGGCTCCTTCGCGGATGGCGACCAGGAACTGGATACGGCACAGCGCGCGGCGGTCGCGGCACTCGGCACCCGGATCGTGGGGCCGGCCGACCCGGTCGCCGGGAATCCGCTCGGGGACGTCACGCTCGTGGTCTTCACCGACCCTCTCTGCCCGTTCTGCCAGCGCCTCGTGCCGACCGTCCGCGCCCTGCTGCAGGAGGACCACGGCGTGAAGGTGGTCTGGAAGGACATCCCGGTGCTCGGCCCGGCGAGCCAGCTTGAGGCGCGTGCCCTGCTCGCAGCCCAACGACAGGGCGGCTACGACCGGATGCAGGACGCGCTGACGAAGGTGCCCAGGCCGCTGGACCGCGACGATCTGCGGGCCCTAGCCGACGCGCTCGACCTCGACGGCAACGCCCTCCTGCGTGACCTGGACGACCCGGCGATCAAGGCACGCCTCGCCGCCAACATCGCCCTCGCCCAGCAGCTTCACATCGAGGGCACGCCCGCGACCGTGGTAGGCGGGCGCATCGTGCCGGGCGCGGTGCATCTCGACGACCTGGAGGGGATCGTGGCGGAGGCGCGGGTTAAGGGAACTGGAAGAGCTGCGCCTTGAGATACGCGCTCTCCGACAGGCGCGACGGCCTGATGCTGGTCTAGTTACGTTTGACGCAATGTCCATTATGGACTACGTAACGGGCAGTGATCGAGAGCTTCCGCGACAGGCGAACAGCGGCGGTGTTCGCTGGCAGGATGCCCAAAGGGTTTCCCTCTGATATCGCCTCTGCCGCACGCAGGAAGCTTCGGATGCTGGACGCGGCAACGCAGTTGGACGATCTCCGCAACCCACCAGGCAACCGGCTGGAAGCGCTGGAAGCAGATCGTGCTGGGCAGCACAGTATCCGGATCAACGACCAGTGGCGGGTGTGCTTTGCCTGGCGCGATGGTGGCGCTCATCAGGTCGAGATCGTGGACTATCACTGAGGAGGTGAGATGATCCCGCGCGAGGCCGTGCATCGCCTGGACCTGTCCGACGTGACCACGGGCGAGGCGATTCCCAACGTGACGCCGGGCGACGTGCTGCGGGCGGAGTTCATGGAGCCGCTCGGCCTGTCCGCCCGCGCGCTCGCGCGGGAGTTGGGGGTACCGCCGAATCGCATCACCGCGATCATCGACGGCGAGCGCGCCATCACGGCCGAGACGGCGATCCGGCTTGGCAGGCGCTTCGGCACCAGTGCCGAGTTCTGGATGAATTTGCAGACGGCTCATGAGTTGGAGGAGGGGCGCAGGCGCTTCGACGCAGCGGTCTAAAAATGCATGGCCTTTCTCTCACCTACCTGACGGCAAGCTTACGAACAATCTTCTGGATAGCAGGCGAAAGCTGAAGAAATATATCTATAGGATCAGACGCGTGAAGCGATACTTCCCGATTGCTTTCCTGATTTTTGCTTTGGCTAATAGTCGTCTACTTGCGGAGCCCTACAATCTACACTGCGTTTTTGACAATGATATAAGTGAATTATTAGTTTTCCGTGACACATGGAGTCGTTATCTCAAACCGCAGATACGCGTAGCAACAGGCAAACCTGGAGAGACACTTCCAGTAGAGGTCGAGACTTACACAGATGATGAGATAAAAGTTCTCTCTAATGTAGAATCTGCAATAGGGAATCCACCGCCACGCAAAGGAACGGAGGTAATTATCATAGATCGGAATACTGGTGCTGCGCAACTAGAAATAGATGGACCTTGGCAGCAGGATAAACCTGGTATCCGCTGGCGAGAAAAGCTGATCAGTTCTCGCGGCCATTGTGATAAGCAAGCTCCGCAATTCTGACCAACTTTGAAAGCATCTTCACCCACTTACCCATCCAAGCAAGCTGCTGAGGGTCCAGAATCAAGATGATGTCTAAAGCCGATTTTCACACGACGCCATAACGCTTGAGCAGCTTTCTCCCTATAGCTGCATCAATTGCCCCTTGAGATACGCGCTCTCCGGCAGGTGCGGATGCACGGGATGGTCCGGCCCAGCGCCGCCCGTGTGTAGGATGCGCGCCTCGCGCTGCGCCCGGTGCAGTCCGGCGGCGAGGCTCGCGGCGAAGCGGTCCAGCGGCGCGTGGTGGCTGCAGCTCGCGCAGAAGAGCAGCCCGCCAGGCGACACCAAGGGCGCGGCGAGCCGGGCCATGCGCTCGTAGGCGCGCAGGCCGGAATCCGCGTCCTTGCGCGACTTGGCGAAGGCCGGCGGATCACAGACGACGATATCGAACCGCCTCCCCTCGGCGGCCAAGGCCTCCATGACCTCGAACGCATCGCCCCGTCGGAATGCCGCGCGATCCAACAGCCCGTTGCGCTCCGCCGCCCGGCGTGCCGCCTCCAACGCGGGGGCGCTCGCGTCCACGAGCAGCGCTGATGCCGCCCCGGCCGCGAGCGCACGCAATCCGAAGGCGCCCGTGTGGCAGAACACGTCGAGCACCGAAGCCCCCGCCGCGAGACCCGCCACCAGGTCGCGGTTAGGCCGCTGATCGTGGAAGAAGCCCGTCTTCTGCCCGCCCAATGGGTCCACAGGGAATGCGACGCCGCCCTCCATCGCCTCCGTGCCCGCGGAGTTGCCGTGGAGCATTCGCACCCCCTGGGGCAATCCCTCATGCGCCCGTACCGCGGAATCATTGCGCGCTACGATGCCGCGCCAGGGACGGAGCGCGAGCAGCCCGTCCACGATCTCGGGCAGCAGCCGGTCCATGCCCGCCGTGTTGGCCTGCACCACCGCCACATCCCCGTAGCGGTCCACGATCAGGCCGGGCAAGCCGTCGGCCTCGGCATGGACGAGCCGGTGGTGCGCGCCGAGGCCGAGGCGCGCGCGCAGGGCAGCGGCGTCGGCAAGGCGCGCCGCGACGAACGCCGCGTCCACGGCAGCGGAGGGATCGCGCGACACGAAGCGCGCGGCGATCAGGCTGTGCGGGTTGAACAGGAACGTGCCGTAACGCCAGCCGCCATCGCCTTCGACCCGCACCGGCGCGCCCGGCGTCCAGGCCCGATGCTCCGGGCGGAGCGCCAGCTCGTTGCTGTAAACCCAGGGATGCCCGGCGCGCAGCCTTCGGTCATGGCCGGGGAGCAGGCGGATCAGGGGATGCTCCACCGCGCTACCCGAGTGCCGTCCCGTCGCGCCGTTTCCCCATGGTGCTACTGGACATAGATGCGCAGCTCTGGCGCCCCGAGGTTCGGCTCAGCGCGGGCTTCCAGCCGGACGCGACTGGCCGGAACGCCGCGCCGCTCGATAATCGCCCCCACACGGGCGGCTTCCGGCGCAACCCGCGCGACGGCTTGCGCTTCGGCGGCGCTGGGCGGAACGGCGGTGAGCACGGTGAACTGCGCATCCCGCTTGCGAGCGAGTACGGCGGTGGTGGCCTGCTGGACCGCCTGATCGTAGCCGGTATCCTGGCCGACGCGGATCGTGACCAAGGGTGCTAGCCCGTCCAGCGCCCGGTCGGGCTGGGCAGCCGGCACGGGCGGCTTCGGCACGACCGGCGGGGTGCCGGCTTGCGGGTCAAAGGTGCGCTGGTCCACCAGCTTGCACCCCCAAAGCGGAGAGGCCAGCAGCAGCGCGAAGAGGATCGCCCTCAAGGCCGCCAATCCGGGGCAAGGCATTCCGGGGCGGCGAATCGGGGCATGGCGGGGTCTCCCGGATAGGCGCCCGCGGAGGCAGGGGAGCGCCGGGGCGGCATAGTGCCTCCGCTCAGGGGAGAGGACAATCCGCACCGTCCTGCCCGCCGCGCCACGGACTTGAGTTACGACGCGGCGGAGCACATCGAGCCGGAGCAGGCCAGGATTGGGTGCAAAGTCCTGTTCGAGATGATGCTGGCG
The DNA here is from genome assembly GCA_963790535.1 of uncultured Alphaproteobacteria bacterium. Lineage (GTDB taxonomy): Bacteria > Pseudomonadota > Alphaproteobacteria > Acetobacterales > Acetobacteraceae > CAWKEH01. Next base: position 70,636 of record CAWBOZ010000009.1, on the reverse strand, counting down.
GGGTCCCGACGGCCAGCCCAAGCTTGCCCGGCGCGTCCCCGCCCTCTATAGCCATCGCACGATAGGCGTCGCGCGCTACGAGACAGAAAAGGGGGAGGATGGATACGCCCAGTATCAACGTGCTCGCGAATCTGGCGCCTGCCGTACGAACCAAGCTGCCCACCCGCCCCGCCGACGAGCGGCGGATGGCCGATGTGGTGCGTGCGCTCGCGCTCGATATGGTGGAGCGGGCGGGCGGCGGCGACCTCGCGCTTCCGCTCGGCATGGCGGACGCGGCGACGGCGCTTTGGACCCGTGCCTTGCGCCATGACGCGGCGGACCCGAGCTGGCCCGACCGCGACCGCTTCGTGCTCTCCGCCGGGCACGGCGCCGCACTCCTCTACGCGCTGCTGCACCTGACCGGCTACGCGGGCATGGAGAGCGAGCAGCTGCAAGGGTTCCGGCGGCTCCACTCGGTCTGTGCCGGCCTCCCCGAGCATGGCCTGCACCCGGCCATCGAGGCGACCACCGGACCGCCCGGCCAGGGCCTCGGGCTCGCCGTGGGCTTGGCGCTCGCTGAGCGCATGATGGCCGCGCGCTTCGGCCGCAGCCTGGTGGACCACCGCACCTGGGTCGTCGTATCGGCGGCCGACTTGCAGGAGGGTATCAGCCGCGAGGCGGCGTCGCTCGCCGGCGACCTGCGGCTCGACCGGCTCACGGTGCTGTGGGACGACGCGGACGACGAGGGCGATCTCGCCCACACCATGGACCAGCTCCGGCGTTTCGCGGCGCTCGGCTGGGCGACCAAGCAGGTGGACGGGCACGACCCGGCCGCGCTCGTCGCCGCGCTCTCGCTCGCGCAGCGGTCGCGCAAACCCACGCTCATCGCCTGCCGCACCAGCATCGGCGCCGCGATGCGGCCCACAGTGCCCGATCCGGCTCCGCTGCGCACGGCGCGCGAGGCGCTGGGCTGGCCGCACCCGGCCTTCGCCGTGCCGCCCGACCTTGCGCAGCGTTGGCGGGGTGCGGGCGGGCGCGGCGCCGCGGCACGGCGCGCCTGGCTGCGAAGACTAGCCAAGCACCCACTGCGGGCGGAGTTCGAGCGGGTCGCCGCCGGCCGGATGCCCGACGTGGGGTATGAAGTGCTCACGGCGCTCAAGACCGAATTCACCGAACAACGCGCGGCGGCTTCGACCCTCGTTGCTGCCCGGCGTGCTGTCGAGGCGCTCGCGACGGTGCTGCCGGAACTGGCCGCTGGCGGGACGGGCCTGGAGGAGGCGGGCGCGTCGCTGCGGGGGATGCCGGCTCTCGCTCCCGGCAGCTACGCCGGGCGGCACATCCGCTTCGAGGGGCGTGAGCACGGCATGGCGGCGGCGCTCAACGGCCTCGCGCTGCACGGCGGCGTCATTCCGTTCGGCGCAACGCGGCTCGCGCTCAGCGACTACCAGCGCCCGGCGCTGCGGCTCGCGGCGCAGATGCGGCTGCGAACGGTCTATGTGCTCACCCATGACAGCATCGGGGCCGGCGAGGACGGACCGTCGGTGCAGCCTGTCGAGCACCTGGCAAGCTTGCGGGCGATGCCCGGCGTGCAGGTGATGCGTCCGGCCGACGCCATAGAGACCGTGGAATGCTGGGAGATAGCACTGCGCGAGCGGGATCAGCCCAGCCTGATCGTGCTCAGCAGCCAGCCCGTGCCGATCCTGCGGGCGGATGTGGCGGAGAACCGCTGCGCGCGCGGCGGCTACGTGCTCGCCGAGGCCAGCGGCGCACGCCGGGCGACGCTGGTGGCGTCCGGCAGCGAGGTCACGATGGCGCTCGCGGCACGGGATGCGCTGGAAGCCGAAGGGATCGCGGTCGCGGTCGTGTCCCTGCCCTGCTGGGACCTGTTCGCGAGCCAGGACGCGAGCTACTGCGCCACCGTGCTCGGCGGCGCGCCGCATTTCGGCATTGAGGCGGCGTGCGGCTTCGGCTGGGAACGCTGGCTCGGGCCGGGCGGCGTCTTCATCGGCATGGACGGCTTCGGCACCTCTGCGCCCGCCGCCGACCTCTACGACCATTTCGGCATCACGCCAGAAGCCGTCGCCCACGCCGTGCGCAAACGGCTGAGCCAGCAAGGGAGCACTTAGGGATATGGCCACCACCCTCGCCATCAACGGTTTCGGGCGCATCGGGCGCCTCGTGCTGCGCGCCATCGTCGAGAGCGGGCGCGAGGACGTCATGCCCATCGCCATCAACGATCTCGGCAGCGTCGAGGCCAACGCCCACCTGTTCCGCTTCGATAGCGTCCACGGCCGCTTCCCCGGCGATGTGGACGTGCAGGGCGACAGCATCCGCATCCGCTACGATGGCCGCAGCCTGGAGCCGATCCGCGTCAGCGCCGAGCGCGATCCGGCCAAGGTTCCCTACCAGGGCGTGGACGTGGCGATGGAGTGCACCGGCCGGTTCACGAGCAAGGAGGCCGCGAAGGCGCTGATAGACGGCGCGGGGGCGCGCAAGGTGCTGATCTCCGCCCCTGCGGACGGGGTGGACGCGACGGTCGTGTTCGGCGTCAACGAGAAGACGATCAAGCCGGGCATGACGGTGATCTCCAACGCCTCCTGCACCACGAACTGCCTCGCTCCCATGGCCAAGGTGCTGCACGAGAAATTCGGAATCTACGCGGCTACATGGTCACGATCCACGCCTACACAGGCGACCAGAACACGGTGGACACGCTGCACAAGGACCTGCACCGGGCGCGCGCCGCGGCGGTCAGCAGCATCCCGACCAGCACGGGCGCCGCGCGTGCCGTCGGCCTCGTGCTGCCGGAGCTGAAGGGCAAGCTCGACGGCACCGCCATCCGCGTGCCGACGCCCAATGTCTCCATCGTCAGCCTCGACGCGAACCTGCGCGAGCACCCCACCAAGGACCAGGTCAACGCCGCGTTCCGCGAGGCGGCGGGCGGCCCGCTCAAGGGCATCATGGACTACAACGAGCACCCGCTCGTCAGCGTCGATTTCAATCACAGCCCGGCGTCATGCAGCTTCGACTCGACGCAGACGGCGGTGGTGGACGGCGGCCAGCTCGTGCGCGTCATGGGCTGGTATGACAACGAGTGGGGCTTCAGCAACCGCATGGTGGACACCGCCGCCCTGTTCGGGACGCTCTAATGGCGCCTTGGCGCACGCTCGACGGGGTGCCGGTCCGGGGCAAGCGCGTGCTGCTCCGGGCCGACCTCAACGTGCCGATGCGCGACGGCCAGATCGGCGACCTCACCCGGCTTGAGCGCCTCACGCCCACGATCCGCGAGCTTGCGGATTCGGGCGCACGCGTGGTCATCGCGAGCCATTTCGCGCGTCCCAAGGGCAAGCCCGTGGCGGAGATGTCGCTCCGGCCCGTCGCCGCCGCGCTGGCGGGGGTGCTGGGGCACCCGGTCGCCTTCGCCGAGGACACCGTGGGCGAGGCCGCTACCGCCGCCGTGGCTCGCCTGCGGGATGGGGACGTGCTCGTGCTGGAGAACACGCGCTTCCATCCCGGCGAGGAGGCGAACGACTCGGCCCTCGCGGAGGCGCTGGCGCTGCACGCCGATCTCTACGTGAACGACGCCTTCTCCGCCGCGCACCGGGCGCACGCGAGCACGGAGGGCGTCGCGCGCCTCCTGCCCGCCCACGCCGGGCGGCTGATGCAGGCGGAGCTGGAGGCATTGGACGCCGCGCTCACCGATCCCGAGCGCCCGGCAGCCGCGATCATCGGCGGCGCCAAGATCAGCACGAAGCTGGAGCTGATCGGCAACGTCTCGCGCCGGGTGGACCTGCTGGTGATCGGCGGCGCCATGGCCAATACGTTCCTCGCCGCGCAAGGCTTGCCCATGGGCCGCTCGCTGCAGGAGCCGGACATGCACGAGACGGCCCTCGATATGCTGGCGATGGCGAAAGATGCGGGCTGCGAGGTGATCCTGCCGCGGGACGTGGTGGTGGCACGCGAGTTCCGGGCGGATGCCCCGAGCGAGGTCGTTCCGGTCGGCGCCGTGCCAGCCGACGCGATGGCGCTCGACATTGGGCCGGAGACGGTCCGCGACATCGAGGCGCGGCTGCCGGGCATCCGCACGCTGGTCTGGAACGGGCCGCTCGGCGCCTTCGAGACGCCACCCTTCGACCAGGCCACGAACGCTCTCGCCCGCGCGGTCGCGGAGGCGACGGCGGCGGGGCGACTGCGCAGCGTGGCCGGAGGCGGCGACACGGTGGCGGCGCTGCGGCACGCGGGCGTCATGGAGGAGTTCACCTACGTGAGCACGGCCGGCGGCGCGTTCCTCGAATGGCTGGAGGGCAAGGCGCTGCCGGGCGTGCAGGTGTTGCAGGATATTGGGCGGGCGATTGGGATAGGGGCGTGATGCAGGGCGGGCGCCGGCTTCCCGCCAAACCCTGCTCCTTCCTGCATCGCAACTAGACTTGCTTTTGCGGTCTGGATGATGTGCGCGCATGCCGGATAGCTGGAAGTCGAGCGAGAAGCCCGGTTATGACCGGTTCCACGAACGCAGGCCTAAGCGCGTCCGTGCCAATCTTCGACGGAGCGTTCCGGGCGCAACTCCTAGACCTGTTCCGGTGGCGACGCGACGTGCGCCGTTTCCGCCCTGAGCCGGTGTCCCCGGCCCTGCTTGACGAGCTGCTAGAGACAGCATGCCTCGCGCCGTCGGTAGGCCTCAGCCAGCCCTGGCGCTTCGTCACGGTTGACGATGCCTCGCGTCGGGCCGCGGTGCGCAGGAGCTTCGAAGCCAGCAATGCGCAAGCCCTTGCCAGCCAAGAGACCGGGCGCCTGGCCCTCTACACCCGCCTTAAGCTGGCCGGCCTCGACGAAGCTCCTTGCCACCTCGCCGTGTTCGCCGAGCCTGATCCGGTTCAGGGACATGGCCTGGGACGCAGAACCATGCCGGAGACGACTGCCTACTCGGCGGTGACGGCGGTGCACACACTCTGGCTCGCTGCTCAAGCGGCGGGCTTGGGCCTGGGCTGGGTGTCCATCCTCGACCCGGTAGCCGTCACAGCAGCGCTGGACGTGTCTGCGGACTGGACGTTCATTGGCTACTTCTGCCTGGGTTATCCGCAGGCCGAGAGCAACACGCCGGAGCTGGAGCGCGCCGGGTGGGAGCACCGGAGAGCCGCGGTCGCCAACCGTATTCGTCGCTGATGGTCAGTCGAACCGGGCCAAAAGGTAAGCACCGCTCGAAAGCCCGTTAGCGCGCGGTTTCGAGCAAGCCATGCAGCGACCTCTATGAGGATTTCGCTCGGATCGTCGCCATGACCCTCGAAGGGCGGTAGAGACATCTGATACGAGTGGCCCTGGGTCTTGACCGGCACGCCGAGGCTCGCGTCGCGGCCGGGGACCCGGATCAGGGTCCCGGCGGGCCGGTGCTGGTGCGGGGGCGCGGGGCAGAGAGGGGGCGCGAGTGCCCGGTTCCGGGCGGTGCGGTCCTGGGCTGAGCCATTCTGGGCTGAGCGTTGCTGGGTCCTGCTGCGCGGGCGCGGAGGTCGCGCACGTCCTGGGGCGTGCGGCGCTTCCAGGGATGGGTGCCGGGGAAGTGCTCGATGCCGAGGTCGCGGCAGATCGCGGCGATGATGTCGGCGATGGGCTGCTGGTCGAGGTCGTCGTCGAGGTCGGGGTCGTCCAGGCGCTCGCGAAGCTCGGCGTGCAGCGCCTCCGCCTCGGCGCCGTCGGTCCGGCGCTGGATGGTGTCCTCGACCGCGCGGATGATCTGCTTGCGGGCTGCGAGGCGGCGCTGCCCGGACTGCTCGGCGGCGCGCTCGGCCCGAAGCTCGGCTGGGCGTTGTGGGGCGGGGTCGGTGAGCTTGCGGGCAAGCGCGATGGTGCGGCGCAGGGTGCGGGCGATGCGGTCGAAGGCGATGGTGGGGTCGGGCGTGGGGGCTGCGGCAGGCTTCGGCGGCTGGGCTCTGAGGTGGCCTGGCGGTGGACGATGCGGGCGAGGTCGGTGCCGATCTCGATCAGCTCGTGGAGGACCTGGCGGTAGTATTGGGCGTCCTCGTCACGCTGGCTTGCCTGGGCGGGGCTGGCGTCGTTGGCTGGCTCGGGAAGGGAGGGCGTGGAGGACATCGGGGAGGATAGGCGGGTTTTACGTCGAGAGCGTCAAGCGCTGGATTGATACCCCTTGTCCTAACCGCTGACCCGTTCACTTCGACGCTCGTTTCCTGCACCAACGGCCCGAGCCGCCGCCCAACGCGTCAGTTCCAAGGACAACGGGTATCACTCGCTCAGGTGCGCCAGCGCGTCGCGCATGGGCGCGCTGGGGACGGAGATGATGCCGCCGAACGGCGCATCCATCTCCGTGATCGCGAAGATGACGGAGGCGATTGCCACGGCGGCCATGACAATCATCGCCAGCGCGAGGACGTTGCGCGGGGCAATCAGCCCGAGGCTCGCGAACACGATCATGAGCCAGAACACCAGCACCCGGTAGAATGGGACCGAGCTGCGGGCCTGAGCAGTTTAGCCGTGCGGTCTTGCACCGCTGCTCGACCGGCGGGACGAGCCGTGAGCCCGTCAACGAGTGATATGTGATACGGGCGCCCAGCCCAGCGTCGTGGCCAGCCAGGCCTTCAGGCCCGATAGGCGCTGTCGGCCCAGATCAGGGCGATGGCGGAACTCTGCCTTGAGCCTTCGAGCACAGCTCGGCGGCGCGCCGACTGAAGTCAGCCGGGCCGCCGCCTTGGCGGGTGCCTTCGGTATCGACCAGGAGTGCCGATGGCGGTCGGACTAGCTTCTTGCCGCAGTCAGGCCCAGCGGCCCGACCGCCTCGGTCGTCGTGCGGACTGGCCGTCGATGATCGCCGCGTCGGCTGGGCCGTGCGGCCGGAAGCGAGGCGATAGCACCGAGCAGGCGAGAGTCACCAGCATGCCCGTGACCGCCTGGGACAGCTCCCGCGTCTCTCGGCTCTTGTGCGCGTCGGACAGGAAATCCTGAACGAATACACCGGCAGCGGCGCTGCCCAGCAGAATAGCGAAGACCACTGCAGCGCGTCCAGGAATCGGACATGGCTTCAGGGACGCTCGTGGACGCGCAGCTTCGGATCCATGCGGCTGCACTCGTTCTCGCTCATTCCGTCCTCGCTGCTGCGCGCGCCATCACGCCACCGTGTTGATCGGCCTGCAACCCTGTTCTTCAAAGCGGCAGGTGCGGTCTCCTCGTTCGAGGTTGATCCGGCGCCGTGCGAGAACGGCTTGCGCGCTGGTCGATGCCAGTCATACCCCTTGTCCTAACCGCTGACCCGTTCACTTCGACGCTCGTCTCCTGCTCCAACGGCCCGAGCCGCCGCCCGACACGTCAGTTCCAAGGACAACGGGTATGATTGCGTGACGGGAGGTGCGCGGGTCATGGTGAGGTCCAAGGCGTGCGCGCTGCTCGGGTGTCCCCGCAGCCAGCCGGGGATACCAGGCCAGCGGCACCGCGATCGTGCGCCCGTCCCTCAAAGCCACCGTCAACTCGTCCTCGCTGACCGACACGTCGCGCAACCGGATGTCCGCCGGGATATCGCCAAAGGTCCAGCGCGAAAGAGGACGAGAGTTAAACGCCCCTGAGAGAGACCTGCATCACGTTATGTAAATGATCCCTGTTTGATCCTCGGACTTTCTCTGTTCCTCGCGAGCCTCAGCGAGATCTTGCTCAGCCTTCTCCGCCCGTTGCTGGTGCACCGTGATGCTCGATTTAGCCGTAGCGACTTCGGCCCTGGTGGCTGTAACGAGATCACGGGCCGAGCCGAGGGCTGACATCAGCTGCGCGAACTCTTTCGCGGAGCTGCTGGGTCTCATTCTTCGAGGCCGCGAGAGCGTCGTGCGCCGTGACGGCGTTCTTCTGGGCAGCCGCGCACTCCTGCTCCATCCTGTCCGCGCGCCTCTGCTCGGCCGCCTTCTCGGCTTTGGCAGCAGCAGCTTCGGCCGACATCGCCGCTGCTTCCGCGCGCACCGCCTCAATGCCGGAGGTCAGGCGGGCGGCTTGCTCACGCAGGTACCGAGCCTCGGACTCGGTAGCCGCCAGCTTCTTCTGGGTCTGCTGCGCCGCTGCGCTGAGCGCGGCGACCTGCGCCTGAAGAGCGGTGATCTGCTGGCCCGTCGCCTGAGCGTCGCGTTCGCGCTGCTCCTCGATCGCGCGGATGCGCTTCTCAGAGTGCGCGATCCCGGTCCGGGCAGCAGTGAGGGCGTCGCGCATTCTCTCCATGCCGACGAGCGTCTTGTTCAAGGTGGCCTCGGTAGCGCTGACGGACGCACTCGCGGCCGCCAGTTGATCCTCCATCTCGCCGTGCTCCGCCGTGAGCCGGTCGAACTCCGTCTTGTAGCGGTCTCTCAGGAGTGCGTCGGTCTGCTTGAACATCGCGAGCGCGAGGCCGTCATAGTGGGCCGCGAGTTCGCTGCGGCCGCGATCAGCCTCCGCGGCGAGTTCGGGCGGCAGCACGGGGAGTTCCTCGTCCTCAGGTGCAACCGGCGCCACGCCGCGGTGGGCCTGCCACACCTCGATCAGGTGATCCGGCCGCCCCTTGTCGCCCAGGACCCGCCTCAAGTTCCAGCCGTTCACCGGCTTTCCCTCGGATTCCAATTGCTGCCCAGCCTTGATGATGTCGTCGGTCTGAACCTCGGCTGGCCGCATTGGAGTCCCTACGCCTGACGGTGGCGTCCTTGAACATAGCACGATAGGCGCATGAAGCCAGTCAGGGCGCAGCGATCCGCACGGCACGCGCTGCAGCGTCCCTAGCTGATCGAGGCAGCAGCGGCGGCGCTCACTCAGCCGCTCCGGACGGGGCGGGATCCAGGCTGGCGACCAAACCCGCCACGTCCCCAGTTAGGAGCTCGTCCAGCGCCAAGGGGCACGCCTCCGGCAGCAGGTGCGGGATGCCGGCATCGTCGGTCGTTACCCGCACCCGGCGCAGCGCCTTGGCGTATAGGTCGTCCAGGCCGACCCGCTGCCGCATGGAAGGGGTGAACCGGCGCCCCGCGTCGTCCAGGAAAGTTCCTGCCTCGTCACGCCAGTGCGCTGCGGCCTGGCTGCCGGGCCAGGCGTGCAGCTTGAGCAGATGCACTAGCGCCTGTTGCAACAGGCTCTGGCAGGCCCGCAACTCCGACAGGCCCACGTCCCGCACCTCCTCGATGACGTTGGGCCAGTCCACCGCCGCGTTCAGGCGCTCGCCTGCGGCGAGCCGGCGCAGCAGCTCCGCCTGCTGCTCGGCCCAGGCCAGGGCGTCGCGGTCGTATAGTCCGTCCGGCATAGTGATCTCGGCAGCTTCAATCTTGCGCATCTCCAAGAAGATCGCACCCGCGATCCTCCCCGGCAACTCCCAGCAACCCGGTGGCCCCAAGGGATGGCCCTAGAGCTTGACGACGGACGGCGCGCGCCCCAGTTCCAATGCGTTAAGCGGATAATAACCAGTGCGTCTTACCCTGCTGTGCATGATCTCAGCGAACTCGCTCTCGGCCTTCTCCGGCGCCACGGCCACGGCGCCCCTGAACCGTCCGGCGGTAAGCAGTGCCGGCGGCGTCCAGCCCGCGCGGCTGCTGCGCGGCGGGGCGGAGCAGTCCGGCGCGCAGTCCCAAGCACCAGGCTCGCCGTTCCCCGGCACGCCGCCCAAGGGTCCGCTGCCCCGAGGCTCGCTGCTGAACCTCGCCGTCTAAATCCGATCAACTTTCGCGCCGGGCACTTGCTCCGGCGCTCCGCGCCCGGCACGCTGGGCGCCATGCCGCAGTTCGAGCGTCGCGCGGTGCCCGGAGACACGCAGGAGCGTGCTGTCTGCACGCAATGCGGCTACGTGGCCTACGAGAACCCGAAAGTGGTCGTCGGCAGCGTCGTGGTTCATGCGGGCGAGGTGTTGATGTGCCGCCGGGCGATCGAGCCGCGGCGGGGCTACTGGACCTTGCCGGCGGGCTACCTGGAGCTGGGCGAGACCTGCGAGGAAGGCGCCATGCGCGAGGCGGCCGAGGAGGCCGGGGCGCAGATCGAGCTGGACGGCGTGCTGGCGCTCTTCAGTCTCAGCCGCATCGGCCAGGTGCAGGTGATCTACCGTGCCCGCTTCGCAGCTGGTCTGCCCCGCTTCGAGGCGGGCATCGAGAGCCTGGATGTGCGCCTGTTCGGGTGGGAGGCCGTTCCTTGGGACGAGATCGCCTTCCCGTCCGTGCGCTGGTCGTTGGATGCATGGCGCCGGGTGGGCGATGGGCCGCTCGGCGCGCCTATCGGCAACGCGGCAGCGGATCCGCGCGGCACGCGGCCACTGCCCGGCGGGGAGGCCTTGTAACCATGAAAACGCAATTCCTGCTGCTCGCGGCTCCCTTCCTCGCTGCGGCCTCACCACCGCAGACCCTGAGTTTGCAAGTGCCGCCGGATTACCCGTTCACGACGCGTGCTCCGGTGCGCACGCCGGCGCCGCCGAGATCGGCTGGCCCTGTCTATGAGCCAGCGCCGCTCCCGAACCCGGACATCGCCGCCCCGAGCCGGACAGAGAGCGGCGGCACAGAGGTTTCCCCGAGCCTGTTCCACCGTCACGGCGGCTACCGCGGTGACGCCCTCTCGAATGGCGAGTCCGTGGAGAGCGACCAGAACCGCCGCCTGTTGCCTAGCGCCGGTCTGACGCTGCGGATGCCGTTGCAGCCGGGCCAGCCACAGTAGCAGTCGCGCTCCGCCCGGCTCAGGCCCATTCCCCAGCCCGCATCAGCGGCTCGGCCGCGCCATCCTGGCCGATGCCGTCCACGTCCATCCTACCCGAGCCGATCATCCAGTCTATGTGGATGAGGCTGTGGTTGGCGCCTCGCGCGGCGAGTTCTGCGTCGCTCATGGCCTCGCCTCCCTCGAAGCAGGTCTTGTAGGCTTGGCCGAGCGCGATGTGGCTGGCCGCGTTCTCGTCGAAGAGCGTGTTGCAGAACAGCAGCCCGCTCGCCGCGATGGGCGAGGAGTTCGGCACGAGCGCGACCTCGCCCAGGCGCCGGGCGCCCTCGTCGGTGTCCAGCACGCGGGCGAGCACCTCCGCCCCTGCGCGCGCGTCCGCCTCCACGATGTGCCCGGCCTCGAAGCGCACCCGGATGTCCTCGATGAGGGTGCCCTGGTAGCTCAGCGGCTTGGTGCTCTGCACGCTGCCCTCGACGCGGAGCGCGTGCGGGGTGGTGAACACCTCCTCCGTGGGGATGTTAGGATTGCAGACCACGCCGTTCTTCGCCCGCTCCGCGCCGCCGAGCCAGGCGTGGCCGTCGGCCAGCCCGACGCGCAGATCCGTGCCTGGCCCGCGGAAATGGATCGCGGCGAAGCGGCGGCCGTTCAGCCGCTGGGTGCGGGCCTGCAGGGCGGCGTTATGGGCTTGCCAGGCGGCGACCGGGTCCGGCCCGTCCACGCGCGAGGCGGCGAAGATCGCGTCCCACAACCGCGCCACTGCTTCGTCCTCGGCGAGATCGGGAAAGACCATCCGCGCCCAGGCCGGGGTGGCATAGGACACGATGGTCCAGTTCGTGGCGAAGCCCGTGATGAGCTCCAGCGCGGGCCTGTAGGCGGCGGAACGGGCGCGGTTGGCGCGCGCGACCTTGTCCGGGTCCTGCCCGGCCAGCAGCGCCGGGTCATCCCCGGCGATGGCGAGCCGCGCGGCGCCGCCGCGGAACGCCGCAGCCATGCCGTCGAAGAGCCAGCCCGGCGCCGTGTCGAACGCCTCGTCCGGGGCGTGCTGGAAGCGCATCAGCGCCGCCTCGTCGTCCGCGAAGAAGGTGGTGACGAGAGAGGCGCCGGCCTTGTAGGCGTGCTCCGTGATGCGGCGCGCGAGTGGCAGGGCGTTCACGGGCGCCGTCATGACCACTTCCTGCCCGCGCGCCAGCCCGAGGCCCACGCGCACGGCGATCTCGGCCAGGCGGTCCAGGCGTGCCTCATGCGGCAGCGTGTGCGCCGGCGGGGCAGTAAAGGCGACGGCGTGGGACATTCGGTATCTCCGATCGGCATCCGTGGTGCCAAGGTGCGCGACCGCGCGCGGCCGGGCAAGCCTGTCCCCGGCGTCTTGCCGTTCACAATCCGTGCCCCCTGGCGCCGCGATTGACCATCGGCGGCACATGTGCACCTTGCACTCCTGTCTCGCCCGGCGCCGCGAAGCCGGCGAAGCTGATCAAGGAAGAGGAGAAGCGATCGTGACAGGATGCTGGATGCCGCGCCGCCTATTCATGCTGGGCGCTGCCGCAGCCGTGCCCCTGGCGGGCGCACGGGCGCAGGCGCAGGCCGGCTCCCCACAGGCCGCGGCCGCCTTCATCCAGAAGGCCGGCAGCGAGCTGGCCCAAGTCGTCAACGGGGCGGAGAGCGTGCCCGAGAAGCGCCAGCGCCTGATGCCGTTCCTCGACCGCACCGTGGACGTGGACGGGATCGCCCGCTTCTGCCTGGGACGGTTCTGGCAGGCGGCGACGCCCGATCAGCGCGCCGAATACATGCGCCTGTTCCGGGTCGTGCTGGCCAACGGCGTCGCCGGGCGCTTGGGCGACTACGAGGAAGGCAAGACCAGCATCACCACCGAGCGCCCCGAAATTCGGCAGGACGGCATCTACGTCCCCACGATGGTGACGCGGGGCGGCAACCCGCCGAACCGGGTCACCTGGCTCGTGATCCCGACCAATGACGGCGGTTTCCGCATCGCCGACGTGACCGCAGAGGGCGTGAGCTTGCGGCTCACCCAACGCAATGATTACGGCTCTTTCCTGTCCCGCCACGACGGCAACGTCGGCGCGCTGATCCGGGCCATGTCCGCGCAGGTAGCGCAGCAGTAAGGCGCGGCGTCACAGCGACGCTTCAGGCTTGACGGCGCGCCGCAATCAGCACGTTCGCGAACGGCGTCCCGCGCCAGCACGGCGCGGCATTCGCCGTGAAGCCTTCCTCGCGGAGAGTCGCGAGCAGCACGGGCACGGCGAGCGGCTCCACCTGGCGCCCGGCGTGCGGCCACCAGCGCCGCCCTAACCATTCCAGCGCGTAGGCGAGCCGGCTGCGCCAGCCCTGCCCAGGATCGAGCGTGCGCACGACCACCCGCTCCCGCGCCGCCGCCGCCGCCGCGCGAAGCAGGGTCAAGGCGGGCCCAGCGCCGAGTTGGTAGAGCACATCCACGAGCAGGACGGTGTCGCAGGCGGGCACGCTGGGATCCGCGGCCAAGTCTCCCTGCCGCACCGCAAACGGCAATCCCGCCCCGGCATGGCCGGCGTCGGCGAGCGCAGGGCCGGCCCGGTCCACGCCCAGCACCGATCGGGCCAGCCCCGCCGCGAGCAACGCGACCCCGAGCTGCCCGCGGCCGCACCCCAGATCCACCACGTCGCCGAACGGCTCCCGCGCCGCCAGCGCCAGGACATCCCGGTGGACCGGATCGCGCCGCAGCTTGCTGGCGACGTAGTGGCGGGCAAAGCGCGGACACGCCTGATAGCGCCGCGCCGCCAGCGTCAGCGCGTCCTGCACAGGGATGCCGCGCTCGCGGACGGCGTGGCGCAGGTTCCCTACTCCGCCGCCGCCATGGCCGGATGCGCCTCCGGCACGGGCGGACCGAAGCCAGAACGGTGCAGCAGGCTCGCCGCGTGATACACGGTCTTGAACGCCAGCACGGGCATCACCGTGCGCCATTCCCCGCGCAAATTGCCAGCCAGTAGGTTGACCAAGCCGTTGCGCATCCCGAGCGCGTTGCGCGGCGCCATGAAGAGCGAGCGCAGTACCGGGTCGTTGATGCGGTAGATCAGCCAATTGATCCGGTCCATCCCGCGTGCGAGGTCCCGCCCGGCGCGGGCGCACAACACGCGGCCACGCCTCGGGTCGTCGAGCCAGGAATCCGCGGCCTCGGCGCCCAGCTCGCCCGCCGTCATGGCCATCAACACTCCCGTCGAGAACATCGGGTCCACGAAGCCGTAGGCGTCCCCGATCATGAGGAAACCCTCCCCGTGGGCTCGGCGCGCGCGGTAGCTGTAGTTGCCCGTGCTGACGATATCCGACACCAGTTCCGCCCGTGCCATGCGGGCGCTCACCGTAGGGCTGGCCGCGATGCGGTCCAGGAACAGGTCGTGCGGGCCGCCCCGGCGCCCTTTCCAGGCTGCCTGGTTGGCGACGAAGCCCACGCTCATCACGTCGCCCGGCAACGGGATCAGCCAGAACCAGCCGTCCTCGGCCAGGTGGATGCTGATGTAGCCGTCCAACTCCCCCTCGCGCCGCTCCACGCCGCGGAAATGGGCATAGAACGCGGCGGTGTTGTTGCGCTTGTCGGCGTCCTTGAGGCGCAGCTTGCCAGCGAGGAACGTGTCGCGCCCGGACGCATCCAGCACGAAGCGCGGGCGGATGAGCGCCTCGCCGTCCGGGCCGGCCGCTGTGGCCTCCGCCCGCTCGCCGCGCGGCGCGAAGCGGATGCCGGTGACGCGGGTACGTTCCATCGTCCGCGCGCCGCGCTGGGCTGCGTTCGCGAACAGGGCGGTGTCGAACTCCGCGCGCTGCACCTGCCACGCATGGGTGTGGGCGGGGTTCAGCGCGTGGCGGAACGCGAACGCGCTGCTCCGGCCCGTGCGGTCCGAGACGAACTCGGCGCCGGGCTTGTGCACGCCCATCGCCTGCACCGCATCGAGCATCCCTAGCCGCTTCAAGACGGTTGCGTTGCGCGGCAGCAAACTCTCGCCGATGTGGAAGCGGGGATGCGCGCTCTTCTCGACGAGCAGCACATCCCGCCCCGCCTCCGCCAGCAGCGCCGCCGCGGTGGAGCCGGCGGGGCCGCCGCCGATGACCAGCACGTCGCACTCGATTGCGCCCTGGCTCGTTCGCTCCATGGAAGCGAGATGCCCCGCCTGCGGAGCCACGGTCAAGCCATCCCTCCATTGATGGAGACGACTTGCCCAGTGATGTAGGCGGCCCGGTCCGATGCCAGGAACGCAACCAGATCCGCCACCTCCTCCGGCCGTCCCGCCCGGCGCATAGGCACCGCCTCAGCGATGCGCGCGGCACTCATCGCCGCGTCCACGGCCGGCGAGGCGATGATGCCGGGCGCCACGGCGTTCACGGTCACGCCGCGGCTCGCGACCTCGCGCGCGAGCGACCTTACCGCCCCGATCAGCCCAGCCTTGGCCGCGGCGTAGGCCACCTGGCCGCGGTTGCCCATGAGCGCGGACACCGAGGACACGGCCACGATCCGCCCCCAGCGCGTGCCGATGAGCGGCAGGATGAGGGGACGCAGCACGGCGTAGAACCCACCTAGCGACACGTCCAGCACGCCGCGCCACTGTGCCTCCGCCATGCCCGCGAACGGCACGTCGTCATGCGTGCCGGCGTTGTGGACGATGATCTGCGGCACGCCCGCTTCCAGCACCGGCGCCAGCGCCGCCGCGGTCGCCGCGAAGTCCGCGAGGTCGAAGCCGAGCGCCTCGGCGGAGCCGCCGCCGTCGCGGATCGCCGCCGCCAGGGTCTCCGCCCGCGCGAGCCCGGCGTGGGCGTGGATCAGCACGTGCAGCCCGTCCGCGGCCAGGCGGCGGCAGATCGCCTCGCCGAGCGTGCTCGCCCCGCCTGTGACCAGCGCGCGCCTCACGCGGGAGGTGCCAAGGGGCCTAAGAGGCGAGGCATGGCGATGGCTGCCCTGCCCTCCACCAAGCGCGCGCCACTCTCGGCGTTCACGCGCAGCGCATAGACCAGTCCGCCGCTCTCTCCTTGCTCCAGCGTCGCGGCCACGTGCAGCTCGCCGTGCGCCGGGTCGTCGAGCCAGTCGGCGTGGAGCGCCACGGCGCGCAGCGACGCCACATAGCCGGCGGGCTGCGGCCGACCATCGCGGAGCGCACCATGCAACGCCGCCGCCTGCAAGGCGTATTCGAGGCCGCACAGCACGGCCAGGCGTCCGGCCCGACGCAGCGGGTTGTCCGGGTCAAGGTGCGAGCGGGCGGCACAGAGGATATCGTCCGCGCTCCAGGCCAGCACCCGGTCGAGCAGGCACATCGCGCCTGCGTGCGGCACCAGCGCCGCGATGCCGTGGCGTCCTAGAATGCCCGTCTCGCAGCAACTATCATCGAGGAGAACGGCGAAGCTGGCGCCGGGCCATTGCCTGGGGTAGGTCGCCGGATGGACTCCAGTAAGCCGCTATTTCTGGGCGGCCTGCTTGTCGCCGGGTGAAGGCAGCGGCGATTGCGCAGGGGGCGATTGCGCAGGGCAGGTGATGTCATCCACGTCGAGGCAGAAGGCGATCACGGAGGGGCCGGCGCCACGATACGCATCCGAGGCGTGGCTACCCGACTGCGTATATACATACAATAGGCGACCATCAGCATTATGAAGCTGCATCTTGCAACCGGAAGACGAGCAGTCTTCCACTTCCATGATATGATGATCAGTGAACCACTGCCTCTCGTCTCGATCTTGGTCCGACAGGTTTTCAGGCTTGAAGAATTGCGTCTGCCAACCCGCTGCGAAGAGCTTCGGACGAGCCAGAGCATACGGCATGTTTTCATGCACGCCGCCGAGTGGATCGTTCGCAGCAGCCGGCGGTGACGGCGGCGATGGCGTTGGCGAGATTGAGGCCTGCTGAACCGCCGGCGTGGACGGCGGGGGGGTAGGCGCCGCCATCACCGGCACGGGTGGCGCAGGCGTCGCGACCTGATAACCGGGCATCAGCAAAGCGACTTCGTCATCATCCAATACGCCAGTCGCTGACCTTCCTTGAGCGCGCTGCCACGTCGCGATCGCACGACGTGTTCCGTCACCATAGACACCATCGGCCGCGCCGGGCAGCAGGCCGATCTCATGGAGCCGCTGCTGCAGCTGTAGGTGCAGCGCAATGGGGCGATTGGCTTCGTCGAGGAAGGTGCCCGTCAGGCGACTGACCATGACGTCGCGCTCGTGCGACAGCATACCCGCGATGCAGTCGGTCTGCTGCTGGTAGCCATAAGGTGCACAAGCGGATCGCACCGATTGCATGAACGCCGCATACTCGGCGTGCAGCACGCCAGCGCTGTAGGGCGTCTGCTGGATCGCGGCATACACCGTCTGGACCAGCGCGAGGGATACTGCCGAGAGCTCCTGGCTGCCGCAAATCGCACGGTTGACGGCACTCGGCTCAGGATCATAGCAGGCGAAGCCTGGCCCTGCCCAAGAGTGATAGATGATGCGCTGAACCGGCGCGATATAGACCGGCACCGGGCGCACGTACACGCGACGCTCATAGACCACGGGAGGTGGCGGCGCGACGTAAACCGTGGCGGGCGGCGGTGGCGGCTGGTTGAGCACGTTTCCTAGGACGCTGCCGACAGCTCCCCCAAGCGCCGCTCCGCCAAATGCGGCGCCAAAACCGCCACGGTCAGCGAAGGCTGAGGATGAACACAAGGCAACCGCACAAGTCGCGGTGAAGAATACCTTTTTCATGGCCACCGACCTGTCTGGGCTGGAGCACGTAACGTTATTTAGGCGGCTACCCGCGTATCATTATGGCGTCAAGACAAGTTAGACTCGATCACGGAAATGTCACCGAGCCTGTAACGCCGCCGAATGGCCGTGCAGCTCCGCCAGCCTCGCGCGCCTGCTGACCAGGGCGTGAACAGCGGCCGTCCTCTGTCGCGCAGCGCCCCGTGCAGGGCCGCCGCCTGCGATCAGCACGGTTCCGCCAGCACCTCCAGATGGCCGTCGAGGTAAAGCGCCGGGCACGCCTCGCCTTCGCCTCGCGCCAATGCTTCCAAGAGACGCAAGGCGTGGGCGGCCGGGTTGCCGCGCATCAGCGGACGCAGCGTCGCCGTCCGCGGTTCCACCGCCTCTTCCGCCACCGGGACGGACCGGTATCGCACCGCGATGCGGGCAAGAGCGCCTTCCGGCGACAAGTCGGGCAGCAGCACCAACCCCGCGCCGAACGGCGCGACGGTGGGGCGCTTCGCGTCGAGCGGCGGCGGCACGGGATGGTCATAGACGCAGAGCAGCACGGGCCGCCCCTCCACCGCTAAATCCGCCATCGCCGCGAGCAGGCAGGCCGCCCACGTCGAGTCGTGGCAGCCCAGGCACGTCGCAGGCTCCGGGTTGCCCGTCGCGATGGACCAGAGGCCGGCGGCGGCGTTGTGCACGGAGAGGTGGAACTGGGTGGGCGAGACGAGGCGGGGGAAGTCGCCCGGCGCCAACGCTTCCAAGATGCTCCCCACCACCGGGCCATCCCCGTTGCTGCTGCCGAACACGCCGCGCAGCGTCGCGGGGGGCAAGAGGCTACGCGCCGCTGCCTCTCCCGCCACCGCCAGCGCCAGCCGCGCGACCGGCCCGGTTCGGCGCCGCTCGGCTGGAGGCAACAGCGCCGATGCCGGCGCGGGCGACGGGCGCGGCTCATACGGCGCCTCGCCGCGCAGCACGGGCAGGCTCGCTTCCCATCCTTCCAGCCCCGGCCCCCACAACGCGGCAGCGGCGACGCGCGCGCGCAACACCGTCACATCGCCGGTCCCGAGCACGAGGCTGCAGTTCACGCCGCCGAAGCCGAACGAGTTGCTGACCACCCGACGCACCGGCCGCTCCAGGTTCCCCACCGCGACCTGCGCGCGGAAGGCCGGGTCCGGCGTCTCCACTCCGAGACAGCCCGCGACGAAGCCCTGCGCGATGCACTGCCCTGCGATCACCGCCTCCACGATGCCGCAGGCGCCCAGAACGTGCCCCGTCCAGCCTTTCGTGCTGCTGGCCGGCACGGTGTCGCCGAACACCTCGGCGACCGCCAGGTCCTCCATGGCATCGTTCGCGCGCGTGCCGGTGCCGTGCAGGTTGATCCAGTCCACGTCGCCGGGTGCCAGACCCGCCCGGCGCAGTGCGGCCCGCATCGCGCCGATCGCCCCCGCGCCCTGTGGATGCGGCGTGCTCATGTGGTGCGCGTCGCTCGTGGCACCCCAGCCCAGGAGCTGCATCCGTGCGTCGTTGCCGCGGCGGGGCGCACTTGTTTCCCCCTTTGGCCGTTCCAGGAGCGCGAAGCCCGCCGCCTCGCCGACGGAGATGCCGGCCCGCGCCGCGTCGCACGGGCGGCACGGTCCGGGCGAGATCAGCTCCAGCGAAGCGAAGCCTTGCAGCGTCATGCGGCACAGGCTGTCCGCACCCCCCACCACGGCCGCGTCGCACACGCCCGCCGCGATCAGGTGCGCCGCGTCCGCGAAGCAGCGCGCGCTGCTGGCGCATGCCGTGGAGACCACGAGCACCGGCCCGCGCAGCCCCAGCGCCGCCCGCACGAAGCGGCCGAGCGAGAACATGTCCTGCGTGCCGCCATAGTCGAAGGCGGCGGGCAGCGCGCCGGTCGCCGGGTCACGCGCGCGGTAGGCGTCCTCCCCCGCCTGCACGCCGGACGTGCTGGTGCCGAGCACGACGGCGACCCGGTCCGCGCCGTAGTGCTCCCGCGCCGCCAGCGCGGCCACGGCGAACCCGTCGGCGTGCAGCGCCATGTCCGCGAGCCGGTTGTTGCGGCAGTCGAAGGCGGCGAGCGCGGGCGGCAGCGCGTGGCTCTCGACACCCTCGACCCGCCCGATCCAGCCGCCCGTCGCCGCCTCGAAATCGTTGGGCCGCAGTCCGCCCCGGCGGGCGCGCAAGGCGTCGAGATGCGCCGCCGCACCTACGCCGAGCGCGCTGACGGCGGTGCTGGCCGTGATGAGCAGCGGCTCCGTCACCTCACCCTCTGCTCAGTATCCTCTGTCATCTCCTCTGGCCGGCGAACAGGAACGCGAACACCATGGCGAGCGCCGCCCCGATCGCGACGGTCGCGCCGATGCTGTGCAGCACGGGTGTCCGGCAGAACAGGAGCAGGCCGAAGGAGAGCAGGGTCATCGCGTTGCAGGTGGTCAACGTACGCAAGGTGCGGGCGCGTTCCTCGTCGTCAAGCTGCCGCCGGGCGAAGAACAGCGCGTAATCCAGCCCTACGCCCGCGACAAGCTGCAACGCGACGACGTGGACCAGCGACAGCCGCTCGCCCAGCAGCGTCAGCACCGCCACGTCGCACAGCACCGCCGCCGCCACGGCTCCGAACACGCGGGCGACCCGGCGCCCATCGCGCAGCCCGAGCGCCAGCACGACCAGGATCGCCAGCACCCCCAGCCCGAGCCATTTCCACGCCTGCGCCGTGTAGCCGGCCAGGATACGGCCCAGCTCCGCGCGCGTGCCCACATAAACCGTGCCCGGCCCGGCATCCGCGAGCACCGCCGCGAGGCGTGCCGGGTCGCGCACGTTGGCGAGCAGCACGGGACCGTGCCAGGCACCGGCACGCGCATAGAGCAGCGGGTCCAGCCGCGCCGCGAGCGCGGTCTCGGCGAGGTCGGCGGGCCGCAGCGGCGCCATGATCCGCGTTGCGGCCACGGCGTCGAGGAACGGGCGGAACGCCGCCGGGCGGAAGGGCAGCCCGGCCTGCGCCTCGTCGAGCCTCTGGGCGAGCGCGTCCTGGTCGGGCAGCGCCGCCCGGCGCGCCTCCTGCGCAGCAACGCTGGGCAGCAGGGTGGCCGCGGCCTGGAACCCCGCCATGGCGCCCTCCGCCTGCAACGCCTGCAAGCGCGGCAGCAGCGCCTCCTGCCGCCGAAGCACCGTCTCGGCATCCGGCCCCTCGACGAACAGCGCCTGCGCCGACTCCGCCGCCCCTAGTGCGCCGCGCAGCTCCGCATCGAGCGCGCGCGAGGCAGCGGGCACGGGGCTGAGATTCGCGAGGTCGTCCTCCCACCGCGGCCCGACGATCCCGAGATAGAGCACGCTGGCCGCGACCGGCACCAAGCCCCACAGGCGCCAGCGCCGCAAACCTTCTACACGCGCGAGCCAGTGCGGGTCGCCCGCGGCCACGGGCGCCAAATCCGCCGCGACGACCAGCGGCGGCAGCAGCCACCACGTTGCCGCCGCGGTCGCCAGCAGCCCGACCGCCGAGAACGCGCCGAGCTGCGCCAACCCTGGAAAGCCCGAGAACAGCATCCCGCCTAGGCCCAGCACCGCCGTCGCCACCGCGAGCCGGAACGCCGGGCCGATCCGCGCCCGCGTCGCCGCTGGCGGCTCGCCCCGCTTGCGATGGCCGATGAGGAGCACCGGATAGTCCAGCGACACGCCCAACATGCTGATGCCGAACCCCAGCGCCACGCCATGGACGGCGCCGAACCCGGCCTGCACCACGACGACCGCCACGGCCACGCTGAGCACGACCGGCGCCGCGATAGCCGCCATCACCAGCGGCGAGCGGAACCGCCACACCAGCAGCGCCGCGACCAGCACCGTGGACAGCACCGAGATCAGCTCCACGTCGCCTCGGATGGCCCGCGCCGCATCGCGCGCGAAGCGGGCGGGGCCGGCGACCAGCAGCCGCGCGGAGCCTGCCGAGGTGCCATGGTTCGCCGCCTTGAACGCGGCCTCGATGGCATCTGACGCCGCTTCCTGCGCCGGCACGTCCAGGCCGCCCGCCTTCGTCCGGGCTAGCAGGAGCGCGCGATCTCGGCCCGGCGCGAACCAAGCCCCGTCCACGACGCGCAGTTGACTCGTCCCGGCCAAGCCCTTCGCCCAGGCCAGGAACGCGCCCGGCGGGTCGGCAATGCCGTAGCGGGCGATGAGCGGCGACGCCGCGCCGCGCAGTTGATGCAGCAGCCGCTCCAAATCCGCGTGCAGCGCAGGCGCCTCGAACGCCTCTGCCGTGGTCGCGGGCGAGAGCAGGTAGCGCCGGGCGAAGAAGAAGTCTTCCTGCCCGGCAAAGTCAGCCTGTCCGGCGGCGACCTGCGCGAACAGGCCCGTGCGCGGCAGCGCAGCCGCCATCTCGCGCGTGATCCGCGCCAGCTCCGCGGGCGGCGCCCCTTCCACGCCCACCAGGAGCAGCGCGGCGCCCGCGCCATCCCGCAGCTCCTGCATCATCAGCTTCGCGGCTTGCGTGCGGCCCTCCGGCAGGAAATCCGCCATGCTCGTCCGCACCCTCGCCAGCGAGAGCACGAGGGCGAGCAGCGCCGCCGCCGCGGCGAGCGCGGCCAGGACGGGCAGGATGCGGCTCAAAGGACGGGTCCGAGCAAGCCTGGTCAGGGGAGTGGCTCGATCAGGAGGCGGTCCTCATCCCCGTCAGCCTGCTGCACGACCACTTCGCGTGGCGCGTCGCCAACCCCCTTGACCTCGACATGCGCGAGCAGCCGGGCCGCGCCGGGATCGGTGGGCCGCAGCAGGAGGCGCCAATCGGCCGGGGTGCCGGAGGCGGTCACGGCGAAGCTCCGCCGCAAGGCCCCAAGGTCGCCGGAGAGCGGGCCGCGCACCGCGTCCACCAGGGCGCGCAGCTCCGGCTGGGCGCTCAGGTCCACCACGCGGGGCGGCTCCTGTCTCGTAGTCAACACGAGCCGGTCGCCGTCCACGACGACGCTCTCAGAGTCCGGTCCGTCCGTGATCCTCTCCAATCGGTCTGGGCGCCAGTAGAGCAAGCGTCCCGTGGTGCGCAGCGGCTCGCTGAGCGCGGCGAGGTGCTTCTCCTCCTCGAAGCGCGCCCGGCGCTCCGGCACTGCGGCCAGCCGCGCCATCAGCGCCCCGAGGTCGAGCGGCTGGCTAGGGGAGCGCGGCGGAGCTTCCAGGGCGCGCGCGCCCGGCGCCAAGAGCAGCGCGAGCGGCAGTTGCAGCGCGAGGCGACGCGGGACCTGCATCGGACGACCTCTCCCAGAACGGGAAGAAGTTGAACCAGTTGTAGGGATGGGCAAGACACGCTTGCTCCAGCACTACCGCGTAACGGGCGGCCCACGCCTGCAGATCCGCCTCCCGGCACGCCCGGCGCAGCGCTATGCGGTCCGCAAACGGCTCGAACCGCACCTGATAGCGTCGCGGCCCGGTGCGCACCGCATGGAACAGCACCACCGGCACGCCCAGCGTCGCCGCCAGGATGAATGGCCCCGCGGGAAAGGACGCCGACCGGCCCAGGAACGGCGCCTCCACCGGGCGCTGCCCGTCCGGCGCACGATCCGCGAGCAGGCCCACGATCTCGCCCCGCTCCACCGCCTCCCGCGCGCGCAACATGCTCGCCGTGTCGCCGATCTCGATCACGTTCTCGCGCAGGCTAGGGTCCAGCCGATCCAGCGCCCAGGTCAGCGCGCCCGCATTGCGGCGGAACATGAGCGGTCGGACCGGCACGGGCGCGGTGGCCGCCACGGAACGGAGCACCTCGAAGCTGCCGAGGTGCGCGCCCAGCAGGACGCAGCCCTGGCCCGTAGCCAGCGCAGCCTGCACGGCCTCCAACCCCGAGATCGTGATGCGGAACCGGCGCGTCTGGCCCGTGACCAGGAAGAGCCGGTCCAGGATGGCGCAGGCGAAGGTGTAGAAATGCCGCGCCACGTCCCAGAAGCGCGCCCGCCGTCCCAGCACACGGCCCAGATACTCGCGCGACGCTGCCCGCCCCTGCGGCGACGTGGCGAGAAACCAGCCCGTGATCGGCAGCAGCAGCGCCCGCCCGGCGTGCCAGCCCACGCCGAACGTGACCAGCAGCATCAACCGCAGCAGCCACGCGCTGCCGCGTTCCCGTTGCCGCGACCAGCCGGAGCCGCTCAAACCGAATCATCCGTGGCGAGCAGCGCGGCGCCGCGCACGGCGTCCTGTCCCGCGACGCGGCACGTGAAGCCCACGCGCCCCGGCGCAACGGGCGCCTCATGCAGCACCTCCACGTCCTCGCCGGGCAGCACCGGCCGCAAGAAGCGGACGGTGGGCAGGCCTGCCACGCGCAGCCCCGGCGACGCTGCCAGCAGCAGCGCGAGCGCCTCGTCCAGCAGCACCACGCCGGGCACGACCGGCCGCCCAGGGAAATGCCCCGGCAAGCAAGGATGGTCCGGCGGCACCTGGAAGCGACCGGCAGGAACTCATGCCCAGAGTCATGCGGCGTCGCACTCCTCGGCGAGCGCGAGAAGGGCCTGGTGCGGCAGCTTGCCGACGGCGTTGCGCGGCAGCCGCCCAACGCGGATCACCCGGCGCGGCAGGAACACGGCGTCCATCTTGCCGCGCAGCTCCGCCAGGATGCTCTCCGCCGAGCGGTCCGGCGCCACGGCGAAGGCGAGCAGCCGTGCCGACGCCCGCCAGTCCAGGTCGTCCGGCACGGCGAAAGCGCCGTCCACCACGCCGTCCAATCCGCAGAGGATGCGCGTGAGTCCCGCAAGCGACGCGCGCCGCCCGCCCAGCTTAACCAGGTCGGCACGGCGTCCGAGCAAGCGGAACCGCCCGTCGCCGAGCGGCTCGATGCTGTCCGCAAGCTGCTGCGGCGCCGCGCCCGCAGCCATCGCCACCGTCGTCTCGCGGTCCTGCACTACCTGGACGCCGCGATAGGGCAGCCAGCTCTCGCCCTCCACGGTGCGCCGGCTGGCCAACGACCCAGCCTCGGTGGCGCCGTAGATTTCCAACACCGGCGCGCCCCAGGCGTGTTCCGCCCTGGCGGCCAGCGCGGGGTCCAGCGGCGCGGTCGCTGAGATAGCGGCGGCAACCGGCAGCGCCGCGCCTTCGAGCAGGACGCGGATCTGCAAGGGAGTCGTCACGAGCAGCGCGGGGGCGGGCGCGGCAGCGAGGGCGGCGCGCACGTCGGCAGGAAAGAACGCGGGACCGCACCAGCTCGACGCGGCGGCGTGCAGCGGCAGCAGCACCGTGGTCTCGAAGCCATACATATGGTGGGGCGGCACGGTGCCGACGATCGTCGCTGGCCGCAACTCGTCCAGCTCGAACCGGCTGCCCGCCGCGCGCGAGCGCTCGGCCAGCGCGCCCCAGGTCTTCGCGTGCGCCGTCGGCTCCCCGGTGCTGCCGGACGTCAGCGCCCATGCGGCAAGCCGGTCCCCAGGCAGCAGGGGATTGGGCGGCGATGCCCCGACCGCGTCGGCAGCGAGCAGCGCGACCTCCTGCCCCTCGATTCCTGCGGGCAAGCGACCCGTCTCCGCGACGGCCCAGGCTCCTGGAAAACGTCGGGCAAGCGTCCCGAGCGCGCCGGGCTGGTCCGCCCCCGCCAGCACGCAAGGCCGACCGCGCAACAGGGCCGCCGCGAAAGTGAGGGCGAACAGGCAGCGGTCGGCGCAAAGGTTAAGCACCGACCCGCTGTCGTCCCTTGGGCCGTCCCTTGGGCCGGCGAGGCTGGTCGCTAGCCGGTGCGCCGCGCGCAGGAATGTCTCGGCAGTGACCAGGGAGTTCCCCGGCCCGCGGAACAGCGCCGCACCGGGCGGACGCTCCACCAGCCGGGCGGCCGGAGCCGCTGGCATCAGTGTGCTCGATTCTGGCCGACGTGCCGGGCGAGGCTGCGCAAGGAGGCGAAGATCTGATGGTTGCGCTCGTCGTCGGACCGCAGCTCGAATCCGTAACGCCGGGAGATGGCGAGCGCCAGCTCCAACGCATCAATGGAGTCGAGGCCCAGTCCTTCACCGAACAGGCGATCTTCCGCCGGGATGTCGCCGGGTGCGACTTCGAGTTGCAGCGTGGACACGATCAGCGCGGCGATTTCCCGCTCAAGATCGTTTTGGGCCGCGGCGGGAAAATCCTGATCGCGCAAGGTATCCACGGCGGCGCTCCCAGCAAGCATAGTGGTATGATGCGGACCAAGACTAACCACTTCGTGAACACCGCGCAAACGTCGTCGGCCTCCCGGCTAGCAATCGAGTGAAGGCGAGCTAAGTTCCACCCATGGAGCGATCCCGCCCGGCGTCCGAAACGTCCAGACCCGTCCTCAGCGGCAAGCTTGGTCGCGCCGGACGGGGGCTGCTCCTCGGAGCAGCCGTTGCATCGCCGCTCGCGACCCACTTGGCAGTGACGACGGGGCGCGGCCTGCTGCCCGCGGCGACGCTGGCGACCGTGCAGGCCGGGGTGGCGGCGGTGGCTCTGCCGGGTCTGCTGGGCAAGGATCGCTCGCGCTGGGCGCCGATCCTCGTGCTCGCAGCGTTGGCGTGGGGTGCGGGACGTCTGCTGGGGCATGGTCTCCTGGCCGCGGCGGGGCTGTCGCATCTCGCGGTGTTCAGCGGTTTGCTGGCCCTGTTCGGCGCCACGCTGCTGCCGGGCCGGACACCGCTCGTGACCAGGCTTGCCGAGCGGCTCGATCCCGGCTTCCACCCCGGCATGGCTGGCTACACGCGAGCCGCCACCTATGCCTGGTGCCTGTTCTTCGCGGGTCAGCTCCTCGCCTCGCTCCTGCTGCTGCTGCTCGCTCCTGCGGCAGTGTGGTCGCTGTTCGTCAACGTGCTGGACGTGGTGCTCGTCGCGCTGATGTTCCTCGCCGAGTATGCGGTGCGGCGCCTGCGCTTCCGCGGACACCGCCATGTGCCCTTGCCGGAGCTCGTGCGTGCCGTGCGCGCGGGCGGGATGGGGCGATAGGCGATGGCTGCCCGATGGTCACCGCGTCCCGCAGTGCGCGCCGCGGTGGGTGTTCACGTGGGGGCGCCAGGCTTGCTATTGGCCTGGCCGGCTGGCTGGCCCTACGCGCTCGCCGCCGTGGTGGGCAGCCACGCGCTGCTCGCCCTCTTTGGCCTGTGGCCGCGCAGCCAGGTGCTGGGCCGGACAGTTGTGCGCCTGCCGCCCGGCGAACGCGACGGCCGCGTGGCGCTGACGTTCGATGACGGACCGGACCCCCAGGTCACGCCCGCGCTGCTCGACCTGCTCGACCGGCACGGCGCCAAGGCAAGCTTCTTCCTGATCGGCGAGCGCGCGCGCGCCCACCCCGGCCTCGTGCGCGAGATCGCCCGGCGCGGCCACGGCATCGAGAACCACACTCTGCGCCACCTGGTCCTCTTCGCCTGCCTAGGGCCACGCGCACTGCGACGGGAGATGGCGGGCGCGCAAGCGGTGCTCGCGCCGCTTGCAGGGCGCCCTCCCCGCCTCGCGCGCGCTCCCGCCGGGCTGCGCAGCCCGTTGCTCGATCCGGTGCTGGCGGGCCTCGGCCTGCAGCACGCCTCCTGGACACGGCGCGGCTTCGACACGCGTTGCGGCGATCCCGCCCTCGTGCTGCGCCGCCTGTTGCGCGGGCTGCGTCCTGGCGACGTGCTGATGCTCCACGACGGCCGCTCCGCCCTTACCCCGGCGGGTACGCCTGTGGTGCTGGAGGTCGTGCCGGCCCTGCTCGCCGCGCTCGCTGCGCGGGGGCTGCGGGCGGTGCCGCTCACGCCACCATCCGCAAGCGCCGTGGCAATCGCCGCGCCAGCAAGAGCGGCAGCCGCGCGAGGAAGCCCAGCATCAGCCGTACATGCATCCAGGTGAGCAGCAAGTTGTCGCGCCCGTAGCGGAAGTGCGAGACGCCGCCCTCGTCGGCGCGCAGATAGCGCACGGGTGCGGGCAAGTTCACGATCCCCGTCCCTCGCCAGCACAGCCGCACCGCCGCTTCAGCGTCGAAGTCATAGCGGCGCATCCAGCGCGTGCGCGCCATGACGCGCAGGAGCGGCCGGACCGGATAGACGCGGAAGCCGAACAGGCTGTCGCCGACGCCGGCCCACAGCGTCTCCAGCCCCACCCACCAGTTCGAGACGCGACGCCCTCGCACCCGCAGCGCCGGCGCGTCCGCTCCGAACCGGGGCACGCCCAGCACCATCGCGCCGGGCGAAGCGGCCGACGCCGCCATGAAGCGCGGGATGCTGGCCGCCGGATGCTGCCCGTCCGCGTCCATGACGAGCGCGTGCGTGAACCCTTCCGCGTCCGCGAGGTGCAACGCGTGCAGCACGGCGGCGCCCTTGCCCCTGTTGCGCGCGAGCGGGAGTACCCGCAGCCCAGCGTCGCCCGCGGCCAACGCCGCGAGTGCCAGGCCGGTGCCGTCCGTGCTGCCGTCCACGACTACCCAGACCGGCGCCCAGGCGCGGCGCGCCTCCGCCACCGTGTCCAGCACGCGCGGGCCGCTGTTGTAGGAAGGGATGACGACGAGGTGCGTGGTGGACGGGATCACCTCTGGCCGCCGCCCAGCTCCACGTTGTAGAGGCGCTCCAGGTCGCGGGCAAACGCGTCCACGCTGCCCTCCACCGGCAGCCGGGGGCCGAGGCGGACCCGATAGATCAACGGAAATCTCGGCTTGCGCAGGAGAGTCCAGCCCTTGCGCAGGTAAGGCGTCTCGGACTCGATGAACACGGCCTGCACGGGGGCGCCGGCCGCGTATGCGATCAAGGCGAAGCCGGACTTGAACGGGTTGACCGGCCCCGCGACGGTGCGCGTGCCCTCGGGAAAGATCAGCAGGTTGGCGCCGCTGCGTACCTCCGCTGCCGCGCGGCGCACCAGGGGAAGCGGCGCGTCGTTGCGGATGTAGCCGGCCAGCCGCGCGCCGCCGCCCAGGAACGGGTTGTCCCACAACTGGGCCTTCGTGATGCAAACCGCCCGCGGCAGGCGGGAAGCGATCAGCAGGATGTCGAGCAGGGAGGGATGGTTGGGCGCCACTACCAGCCCGCGCTCGTCGTGCAGCGCATCCAGCGCGGAGAGGTCGCAGCGCATCAAGCCGAGCACGTGCAGCAGGGCCACGAAGAAGCGGAACACCCGGCGGATCATGAACTGCCCGAACGGCGCCGCCATGCGCTTCGGCAGCACGCGGCTGAGGATGGCTCCGATCGGGCTCCACCCGAGGAACACGGCACCGAGCAGCAGCAGGAACCCGTAGAACGCCATGCACTCGTAGGCCAGCCTCGGGATGCGCTGGATCGCGCGCGATAGGCGTGCTGCCGAACCACTCTTGCGCGGCAGAGCTTGATCCTGGGCAGGGAGGGGCTGATTCGGGATCAGGATGCCTTCCTGGGAGCGCCGGCGTTCACCCATGCGTGGCGGCCTGGTAAGGTCCGGAGCCTAGCATCTTGCGCGGATACGGCCAACCATGAGCAACTCCAGCGGCCCGGTGCGGCCGCATCCCGTCCTGCGGCCCTGGTATGGCGACGCCGAAGAGCGCGCGCCGTTCGTGCGCGCGCTCTTCGACGCGACGGCGGCGGACTACGACCGAGCCAACCAGATGCTCTCGCTTGGCTCGGGCGCCTGGTATCGGCGGCAGGCGCTGCGGCGCGCCGGGCTGCGGCCGGGCATGGACGTGCTCGACGTGGCCGTTGGCACTGGCTTGCTGGCGCGCGAGGCGGCGCGTCTCGCGACACCCGGCGGGGGCGTCACGGGGGTGGATTTGAGCCTCGGCATGTTGGCCGAAGCCCGGCGCCACGGGGTACCCGCGGCGCTCATCCAGGGTCGGGCGGAGGCGCTGCCCGTGGCCGACGCCTGCGTGGACCTGGCGACCATGGGCTACGCGCTGCGCCACGTTGCCGACCTCGGCGCCGCGTTCCAGGAGTTCCGCCGCGTGCTGCGGCCGGGCGGTACGGTGCTGCTGCTGGAGATCGCGCGGCCGGACGGGCAGCTCGCCCAGGCGCTGGCACGGCTCTGGTTCGGGCGCGCCGTGCCCTGGGCGTGCCGGGTCGCCATGCCGGGGCGGCGGACGGCGGCGCTGATGCGGTATTACTGGGAGACCATCGAGGGGTGCGTGCCGCCCGAGATCATCCTCGGGCAGCTCAGGCAGGCCGGCTTCGCGGAGGTCGCCTGCACGACGGTGCTGGGAGTGTTCCGGGAATACCGCGGCAGGCGCGCGGGATGACGGCGAGCGCCGGAAGCGGTGATGGCGGTGCTTGAGTTCTGATGGACTGTGTTGCACGGATCAGGGGTGCAGGCGCAGTTACCCCAACCCCGTCTGGGGTCAGGCGACGCGGACGTAGTTCGGGCGTCCCAGCTCCAGCATGCGGTTGAGGACATGAACAGCGACCTCCACCTCGGTTGCCTGACGCTTGTTTGCGCGCGAGCGCAACCCGTCACTGATCACGCGCTTGAGGCGGGAGATGGCGGCCTCGGCTCGGGCTCGTTTGGTGTACCCCGACGCTTTCTGCCAGGCCATTCGCCCGTGCTCGGCGATGCACTGGAGGTGACGGTCGCGCTGCGTGGGCGCGGTCGCGGCCGTGTCGCTCGGCACCGCCGTCGAGCGTGGCGGCACGACGACGGCCGCTTCAGGGTGACGCTCGGCCACGGCCGTGGAGACGTTGTCGCTGTCGTATGCGCCATCGCCCGTGAACGAGGCCACGGCGCCCACGACCTGGTCGAGCAAGAGACCGGCCTGCGAGCCGTCGTCCACGTCGTTGGTGGTCAGCGCCGAAGCCACGATCTGGCCGGTGTCGGCGTCCACGCCGATGTGCAGTTTCCGCCACGACCGGCGTGTTTTCGTCCCATGCTTCTCGAGCAGCCACTCGCCCGCGCCGCACAGCTTCAGCCCGGTGCTGTCCACCAGCAGGTGCACGGGCTCAGCATCGGCACCAGCACCGGCGCTGGATCGCGGCCGCGGCACCTCCAGCGTCGCCGCACGCCGGCTAGTGTCGTGTGGTCCGGCACCGCCAGAGCCAGTCCGAGCAGGTGGACGATGGAGCCGATCAGGCCCTCGATCTGGCGCAGCGCCAGGCGGAACACCGCGCGTAGGGTCAGTGCCGTCAGGATCGCCAGGGCCGAGTACCAGGGCTGCCCGCCCCGCGTCGTCCTTGGCGCCGCCGCCCACGCCTCGATTGCTTCATCGGTGAACCACACCGTCAAGCTGCCGCGCTGGCGCAGGCTGGCGTCATACTCGCGCCAGTTGGTGACCTTGTGTTTCTGCTCGGGGATATGATGGCGGCGGTCTTGGTTCAGCTTGAACGGCACGGGGGGCATCCGGGGGTCAGGACAGGGGACGCTCTATCTGGGCTTCCAAGCTCCCGGCACAAACCCACGCGATCCGTGCAACAAGATCGCGCCTCACGGCTCCGCTCGTCCACAGTTACGCCGCGGCTGCTATCTCCGCATACAGCCCGGCGAGGATCTCGAAGGAGCGCCGACGCGCTGCGTGGTCGAAGATCTGCGCCGTGACCATCAGCTCGTCGGCCCCGGTGCGGGCAGCGAACGCCTGCAGGCCCCGCCGCACCGTCTCCGGCCCGCCGACGATGGAGCAGGCGAGCGCGCTGTCCAGCATCGCGCGCGCACGCGGATCGAGCCGCGCGTCCAGGCCGTCCACAGGCGGCGGCAGCTTGCCAGGGCGCCCGCTGCGCAGGTTCACGAAGGCCTGCTGCAAGGACGAGAACAGGCGCCGTGCCTCGGCGTCCGTGTCGGCCGCGAAGACGTTGACGCCGAGCATGACGTAGGGTGCCGCCAGCCGCTCCGAGGGCTTGAACCGCTCGCGGTAGAGCGCCACCGCCTCCCCCATCTGCGCCGGCGCGAAGTGCGAGGCGAACGCGTAGGGCAGGCCGAGGGCTGCGGCGAGCTGGGCGCCGTAGGTGCTCGACCCCAGGATCCACACCGGCACGTCCAGGCCCGCGCCCGGCACTGCCTGCAAAGGCTGGCCGGGTGCGGCGGCGCGGAAGTAGTCCAGCAGTTCCACCACGTCCTGCGGGAAGTCGTCGCCGCCGTTCGCGGCGAGGGTACGCCGCATGGCGTAGGCGGCGACCTGGTCGGTGCCGGGCGCGCGGCCGAGGCCGAGGTCGATGCGCCCCGGATGCAGCGCGGCCAGGGTGCCGAACTGCTCGGCGATGAGCAGCGGGGCGTGGTTGGGCAGCATGACGCCGCCCGCGCCCACGCGGATGCTGCGCGTGCCGGCGGCGACGTGGGCGAGGGCTACCGCGGTCGCGGCGCTGGCGATGCCGGGCATGTTGTGGTGCTCGGCCATCCAGTAGCGCCCGTAGCCCAGCGCTTCGGCGTGCCGGGCGAGGTCTAGCGCGTTGCGCAGCGCCTGGCCGGCGTCGCTGCCTTCAGGGACGGGGGCGAGGTCAAGGACAGAAAGCGGAATCATGCCGATCATATAGGCGCCACCGTGTCCTCCGGGAACCAGCGCACCGCCGGGGGTGCCTGATCGAGGAGGGGCGCGATGTCTCGTTCGGTGCCAGGCCTCACTGGAAGCGTTCCTTTTTGAGGGACTCGTCTGGGCGCGCTAGTTCCGGCCCTGGCTACAGCAGCAGGTGGCGCCTGACACTCTCCTGCGAAACGTCCCCCGGCTCCAGCCGGGCGACAACATGGCCCTTCTCCATGACATAGCCGCGTTCAGCGATGGCAAGGATCGTGTCCAAATTCTGCTCGACGAACAAGATAGTGGTGCCGAGGTCGTCACGGATCGAGCGCAGGACACGACAGATTAGCTGCACGATCGACGGCTGCACGCCTTCCGATGGTTCGTCCAGCAGGATCAGCGCTGGACCGCCGATCAGCACGCGCCCGATTGCCAGCTGTTGTTGCTGGCCGCCTGAAAGCGTGCCTGCCATCTGCTTACGGCGTTCCTTCAGGATCGGGAAATACTGGAATACCAGCTCCCCGTGGGACTCGTGCCGGCCGCTGCCGATTAACTCGCCGACCTTCAGGTTCTCCTCGACCGTCATGCGCGGGAACACGTCACGTCCCTGCGGGATGTAGCCGATCCCCAGGCGCGCGCGGTCGTCGGCAGGCATGCGCGTCACATCCTGCCCGTCGTAGCGGATCGTGCCGCTGGAGGCGCGCAGCAGGCCGATCAGACAGCGCATCGTGGTGGTCTTGCCGACGCCGTTGCGGCCGATCAGAGCCACGATCTCGCCCTTGCCGATGCTAAGATCGACACCGGTCAGGATCGGCGTCGCCCCATAGCTCGATCTCAGGCCCGCCACCTCCAGCACCGGCTCACGCGACATGCGGGACTCCCAGGTAGATCTCCGCGACGCGCGGGTCGGCGACAATCTCGTCGATGCTGCCGCTCGCGAATGTCTGGCCCAGGTGCAGCACGGTCACCGTGGTCGCGATCTGGCGCACGAACGCCATGTCGTGCTCGACGGCCAGCACCGTCAGGCCGCTGGCGCGCAATCGCTGGACCAGCTCGCCGGTGCGGAAGGTCTCGTCCGGCGACAGTCCTGCGGTGGGCTCGTCCAGCAGCAGCAGCGTCGGCTTGAGCGCGACCGCCATGCCGATCTCCAGCCACTGCTGCTGCCCGTGTGACAGCTCGCCTGCCAGCTTCTGCGCATCGGCGGAAAGGCCCAGCAGGTCTAGGAGGCGATCCTCATCGCGCTCCAGATGATCCGGGGCGGCGTGGTGCTGCAGGGCGATGTGCAGGTTCTGGCGCACCGGCAGCGCCTTGAAGGTACTGGGCGCCTGCATCTTGATGCTCATTCCCAGCCTGACCCGGGCGAATGGCTTCGTCCGCGTCACGTCACGGTCGCGGAAGCGGATGTGGCCGCGAGTTGGCGTGTAGGTGCCGATGACCAGCTTGAACAGGGTGCTCTTGCCCGCGCCGTTCGGGCCGATCAGGCAGTGGATCTCGCCCTCCTCGACGGCGAGGGCGACATCGGAGACGGCGAAGAAACCGCCGAAGCTCTTGCTGAGTCCCTGGACTTGCAGCAGCGCGCTCACGACCTGGCGTCCTTCGCCGAGAAGGCACGGGCCGATCTCCAGACGCGCAGTCGCGACAGCAGCTCGCCCAGCCCGATGACGAAGCCCTTCGGCACGAATAGCACCGTCGTGGCGAGCAGTGCGCCCATGACGATGAGCGCCGCCTGTTCACTATAGACGGTCAGGGTTTGGAAGCCGAGCAGCAGGGCGAAGGTGCCGACCAGGGTCGCGGTCAGGTCCGTCCGCCCGGAGAAAGCGACCCAGACGATCGGCATGGCCGCGGCCGGCAGGCCGATGCTGGACGGAGTGATGAACTGGCCCCAGGAGGTGTATAGCACGCCGCTGAGCCCGGCGAGCGCGCTGCCGAGAACGAAGGCACCCAACTGGTAGCGTCGCACGTCGTAGCCGAGCAACTCGGCTCGCTGCGGGTCCTCACGCACCGCGACCAGCACGTTGCCGAAGCGGGAATTGGCGAGGATTCGCAGCAGGAGATACGTCGCCGCCAGCCCGATCACGAGGGCGTAGTAGAGCGCCGTCGCCTCCAGGTCTATCGGGCCGCCGAACCAGGGGATGGTGAGCGGCGACATGCCCTGCATGCCGTTGAACCCGTTCAGCCGCGCCTTGCCGATTGCCCATTCCGGCCCCGCCGTCTGTCCCAGGAAAAACGCGAGCGCGAGGGTGAAGGAGAGGGTGACGATGCCGAAGAACACGCCGCTGATGCGGCCGTAAATCATGAAATAGCCGAGCACGGCTGCCGCCAGGCTCGCCACGGCTACGGCCCCGAACAGCCCGGCAAGCGTCGCGACAGGTCCGTTGCCCAGGTCTATGGCAATGACCCCGTAGGCGTAGCCGCCGATACCGAAGAAGAAGGTCTGTCCGAAGGAGAGCATCCCGCAGAGGCCCCACATGACGCAGAGGCCGAGCGCCATGAAGATCCAGATGAAGAAATACCCGAAATTGCCGACGTCATACGGGTCGGCGAAGGCCGGGTAGATCAGCGCGGCGGCTAGCACCAGCGCGGCGCAGGCCCAGAACACGCGCCCTCGCCCCATCGTCTGCGGGCCATTGAGCAGCTTGCGCATCGGCCTCTCCGCTCAGCTCGCGCGCTTCGCGAGCCAGCCGGAGAACCCGTCCGGCAGCACGCGGATGATCAGGATGACGGCGATCAGCAGCCCGATCTGGCCGATGACCTGGCCGTACCAGGCATTCAGCCCGGTCCTGACGATGGCGAGCGCCAAGGCGGCCGGGGCGGTCCCGAGCAGAATGCTGGAACCGCCGACCACGACGGTGACGAAGGATTCCACGATGAAGCTCGTTCCCATCGTGGGGATCAGCGACATCGTCGGCGCGTAGAGCGCGCCGCACAGACCCGCCAGCCCGGCGCCGATGCCGAAGCTGAGCGCGTAGATGCGGCTGCGCCGCACGCCCAGCGCCTGCGCCATGCCCGCGTTCTGCATCACCGCGCGGGCGTGCACGCCGAAGCGGGTGCGCATGAACAGCAGGTAGATGAAGGCCAGCACCAGCAGCGACGCGGCGAACAGCACCATGCGGTAGGAGGAGAAGCTGTAGCCGCCGACCTCGAAGCCGCCGCCCGGCGTGCCGATCCCTGGGAAAGTTGATCCGACCAGGACCAGCGTGCCCTGGGTCGCGATCAGGCTGAGGCCCCAGGTGACGAGCAGCGAATCCAGCGGACGGCTATACAGCGGCCGGATCAGCACGATCTCCAGGATCACGCCGATCAGCGCCGCCGCCACCGTGCCGCAGACCTGGGCGAGCGGGAGGGGCAGCCCGGCGTGATACGTGGCCGCGGTCACGTAAACGCCGCACATGATGAACTCCCCATGCGCCATGTTGATGACGCCCATCATGCCGAAGATAATGGCGAGACCTGCCGCCGAGAGCACCAGGAAAGAGAACACGTCGGCGAATTGGTAGAAATACGAGAACAGGTCTCCCAGCATTCCGAGCTTCCTACTTTCCGGGCAGATGATCCGGCGTGTATTGCTCCTTCGGATCGCTCTTCGTCAGATCGCAGCCCACCTTAGACAGCCAGTATGGCTGGATCGTCCCGAAATCCTTCAGGACGTGGACCTGATTCTGGCCATCGACGCTGATCAGCCGCATCACGTGCGAGCAATGCTGGCTCTTCGGGTCGATGGTGATGTGGCCCTCCGGCGCGTCGAGCCCGGCCTCGCCGGTATCGATCACCTGGCGCAGCGCGTCCTTCTTGGTGGATTTCGCCTGATCCGCCAGCATCTTGTAGAGCTTGATCGCGACGTAGGCGTTGTAGCCCATGTCGTTGATATAGACCTCATTGGGGAACTTGGCATGCCAGCGCTTCTTGAAGTCGTTGGCGGCCGGGGTGTCCAGCTCCTCGAACCAGTTGGCGGCGGCGTACATGTCCTTCATCACGCCGGGCGGGAAGCGCTTGTGCTCGAAGCCGAGCATGATCTTCACCGGACTGGCCATCGGCAGGTGCACCCCCGCAGCGTTCTTCTGCTCGTAGAACGAGCTCTGCGCCGCGCCGACGTCCAGCATGTAGAGCCAATCCGGCTTGGCGCGCTGAATGTTCTGGATGGTTTGGGCGAACTGCGACACGCCCAACGGGATGAACTCGGTGCCGACGATCTCGCATCCGAGCGGCTTGAGGATGCTGTTGCCCCATTCCGACGAGAGATGGCCGAAATTGTAGTCGGCGGCGACCGTATAGACCTTCTTGCCGAACTTCTCGACCATCCAGGGCAACAAGGTCGAGAGCTGCTGCTCGGGCACCGCGCCGACGCTCAGCATGTTGCGGTCGCAGACGCCGCCTTCGTACTGGTTCGTGTAGATGTAGAAGGCGTCCAGCCGGTCCACGATCGGGCGTACCGCCTCGCGCGAGGCCGAGGTGATGCCGCCGATCAGCACGTCCACCTTGTCGCGCTGCAGCAGGCGCCGGGCGAACTCCTGGTAGCGCGCGTTGTCGCCCTGCGGGTCGAGGTGGATCAGCTCCACCGGCCGTCCGATGATGCCGCCGGCGGCGTTCACCTCCTCGACCGCGAGCTGCGAGCCGTGCAGCTTGGGCAGGCCGATCGCGGCGAGGTCGCCGGAGATGTCCTCCAGCAGGCCGATCTTGATAGGGTTGGCAGCCTGGGCCGAACGGGCCATCCCGATCAACGGCGTCGCCGCGGCGCCGAGCAGTAGGCTTCTCCGCTTCATTGTGGTCTCCTGTCTTGTGAACTTCAGGGTTGGCTCAGCCGAGCGCCGGGTGGCGCTTGTGCCAGTCGGTTGCCTGCTGAAACGCATATCCGGCTTGGCAAAGAAGCTCCTCGGCCAGGTGTGCGCCGACGAACTGGAACGCGACAGGGGTGCCGGCCTCGGTGAAGCCGCAGGGCAGCGTGATGGTCGGGCTGCCGCTCATGTCGAAGGGACAGGTGAAGCCCAGCAGGGACCTCATCAGCGCGGCATCCTCTCCCAGGGTCGCCATCTTCGCCAGGGTCGGCGAGGCGAAGCCCTGGGCGGGCACCAGCAGCAGGTCAACCGTGCGGAACAGCGCCGCGACCCGGCCGCGGAAGTCGTTCCGATGCAGGATGATCTTTTGGTAATCCATGCCGGACAGGCCACGGCCCAGCTCGATCACTGCCGACAGCGCCGGGCCATACTCGTCCTTGCGCGCGGGGTAGGTCGCCTCGTGCGCCACGGCGGCTTCGACGCCGCACAGCGGGAACCAGTCCTCGACCATCTGGGCCACTTCGGGAAAGCGGACCTGGCTGACCTGGGCGCCCAAGCCGCGGACGACCTCGACGGCGGACGCGATCGCCTGCCGCGTGGTCGCGTCGGCCTCCGCCTCGACCCAAGCTGGGGCGATGCCGACCCGCACGCCGCGCAGCCCCCGCCCGATGCCGGCGAGGTAGTCCGGCACCGCGTCCTGCACGGCGGTTGGATCATTCTCGTCGGCCCCGGCAATGGCACCCAGCATGGCAGCCGCGTCGCGCGCGCTACGCGTCATCGGGCCGATGTGGTCGAGCGTCGCCGCCAACTCGAACACGCCGTAGCGGCTGACCCGTCCCCAGGTCGGCTTCAGCCCGGTCAGCCCATTCGCCGCAGAGGGGAAGCGGATTGAGCCGCCCGTGTCGGACCCCAGGGAGCCGTAGCAGAGGCCGGCGGCGGTCGCCGATCCCGAGCCGCTGGACGACGCGCCCGGCCAGTGTGCCTCATGCCAGGGATTGATGGGCGGCGTCACCTGCGGGTGATGGTCGGCATAGGCGCCCTCGGTCAGCTGCAGCTTGCCCAGGATGACCGCGCCGGCCGATCGCAGCCGTCTCACGACCGTCGCATCCTCGGGGGGCCGGTAGTCGCGATGCACGATCATGCCCGCGGCGGTCGGGACATCCTGCATCCAGCACAGGTCCTTCACGGCGAGCGGCGCGCCGTGCAGCGGGCCCTTGATTTCGCCGCGGCTGATCTGCGCGTCCGCTTCGCGTGCCTGTGCCAACGCCCGCTCGGGTAGCACCAGCGCGAAACTGTGCAGCGTGCCATCCAGCGCCTCGATGCGCGCCAGCGAGGCTTGCGTCGCCTCGACGGAGGACAGCTCGCCGGCATGGATGCGCCGGGTCAGCTCCGTGAGTTCCAGGTAGTGGATGTCGTCCGTTGCCACGCTCAATCCTCAAGAACAGGAGATGCCGGTGAGATCGAGTCTCATGCATGCAGATTTAATGCAACTTTAATGCAACGTCCGTGCCGTCAGCCTTCGCGGCGGCGGGGCTCGGAGGTCGCCTCGATCAGCCGACCTCATCGGTTATCATCGCGCATCATCGCGGCATGGTGGCGCGAGGGGTCAAGCAGCAAATTCCGATCAGCGGCGATAGCCTTTGCTGCGGGCGAAACCTCAGTCAGGACCCGGGTTGGCGATCTCCGGCCCGTGGCGTTCGGCGTAGCGACGGGCCTCGCGCGCGGCCATATCGGACACGATGCGGCCGGCATCGCTGGTCGGATCGGCGGCATAGCTGACGACCAGCGGCAGCGGACATAGCGGTTCGGTGCAGGGGACTATTCGCAATGCGCCGTCCTCCAGTTCTGTGCGGACGGGCGCGCGCGGCATCACCGCGATGCCCAGGCGGGCGCGCACGAGCCGCACGATGGCGGCGATTGAGCCGACGCAATGGAGGGTGCGATGGTGCACGCCTTCGCGGCGGCACGCCTCGAGCAGCGCGAGGTGCGGCTGCGAGCCGCGCGTCATGGTGATCAGCGGTGCCTCGACCAGGCGGGCGACTGACCGTGGTGAGCTGACATCCGCATCCGGTGGGCCGATCCAGGCCAGGGGCATGTCGCCGATGCCGCGGTTGTGGATGTTCTCGCCGATCACCGGGTCGCTTTGCAGGGTGACGTCCAGCTGGCCGCGGCGAAGCTGGTCGTGCAGGCGCTGCGTCGGCTCCGCTGTCAGCTCGATCTCCAGTGCCGGATAGGCCTCCTGCAGCACGCCCAGGAAGTCCACCAGCCAAGTGTGCACGATCGTATCGACCACGCCAATTCGCACGATGCCGGAGAGCACCGTGTCCGTCTGCAGCGCTGAGTGCATCTCACGCCCTAGATCCAACATGCGTTCGGCGTACCCGAGCAGCAGGCGGCCAGCCGAAGTGAGCCGCACCTCGCGCATGTCGCGGTCGAACAGGCGTTTGCCGAAACTGTCCTCCAGGGAGGCGATCCGACTGGAAATGGCAGCCTGTGTCAGGTTCAGCCGGTCCGCCGCGGCGCGGAAGCTGCCCAGTCGGGCAACCCAGACGAAAGCCTCCAGGAACCGCGTGTTCACGTGACGTGCCCTCGCAAGCAGGACAGGCGGCGCTCGCCTGCCAGCGATAGGAGTATCAGGTCACGACCGGCAGCGGGACGGTCCAGTAGCTGTGCGTCAGGCGGCGGCCGAGCCTATCGTCCACCAGCTCCATGCGGAAGGCCTTGGCCGGGCGAATGCCGCCGAGCGCCGGCAAGGTGCCGCATAGCATCGCATCGCCGGACTGGAGACCGCCGGCGAGAGTGGCAAGGTCGTCGGGCCGGCGCAGGGAGGACGTTGCACCCTCCTGGTACAGCACCCACTCCGCGCCAGGCGCCTCCCGGATCCACGCGCGAAGGATGAGCGAGTCCCAGTGCGGGGCGATCTCGTCGAAACGCCAGAGCTCGTCGGCAACTGGCTTGCCGCAGAGCTGCTTGGAGTGGGGCACCGACCAGGCTTCCGCTGCGCGGTCGGTATGGTCGGAGCCGAGGCCGACCAGCGCGCCGCCCTCGCCCATCACCAGCAGCGGTTCGACCTCGCCGGAACTGTCATCGCCAACCACGTGCAGTTCCGTCGTTTGCGTCAGCAGGGCAGGCGACGCAGCGTAGAACAGCGGCGTGCGGCTCGGTGGCGCTACGCCGAGCGCCGCAAGCTCCTCGATATGGCGCGCGAGCGTCGCCTGATCGCGGCCCGCCCAACCGGCGATCGTCAGCCTCGCCGGACGAAAGCGGAAGGATTTCGTGCTGCCGTTGCCGTGCAGCCAGAATGCGAGTTGGCCGTCCGCGTTCACAAGTGCCATTCCTGTCGGGATGTCCGAAGCTGGGCGCAGTCGTGGCATCTATCGCATCGCCATCGCGCAGCTGCGAGCAGGGTTTTCTTTTAACCAGTGATCATTTTGTCTTATCGCACCGGCAGACCAACGGCGATCATTTCCTTCATCCGGCCGAGATGCTTATCTAGGCGCGCGCATGCACCCGTGCCGGTGGCATGTGCTATGGACGGAGAAGGGAGAACCGGCCGTGTCACTCGAAGACGTGCACTATCTGCCGCTGCTCGACGTCTCGGAGCGTATCCGGCGGCGCGAACTCTCGCCGGTGACGGTCGTGGAGGCGATCCTGGACCGGATCGCGCGGCTGGACGCGGCGGCGGGCAGCTACACGACGGTGCTGCCGGACCGTGCCCGCGCCGCGGCTGCGCGCGCGGACGCGGAGATCGCGGCCGGCCTCTGGCGCGGCCCGCTGCACGGCATCCCGCTCGCGGTGAAGGACCTCTGCGCCACCAGCTTCGCGCCGACCACGGGTGGCATGCCGATGCGCAAGGATGCGATCCCGGACAGCGACGCCACGGTCGTGCGCCGCCTGGAAAACGCCGGGGCGGTGATCGTCGGCAAGCTGAAGATGACGGAGGGCGCGTACACCAGCCACCACCCGGACGATCCCGCACCGCTGAATCCGTGGAGCACCGCGCACTGGGTCGGCTCGTCCTCGACCGGCTCCGGCGTAGCGACGGCATTGGGCCTGTGCTTCGGCGCGCTCGGCTCGGACACAGGCGGCTCGATCCGCTTCCCCTCGGCGACCTGCGGACTGACTGGAATCAAGCCGACCTGGGGACGGGTCAGCCGGCACGGCATCCTGCCGCTGGCCGCATCGCTGGATCACGTCGGACCGATGACGCGCAGCGCGGCCGATGCGGCTGCGATCCTGGGCGTCATCGCCGGTGCCGATCCGAACGACCCGACCGCGATCCAGGACCCTGTTCCCGACTACCTGGCAACGCTTGGCCAGGGCATCCGCGGGATCACGATCGGGATCGGGCGCACCTACAACGGTGACGGCATCGACCCGGAGGTGACCGAAGCGGTGCGTGCCGCCGAGGACGTGCTGGCAGGACTCGGCGCGACGATCCGCGAGATCGAGTTTCCGCCGACGGAGACGCTGGTGCGCGGCTGGATTCCGTTCTGTGCCGTCGAGACGGCGATCGCGCACCAGGCAAGCTATCCGGGGCGCGCCAGCGAATACGGCCCGGACCTTGCCAACCTGATCGAGCACGGGCGGCGGATGACCGCCGTCGAGTTCGGAACGATCATGCACGAGCGGCTGGAGTTCTCTGGCCGGTTGGCCGCCCTGTTCCAGGAGGTGGACCTCCTGTTGATGCCGACGATGCCGGTGCCGACGCCGAGCCTGGAGCGCATGGCGGAGTACGGGCAAGACGATTCCGTGCTGCTGCGCATGTTGCGCTTCACCGCCCCGTTCGACTTCGCTGGCAACCCGACCATCACCCTGCCCAGCGGCATCGACCGGCAAGGGATGCCGCTCAGCCTGCAACTGGTCGGCCCGCACGCCTCGGAGGCGCTGCTGTGCCGCGCCGGCCACGGCTTTCAGCAGCGCACCGACTGGCACACGCGCCGGCCGCCGGGACAGTAGCCCGTGGGCGGCTGCACCTCGTCGTTCCAGGGGCACTCTCGGCCGTTCGGTGAAAACCTCTCCGGCAGTGGGCCAGGCCGAAGCCGGCCGAAGACAAGCTCGCCATGTCCCCGCGATTGGAGGACCGTGGCAACCGGAACGCTCTGGAGACCGCTCCCATGAATTCTGCCCTGCTGACCGCGACCGAGGCACGCACCCGCATTCTCGCGGGGCGGCTCTCGCCGGTCGCGTTGATGGAGGCCTGCCTCGCGCGGATTGCCGCGCGCGAGCCGGACATCCACGCCATGGCCTTCCTCGACCCGGCGCAGGCACTCGAGGGCGCGCGCGGCGCCAACCCCGGCCTCCTCCAGGGATTGCCGATCGCGCCGAAGGACGTGCTCGATACCAGCGACATGCCGAGCGAGTACAACTCGCCGATCTGGCGCGGTCATCGCCCGCGCGCCGATGCCGCCGCCGTCGCCTGGAGCCGGGCCGAGGGCGGCGTTGTGATCGGCAAGACGGTCACCACCGAGTTCGCCACGCGCCAGCCCGGCCCGACGGCCAATCCGCATGACCTGCGCCGAACGCCCGGCGGTTCCAGCAGCGGCTCGGCCGCCGGGGTGGCGGCGGGCTTCTTCCCGCTGGCCTTCGGCACCCAGACCGCCGGCAGCATCATCCGCCCCGCCGCCTATTGCGGCGTCGTCGGCTTCAAGCCCAGCTTCGGCCTGATCAGCCGGGTCGGCATGAAGCTGATGGCGGGCAGCCTGGACACGATCGGCGTGTTGGCGCGCAGCGTCGCCGATTGCGCCTTGCTCGCCGGCGCCGTCAGCGGCCGGGATCTAGGCGATCCAGACTGCCGGCCTGAGCGGGCGCCCCGTATCGGCGTGTGCCGCTCGCCGGCCTGGGACCACGCCGCGCCGGAAACGCGAGACCTGCTGCTAAACGCGGCCGCCCGCCTGGCCCGCAACGGGGCAGCGATTGCTGACGTCGCCTTGCCGGCGGTGTTCGACGCCGTCGGGCAGGCGCATCCCTTGGTCATGCATGCGGAGAGCGCCCGCTCGCTAGGGTGGGAGATGCTCCACCATCGTGACCAGCTCAGCACGGGCCTGCGCGAGCGGATGGAGTGGGGCCTAGCCCAATCCCCGCAGGCGCTGGATGATGCCTACGCCGTGCTCGCCCAGGCCCGGAGCGCCTTCCCAACGGCCATGGAGGGCTACGACGTCCTGATCACGCCCGCTGCCGCGGGGGAGGCGCCGGTGGGTCTCGAGTGGACCGGGGATCCTGTGTTCAACGCGCTCTGGACGAGCCTGCACGTCCCCTGCGTGACAGTGCCAGCGGGCACCGGTCCGAACGCGATGCCGCTCGGCCTGCAAGTCGTCGGCCGGATCGGCGAAGACCGGCAGGTGCTGGCCTGGGCGCAGTGGATCGCGGCAGCGCTGATCTGATGCGCGTGTGCCAGCTCGCGGCGCACGGTTTCGCGGTGCTGCACCGGATGCACGCTCACGAGGCTCGCGCGGAGGAAGGACAGTTCGCTCGTCATCTGGCATAGATGTTGCTGACATTCTGTAGGAAACTCGAAGCTCGGTCGCTCAGGAGGGCAAAATGTCGCCAATCAGGACCAGTATGGCAGGCCTGCTGCCTGTCTCGCGCCGCGGCCTGATGCTCGGCGCAGCAGGCGCCGCCGCCACGGTCGTCTCGCGCTCAGCCGGCGCCGCCACCGAGGTGAACTTCGTGGAGGCCGTGCACAACCTCGGCTACATCGACCTCTATGTCGGGCAGGCGGCCGGCTACTTCGAGAAACAGGGCATTCACCTCAACGTCAGCGCCGCTGGCGGCGACACGCAGGCGTTCGCGGCCGTGCTGGGGCGATCCGCGCTGTTCGGCATCGGCGATCCGACCATGGTGCCGATCTCCGTCGAGGGCGGCGGGCCGGGCAAGGTGGTGGGCACCGTCGTGCAGCGCGCCCACTACTTCGGCGTATCCAAGAGCACTCCCAAGATCACGGATCCCAAGCAGTTCAAGGGCCTCACGATCGTCACCTCGCCCGAGCCGAACACCAACTACAGCGTGACCAGGAAGCTGCTCGAGGAAAACGGCCTGGTCGTCGGCGCGCGACGTCAAGATGATCGCCGTCAGCCCCGGTACGGAGATCGCAGCGATGCTGGCGGGGCAGGCCGACGTCGCCATCGCTTACCAGCCCGGCGTGGCGGAGGCCGAGGCGCAGGGGGCGAAGATCGTGTTCGACTTCGCCAGTTACATGGGCCCTTTCTGCAATACCGGCATCATGGTCCTGAACGATACCATCGCCCAGAAGCCAGACATCGTGCAGGCGCTCTGCACGGGCTTCGAGATGGCCGCCCGCCGCGTTTACGGCGATCCCGCCTACGCCAAGGTGGTTGCCCGCAAGGAGTTTCCCGACCTGCCGGGTGATGTCGTGGACAAGGCGATCGACGCCGAGATCCAATACAAGATTCCAGCTCAGTCGGTGCTGGTCGAACGCGCGCAGTGGGACAACCTGATGGCGATGCAGAAATACCTCAAGAACATCAAGGGCACGACGAATTTCGCGCAGATCGTGGATAACAGCTTCGCCGAGAAGGCCGTGAAGGCTGCCTGACCTGCCCGCTTCCCCGCATCTGGCGATGGTCCCGGGCGCGAACTGCCCCGCTCCGCCGCTGTCAGTGCTCGGCCTCGGGATGGTGTTCGGGGCCGAGGACGACAGACCTGTCGAGGTGATCCGCTCCGTCTCGTTCGATCTCTCGCGCGGCGAGATCGTCAGCATCGTCGGGCCCTCCGGCTGCGGGAAGACGACGCTGCTCAACCTGGTATGCGGACTGCTCCCGGCCAGCAGCGGCACCGTGCTCTGGCACGGGCAGGAACTCGCCGGCGTCCCGCCCCGCATCGGCTACATGCTGCAGAAGGATTTGCTGCTGCCTTGGCGCACGGCCGCGCAGAACGTCACCCTTGGCCTGGAGGTCATGGGCGCCGGCCGGCGTGACCGCGCAGCCAGGGCCCGGAATCTCCTCGGGCGCCTCGGGCTGGGCGCGTTCGCGGACTATTACCCCTCCACACTGTCTGGAGGCATGCGCCAGCGCGTCGCACTCGCGCGGACCCTGGCCTCG
Source organism: uncultured Alphaproteobacteria bacterium (assembly GCA_963790535.1). GTDB lineage: Bacteria > Pseudomonadota > Alphaproteobacteria > Acetobacterales > Acetobacteraceae > CAWKEH01. The sequence goes on along the minus strand of CAWBOZ010000009.1, from coordinate 26,180 downwards.
GACCCCGAGGTGCTTCTGCTGGACGAGCCGTTCTCGGCCCTCGACTTCCAGACCAAGATCCTGATCGAGCGGGACACCGCCCGCCTGGTCCGCGGCGAGAAGCGGTCACTGCTGCTCATCACGCATGACGTGGAGGAGGCGGTCAGCCTCTCCGACCGGGTCGTCGTCCTCTCCCACCGGCCATGCACCGTCGTCGCCCAGCATCAGATCGATCTGCCGGGTAACCGAACGGAGATGATCGAGGCGCGCGAGACGCGGGAGTTCGCGCGCTACGTCCGTGAGATATGGTCCGAGCTGGATATCCACTGATGCCGCAGACCACTGTGCCCGCCGCGCCGTCCACGTCGGTGCCTCGCCCGCCGCGGCGGTGGTCCACCGCCAGGCGGCGGCGTGCCCGGCGGGAGACGCTCCAGGTTCTTGCGTGCCAACTCCTGCTCCTGGCCATCCTACTGGGGTTATGGCAGTGGGGCACACGAGGAGCCTCGGTCAACGCGTTCCTATTCGGCTCGCCGAGCGCGATCGCGGGCGATCTCGTCACCATGGTCAGCGATGGCTCCCTGTGGACCGACGCGCGCGTGACCGGCCTCGAGACGCTCGGAGGTTTCGTGCTCGGCAATCTGCTCGGCACCGCGCTCGGCTTGTCGCTGTGGTTCTCACGGTTCCTCTCCCGCGTGGTCCAGCCCTTCGTGCTGGCCTTGGGGTCGGTCCCCATCGTGGCCCTGGCCCCGATCGCGATCATCTGGTTCGGCACCGGCTTCGCGTCGAAGCTCGCGATGGCGACGCTGTCCGTGGTCGTCGTGGCGCTCGTGATCGCCTACAAGGGAGCGCTCGGGGTCGATCCCGACCAGATCAACCTCATGCGCTCGCTCGGCGCCTCGCGCCGCCAGATTTTCCGCCTGCTCGTGCTCCCAGCCTCGTTGACGGACATCTTCGCGGGCCTCAAGCTCACCGTGGGCTTCGCGCTCGTGGGGGCCATCGTGGGCGAGTTCATGTCGTCCTCGGAGGGTCTGGGACATGCAATCTTCAAGGCTGGGAGCCTGTATGCCATCGCCAAGGTCTTCGCCGCCTTGACCGTCACCGTTGCACTCGCGCTGTCGTTCTCGGCGATCGTGAGCCGGATCGAGCGGGCGTTGCTGCCGTGGCGGCACGACCTCAACTGACCCCCACCGACGCGAGGAGACGCTGATGGACGCGATGCGCACCATCCCGAAAGCCGGTCACCTGAAATACGCGCTCTCGGCCACCGATGCCTGCATCGCCGAGATCCGACCCGGCGAGGAGGTGACAGTCGAGTGCGAGATCAACTGCAACGACGGTTTGATAACCTCAACCGCCTCGAAGCTCTCGCCTGAGGCAGTTCGCTTGCCCTTCGTGAACCCCGCGACGGGCCCTCTGCACGTGGCCGGCGCGAAGCCCGGGCAGGTCCTCGCCGTCCACGTCCACGCCATGGATCTGGACGAGGTCGGCTATACCGCGCTCTGGCCCGGCATCGGCATGTTCCCGGACTGGGTGCGGCAGAAGGAGTTCGGCATCCAGACGCGGGCGATGGAAGTCAGCAACGGCTTCGTGCACTGGAGCGCCACCCGCAAGCTGCCGATCAAGCCCATGATCGGCGTGCTTGGCGTCGCCCCGGTGCACGGGGCGGTGCTGACCGTGGACAACGGGGTGCATGGCGGCAACCTCGACGTCCAGGAGATCACGACCGGAAGCACGATCCTGTTCGAGGTGCATCAGGACGGGGCGAGCCTCTACGTGGGGGACTGCCATGCGCTGCAGGGCGACGGCGAGTGCGTCGGCATGGGAGCCACCGAGATCGGTGCCCGCGTCACCTTCAGCGTGGAGCTGCGCGACAAGCCGGCCCGGATGACCTGGCCGAGGATCGAGACGGATGCCTATATCGGCACGCTGGGCTGCGCCCGGCCCCTTGAGGACGCGATGCGGATCGCCTTCGAGCAGATGGTGTACTGGCTCGCGGACGAGTACGGTTTTACCGAGCCTGACGCCTACATGTTCCTGGGTCAGATCGCTGACGCACGCTGCACGCAGGTCGTCAATCCGAAATACACCTACATCTGCAAGGTCGCGAAGGAGTTCTTGCGCTGAGCAGGACGCGACGTAACGTCGCTTCCGGTTGGGATACTGTGGGTTAGGGCATCAGGAACAGGAGGGCTTCGTGGCCTTGCCGCGTCCGCCCCACTGAAGCCTGCGAGGGGACGCGCTAACCTCGCGCCGAGACGCCTCTATTTATCCGCGAGCCTCGGCAGCGGCGTCGAGCCGTCCGGCGTGCCCTCCTTGCCCGCCGCCAGCACCATGGCGACCGTGACGTAGGTGCCGCTCAGCGTCACCAAGTCCACGATCTGCTGATCCGTCAACACCTGCTTGGCGCGGGCGAACGTCACATCGCTCAGCGCGTGCGTCGCCGACAGCTCCATGCAGAGATCATACACGACCGCCTCGTCGGGCCGCATGGCGGCGGGCCGGCGGCCGTCGCGCAGGTCGGTCGCCACTGCCTCGGGCAGGCCGGCCTTGATCGCCAACGGGTAATGCGCCTTCCATTCGACCTGCGACGTCCAGAGCCGAGCCTGGATCAGGATGGCGAACTCGTTCAGCCGGCGCGGGACGGAGGTGTTGAAGCGCAGGTAGTCCAGCAGCTTCACCATGCGATCAGCCAGCACCGGGCTGCGCAGGAGCACGTTGTAGGGGCCTTGCAGGCCGAGGCTGGAGACCTTGAGGATCTGGTCGGCGACGGCCTTCTGCTGGGGGTCCAGCGACTCCAACGTGAGCTGGGGAAAACGCTTCGGCTCGTCCGCAGTGCTGATCCCGGCGACCGGGATCAGCACTGCCGCCAGCGCCAGCGTCGCGCGCCCCCGTGTCCGCATCCTGGTCGCCATGCCTGCCTCCTCGTCATTGTCGTGCCAAGCTAATCATGCGCGATGACCCTTCGGCAACGCAGGGACAGGCGCCACACGCAGCTCCGCAAGGGCTGGCTATGCGGCAAGCGGTCGCGACTTGCGGCTTTCTTGCGCCCGGCGCAGCGTCGCCGATGGATCGACCCCGTCAGGGTAATCGCACTTCAGGATAGGGCGAGCAGTCGGACGAGATAGGCGTCGTCCCAGCCGGCACGCTTAAGCTTACCGCGCAGGGAACTCTTGGTGGGGTCCTTTTGCATGACGTTGAGCGCCATGTGTCGCAGAATGGCTAGGTTTTGTGGGCCATTGCCCAATCGGTTCCTGGCCTGATCTTCGTTCATGACGACGTCCAGTCGCCAGCGGAGCTTGTTCTCTATGCTCCAGTGCGAGCGAACGACCTCGTTGAGGCGCTCGGCGGACAAGGCCGTGCTGAGCAGGTAATAGGCGGTCTCGGTCGTGGTTCTGCCGGCCATGTCCCGAATGCGGACCACGCGGCCGATGGCGGCCAGGCCGGGCCAGTGATGGGCTTCCTGCAACCAGTCGAGATCGGTCGAGATCGTCGCCGTGCGGGTTTCGATGCGGCCGTGATCCGCATCGACAGTTGCCTTGCTGATGCTGGGCCCGCACTGCGGATCGTCGAGGAACCGGCGCACGTCGTCGTGCAGCGTGCCCTGGTTGCCCTTCAGCGCCAGCGCATAGTCGCCGCCCTGATCGACGATCTTGTGGGTAATCTCGCGCTGGCAGTTGAGCGCATCGGCGGTCACGATGGTGCCCTTCAGCGAGAGCATACCGAGCAGCTTCGGCACGGCGGTGATCTCGTTGGACTTGGCGTCGGTGGCGATCTGCGCCAGCACCAGGCGCTGCTCGCAGCCCCAGGCACTGACCATGTGCAAGGGCGACTTGCCGCTGGCACGATCGAACGAGCGGCGCAGAACCTTGCCGTCGATGGCCACAACACCCTCGAGCTGCTCGCAGAAGCCCGCCATGAAGCGCTGGAACGCGGCGCCGAACAGGGCTGGATCGAGCTGGCCCGGTATAAGGGGGTTAATGGACTTGACGAACCTTACGAACTTGTCCATCTTGCGGGATGGAGGTCGGAATGGCCATCTCGAAGATGAAGTCGGGACGGACGGCGGATGCGCTGCGCCGGAACCATGCTGGCGCCACAGTCAAGCGGGCGACCGTGTTGCTTGTCGATGCCGGCGAGCCCTCGCCAAAGGCGAAGCCGGTTGCAATCCCGGTACGGGCCAAGACCTTGAAGACGGTCGCGGGACAGCCTGGTCCGATGACCGCCCTGATCGAGACCTATGGCGCCGCGCTTGAGAGGAGCCGTCTTATGGGACGATCTGTCAGGTTCCTGGTCGATGTGGGACCTCGGGGCGAACCCAAAATTACCCCGATCGAGGGCCGGGCGCGGCAGACCGAACAGACATCCGAGAGCGAGGCTGACGATCTGCAAGCGGCCTTGGCAGCCGCTCGCGCCAGAGGACGCATTCGCGTCGCCGAGATCCTGAGCAGCGGCGATATGCTCAGCGCTGACGAGTTCGCGGCCCTGATCGGCACCAGCCGCGTCACCGTGAACGCCAAACGCCAAAACCACCAGGTTCTCGGTTTGGAAGGCGCAAAGCGCGGCTATCGTTTCCCGGAGTGGCAGGTGGACGAAGACGGCAAGCCTTTTGCTGCGTTGCCGGATCTGTTCGACCGCTTGGGCGGTAGCCCATGGGCTGTTTACCGCTTTCTCGTTCAGCATCATCCGGAGTTGAACGGCATGACCGGCCGGGAAGCTCTCCAGCGTGGGCGATCAGACGAGGCGATCGAGGCAGCCGAGAGCGTCGTCAGAGCATTCAGTTGAGATAGTGGGCCCGCGTCCGACGAGGGCGTTCGCGCGTGCGGCTCTTGATCTCGTTTCGGTCACGGTCGGCGAGCGGTTCGGCCGAATCTACCAAGACCGATACCCGAATCCACTAGGGTACGGAAAGACGCGCAGCCGGTTCAGCGATCCGCGGAAGCGCCTAGACGACAAGCGCTTCGGGGTGCTCTACCTCGGCTCGTCGCTGAAGGTGTGTTTCGTCGAGGCCGTTCTGCGCGACCGACGCAACGGAGCGATCGAGGACTACCCTATTGCGGAGACCGAGCTTGCCCAGCGGCGGTACGCTGAGGTCGAAGTTGTTGCTCCCCTCAGCCTCGTGGATCTGCGGGGAGACGGACCGATCCGCATGGGCGTTCCCAGCGACGTCTCTGGCGCCACCGTGCAGACACTGGCGCGGGCTTGGTCGGTCGCCTTCCACGATCACCCCCAGTGTCCCGATGGGATTATCTATCCTTCGCGGCTTAACGAGGAAGTCAATCTCGCCATCTACGATCGGGCGATCAGCAAGCTGTCGTCCGTGCAGGTTTCCCTGCTTCTCGAGGCATCCGGCTTCGCCGGCATACTGAACAACCTGAATGTCGCGCTGATCTAGCCGCCCGGTATTGGCGGGCGGACATTGAGCGATCACCGTCGATTTTCGTATGGAGCATCTCGCTCGGAAAGGCCACCGATGGATCAGGAAGCACCGACCCGTGCAGAGCGCCGCGATCTCACGCGGCTTGCCCAGACCCTCGTCGAGGTCTGTGTGCGCAACAGCGGGATCGAGGACCTGCACGCCGGCACCTTCCCCGACTTGCAGCGGGGCGACTTCAGCGACGTCAAGGTCGTCTCGCCCTACGGCGAAATCCCCTGGACCGATCTGTCGCGGATCTCCGACGAGGAGATGAAGCGGTTGATGATCGAGATCGTCGATCGATCTTGTTGCACGGATCGCGTGGGTTTGTGCCGGGAGCTTGGAAGCCCAGATAGAGCGTCCCCTGTCCTGACCCCCGGATGCCCCCCGTGCCGTTCAAGCTGAACCAAGACCGCCGCCATCATATCCCCGAGCAGAAACACAAGGTCACCAACTGGCGCGAGTATGACGCCAGCCTGCGCCAGCGCGGCAGCTTGACGGTGTGGTTCACCGATGAAGCAATCGAGGCGTGGGCGGCGGCGCCAAGGACGACGCGGGGCGGGCAGCCCTGGTACTCGGCCCTGGCGATCCTGACGGCACTGACCCTACGCGCGGTGTTCCGCCTGGCGCTGCGCCAGATCGAGGGCCTGATCGGCTCCATCGTCCACCTGCTCGGACTGGCTCTGGCGGTGCCGGACCACACGACACTAGCCGGCGTGCGGCGACGCTGGAGGTGCCGCGGCCGCGATCCAGCGCCGGTGCTGGTGCCGATGCTGAGCCCGTGCACCTGCTGGTGGACAGCACCGGGCTGAAGCTGTGCGGCGCGGGCGAGTGGCTGCTCGAGAAGCATGGGACGAAAACACGCCGGTCGTGGCGGAAACTGCACATCGGCGTGGACGCCGACACCGGCCAGATCGTGGCTTCGGCGCTGACCACCAACGACGTGGACGACGGCTCGCAGGCCGGTCTCTTGCTCGACCAGGTCGTGGGCGCCGTGGCCTCGTTCACGGGCGATGGCGCATACGACAGCGACAACGTCTCCACGGCCGTGGCCGAGCGTCACCCTGAAGCGGCCGTCGTCGTGCCGCCACGCTCGACGGCGGTGCCGAGCGACACGGCCGCGACCGCGCCCACGCAGCGCGACCGTCACCTCCAGTGCATCGCCGAGCACGGGCGAATGGCCTGGCAGAAAGCGTCGGGGTACACCAAACGAGCCCGAGCCGAGGCCGCCATCTCCCGCCTCAAGCGCGTGATCAGTGACGGGTTGCGCTCGCGCGCAAACAAGCGTCAGGCAACCGAGGTGGAGGTCGCTGTTCATGTCCTCAACCGCATGCTGGAGCTGGGACGCCCGAACTACGTCCGCGTCGCCTGACCCCAGACGGGGTTGGGGTAACTGCGCCTGCACCCCTGATCCGTGCAACACAGTCGCGCCGGCCTGGATCACCTCCGCAGATCGCGCCGCTCGGCCCCAAGAACGGACCACCAAGGACGATGCGCAGCGGCGTAGCTGCCCGCCCTGCCCTCCCGGCACCTCCTCGCCACCGTCCCGGGTCACTGTTTTCAGCTTCTCGCGGCCATTCAAACGGTCGTTTCACGGCCACTTGCGATGGGTGAAAAGCGGGCTGGAACAGGCTCGCTTGCACGTGCTAGAATACGTGCAGGAGGCCCGCTATGCAGAAGAAGCTCACCATCACCGTGGACGCCGAGGTCTATGACGGCCTGCTCAGCGTCATCGGCCGGCGGCGGATCAGCCGCTTCCTGAGCGACCTCGCCCGCCCCCACGTCACGGGCCAGAACCTCGCGGCCGGCTACGCCGCCATGGCCGCCGACGCCGGGCGCGAGCGCGACGCCGAGGAGTGGACGGAAGGGCTGGTCGGCGATGCCGCCCCGGAGCCGCCCGCGCGTGGCTGAGGAGGCACCGCCCCGTCGCGGCGAGGTTTGGTGGATCAGCTTCGACCCGTCCCTCGGCGGCGAGATCCGCAAGACGCGCCCAGCCGTCGTGGTCAGCAATGACGCGGCCAACGCCGTGCTCAACCGCATCCAGGTCGTGCCGCTCACCAGCAACGTCGCCCGCCTCTACCCGGCCGAGGCCTACGTCACGCTCCGGGGCGAGCGGCGCAAAGCCATGGCCGACCAGATCGCGACGGCGAGCAAGCTACGACTGCGCGGCAAGCTCGGCCAGCTCACGCCCGCGGACCTGGCCGCCGTCGAGCGGGCGGTCCGGGTGCAGTTGGGCCTGTGAAGCGGAGCGGCGGCCCATGCCCCTGATCGGCTATGCGCGGGTGAGCACGGAGGAGCAGGATCTCGCGCCGCAGCTGGACGCCTTGCGCGCGGGCGGCTGCACGGAGGTGTTCGAGGAGCACGCCTCAGGGGCGAGCCGAGCGCGCCCGCAGCTCGCAGCGGCGCTGGCCCGCGTGCGCCGGGGCGACACGCTCGTGGTGGCGCGCATCGACCGCCTCGCCCGTTCGCTCGCCCACCTGCTCCAGGTCGTGGACGACCTGCGCGCGAGGGGTGTGCACTTTCGCAGTCTCGCTGACCCGATCGACACCGCGGGGCCGAGTGGGGTGCTGGTGCTGCAGATGCTGGGTGCGGTGGCCGAGTTCGAGCGCAGCCTGATCCAGGAGCGCACCAAAGCGGGCCTGCGGGCCGCCAAGGCGCGCGGGCGCGTGGGCGGCAACCCCGGGCTGCGCGCGCGTGACCCGGAGAGCTTGCGCAAGCTCGCCGCCTCGCGCCGCGCGGGCAGGCTCGCCGACCTGCTGCCGGGCCTGGACGAGTGGCTGCCCCTGGTCAGCAAGCTCAGGCCGGCGACGCCCTGGCCCGAGGTCGCGGAGGCGGTGAACGCCGCGTTGCCGAGAGGGCAGCGCCCATTCACGACCGAGCGCCCGGTGCGCGCCGTGCGCCTGCTCGCGGGCGAGGGGCTGGCCGATAAAGGGCTGCTGGCGGCGGCACCGCGTCGGCACACGCGGCGCGGCGGGCTGGCGCGCACGCGGGCCGTCGAGGTCGCGGCGGCGCTGGTCTCGAGCCGGCCCGGCCTGACGCTGGCCGAGGTGGGGGCGGAACTCACGCGCCTGCGCCACTACCCGCCCCAGGGCGGGGCCACCTGGGCGCCGTCCTCGGTCAAGGCCCTGCTGGGCCGGGCGCAGGGATTGCTGCCCCCGACGATCCCAGCTGTGACCGATGGCTGTGCGCCGGCGACAACCGACGCCCTCAGCTAACGACTCGAAGCGGGTAGGCTGCGTTCCCTCATCCGGGTTCCTCGTCCGCGGCGGGTCGCTGTCCCCAGCTCACGATTGAGCGCACGCACCGGCGCGCGTTCTCGCCGTCGCTGATGAGCGGGAAATGCCGGCGCAGCTCGACCACGGCAGACAGCTCGCCACCGTCGTCCCAGGCGCGGCGGATCGCGTCCGCCGTCTCCTCATCGACCATGAACATGCCAAGAGCTTGGGGTCGCACGACGCAGGGACAAGCCATGGCCCGCAACTCGAAGGCCAAGCGGCCGGTGCAGAAGCGCCTTGCCCTCCCCTGCGGCAACGCCCCGGCGGCACGCGGCGCCTCCCAGCGTGGTCGCGGGATCAGGCCCCTGCCCCGCCCGCGCCGACGTCGCACAAGGCACCAAGGCGCCCCGCTTGTTTCACGTCCTGCCATCCATCGTGCCTCACGCCGGGTTCGGCCCGCCGCCCACTCCCTCTTCCCGCACCGGCCTCAGCAACTCCGGCCCATTATGCCGGGCATTGTGGAAATCAGCGTTGGGTTCCGGCGCTGATCAGCACTGCAAGTCGCGGAGAAAGCACGATCAAACAAAGGACGGTGTCCTCGAACAAGCAGCTCCCAAAGCGTTGGCCGGTCATAGCGCAGTGGTCGGGTCGCTACGTTCGATGATGCGCCGGCGCCAAGGCGTAGACGGGCGTGGGAATGCCCTCCGCGCGCGCCTTTAACTGCAGCGCCAGATACTGCGAATAGTGGCGCGACTGATGCAGATTGCCGCCGTGGAACCATAGCGCCTCCTGCTGCGTCGGCTTCCACATGTTGCGCAGCTCACCTTCCCACGGACCCGGATCCTTGGTGGTGGCAGAGCCGAGGCCCCAGCACTTTCCGACCTTGTCGGCCACCTCCTGGGAGATCAGCCGCGCCGCCCAACCGTTCATCGAACCATAGCCGGTTGCATAGACGATCAGATCGGCCGGCAGTTCGGTGCCGTCGCTCAACACCACCGCATCCTCGGTGATGCGGACGGTGTCCACGCCGCTCCTCAGCTTGACGCTGCCGTTGCAGATCAGCTCCGAAGCGCCGACATCGATGTAATAGCCCGAGCCGCGACGCAGGTATTTCATGAGCAGCCCGGATCCGTCATCGCCGAAATCCAGCAGAAAGCCGGCCCTCTCCAGCCGCGCATAGAGATCCGCATCCTGGCTGCGGATCGCCGCGGCGGTCGCCATCTGGAATGTGTGCATGAGAGCGTAAGGCACCGAGGCGTTCAGCAGATCCGCCTTGTCCGTGCTGATCCCGCGTTCCAGCGCCGCTTCGGAATACAGCGTGCTGGTGCCGAACCTGAACAGCGAGTCCGAAGTCGAGACATGCGTCGATGAGCGCTGCACCATCGTCACCTCGGCCCCGTGCTCCCACAGATCGGCACAGATATCGTGAGCCGAGTTGTTGGAGCCGATGACCACGCAGCGCTTACCGGCGAAGCCCTCGCCGCCCTTGTGCTGGCTGGAATGGTGCAGCGTGCCGCGGAAGCTCGTCGCGCCCGGAACGTCGATGACATTGGGCACGCCGGCCATGCCGGTGGCCAGAACCAGCTGCTTCGGCCGCAGCGTGACCGACTGGCCATCGCGATCCACCACCACCCGCCACTCGCCAGCCGCCTCGTCATAGGACGCGGTCTGGCATTCAGTCGAATGCCAGTAGTTCAGCTCCATGACCTTCGTGTATGCCTCGAGCCAGTCGGCGATCTTGTCCTTCGGCGAATAGACCGGCCAGTCGTCCGGGAAGGGCAGATAGGGCAGGTGGTCATACCAGACCGGGTCATGCAGACAGAGCGACTTGTATCGGTTGCGCCAGGAATCGCCTGGCCGTGGGTTCTTCTCGACGATGATCGTGGGCACATCCAGCCGGCGAAGCCTTGCCGCTAGAGCTATGCCGCCCTGGCCACCGCCGACGATGACGCAATAGGGCTGGCGACTGTGCCCAAGTTCCTCCTGCTCCTCCAACCGGCGCTCCAGCCAGGTGGTGCGGCCCTGATGGATGCCATGCTCCGCCCCGAAGGCACGCTCGCGGCCCTTCTTCTCCTCGAAACCTTTCAGTTCCTCCATCGAGGTCAGCAGCGTCCAGCACTGCCCGTCCTTCAGCCGGAGGTAACCGCGGCCACGCGCCACCTTGGTCTCGAAGATGAACCAGCCTTCGGTGAGGCCAGCAGCCTCGCTTGCCTCGTCCACGGCACGGAACCCGGAGGGCGCGGTGTCAGCCAGCCGCGCGCGCAGCATCTCGGCGATCGCGGGGCGCCCTTCGGCCGTCTGGATGTTCCAGGTGAAGGCGATCAGGTCGCGCCAGTAGGAGTCCTCGGCAAACAGTCCGACCGCCTCGTCAACCGCCCTCCGCTCCAGGGCCGAGCCGAATGCCTGTAGCCATCCCGCCAAGCGGGATTGCGCGTGACCGTAATCCACCGTCCTCGTCTCCTTGTCTCTCCGGAGCGGCCGTCCGCGCACCGCTGGTTCAGTCCTATCTGGTCGGGCGGATGTCGCCAACAGGGTCGAGCCTGCTCGGTCGGTGTATGTTGCTGGCAGTTCGCATTCTGGCATTTCCGAGAGCAGGCAAAGCATGCTCTCGCGATGACCCGGCTGGCCCTACCCTACTATAACATCCCGCCAACAGCCGGCCGGGCCGCCTACGGACAAGCACAGGAGGAGATCTGACGCAGAGGGCGCAGAGCCGCTGAACTCCCGAACGGCACACGAAGACGCGGACGGAAGATTTCACCGATGGCACGCGGCCTAATGGCACGGGGAGGCTCCCCTCCCCGTCCCTGCCCTCACCACGCACTGCGATCCCCGCAGCGGACATATGGAAGCTTCGCGAGGTCAGCCGCCACAAGTCGCTCCAGGTGCTCGGAACCTACGTCCGCGATGCCGGCTTGTTCGAGGGCCACGCCGGCGAGGAGTTCCTGTAGGCGGCAGTCGCGTGTGCGGCGCGTCCACACGATGGGAATCAGCTAAGGGCCGCAGTGCTGGTCAGCGTTGCAGACTGCTGAGGTAGCGTGCTCTGGGGTATTCCTAGCCGGCACCGGCTTCGACCTGCCGCCTCCATATGCTCAGGCTTGTTTGCGCCGGCTCCCCTGGTCGGCGCATGGATCACCCGCGCAGGAACTCCGTGGCGAGAGTGTCCCACTCGTCCTGGAGCGAGGTGGTCGCGACTGGCCGTCCAGCACGCCGGTACCAGTAGCCGGCGTTCGCCAGGTCACCTTCCACCCGGTGCAGATACGCATGCACCCAGTCGCAAGCGGGGTCTCCCTCCCGCTGCTGGGCGCACCCATGCGCGCGATCCCAGTCCCCCTTGCCAGCCCACCAGAGCGCCTGCAGCGCGGTCTCCATCCCACCCGGCGGCGCAGCATCGGAGAGCGTGCGCCGAAACGTCTCGACGGTCATCATGCCGTATCCTCCTGCGGTCTTTGGTGTGCGGTCCGCACCCTCAGTGTCCGGTCTCACCCCGGTTCCTTGTCCGGGTCGGGTTGCCGCGTCCAGCCCACGATAGCGCGCACGCACCGTCGCGCATTCTCGCCGTCGGTGATGAGCGAGAAGTGCCGCCGTAGCTCGATCACGGCCGATAGCTCCCCACCTTCGTCCCAGGCGCGGCGGATCGCGTCCGCCGTCTCTGTATCGACCATGAACATGCCAGGAGAGCTTGGGGCCGCGCGCGGCGGAAGCAAGTCACGGCCAGCAACTCGTAAGCCCGCAGCCGGCGCGCCCGGCGCAGGCGCGTGCCGTCCCGGCCCGCGGCCTGGCATGACGGCGGCATGAGCACGCCACTCCACCCCGGCGGCACGCTGCGGTTGCCGACACGGCCGCGAGCGGGTCGGCATGGGAGCAGACCCTCGCTCGACTGCCCGATCGACAACGGTCGCGCTGGTGGCATCCAGCACCCTGTCTGCTATCATGCAGCTATACCAAGCGAAGAGCACCCTGTCTGATAGCAGATCGACCGCGCGCGCGGCGCGCACCATCATGGGGAGGAAATGAGGTGCCTGCATTGTCGGCTGGCGTGTGACTCTCCACCTCCGCTCCGGTGGCCGTTCGGAGGCCGTTCGGAGGCCGATGGACACTGGGTGTTTCAACTCCGCGTAGCAGATCGGTCCGCGCTGTTCTCAGGCACCATCCTTTGTCGCCGCCAGCTTTGGCGAGCACGATCAGCAGTATCTGCCTTTGCCTGCAGCGCAGCGGCAACCGCCCCGTCCACTCACGACAGGTGCTGGCCATGGAGGTTTTTCTCGAACGCTGCGCCGGGCTGGACGTGCACCAGGCCAGCGTTGTCTGCTGCGTCCTCATCGGCGCGCCCGGGCGCAAGGCGCAGAAGCTGCTGCGCACCTTCGGCACGACCACGCGCGAGCTGGAGGCGCTGCAAGCGTGGCTCATGGAGCACGGCGTCACCCACGTCGGCATGGAGAGCACCGGTGTTTACTGGAAGCCGGTCTATGCCGTGCTGGAGGGCCACTTCGACCTGATCGTGGGCAACGCCCATCACATCAAGAACGTGCCCGGGCGCAAGACCGACGTGAAGGACGCGGAGTGGATCGCGCAGTTGGTCCGCCACGGCCTGGTCGCCAAGAGCTTCGTGCCGCCGCCTGCGATCCGCGATCTGCGCGAACTGATGCGCCATCGGCGCACGCTGATCGAGACGCGCACGGCGGCGCGCAACCGGGTGCTGAAGCTGCTTGAGGGCGCCAACATCAAGCTCTCCGGCGTGGCCAGCGACGTGTTCGGTGTCTCCGGCCTGGCCATGCTGGAGGCGCTCGCTGCGGGCACGAGCGACGCCTCCGAGATGGCCGGCCTGGCGCGGGGTCGGATGCGGTGCAAGCACGACGCCCTCGAGGCCGCGCTGGAGGGACGCATGCGCGAGCCCCAGCGCTTCCTGCTCGCCATGCAGCTGCGCAGCCCTACCGCGGTTACACATCTACGGAACGACCTGCCAGACGCCAGCCAAGCATGATCTGGTCAAGCTGGATCAAACCATGATGCATGGTCTTCGGCCCTGCGGGCCTGTATCCGCGCGAGGTATAGCCGGACCAGCCACCAAGGCGAGCGACGATCCAGGCAAACCACGCGAGACGGCTCGGATCATGGGGGTTCCTGAGTTTCGCGGTGCGTCCTTGCAGGCTGACGTTGAGTTCGCTCAAGGCCGCCATCTCCGTTGGATCGACCGCATCCGTGACCGGCTGCCCGGTCGTGCCGTCGCGGGCCAGCACAAGCTGCATCGCGCGCACCGCCGCGATCAGCGCGATCATCGCCAGCTTGGCGAACGAGCCGACCGCTTCCATCTGCGAGTCCTCGATGCGCAGGCAGTGCGATTTCAGCGACCGGAACACCTGCTCGATGATCCAGCGCCTGCGATACCAGCCGACGATCTCGCGGGCCTGCGCCAGCGTCGTCACCGCGTGCGTGGTCAACAATCGCCAGTGCACCGGCTCCGCCCCCTCGGGCGGGTCGATCTCGCAGGCATCAACCACCCAGAGCGCGACCGTTCTGGGCTGATCCGTGACGCCAGCGCGCACCGGGCGCGTCAGGCTGATCGCATCCCAGCACAGCGCCACCGTGGCCCGGCGCGCCTTGTGCTGGCCCTTCGGCGGCACCTCGATCATCTCCCGGCCTTGCTCGGGCAACTGCGCGCAGTGCGCGGGCAGCAGGCCGCCCGTGGTCATGGCGCGCGGATGCGCCGAGCGGCACAGCAGATGCACATTGGCCGGTCGGCGTGCATAGAGATCGTAGATATCACTCTCACGGTCACCCACCATGGTGATCGCTGCCGCTGCCGTGAGGCTATCCCCCGTCATCTCGGCGCCATCGCCGTAGGCGATCCCCCGGAGGGACAACACGCAGAGCGTGTTGAAGGCAGCCAGCGGCGGGATTCCTTGTCGTCCGCCGCACGCTTCTTGTGATCCGTGACCTTGCCCTCGGTGCGGTTCAGCACGACGCAATCCACCAGGCCGATGACACCGCCATGGCTGGCGTCCACTGCCAGAACCGGGTGCAGGAACACACCGGGACACAGATCATTGTCGTCCCGGCCGAAGCCGCGCTTGCTGGCCTCGTGCGTGGGGAAGCGCAGATCGGTCGTGTCCATGATCGCCAGCACGTGCCGCCCGGCGGCGCGCCGGTTGGTCAGACGGCCCGTGGTCACCAGCATCTCGTGCATCGTCACCGCCGGATTGGCCAGGAAACGGCCAAACTGGATCGCCTGATTGCGATCCCTGGCCAGCCGATGCACGCACAGCGTCCGCTTGCGTCGCACCGACGCCAGCAACGCTGTGCCCACACGCGCCAGACGCTTGTCCCCGAACCGACCAAGCTCCGCCTCGCCCATGCGACCTCATCCTATACCCAGACCGATCGCGACAAAGATTCGGGAAACAAAGGAATTCGCAAGTCGTTCCAAACTTGGGTGACAACCGTAGGCTGCGCAGCCTGGGGGCAATCGAGCGCGACCTCGACGTGCTCGACGCCCGCATCGAGGCGCAGCTCGAACCCTTTCGCGCTCAGCACCGGCTGCTGATGCAGATCCCCGGCGTGGACTGGGTGACGGCGGCCTGCATCATCGCCGAGATCGGCACCGACATGGACGTGTTCGCCACCGCGCGGCGCTTGGCGGCCTGGGCCGGGGTCGCGCCCGGCAACTACGAGAGTGCCGGCAAGAAGAAGGGCGCCGCGACGCGCAAGGGCAACGTGTTCCTCAAGTCCGCGCTGTTCGCCGCCGCCTCAGCCGCGGTGCGGACCAAGGGCAGCTACTACCGCGACAAGTACAACCGCCTACGCGCGCGCCGCGGCCCGGTGCGGGCGCTCATGGCCGTGGCTCACAAGCTGCTCATCGCCGCGTTCCACATGCTGGCCACCGGCGAGGCCTTCCGCGATCTCGGCGAGAGTCACCTCGACCAGGTCTCTCGCAAGCGCTCGACCACCAAGCTGGTCCAGCGCCTGAGCAATCTGGGCTACGACGTCGTGCTCGTCCCGAAGGCGGCGTAACCCCCTCTGGCTCGGCCGTCCGATGTCTATTTCCTCAGCAGTGTCAATACCTCATCGAGGAACCACTTGTCGCCCAGCCTTGGACGGCGCTGCTTCAGCGTGTTGGCGAACAGCCGGCCGAAGCGCAGGCCCCACTCGCGAATGCTCTCGTAGCTGACCACCACGCCGCGCGCGGCCAGGATTGTCTCGACGTCGCGCAGGCTGAGGCTGAAGCAGTGATAGAGCCACACCGCGTGCTCGATCACCTCGGCCGGGAAGCGGAAACCGCGGTTGGGGGTTGGGTGCCGTCGTCACGCCAAGCAAGCTGCCACGACCCGACCAGGTCCGCCAACCTGACGACGCCTTGACGCCCTGGTAGGCCGCGCCGTTTGTCCGGTGCCGGAACCTGTGCGCCGCCCGGCCCGTTGCAGCCCCGTCCCCCCGGAGGCCTCCCGCCGACGGCCGGGCCGCGGCCAGGAAGCCGAGACCGGGGACGGCAGAGCATCTTTCCGCGAGCGAAGCGATGACGCGGGGCGTGAACCTCGCGAGCCCGGAGCAGACCATCCGCGAGACGGCCCGCACCATGGCGGACAAGGACACCGGCGTGCTGCCGGTCGGCGAGAACGACCGCCTGGTCGGCATGTGACCGACCGCGACATCGCGATCCGCGCCGTGACCGAGGGCAGGGGTTGGACACGCAGGTGCGCGAGGTGATGACGCCGGGGGTGGAGTCCTGCTTCGAGGACCAGGGTCTCGGCGAGGTCACGCGCTAGATAGGCGACAAGCAGGTGCGACGCCTGCCCGTGATGAACTGCGACAAGCGCCTGGTCGGCATCCTCTCGCTCGGCGACGTGGCCGTGATGCAGGGGGGCGGGACGGCGCAGCCGGCCATCGGCGGCATCTCCCGGACCGACGGGCCGCGGAGCTGACCTGGCGACCCTCCACCCCGTGGGGCCGGGGGCGCACCTACTTCGGCACGATCCGCGAGTTGCCGCTGCCCGGCGCTCCGGGGGGCCGGATCCCCGGCATAGCGTCGCTCCCAGCCCTGGGCATGCCCTTGTTGATGCCGGGGTCGCCCGAGGCAGGCGGGGGGCGGTGACGCCGCCAGCGGGTATGACCGTCTGAGGGCCGCTCTCTCCCTTGCTCGGCGCCACGATCGCGGGCCGCCCGTCGGCGGGGTGCCCGGGCTGGATCTCGGCAGGCGCGGTGGGGGCTGTGGCGGGAGGCGCGGCGTCGGAGGCGATCAGACCGCCTTGGCCGTGCGCCATCGTGATCGAGCCGGCGAGAAGACGCCGGCCGCCGCCATGACAGCCGTGACCGCACGCATGCCCGCCTCCTAACTGCTGTGCCGGTGCTATCGCATCCGCCCTGACAGGCAACGCCACGATTGCGGCGAGAACGCGACGGCGTCGGCGGGCTAGGGCCCGCTGTTCTAGCCGTGGATCAGGCGGTGGGCGCAGGCGAGCCAGTCGAACAGGTCGAGCACGCGCGCGGCGTACTGGTCGTGCACGGCGTAGGCCGGCGCGGACGGGTCCGCGGTCTGCCGCTCCAGCGCGTCGATCAAACGCGTCAAGCGCCGCTGGTGCAGCCCGAGGCGACGCTGCACCGGGTCGGTCACCAGGCCCGCGAAGGCGGCCGCCATCGCCGCCCCGAGCAGGAGCCCTCCCGTCAGCCCCGAGACGAGCGCCAGCGAGGGTGCGGCCGGGAACGCGCCGTACCACAAGCCACCCAGCCCCGCCCCGAGCGGGAAAGCGGCGATCGCGGATTGCTGGGCCACGGCCCCCGCCAGCGCCGGGCCGAGTGCTACCGCGCCCGGGGTCAGCTTGTTGAGCGCGATCGCACCCGCCGACAAGGTCAGCAGCCCGGTGGCGATCTCGGCGGCCGCGGCGCGGCTGCCGGCGTAGGTCTCTAGGGCGTGCGCGAGGCGCTCGGCGAAGCCCGGATCGCCCGCCGCCCGCTCGCCCACGCCGGCGAGCAGCGCGGAGAGCGGGCCGGCGATGGCCGGGTCGTCCAGGATGGCAGCGCCCAGCGCGTCGCGGGTGGACGCGCGCTCGCCCTGGACCCAGGGCAGCTCGAGCAGCTCGGTGCGGATCAGCCATTCTACCTCGCGCGCGACCGCGGTCTTGAGCAGCAGGTCGCGGCTGCCAAGGGCTTCCCCGACCCGCGCGGCGCCGAGCGCGCGCGCCGCGGCCGCCGCGGCCTTGAACCCGGCCTGGGGTCCCGCGAGCACCAGGTTGGCGGGTGCGCGCGCGATGTCCCAGCCCAGCGCGGCCCGGTGGATCCGCGCCGTTCCTCTCAGGCAGAAATGGCGGTCCACGAACGGCCCCACGCGCGAGCGGCGCTCGGCGTAGTAGCGGCCCAGCCCGGCCGCGACTGCCCGGCGCACGGTCGTCGCGTCGGGCCGGGTGGGAGAGGTGGTGACGGGGGCGGAAGCGGGGACAGCTGGCATCGGGCAGGCAACCTCGGCGCGGGACGGGGCGGGGCGACTGATCGCTCCCTGACCGCCCCGCCTATTTGGTCACGCCCCGCTCGCCCTCCTACGCCCGATCGATACCTCTGCGGCGATCAGGCGCCCAGACCCGATCCAACCTGGTATCCGCGGAACACGCGGCTTAAGACAGCGATGTCGGCGAGACCGAATGATCACGAACCGCGGGAGGCGGAGCCGCAGCGATGGTGAATGTGCGTCACTTCCAGCCCGGCGCCGAGCTCGACGCCGAGGCGATGGAGCAGTTCCAGAGCCACTGGAGCGTGTACCGCAGCCTGGTCGACAACGACTATTGCGCGCATGCGGCGGCGTACGGGCGCCTGCACGACATCCTGCTCACGCTCGACCGGCCGTTCCGTTTCGTCGATCTCGCCTGCGGCGACGCGCGCGAGACCGTGGCAGCGTTGCAGGGCACCCGCGTGGCGCATTACTTGGGCGTCGATTTGTCGGACGCGGCGCTGCGGCTCGCGGCATCGACGGTCGAGCGGCTGCCCTGCGCGGCGGAGCTCGACGAGCGCGACTTCAAGGACGCGCTGGAGCAGATGGCCGAGCCGGTCGACGTCGTCTGGTTCGGGCTGTCGCTGCACCACCTGCAGCACGACGACAAGCTCGTGGTGATGCGCAGCATCCGCCGCGCGCTCCGGGACGACGGACTGTTCGTGTTCTACGAGCCGTTCCTGCACGAGGGAGAGGACCGGGCCGGCTTCATGCGGCGGTTCGAGACCAACCGCGAGGCGTGGACCGCGCTTGACCCGCAGGAGTGGCGGGTGATCCGCGACCACGTCACCGAGTGCGACTTCCCCGAGACGGCGTCGGAGTGGCAGGCGATGGCCCATGCTGCCGGCTTCGCGCGAACGCAGCAGCTCATGACCGATCCCCGCGAGTTCCTGGCCATGTTCCGGTGCGAGGGATGCTGAAGGGATCGCTTTCGGAGGTGGGAAACTCGATGATCAAAGCGGTGCTGACGTTCGGGTTCGCCATATTCCTCGGTTTCACGGCGGCTGCGGCTGAGACACTCGACAGAACCCCTCGCACCGCGGTGATCTCGGCCTTTCAGCCCGAGTGGACAGCCCTGCAAGCGGCACTGCAAGAGCGCAAAGAGTACGTCGTCAACGGGACAACCTTCGACACGGGCACCATCGAAGGAAAGCCGGTTCTCCTGTTCCTCAGCGGCATCAGCATGGTCAACGCAGCGATGACGAGCCAACTCGCACTTGACCGCTTCAACGTCGCGAGGATCGTCTTTTCAGGCATCGCAGGCGGCGTCGATCCCATGCTTGCCATCGGCGATGTGCTTGTTCCTGGACAGTGGAGTGAGTACCTCGAATCGGTTTTCGCGCGTGAGAAGAACGGTGACTACGTTCTGCCCAGTTTTGCCGACAAGTCGGTGGCGAATTTCGGGATGATGTTCCCGCAACCCGTGGAGGTCGCGAAAGGCACCGAGCAGCCGGAGAAGCGGCTTTGGTTTCCCGCTGATGCGATGCTTCTTTCGATCGCCAGGACAGTGGCAGGCACGGTCCATCTGAACACTTGCGCTGCTGCTAACAAGTGTCTCTCACATCAGCCAAGGGTCATCGTCGGTGGCAATGGCGTATCCGGCCAGTCGTTCGTGGACAACGCGGCATTTCGGGAATATGCCCGAAGGACCTTTAATGCCGAGGTTCTCGACATGGAAAGCGCCGCAGTGGCGCACGTCGCCTATGCCAACAAGACACCATTCATCGCCTTTCGCAGTTTGTCCGACCTTGCCGGCGGGGGCGCGGGCGAGAACGAGATGGAGACGTTCCTCCAGTTGGCGTCCGAGAACTCGGCGACGGTCGTCAAAGCTTTCCTGAAAGCGCTACCCTGACCGTCTTGGCAAGGTGCAGACTTGCTTCCCAAACGGGGGGCTTTCCCCCGGGGAAGCCCGGTATGCGGGTACGCCATAGGACGGAGGCTGGATTCACGCTTAGCGGGACGGAGCAGGAACGTCCTCGCCTGTAATGTCTTGCGCCAGCCATTGTGCCAGGGCGTCGGCGCACTCCTGACCGGCCTCCTCGAAGATGTAGTGCCCGCACTTCCGAAGATGGACGACCTGCGACGCGGGATAGAGTGATCGCCAGCGGCGGAGTTCGGGGCGTGGTTCAGAATCTGCCCGAATCAGGTGACACGGGCGCGCGAAAGCGCCGGCCTGTGAAGGCCGGATTTCAGCTGGATCGGCGTAGGGTGGGGGGAGGCGGTCAGCCGCCCCGGATCACGCTCGCCGGGGCTGAAGCTCTCCCAAGCCGAGCAGGGTTGTGAATAAGCACCGAACCGGGACCCCGCCGGAATTTAACCCGCTGCGGTGTTATTATGCGGAAAAGTTATGCAAGGGCAAAGTCCAGATCGGCGCCGCTCGGGACCCCGTCTGTCCGGCATCTTTCGCAGCGAGATAAACTGCTTGCGGCCGCTTTCGGGAGGGGTCCCGGTCCGGCGCTTGTTCACACCGTTCACACACGCAACACAGTCCCACGCCGCCATCCGCGCCCGATAAGCGTTCTACCCTGCGAGGACGAGATCACTCGCCCTCTCGGCGACTGCAATCGTGGCCGCATTGACCATCGCCTGAGGGATCCCCGGCAGCACCGACGCGTCGGCGACGCGCAGACCCGGGACACCTTTGACGTGCAATGCGTCATCTACCACGGCCCCAATACGGCACGTACCGACAGGATGATGGAAGGAATTCGCCCCACGGAGAACAAAATCACGCCGCCCCGTGACGTCCCTTCCGCTGAAGCCGGGATAAACCTCCTGCGCCCGCCAGTCGGCAAAAGCACCGGTGGCTCCGATCTCCCGAGCCAGTGCGACGCCGTCCGCGAGAAGATCGAGATCGGCAGCTTCTGACAAGTAGTTCGGGTCGATCAGGGCCGGGGCGAGTGGCTCGCTGGAGGCGAGCTTCACGCTGCCGCGGCTGCGCGGTCGCATCAAGCAAGGCACGAGGACGTAGGCCGGCGCCGCAAGCGGACCCACGCCCGGCAGCACGAACGGCAGGGAAAGGCACATCACGAGCAGGTCGGGGCTCTCATCCGGACCGCGCGGTACGTAGAGGAGAGCATCGGCATGGTTGTAGTGCGAGCGTGGCACATCACGCCGCGCCGCATAAGCCACGCCCGCCACGAGCAGATGGTCCTCGAGATGGCGGCCGACATCCGGGAGATCTCGAGCGACGGCGATACCGAGCGATTGCAGCTCGTCAGCGGGCCCGATGCCTGAAAGCATCAGCAGCCGTGGCGAGTCGATGGCACCAGCACAGAGTAGAACCTCAATCTCGGGCCGCACGACGCGTTCGCTGAGCCGAACGCCGACGCATCGCCCGCCCTCGATCACCAGACCGAGCACCTGCGTGCCGACCAGCAGATCCACGGCGACGCCCTCGAAGCTGCCGAGATAGGCCGTCGCGACGTCGTCACGAAGATGGCCCTTGATGCTGAGCTGGTTCCAACCGACCCCTGTCGTGATCGCGCCTCCGATATCGGGGGTCAGCGGGAACCCGAGCTCTTGCGACGCCTGGATGAACGCTGACGCAACCGGATTGCGGTCCGGCACATCGGCCAGCGAGAGTACGTGCAGAGGGCCATCGCCGCCGCGCCAAGCGTCGGCCCCGCCAGAAAAGGTTTCAGCGCGCTTGAAGTAGGGCAGGAGGTCAGAGAAGCGCCACCCTTCCGGCCAGCGATCGTATGCGGCCGGGTGGCCCCGCTGATAGGCGAGGGCGTTGATCGCGCTCGAGCCGCCCACGACCTTGCCACGCGGGTACGGAACAACTCGACCCCCGAGCCCTGGCTGCGGGATCGTCGAGTAGCGCCAGTCCACCAAACTGCCCTGAAGCTCAGGCCAGTCCGGCGGATCGGCGATGGCGGCAAGCTTTGCTGGCCCACCGGCCTCGATGAGGAGCACGCGTCGCCCAGCCTGGCTGAGCC
Source organism: uncultured Alphaproteobacteria bacterium (assembly GCA_963790535.1). Classification (GTDB taxonomy): domain Bacteria; phylum Pseudomonadota; class Alphaproteobacteria; order Acetobacterales; family Acetobacteraceae; genus CAWKEH01. The sequence continues at coordinate 4,157 of CAWBOZ010000009.1, read as the reverse complement.
GGTGAGCCAGCACGCACCCGGCAGAACCCGCACCGACGATGACGTGGTCGTAAGTTGGACGGAGCTGTTCCATCGAGGTGACCAGACGTAGGCTGGGCGCTGCCATCGCGAGCCGGGCGACGCCTGACAATGTCACTCCGCCGCCTATCGCCGCGGTCAAGACGTCGCGCCGGTCGAGCTGACCCCGAGCGAGGTCGTTTGCTAGATCGAAGACCATGTTCGCCATCTGCAAAATGGTTGTATCCTATTGCGTGGTGTAGGAGCGCCATCCCCTCGCAGCCCTGAGCGGGCTGGGCCTGTGTTGGCCAGGTAACCATGGACAGTCTGAGGGGAGGCAGCATCGCTTATGGGCGCGAGCGTCTCAAGCGTCATGTAACGGCGCTTGGCGTCCTACTCGTCATTCTGTTCGCGCAGCGGGGCACCGATCAAGCGCGTGCCGTCGCTATCGTAGAGAGTGACTGGGAACGGAGCTGGCGATGGACGCCCTCCCGCGCTTATGCGGTGTCCGCCCCCCTGGCGCGAGTAGGTGCGGTGCCACGATCGCCACCCTCTGGCACAGCTCGCCGGCCCTGGCCTCGTGGAACGGTCTCGCCTCAACCCCCGGTCGCGAGCTTGTCCTGCGTCTTCGTGGCAAAGTCGCCGGCATCGTGGCGTTCGGGCATCTGGCTGGACGGCTCGCCGAAGACGCGATTGACCATGCGCCCGCGCTGCACGGCCGGGCGTGCGGCGATCAAGTCGGCCCAGCGCTGCACGTTTGTGTAATCCTGCACCTGCAGGAACATGCCCGCCTCGTAGAGCTGCCCTTTCGCCAGGCCGCCATACCAGGGCCAGACTGCTATATCAGCGATCGAGTACTCGGCGCCCGCCAGGTACTCGTTGTCCGCCAGGTGCCGGTTCAGCACGTCAAGTTGGCGCTTCACCTCCATCGCGAACCGGTCGATGGCGTACTCGATCTTGGCCGGCGCATAAGCATAGAAATGGCCGAAGCCGCCGCCGAGGTATGGCGCACTGCCCATCTGCCAGAACAACCAGGACAGGCATTCGGCGCGCGTCCTGATGTCCGTCGGTAGGAACGCGCCGAACTTCTCGGCCAAGTACACCAAGATCGCGCCTGACTCGAACACCCGGATCGGCGTAGGCCCGCTGTGGTCCATCAGCGCCGGGATTTTGGAGTTAGGGTTCACCGCCACGAAGCCGCTGCCGAACTGGTCGCCGTCGCTGATACGGATCAGCCAGGCATCGTAGTCCGCGCCAGCGTGGCCAAGTTCCAGCAGCTCCTCCAGCATCACCGTGACCTTCACGCCGTTCGGCGTGGCTAGGGAGTAGAGTTGCAGGGGATGGTGGCCGACTGGCAAATTCTTGTTGTGCGTGGCCCCTGCGACCGGACGGTTGATGGAAGCAAAGCTGCCGCCGTTCTCCTGCTTCCAGATCCAGATCTCCGGCGGCGTGTAGTCGGACGAGTCGGTCATGGTCCAGCTCCCGGCTGATTGGCTGGCGCACGCGATGCCGCGCGCCGGCTGGGACGGGCGGCACGGCGGCGCCTGGTGGGCCGGCCGTGCGCCGTTTTCACGTAGCCGCTTCGGTGCGAACGCGCCAGGGTGGGGAGGAGCGCCCAGCGGTTGGGGGGACCACGCCGCCTTCGCTAATGACGAGCGTGGGTGGGATGTTGGCTCGAACAGTGGGTCGGGTAGAGGTGCCGGTTACCCGGCACCTCCCCCACAGATCCCGGCGTGCGGCTTGCCCGCACCGGGTTCCTGTCGAAGGTCGAACGCGGCCAGAGTTCAGGGCTTGGGCAGCCCATGCACCTCCGGCCCGAGCATCGGTTTTACCGCCCCCGCAAGGGGGGTAACGCAAACCGGTCCCCATGGCTGGCGTTGGCTCGGCAGCCCGGCAGTCCAGTCAGGCTCGGAGCAACACCATGAAAACAATGAACGATCTGTTCCTGCACTTCCTGTAGGACATCTACTATGCCGAGAAGGCGTTTGCGAAGTCCTCTGGCAGGATCATGAAGGCCGCGAGGAACGAGCAGGTTCGTGAGATCCTGCAAAAGGCCAAGGACCACGCGAACGAGCCGATCGAGGCGCTCGACCGGGTGTTCGAGGCGGTCGACAAGCGCCCCCGCGGCAAGGCGTGCGAGGCCATGAACGGCCTCCTGGCCGAATGCCAGGAGGCGATCGAGGAGGGTGAGAGCGGCCCGGTGCTCGATGCCGCCCTGATCGCCTGCCTGCAGGGCATCAAGACGTACGAGATCACCCGCTACGGCTCATTGCTGGCGTTTGCGCGGCAGATGGGCCTGGACGACGCCATCAAGGATCTGGAGACGTTGCGCGATGCAGCCCGCGCCGACGACCAGGCGCTCACCAAGATTGCTGAGGGCGATGTCAACGTCGAAGCGTCCGCCGAAGCTGGCGAGGATGATGGGGGCAAGGAACCCGACGAGGACGAGGAGCCGGGCGGGGAGGACGGAGAGGGCAAGCCGACGACGGTAAAGAGGCCGACGGCCAAGCGCCGGAGCTAGGCAACCCGCGGCGGCAGGGACGTGCTTCCTGGCGGTCGCACGTCCCTACACGCTGGAAATTCCATCGGTCGGCTAATTCCACATGGCGCCGCACGCCGGACAGGGGTCATGACGGGCCTCGTGTGCACCGATGTTGGCTTCCGCCTAACTGGTGCATCCGCTAAATGAGTGTGGCATTCGGCGCTGCCACGATGCTGAGACGGCGCGAGATGTGGTGCCTGCGCCGGCGATCCCGAGCGAAGAGGTGCTTGTGCGCGTTCCAGTACGTCGGTGGCACGCCGGACGGCGTGCTCGATCTCGGCCCAGGCGTCGAACCGGCGCCCCTTGAGCGCCAGCGAGCGCAGGATCTTCCACCACGGCTCGATTAGGTTCAGGTAGGCTGCGTACTTGGGCTGGAACACGAACTCCCAACGCGGGTGGGCGAGCGCGAACAAGAGCACGTTGGTGGCGCTGTGCGTGTTGACGTTGTCCATCACGGCGTAGATGCGCTCGATCTCTGGGTCGATCCAGCCCTCGACCTGGCCCAGGAACTCGACCCAGTTCGCTGTCGTGCGGCCCTGGTAGATGGCGGTGAACGCCGCACTCGTGGCCGGCTGCAAGGGGGACTGTCCAGCGGTTGGGGGACTACGCCGCCTCCGCCCATGACAGGCCTGAGCTGGGGTTCTCGTCATCTCCGTGCCAAAAGTGACGTTAAGTAACCCATTGACCTGATTAGGAAAGTCCCCAGACCTTCACTGTAACGCGCTGATATCATTGGAATCGCTTATCTGCCGTCACAAAGTTGGTTTAACCCTGTGCGCTGCAGGGACAATGTTCCTTCGCATCGCCACCCCGTGTCCGGTGGCAAACCATGGGGGTCGCCAGCCCCAAATCGACGCCAGCGGGACGTTCACCATCAAGATCGGTTCGCATCCCAGAGCTCGTCTCGGGTGACACCAGGCCGATCCAGTCCGAAAGTGCGTAATTCGGAACGAAAAGCAGGAAATCTCGGAAATCAATACATTAGCATAGCGCGGCGGAGAGGCCTACGAGCACTATCAAGAGATTGCTTATCGTCACTTTTTGGTACGGAGATGGCGAGAACCCCGGCCTTGCCCCGCTCCGCGAGGTGGTGCGGCCGCCGTATCGGCCCGAGCCGAACCGGGGGCCTGGGCGGCCCCGGCACGAGATCGTCCAGGACGCGGCCGAGGCGGAGGTTCCTCCACTACCGCCCCTGTCGCCGATCGAACGGCGAGCTTTTCGATTACGGCGCGCTTGAGGAGGCGATGACGCATCTTGACACAGTCGTCAGGCGCGCCCGGCACGCACTCGATACCCTGACCCTGAACGCCCATTGAACGCCCATAAGGGGCAGGAGGCCCAGCGACGCGAAAACGCACGGTAGCGACGGTTCACTGCCAGCGCGCGGAGGGCCGAGTGGCCGCCGTCAGCGTCGAGGCCATGCGCTTCCTGCGCCCCGTTGAGGCAGGCGACGAGGTAAGCTGCTACTGCTCGGTCGAGCACACGGGCAACGTCTCGGTGGCGGTGGAGGATCGAGTGGGCTGGACAAGAGGACGGCACGCCGCGCGCGCTGGCGAAGGGTGCCAATGAGGGTGCATAAGGCGGCGTCCGCACCACGGGCGTTCACACAGCCCGAAGC
>CAWBOZ010000008.1:0-231379 GCA_963790535.1 uncultured Alphaproteobacteria bacterium | reverse complement strand
GGTGCTGGTCGAGCGGGCAGGGGGCGTGCATCGGTTCACGCTCAACCGCCCCGACAAGATCAACGCGCTGAACGACGCCGTGTTCGAGGCGCTCGGGGCCGCGCTCGACGCGGCGGAGGCGGACGAGGAGTGCCGGGCGATCCTGCTCATGGGCGCCGGGCGCGGGTTCTGCTCGGGCGCGGACCTCACGGGCAGCGTCGGCTTCTCGGACGACCTCGGGGCGGCGTTGGAGCGCAGCTACAATCCACTCGTGCGCCGGATGCGAAGCCTGCCCCTCCCGATCGTCTGCGCCGTGCACGGCGTCGCGGCGGGGGCGGGGCTGAACCTGGCGCTCGCCTGCGACATCGTCGTCGCCGGGCGGACGGCGAAGCTCAGCCAGGCTTTCGTGCGCATCGGCCTCGTGCCCGACGCGGGCGGGACATGGTTCCTGCCGCGCCTCGTGGGCGACGCGCGGGCGCGCGGGCTTGGGATGCTTGGCGAGCCGATCACGGGCGAGCAGGCGGCCGAGTGGGGCCTGATCTGGGCGGCGGTCGAGGACGGGCAGGAGGCCGAGGAAGGCGAGCGGCTGGCACGCCAACTCGCCGAGCTGCCCACGCAAGCGATCGCGCTGATGAAGCGCGCCTTCCTCGCAGCACCCGCGGCCACGCTGGACGCGCAGCTCGACCTGGAGCGCGACGTGCAGCGTGAGGCCGGAAGGACGCCGGATTTCCACGAGGGCGTTGCCGCCTTCCGCGAGAAGCGCCCGGCGCGCTTCACCGGGCGTCGCGCGTGACGCCGAAGGAGCGTGCGCGAGCCTGTGCCGAGCGATGTGGGAAGGCGACGCTGCGAGCCGGGGCATGGGCATGGCGCTGGAGCGCGTGGCGCCCGGCGAGGCGCGGCTCTCCATGGAGGTCGCCGGGCACATGGTCAACGGCCACGGCATCTGCCACGGCGGCTACATCTTCGCCCTTGCCGACAGCGCCTTCGCCTTCGCTTGCAACACCACGGGCGAGGTCGCGGTCGCCCAGCACTGCGCCGTGACCTTCGTCCGCCCGGTGCGCCTCGGCGAGCGGCTGGTCGCGGACGCCCGCGAGCAGCACCGCGCCCGGCGCAGCGGCACCTACGACGTGCGCGTCGAGACCGCGGACGGCGAGCTGGTCGCGCTCTTCCGCGGCGACTGCCGCACGACGGGCGCGCGGTTCGAGGGCCTTCCCGCGTGACCTTCCCCGAGCCGATCGAGACTGCGAGCCGCGACGAGATCGCCGCACTCCAGCTCGAACGCCTGCGCTGGTCGCTGCGCCACGCCTACGCGAACGTGCCCCACTACCGCGCCCGGTTCGACGCGGCCGGCGTGCATCCCGACGATCTGCGCCGCCTCGACGATCTGCGCCGCTTCCCGTTCACGACGAAGGCGGATCTCCGCGACAACTACCCGTTCGGGATGTTCGCCGTCCCGCGCGAGCGGATCGCGCGCATCCACGCGAGCAGCGGCACGACGGGGCGGCCCACCGTGGTCGGCTACACGCCGGGCGACATCGAGACCTGGGCGCACCTCATGGCGCGCAGCATCTATGCCGCCGGCGGCCGGCCTGGGATGCGCGTCCACGTCGCCTACGGCTACGGGCTGTTCACGGGGGGACTCGGCGCGCATTACGGCGCCGAGCGCCTGGGCTGCGCCGTGATCCCGGTCTCGGGCGGGCAGACGGAGCGGCAGGTCCAGCTCATCCAGGACTTCGCGCCGGAGGTCATCATGGTGACGCCGAGCTACATGCTCGCCATCGCCGATTGCTTCCGGGGGCAGGGCGCCGACCCGCGGGCGACGGCGCTGCGCGTCGGCATCTTCGGCGCCGAGCCTTGGACGCCCGCGATGCGCGCCGAGATCGAGGGCATCTTCGGCCTCGACGCCGTGGACATCTACGGCCTCTCCGAGGTGATGGGGCCGGGCGTCGCCCAGGAATGCGTCGAGACCAAGGACGGCCTGCACCTCTGGGAGGACCATTTCTACCCGGAGGTCATCAACCCCGAGACGGGCGAGGCGCTGCCCGACGGCGAGGTGGGCGAGCTGGTGCTGACCACGCTGACCAAGGAAGCGATGCCCGTCGTGCGCTACCGCACGCGCGACCTCACGCGCCTCCTGCCCGGCACGGCGCGCTCCATGCGCCGCATCGAGAAGGTCACGGGCCGGTCGGACGACATGATGATCGTGCGCGGCGTCAACGTGTTCCCGACGCAGGTCGAGGAGCTTGTGCTGGCGATCCCGGAACTCGCCGGCCATTATCAGGTGGTGCTGACGCGCGAGGGGCGGCTCGACAGGATGCTGGTGCGCGTGGAGGCGCGGGCGGAGTCTTACGGGGTGCCGGGCGTCGGCGAGCAGCTCGCGCAAGCGATCAAGGAGCGCGTCGGCGTCTCCGCCGAGGTCGCCGTGGAGCCGCCGGGGGCCATAGAGCGCAGCGTGGGCAAGGCCCGGCGCGTGGTGGACAAGCGCGCACGGTAGAGGCGGCTGCCTATTTCCTGGGCAATTTCCGGCGATTTATGGCGTCTCAATCGTGAATGACCGCTGGCATACGTCTTGCTCACGTCTCCGAGGGTAAAGCACTCGGGGGGAAGTCGCAGATGCACAGCAGTGGGATCAGCCGGAGAAGCATGGGCCGCCTTGGCCTTGCTCTCGCCGCAGCGGCGGCAGGCGCGCAGGCGTTGCCGGGTGCCGCGAAGGCGCAAGGGACGGCGAGCGGCGCGGCGCCGGGCACGATCCCGACCCCGTCCGAGACCGGGGCGATCAAGGTCGGCATCCTGCACAGCCTCTCCGGCACCATGGCCATCAGCGAGACCACGCTGAAGGACGTGATGCTCATGCTGATCGCGGAGCAGAACAAGAAAGGCGGGCTGCTGGGCCGCAAGCTGGAGCCGGTCGTCGTTGACCCGGCGAGCAACTGGCCGCTCTTCGCCGAGAAGGCGCGCCAGCTCATCAGCCAGGACAAGTGCGCCGCCGTGTTCGGCTGCTGGACGAGCGTGTCGCGCAAGAGCGTGCTCCCCGTGTTCGAGGAGCTGAACGGCATCCTGTTCTATCCCGTCCAGTATGAAGGGCAGGAGTGCTCGCGCAACGTGTTCTACACGGGAGCGGCGCCGAACCAGCAGGCGATCCCGGCCGTGGACTACCTGATGGGCGAGGACAGCGTGCAGCGCTGGGTGCTGGCGGGCACGGATTACGTGTATCCGCGCACGACGAACCAGATCCTGGAGGCCTACCTCAAGCTCAAGGGCGTGCAGCCCGCCGACATCATGATCAACTACACGCCGTTCGGCCATTCTGACTGGCAGAACATCGTCCAGCAGATCAAGCAGTTCGGCTCCTCGGGCAAGAAGACCGCCGTGGTCAGCACCATCAACGGCGACGCCAACGTTCCCTTCTACAAGGAGCTGGGCAACCAGGGCGTGAAGGCGACGGACATCCCCGTGGTCGCCTTCAGCGTCGGCGAGGAGGAGCTGGCGGGGATGGACACGAAGCCCCTCGTCGGCCACCTCGCGGCCTGGAACTACTTCGAGAGCGTGGACACGCCGGAGAACAAGACGTTCATCGAGACCTGGCACAATTTCATCAAGAACCCGAAGCGCACGACCAACGACCCGATGGAGGCGCACTACATCGGGTTCAACATGTGGGTGAAGGGCGTCGAGAAGGCGGGCACCACGGACCACGACAAGGTCATAGACGCGATGATCGGCGTCTCGGTGCCCAACCTCTCGGGCGGCTACAGCACGCTGATGCCGAACCACCACATCACCAAGCCTGTCCTCATCGGCGAGATCCAGGACGACGGGCAGTTCAACATCGTGTCGCAGACGCCGGGCCTCCTCGTCGCCCAGGAGTGGTCGCCCTACCTCGCCGACACGAAGGACCTGATCGGCGACTGGCGGGCGCCGCTCTCCTGCGGGGCGTTCAACGTCAGGACGGGCAAGTGCGGTGGCGGGACGGGCGGCAAGACCTAGCGTGTCCCGCACCTCAGTCGTGCTGCGGCTGATCGCTGTGATGCTCCTGCTCGCGCTTCCAGCGCGGGCGGAGCTGCCCGGCGGCGCGGGTCTCGCCGGCAGCTTCGACCAAGTACGTCAGGGGGTCGAGGCGCTCGCTGCCTCCGGCTCCCCGCGGGCGTCGCCCGTGCTCGGCGCCTTGCAGCAGGGCCATCTCGCCGTCGCTGACGGGGGGCAACTCGTCATCCGCGGTGCGAACGGTGTGCAGGACGCGGAGACAGGGGCGTCGGTGCCGAGCCCAGGGCACTTGCGGCCGGTGCACGTCAACAACGCCGTTCGCCGCGCGCTCGACGCGGCGCTAGGCGGCCTGCGCCTGCAAGCGCCGGATGCGGCCACTCGCCTCGCCGCGGCGGACGCTGTCTATCGCGCCCGCGACGTGCAGGCGCTGCCTGCGCTCAATGCCGCGCTCGCCCGCGAGCACGACCCGGCGGTGCGCCGGACCATGGAAGCGGCCCGCGCCTCCGCGCTGCTCGCCTCCCCCAACACCTCCGAGGCGGACCGGATCGCCGCGGTGGCCGTTCTGCGCGCGCGGGGGACGGAGGAGGCGCGGTCGCTGCTGGCCTCGCTCGGCGACCAGCCGCCCGCCGTCGCCGCGGCCGCTTCGAGCGCCGTCGCTGCGATTGACCGCTCGCTCCGGCTCTGGGGCGTCCTGCAGGATGTGCTCTACGGGATCAGCCTGGGCAGCGTGCTCCTGCTCGCCGCGGCCGGGCTGGCGATCACGTTCGGCGTCATGGGCGTCATCAACATGGCCCACGGCGAGATGGTGATGCTCGGCGCCTACACCGCCTTCGTCGTCCAGGGCGCCGTTCAGGGCTACCTGCCCGCGCTGGGCGGCGCGAGCCTGCTGCTCGCCGTGCCGATCGCCTTCCTGGTGACGGCGGCCCTCGGCGCGCTGATCGAGCGATGCCTGATCCGCTTCCTCTACGGCCGGCCTCTGGAAACCTTGCTCGCCACGTTCGGGCTGTCGCTCATCCTGCAGCAGGCGGTGCGCACGATCTTCGGCCCGACCAACCGCTCGGTCTCGACGCCCGACTGGATGAGCGGGGCGGTCCAGGTCGGCGGCGTCCAAGTCACGCTGAACCGGTTCGCCATCATCGTGTTCGCCGCTCTCGTCTTCGCCGCCCTCCTGCTCGTCCTGCGCGCGACGCCGCTCGGCTTGCAGATGCGCGCGGTGACGCAGAACCGGCGCATGGCGTCGAGCATGGGCATCCGCACGCCCTGGGTGGACGCGATGACCTTCGCGCTCGGCTCCGGGATCGCGGGCGCGGCAGGCGTAGCACTCAGCCAGATCGACAACGTCAGCCCCAACCTGGGCCAGGGCTACATCATAGACAGCTTCATGGTCGTGGTGTTCGGCGGCGTCGGCAATCTCTGGGGCACGGCGGTCGCGGCACTCCTGCTCGGCATCGCCAACAAGTTCCTGGAGCCGTTCGCGGGCGCGGTGCTGGGCAAGATCGTGGTCCTGGTCGCACTCGTGCTCTTCATCCAGCGCCGCCCGCGCGGGCTGTTCCCGCAGCGCGGCCGGGCGGCCGAGGCGTGAGGCTCGGGATGAGCCGGCAGGCCGCCGCGCTCACGCTCCTCCTCGTGCTCGGCGGCGCGCTGCTGGTGGCGGCGGGCAACCTGCTCGTGCCGCTCGGCGGCGCGCTGCACGTGCCGGACTTCGCGGTGCCGCTCGCGGGCAAGTATCTCTGCTTCGCCATGCTGGCGCTCGCGGTGGACCTGGTCTGGGGCTTCGCGGGCATCCTCAGCCTCGGCCACGCCGCCTTCTTCGCGCTCGGCGGCTACGCCATGGGCATGTATCTCATGCGCGCGATCGGCGCGCGCGGCACCTACGGCAACGCGGTGCTCCCCGACTTCATGGTGTTCCTGAACTGGACGACGCTGCCCTGGTATTGGCACGGCTTCGACCATTTCGCCTTCGCGCTCGCCATGGCGCTGCTCGTGCCGGCCGTGCTCGCCGGGCTGTTCGGCTGGCTCGCCTTCCGCAGCCGCGTCACGGGCGTCTATCTCTCGATCATCACGCAGGCCCTCACCTACGCGCTCCTGCTCGCTTTCTTCCGCAACGACATGGGCTTCGGCGGCAACAACGGGCTGACCGACTTCAAGACCCTGCTCGGCATCCCGCTCGCGACACCGGGGATGCGCTGCGCCCTGCTGCTCGCCTCGGCCGTGGCGCTTTCGGGCTGCTTCCTGCTCACGCGCTGGATGGTGCGGTCGCGCTACGGCAAGGTGCTGATCGCGGTGCGCGACGCCGAGAGCCGCACGCGCTTCCTCGGCTACCGTCCCGAGCACTACAAGCTGCTGGCCTGGACGGTGTCGGCCGCCATCGCGGGCCTCGGCGGCGCGCTCTACGTGCCGCAGGTGGGCATCATCAACCCCGGCGAGTTCGCGCCCGGCAACTCCATCGAGGCCGTGATCTGGGTCGCCGTCGGCGGCCGGGGCACGCTCTCGGGCGCCATCCTCGGCGCCGTCCTGGTCAACCTCGCCAAGACGTGGCTCACCGGGCAGTTCCCCGAGGCATGGCTGTTCGCCCTTGGCGGCCTCTTCGTCGTGGTCACGCTCGCGATGCCCCGCGGGGTGATCGGTTTGTTCGCGCGTCAGCAGCGGAGCGAGCCGGAACCGGGTCCCACGCCGGTCGAGGCCGCGGCGCGTGAGGCGCGATCATGACGGATGGTGCGACGATCCTCTACCTCGACGGCGTCAGCGTCTCCTTCGATGGCTTCCGCGCCCTGAACGATCTGTCCCTAGCGCTGGCGCCCGGCGAGATGCGCGCCGTGATCGGCCCCAACGGCGCGGGCAAGACCACGATGATGGACGTGATCACGGGCAAGACCCGCCCCGACACGGGCCGCGCCGTGTTCGGCGACAGCCACGACCTCACCCGCCTCGACGAGCCAGCCATCGCCCGGCTCGGCATCGGACGCAAGTTCCAGAAGCCGACCGTGTTCGAGCACTTGCAGGTCTGGGACAACATGCTCCTCTCGCTCGCCGGCCCCCGCGACCCAGGGCGCGGACTGTTCGCTCGCGAGACCCGCGACGAGCGCCGCCGCGCCGAGGAGATCCTGACCCTCGTCGGCCTCGCCCGGCATCGCGACCGCCTCGCGGGCAGCCTCAGCCACGGCCAGAAGCAGTGGCTGGAGATCGCCATGCTGCTCGCCCAGGACCCGCAACTCCTGCTGGTGGACGAGCCGGTCGCCGGCATGACCGACATGGAGACGGCCCAGACCGCGGAGCTGTTGCGCGAGATCAACCAGACGCACTCGGTCGTCGTCGTCGAGCACGACATGGAGTTCGTCCGCGCGCTGGGCGTTCGCGTCACCGTGCTGCACGAGGGCAGCGTGCTCAGCGAGGGCAGCATCGACCACGTGAGCCGCGACCCGCGCGTGATCGAGGTGTACCTTGGTAGGTGACGGCACGCTCCGGGTCGAGGACGTGTCGCTGCGCTACGGCGCGGCCCTCGCGCTGCGCGACGTATCGCTGACGGCACCGCCGGGCGAGGTGACGTGCTTGCTCGGGCGCAACGGCGTAGGCAAGACGAGCCTGCTACGCGCGGTCGCGGGGGCATATCCGGTGAGCGCCGGGCGGATCGTCTGGGACGGGACCGACATCACGCGCATGGCCCCTTACGAACGCGCCCGGCGCGGCGTCGCCTGGGTGCCGCAGGGGCGCGACATCTTCCCGCTGCTCACGGTTCGCGAGAACCTGGAGACCGGGTTCGGGGCGCTGCCGCGCCGGCTGCGACGGGTGCCGGAGGAGGTGATGGCGATGTTCCCCGTGCTCGGCACGATGCTGGGGCGCCGGGGCGGCGACCTCTCGGGCGGGCAGCAGCAGCAACTCGCCATCGCCCGCGCCCTCGTGCTGCGGCCGCGGCTGCTGATCCTCGACGAGCCGACGGAAGGCATCCAGCCCAGCATCATCCAGGACATCGGCCGCGTCATCGCGCGGCTGCGCGAGGCGGGCGGCATGGCGATCCTGCTTGTGGAGCAATACTACGCCTTCGCGCGCGAGCTGGCGCAGGGGATCCTGGTCATGGACCGGGGCAGCGTTGTGTTAGCGGGACGGGCGGACGCGCTCGATGAGGAGGACGTGCGGGGAAGAATGATGGTGTAGGTCGGTGGCCTGCGACGTTCACCCTTCATGCGGCGGGGCGTCGCGGCGGTCACGAAGTTGGCGGCGCAGGCGCATCAGCATTTCGTCGCCACCACCAGCCCGTCTCTGCCTCTCGATGTTGCGGCCCTGCGTGGCCGCTTCATCCAGGACGCGCTCGGTGGACTGGATCATTCCCGCTTCTTCGAGTTCGCGCAGGAAGTCTCCCGTGCTGATGAGGCTCGCACGCTCGTCGAGCACCGCGCGGCGCTTGGAGATGTCGCTGTCCTCGAACAGCAGCAGAGCTTCGGCCGTGGCATCGTTGCGCAGGGTACGATCGAGGACTTCCAGCGCTGCGAGCTCGCCCATCGCGCGGATGGAACGGCCCTCCTCCAATCTGCGCTGCTGGTCGATGCCGATCTCGGTCGGCACGATGCGCACCTGATCAAGATGCGCGTTGATCCAATCGACGAGGCGTTCAGCTCCCGGTGCGGCGCGTATCCGCGTGGCCTCGATATAGACGGCGTCCGGAATGCTGACCGGCAGGCCGGGGCGCAGCAGCGCGTCGAGCGAATTGGCGAGCGCCAGCGTGATAAGCGGCGACGTGTCAGTGACGATGAGGGTGAAAGCGGTCCCGCTCACCGCTGCCGCTGTTCTTGGAACCGTTGCCGAAGAATAGCGCGCCCACGTTGGCGGGCGGCGACGTTCGGACCTTCCATCGGAGCGACGGGAGGCCGCAACCCCAACTCTCCGAGACCGCTCAGAACTTGGATGTAGTCCTCGAATCCCCGCTCGCGCAGCGCCGTCCAGGAGAGGAGTCCGGCCGCGTAGTCGCGCAGCATTCCCTCCAAGATATCGGCATCAAGCGGCTCGATGGTGTTCACGAGGACTGATGATAATCCGGAACCGGGCAGCTTCAAGTCGTCTCGGAGCGGAAGAGCAGGCAGCTCTGGAGTTGCGGCCTCGACGAGCCGACGGGGACACGCAGTCCAACAGCATCCAGGACATCGGCCGCGTCATCGCGCGGCTGCGGGAGGTTGGGGAGCATGGCAATCCTGTTCGTGGAGAAGTACGACGCGTTCGCGAGGGGGTTGGCGCAGGGAATACCGGTCATCGACCGGGGGAGCGTCGTGCTCGCAGGGCGGGCGGATGCGCTCGATGAGGATGTGCGGGGAGGATGGTGATGTAGGTAGGTCCCGAAGCCGCATTATTCGCGGAGGAATACCGGTCTAATCCGCACGTTGGGGTTGAGACGAACGATCGCTTCGTTGACCGGTTCCAAGCCGTAAGACACCACGCCTTGGTGTATGCCGCCAGACTTAACGATGAAAAATCCATCGAAGATATAGGAGCCGTGTTGCCAACTGAATCCCGCGGTGGCCACGATCTCGCTTTGCGTGTTCGCCAGTCTGTAAACGACGAATTGACCACTGTAAGCGGTGACCGAGATTGTTTTCTCGCCCAGGCCTTCTACGCCGATCTTCAGGCCAATCACCTTGTCGAGGTGATCACCCACGAACCGCTCAAACTATTTGTAAGTTTGATCATTTACGCTGCCGTGCAGTTCATCCACCTTGATAGATGCGGCTTTCAAGTTGCTTGCTGACGCAACCGTAACGACTGCGATGGCTAATAGCGCTCGGCGATACATTGAGGACCTCTGCGATGTACCCTGGAACAGGAGCATCTTGAGGGCAAGCAATCAACTCAGCACTGGCGTCGGTCGTGTCCTCCTTCGAAACCAACGTTGTTCTGCCATCATGGCAGGACGTAATCCGTGTATGGCGAATAGGCGGAGTTATGTTCAAGGAGGAAGCTACTAGGAAAAGCTAAGCGGCCTTCTGTCCTACGAGAGCGAGTCTTGTCGCCCCGATCTTCCAGCAGACCGGCAACCGATATGTCCTCATCCAACGCCTCCCAGTGCACGTCGCGGCTGCTGATCGGACCTGCTCGCGCTGCTCCGGCGTGCCGTGCAGCAGGCGCGGGAACCACGCCAGCTTCACGCCCAGAGGTACGGCCGTCCGAGAGTTCGACCCGGAAGCTGTCCTGGTCGAAGCAGACGCTGTTAGCCCTCACCAAAGAACTCATCCCATGCGCTCGCGATCTCGTCCCGGTGCTGCTCGATCATCTCGGTCAGCTCCCAAAGGACCTTCGCAGAAGCCGTCATTATAGGCCGGTATGACACCAGCGCCCCCGGCCCACGACCTGCGCATTTCCCGCCCTGCGACTCACACAGCGCTTGACGCCGCCGACGAGAAACCCGCCTATCCTCCCCGATGTCCCCCACGCCCTCCCGTCCCGAACCAACCAACGACGCCAGCCCCGCCCAGGCGAGCCAGCGTGACGAGGACGCCCAGTACTACCGCCAGGTCCTCCACGAGCTGATCGAGATCGGCACCGACCTCGCCCGCGCCCTCCACCGCCAGGCCGCCCCAGAGACCAACAGCCAGCCCAGCGCCACCCCCGCCGCGGCACCCGCGCCCGACCCCACCATCGCCTTCGACCGCATCGCCCGCACCCTGCGCCGCACCATCGCGCTGGCCCGCAAGCTCTCCGACCCCGCCCCGCAACGCCCAGCCGCGCAGGCCGCCGAGCAGTCCGGGCAGCGCCGCCTCGCAGCCCGCAAGCAGATCATCCGCGCGGTCGAGGACAGCATCCAGCGCGAGACCGACGGTGCTGAGGCCGACGCCCTCCACGCCGAGCTCCGCGAGCGCCTGGACGACCCCGACCTCGACGACGACTCGACAGCCTGCCGATTGCCGAGCTCATCGCCCTGATCCGCCGCGACCTCGGCCTCGCTCACCTGCCCGGCACCCATCCCTGGAAGCGCCGCACGCCCCAGGACGTGAGGGACCTCCGCGCCCGCGCAGCAGGGCCCACCAGGACTGCACAGCCCAGGCCCGCTCAGCCCCGAATGGCTCAGCCTGGAACCGCGCCCCCGCGCATCCTCCAACCACCGCCCCCGCGCGCCCCGACCAGCACCGGCCCGCCGCCACCCTGATTCGGGTTCCCAGCCGCGACGCGAGACTCCGCGCGGCGATCAACACCCAGGGCCGCTGGTATGACCTGCGGCCGAGCCAAAACCTCGCGCCATCCCGTCGCCCAGCACGTGAACGTGCATCGGCTCGCGAGGGCTGCCCTCATTGGCGTAGAACAGGAACCGAAAGCCGTCCCGGCGAAAGACGCCGGGCATCGGCTACGACCTGTCTCCGCCCCCATTCTCCCCCGCCAATCGCTCCAGCGCCCGCACCATCGCCGAGTGGTCCCACGCCTCCCCACCCACCGCCTTGCACGCCGTGAAGAGCTGCTGCGCGAGCGCGGTCGCCGGCAACGGCACCCCCAGCTCGCGCCCGCTATCGAGCGCGAGGTTGAGGTCCTTCTGATGCAGCGCGATCCGGAAACCCGGGGTCGAAATTGCGCTTGATCATGCGCTCGCCGTGGACCTCCAGGATGCGCGACGACGCGAACCCGCCCATGAGCGCCTGGCGCACTCGCGCCGGGTCGGCGCCCGCGTGCTTGGCGAAGGTGAGCGCCTCGGCGACGGCCTCGATGGTGAGCGCCACGACGATCTGGTTCGCGACCTTGCAGGTCTGGCCCGCGCCGGGCTCCTCGCCGACGAGGGTGATGTTCTTGCCCATCGCCTCGAACAAGGGCCGTGCCCGCTCGAAGGCGGCCTGGCTGCCGCCGACCATGATCGTGAGCGACGCCGCCTTGGCGCCGACCTCGCCGCCGCTGACGGGCGCGTCGAGCCACTGCGCGCCGGCGGCCTCAATGCGCCGGGCGAACCCCTTGGTCGCGGTCGGGCTGATGGAGCTCATGTCCACGACGAGCGCACCCCGCCGCAGCCCCTCGCCCACGCCGCCCGGCCCGAAAAGCGTCGCCTCCACGTCCGGCGTGTCCGGCAGCATGAGGATCACCACCTCCGCCGCCCGCGCGACGGCGGCCGGCCCGTTCACGACCTGCGCGATGCCGCGCACCTCGCCCGTGAGGCTCTTGCGCTCGGGGACGACGAGCTTGTGCCCGGCCTTGTGCAGGTTGAGCGCCATGGGAAGACCCATGGTGCCGAGGCCGATGAAGCCGATGTCCATTGCGTTTCCTCCTGCGTGGAGCCAGTCAGCGGTGCGCAGTTGACCGGCCTTGGTTGTGCGATTGTGCGCAGCCGCTATGCTTATCTTATTGACTTCTATGAAGCTCGGCGCAGGCGTTTTGCCGCACGAAGAGAGATACCCTTCGTTGCGGTAAGCTGCTTATTCGAGAGATGATCCTGCTCGAACGGGGCGGACCTGACGTACTCGCGTATCGTTTCAAGAATCATATCGTGAAGTTTTGTCCGATAAACGTCTTCGATTTTCTTTTCAAGCTGCCGCACAGTTACTCTCGCCTGCTTGTGAAAATTATCATGGATTTTCTGAGTTTCAGAACAAAGATCGTTCTTGAAATTCAAAGTCACAGTTTCTAGTTCACGCCGAGGCTCGTCCAGCAGTTTTCGATTAGATAATGCAAGCTTATTTATGTCTTTCTTAAGCTCCTCTAGCTGCCGCAGATATTTCGGCGATGCTCTCTCCAATTCACGCTCGAAGTCATCTAAACGCTGCCTCAAGCGGTCAATATGGGTCGTGTAGATGGTATTTAGCTTGCGCTGCAGGGCGGCCTTCGTACCCTCGGCGAGACTTTCCAACACAGAACGTAGTTCATCGCCAAGTTGAGATGAGACCTGTTCCCGTAGGAGCGCCTTGACGTGCTCGCATGTGATCTCTTTGCCTTGCTTGCCAGAGAGTTCGCTGGATATCACTGCGCGGATACTACCTTCGGTCCAGAATACCAATTCGGCTCACTCGCTCATGTGAATTGCTTATTGGTGCCATGCGGTCCGCGACGGTCAAAGGATCCCACGCCGGCCTGACTGATCTTCATCCCCTCGTGACCACAACCCACGTCCTCGCAGCCATTCGGGAAGCCCAGCGTCGGTGCCACTGCTGGTGGAGCGTCCTAAGGGGACCATTGTCCCGACGCGGCCACGACCGCGTTTCAGCTGCCACCGATACAGGTCGGCCGCGAATGCACTGGTTCCGGCCCTGGCTGCAGGTTGCGGCGCTGTGCCCTCGTGCGGGTGCCTGATTGTCTGCCTAGCTGTTTCACCTCCAGGTTCGCCGGAGAACCACCCCGGTCCTGCACTTCCACTGGTTAGGCGAAAGCGGGCCATCGCGGACCAGGGTTCAGTTTCGCGTGCAAAGTCGATCTTTGCAACACGCTATCTCTGAGGCTGATCCTGCAAGGCATCTTGAAGGCTCGTCAGCCCTACATCCTGATCACGCGAACCCTCGCCAGCAACGCCCGGCGCGCCCGCGCAGCGTCGCCCGCCAGGCGCAGGAGCGCGGGCAGCTCCGCGGGTCGCGCCAGCACGGCCGCGAGCACGTGCAGCGCCCCGATCCTTCCCCGAGTGTCGAGCGCGACCAAGGCCGCGTGCGGCAAGTCGCGCTCCGCCGGGTCGCAGATCGCGCGCAACGCCGCGAATGGGAGGCCCGCGCGGGCGGCGGCGGCGCTCTCCAAATCAACCGCATCCGCACCCGTCGCCCGGCGCAATGCCGCCTTCTCCGCCGCCGTCGCCAGCACGCCGCCCCCGCCGACGAGGACATGCCCCGTGCTGCCGCCGAGCTGGGCGACGAGCGCCGGGTCCGCGTCCCAGCGCTCGCCGCCCAGGACGACAGCCCGCGGGACGATCAGGGCGCCAGGTGCGAGCGCGGGATCGAGTCCGCCGGCAAGACCGAACGAGATAAGGCCAGAGACGCCGTGCGCGCGCAGCCGCTCCACAGCCTGGCGCGCACCAGCCTCCGTGCCGCCTCCCGCCTCGACAACGCAGCCAAGCCCCCGCGCGAGCCGCGCCTCCGCGACCAGGCCCGTGAGAACGCCGATCAGAACCCGAACACGACCCGGCGCGAGTTGCCGCGCATCAGCACCCGGTAGCGCGCGAGCGCGAGCAGGGGAAAGAACAAGCGATAGCCGTGGTAGCGCAGGTAGAACACGCGCGGGAATCCGACCGCCGTGTAGGGCAGCTCGGTCCACTCGCCGTCCGCGCGCTGGTGCTCCTGTAGCCAGGCGATGCCCCGGGCGACCGCCGGGTGCCCGACGAGGCCGGCCGCCATGAGGCCGAGCAGCGCCCAGCTCGTCTGGCTCGGCGTGCTCTCGTGATACGAGCCGGGCTGGGCGCCGGCGTAGCTGTCCTCGTCCTCGCCCCAGCCGCCGTCCTCGCGTTGCCTACTGACGAGCCAGGCGGCGGCGCGTCGGATCATCGGGTCGTCGTGGGACAGCCCCGCGGCATTGAGGGCGCACAGCACGGACCACGTGCCATAGACGTAGTTCGTGCCCCAGCGGCCGAACCAGCTTCCGTCCGCTTCCTGCTCAGCACGGAGATAGGCGAGTGCTCGGACCATCGCCGGTTCGTCGGCGGCATGCCCGATCTGGGCGAGGAACGAGACGCAGCGCGCCGTCACGTCCGCGGTCGGCGGGTCGAGCAGGGCGCCGTGGTCGGCGAAGGGAATATGATTGAGGAAATAATGCGTGTTGTCGGCGTCGAAGGCGCCCCAGCCGCCGTTCTTGCTCTGCATCCCAAGCACCCAGTCCTGGGCGCGCGCGACCGCAGTGGCGTAGGCCGCGCCGCCGTGGCGGTGCAGCAACATGCCGACGACGGCCGTGTCGTCCACGTCCGGATAGTAGGCGTTCTCGTATTGGAACGCCCAGCCGCCCGGCGGCGCGTCGGGCCGCGAATCCGCCCAGTCGCCGCGAAGCTCCGTCACCTGGCGCTCGGCAAGCCAGGCGCAGGCGGCCTCGATGGCCGGTGCCTCCGCGCCCTCGGCCTCGGCCATCGCGTGCCCGGCAAGGCTCGTGTCCCATACCGGCGAGAGACAGGGCTGGCAGTAGGCGCGCTCCTCCTCCACCACCAGCAGCTTGCGAACCGAGGACCAGGCGGTGACGGCGTCCGGGTGATCGGCCGGGTAGCCGAGCGCGTCGAACATCATCACGGTGTTCGCCATCGCCGGGTAGATGCCGCCGACCCCGTCCTCGCCGTTGAGGCGCAGCGTGGTCCAGCGCACAGCCTGCTCGATCGCGCGTGCGCGCCCCCCGCGCGAGAGCAGCGGCTCCAGCGGGCGCACGAGCACGTCGGTCGCCTTGAACACATGCCCCCAGGCGGAGCGGTAAGGGCCGCGTATCCAGTCGCGCACTTGCTCGGGCGGCGTGCGGAACAGCTCCGGAACGCCGACGCCCCGCGGGTTGCGCGCGCGCGGACGCAGCGCCATCAGCACGAGCAGCGGCACGATCACCGTGCGCGACCAGTAGCTGACCTTGCTGAGATGAAAGAAGAACCACCGCGGCAGGAACATGATCTCGACCGGCATGACCGGCACGGCACGCCACGGCACCTGGCCGAAGAGCGCGAGCTGGATGCGGGTGAACACGTTGGTTCGCTCGGCCCCGCCCATCGCGAGCACCTGCTCCCGCGCCCGGCGCATGTGCGGAGCGTCCGGGTCGTCCCCGATGGCCTTGAGCGCGTAGTAGGCCTTGACGGTCGCGGACAGGTCGGGTTGCCCACCGTGGAAGAGCGGCCAGCCGCCCGACGGGTCCTGGATCGCGCGCAGATGCACGCCGATGCGCCGTTCCAGTTCGGGGTCGCGCCGGTCGAGGTAGTGCTCCAGGAGCACGTACTCGGCCGGGATCGTCGCGTCCGCTTCCAACTCGAAGACCCAGTGCCCGTCGCGCTCCTGTCGCGCCGACAACGCCTGTTGGGCGTTCGCGATAGCGTCATCGAGGCGGGTGTCAATCTCGGTATCAACGGAAGGGCGGAGGAAAGTCTCGCTCGGCATCATGTCCCATGGGCTTAGGTGAGGAGCAATGTAGCAGCCGCATTGCCGGATCGGATGGCGCCTTCGATGGTGGCGGGCAACCCGGTGCGGGTCCAATCTCCTGCGAGGACCAGGTTGTGCACCGTCGTGCGTGCCGCCGGGCGCCGCCGGTCCTGATCCGGCGTGGCGGCGAAGGTAGCACGCTTCTCACGTAACACGCGGGAAGGCGGCTGCGGTTCATTCAGGCTGAACGCTGTGGCAACTTCACCCCAGCACTGTTGCGCGATTGCCTCATTGGACAGGTTCGCGAGCCGGTTCGCGGCGCTGATGGTGACGGACGCGACGCCGGGCTTGGCGAAGGCCCACTCCGCGAGACCGCCCACCAATCCCACGAACCCAGCCTCGCCGCCGCTCACCTCGACCCGGAAATGGACGTTCACGATGGCCTCGAAGCGGTCGGGCACGGTGAGGCCCGGCACCAAGCCTGCGGCGGCAGGCGCCGGGGTGGCGAGCACGACCGCCTCGTCCGCGGCGAGAGCGGCATCATCGAGCGCCGTC
This sequence comes from uncultured Alphaproteobacteria bacterium, assembly GCA_963790535.1. Taxonomy (GTDB): domain Bacteria; phylum Pseudomonadota; class Alphaproteobacteria; order Acetobacterales; family Acetobacteraceae; genus CAWKEH01. Next base: position 214,892 of record CAWBOZ010000008.1, on the reverse strand, counting down.
ACCCGGTCATCCCCGAACCCGAGCCGGGCCACGCGCGACCCGAACCGCACCTCGGCGCCGAGCGCACGCAGCCGGGCGAGCGCCGGCTCGACGAACAATTCCGAGAGTCCTTCGCGCGGGAAGCTCGGGATGCAGGCAGCTCCTCCCAGCGCCAGGCTCTCCTCGACGACGGCGCCGAGCAGCCGCGCGCTGCCCTCTTCGGTCCGGGTGTTCAGGGCGGCGATGGCGAATGGGTCCAGCAGCCGGGTCCGCAGCGTGCCGGCCGGGAGCGCCTGGTCCACCGTCGTCTCCGCTCCCGCCCGGCGCAGGCGCAGGAGCGCGAGATAGTCCCGCGCCTGCGTGCCCGGCACGCGCCGGCCGCGGCTCAGCACCCACCAGGGCAGCCGCCCCGGATTGGGCCGCACCGCCCAGCGCTCGCCGGTCGCTACGTCCACGAACGGGAAGAGCGGCCGCCGCGGCCCGCCCATCGTGTCGCGTGACCCCACGCGGTCGAGGAAGCGCCAGGTCGCCTTGTTGCCGCTGAGCAGCAGGTGGTTGCCGTTGTCGAGACGCACGCCCAGCTCGCGGTCGAGATAGGAGCGGCAGCGTCCGCCCGCGGCCGGCCCTGCCTCGTGCACGGTAACGGCGATACCGGCCTCGGCGAGGTCGAGCGCCGCCGCAAGCCCGGCCAGCCCGGCGCCGATGACATGGACATGCTTGAGGGTCATCGCAGGTAGCGCGCCGCGATCCAGGCTTTTTCCCACTTGGGCAGGCTCACGCGCTCGCCGGGCCGGTCCCAGCCGCGCCGCTCCAGCCGGCGCAGGATGGCGGCGTAGGTCGCGCCCATCAGCCGCGCCGGGCGCATGGCGCGGGGATCGCAGCGGCGCATGGCGGCGTGAGCACCCGTGAAGTGTCCGTGCGCCTCGGCGGCGGCCAGGGCGCAGGCGCGGGGCAACCCAGGTGCGGACAGCGCCGCTTCTGCATCGGGGGGAACGCCGGCCTCGTCCAGCCACTCGCGCGCGAGATAGAGTCGCCCGCGCTCGGCGTCCTCGCCGATGTCGCGCAGGATATTGGTAAGCTGCAGCGCGCGCCCGAGATGCCAGGCAACCTGGTCCGCGCTCGGCGAGGCGTCGCCGAAGGCGCGGACGCTGAGGCGTCCCACGGCCGAGGCGACCCGATCGCAGTAGAGGTCCAGGGTTGCCCGGTCCGGCGCCACGATGACGGTCTCGGCGTCCATCTGCATCCCCTCGATGACGGCGAGGAAATCCTCCCGCCGCAGCGCGAAGCGGCGCACGGCCGGGAGCAGGACGCGCTCGACAGGGCCGGCTGCCGTTCCGGCGTAGAGGCCCGTGATCCGCGCCCGCCAAGCATCCAGCCCCGCCCGCTTGTCCTCTATGGGCGCAGGCTCATCCGCCACGTCGTCCACGAGGCGGCAGAAGGCGTAGATCGCATACATCGCCATGCGCCGGTCGGGCGGCAGGATCTTCATCCCGCGGTAGAACGACGTGCCAGCCGCGCGGACGAGGTTCTCCACGGTCTCGATGTCCGCCGGCGCGGCGTCCAGGGCAGCTTTGCGCGCGCTCACGCCAGCCACCTGAGCGCCCGAAGCACGCTTCCCGCCACGTCGCCGCGCCGGAGCTTGACCCGGCCCGCGAGCGGGTCCTCGCGCCGGAGCCGGGCGGCGAGGCTGCGGGCGAGGTTGACAATGATGGCGCATTCGGTCCGCAAGCGGCGGTCCCGCACGGACGCAGGCAGGCCGGCGCCCGCCTGGTTCAGGGCGTCCGTGCGGTCGAGCATCTCATCCACCACCCGGCGCAGCCCAGGCGTCAGGCGCGGTCCGGCCAGAGTCCTCCACGCACGCCTCCACAGCGTCGAGCAGGTCGAGCGGCACGTAACAGCGGTCAAGGCGGTCGAGGTCGCCCGCCAGGTCCTGCAGGTGGTTCAGGACTTGTAGCGCGGCACAGAGTGGGTCGGAGGGGGCGTAGGTCTCAGGCGCCTCGCCGTGGAGGTCGAGGACGTGGCGGCCCACCGGCATGGCGGAGAGGCGGCAGTAGTCGAGCAGTTCGTCCCATGTCGCGTAGCGCCGCTTGGTCGCGTCCTGGCGGAAGGCGGCGAGAAGGTCCTGCGAGTGCCGCGGCGTTACACCCGTCTCGGCGAGACTCGCGCGCAGGCGTACCGCGCTGGGGGCATCCGTTCCAGGAGCGCCGAGCAGCACGGCCTCCATGCGGTCGAGCCTGATGATCTTCTCCTCGGGCGCGAGGTTCTCGTGGTCGGCCACGTCGTCCGCCTGCCGGGCGAAGGCGTAGAAGGCGTGGACATGGGGGCGGAGCGAGCGGCGGATCAGCGCGGAGCCGACCGGGAAGTTCTCGTCGCCCCGATCCTTGCCCGATGCCGCCTCGACAGAGACCGAGACGCTCACGCGTAAGCCCGCCGCTTCCAGACGACGCCGCGCCCGCGATGGTAGTCGAGCGCCGAGCCGAGCGTTGCTGCCATGTAGAACGCGGCGACGAGCGGCAGCAGCGGCGCCCAGAGCGGCGAGAGATGGAAGCGGCGCAGCGTGGGCAGGTAGCTCGCCGCCATCGCCGCCCAGGCGAGCGCGCCGAGGAGCCGCGCGGCTCCCTGCGCGAAGAGCGCGGCGCCGGGCGGCACGAGCCAGATGAGCGCCATGGCCCCGAGGCACAGGACAAGCATGACGGGCGAGCGCCCGAGCTGCACGTAGGCCGTGCGCGCCACCATGCGCCAGATGCTCGCGGCGTCAGGGTAGGGGCGGACGCTCCGGGCGAGCTGGCTATGCCCGAGCCAGATACGCCCGCCCTGCTTGACCGCGCGCGCGAGCGCCACGTCGTCTATCAGCGCCCCGCGCACCGCCGCGATCCCCCCGATCCGCTCCAGTGCGCGCTTGCGCACCAGCACCGTGCCTCCCGCCGCCGCCGCCGTGGCGCGGAGCGGGTCGTTCACCCAGGCGAAGGGATAGAGCATCGCGAAGAAATACACGAACGCCGGCACGAGCAACCGTTCGGCCAGCGCCTGGCAGCGCAGCTCCACCATCTCGGACACGAGATCGAGCTTGTCCCGCTCCAGCTTGGCCACCAGCGTCGCGAGGTGCAACGGGTCGTGCACGATGTCCGCGTCGGTGAGCAGGACCAGCGGCGCCTCGGACTTCTCTGTGCAGTGCAATCCCTGCGCCACGGCCCAGAGCTTGCCGCTCCATCCGGCGGGCCGCCTCCGGCCGTCCAGTACCGAGCAAGCGCGCGTCGCCGAGCGCGCGGGCGATGGCGCCGGTGCCGTCGGTGCTGCCATCGTCCACGAGGATGACGCGCAGCGCCCCCGGATAGGCCTGGGTGAGAAGCGATTTGAGCGCGGCCTCGATCCCTTCCGCCTCGTCGCGGGCAGGCACCACCACGTCGAGCGCGGGCGCCGGCTGCGGCGGAACGGCGGGCGCGAGGCTCGGCCCGGCTTGCCAGTATCGTCCCCACAGAAGGATCATCACGGCCCAGGCCAGGCACGCGAGCAGGGCGGGGACGATCACCGCTTGAGCATCCCGGCCTCACGGAACCAAGCGACGGCGTCGCGCACGGCCTCGCGTGCCGGGCGCGGCGCGTAGCCCAGCTCGGCGCGGGCCTTGGCCGAGCTGAAATACATCAGCTTCTTCGCCATCTGCAGCATGTCGCGCGTGACGATCGGAGTCCGGCCCGTCACCCGCGCGAACGCCTCCGCACCCAGTGCGACCGGTTGCAGCGCCCCCACCGGGAGCCGCACCCGGCGCTGCGGCTGGCGTCCCGCCGCCTCGTCAACCATCGCGAGGAACTTGGGCATCGCCAGATCCTCGCCACCCAGGATATAGCACTCGCCGACGCGCCCGCGCTCCAGCGCGAGCGCGTGGCCCTCGGCCACGTCGTCCACGTGGACGACGTTCAGGCCGGTATCCACGTAGGCGGGCATCCGGCCCGCGGCGGCGTCCAGCACCATGCGTCCTGTGGGGGTCGGCTTGATGTCGCGCGGCCCAACGGGTGCGGAGGGGTTCACGACGACGACCGGCACGCCGTCGCGCGCCAGGTCCAGCACGGCGCGCTGCGCCTCCCACTTGGACTGTTTATAGATGCCGACAACGCTCTCGGGCTTCACGGGCGTCCGCTCGTCGGCGGGCGTGCCGTCCTTGGTGAGGCCGAGCGCCGCGACGCTGCTGCAATAGACGATCCGCTCGACGTCAGCCGCTTTCGCAGCCAGCAGCAAGGCGCGCGTGCCATCCACGTTGGCGCGGATCATGGGGCCGGGGTCAGTCACCCAGAGCCGGTAATCGGCCGCGACGTGGAGCACGTATCGGCACCCGGCCACGGCACGCGCGAGGCTTGCCGGGTCGAGCAGGTCGCCCTCGGCCAGCTCGGCGTCGAGATCCGCGACGTTGCGCCGGTCGCCGCCCTTCCGCACGAGGAGGCGCAGTTGGTGCCCGCGCGCCGCGAGGATGCGTGCGACAGCCGAGCCGACGAAGCCGGTAGCACCTGTGACGAGGGTGGGAGCGGGCAAGGGGACTCCGCGCTGGGGAAGCGGCCCCTATAGCGCGGTAGGTTCGGCTGGGGGAGGGGGCGCGGCCTGGCTGACGAACTCCCATACGAGGTTGCATACACGCGTCTTGCCGCGGAACAGCGGCGCGAAGGCCAGGATCAGCCCGATATGCCCGATCCCCGGCAGGATGCGCGCCTCCACCGGCCCGCCTGCGGCCCGGACGCGGGCGGCGAGCGCGACCGTGTTGCGCGGCTTCACGGTTCGGTCATCGCGTCCGGCAAGCAGGAGCAGCGGCGGGTTGTGGCCGTCCGCGTAGGTGATCGGCTGGGTCCACGGCCCGGGATCGGGGAAGACGGGGACGATGTCCGGGTCCGTGATGGGCAGGAAGTCGTAGGGACCGGCGAGCAGGGCACCGCAAGCGGGCCGCGGTGCGCCCGCGGCCGCGAGCCGGCGCGGGTCGAGCAGCAGCATGGCCGCGTTGTAGGCGCCCGCCGAATGCCCGAGCAGGATGAGCCTCCGCGGGTCGGCACCCCAGCGCGCCGCATTCGCCGCGGCGAAAGCCACGGCGGCGGCGCAGTCGCTCCAGGAAAGCGGGAAAGACGACCTCCGGGTAGAGCCGGTAATCCGGTACGGCGACGACGGCGCCGAGACGTGCGAGCGGGGCGGCGACGAAGGGATACATGGCTTTGCTGCCGCTCCGCCAACTCCCGCCGTAGAGGAAGACAATCAGTGGCAGACTTGGGAGCGGCAGGCCGGAGGCGGCGTTCGCCGGGCGGTAGATGTCCATGCGCCGTCGCGGTCCGTCGCCGTAGGCGACGTCGCGTTCGATGGTGAGGCCGCCCTTGGGAACGGTCGCGTTGAGCAGACCGGCAGGCGAGCACGCGGCGAGCAGGCCCGCGCCCGCGAGGGCGGCCCTGCGACCAAGGGCCGTGCGCCTGCCCTGTTCGCGGCCGTTCAGGCGTCACCTGCCTCGGCCAGCCAATCCTCGCAGCGCAGCCCGTCCACGCGGACGAACTCGCCAAGGTTCCCCGTCACCACCACGAGGCCACGGCTGCGCGCATGCCCGGCAATCAGCACGTCATAGGCGCCGATAGGCAGGCCGCGCCGCTGAAGCGCTGTCCTGATCTCAGCCGCGTGCGCCGCCGCATCCACGTCGAACGCCAACACGGCCAGCCGGGCAGCGAACCGCTCCACCTCGCGGCGGTTCTCCATCGGCTTGGCTGACTTCCCCGCGCCATGCAGCAGTTCGGCCAGCACGACCGTCGAGATGCACAACGCCCCCGCCTCGGCGTTGAAGCGCGCACGCAGCCCTTGCGGCCGGTCCCGCAGCACCCGGATGCAGAGGTTCGTATCGAGCATGTAGCGCAGCAGCACCTAGAACGTCTCGCGCCCCTCGGCCTCAGGCTGCTCGCGCTCTCCCAGCTCGATGCCGCGCGCATCGAAGAAGTCGTCCCAGGCCGCGTTTGCCGGCACGATCACCCGCCGCACGCCGTCGCGCAGGATCGCTACCTCGCGCACGCCGTCCGGAAAGGCCACCTCCTTCGGCAGGCGAACCGCTTGCGAGCGATTCGTCTGGAACAGGATGGTTCGCGTCATGGCAGCGCCTATGTTGGATATCCCACTTGTATATCCCAGACGCCCGGCGTGTCAACCGGATTTGCCCGAGCGAACGTCGGCAATCGGGCGTTGAAAGAGCAACAAAAATCCGTGTGCAAGGACGAAATTCCGTGTAGCTTCATCGCGTAGCAACAGAGGACTCGGCCGGAGCGATGGACTGGTTCGGCGAGCGCGAGGCTGCGATCGGACCGGCGTCGCTCGATCTTGGCGACCTGCTGCTGCTCCGCCAGTCCGGCCTGTTCGACGAGGCGTGGTTCCTCGATCGCCATCCCGACCTTGGCGCGGCGCGCGTGGACGCGCTGACGCATTTCCACCGCTGGGGTTGGAAGGAGGGCCGCTGGCCCAACCCCTACTTCGATACTGCCTACTATCTCGGGCGCTACGACGACGTGCGCGATGCCGGGATGGACCCCCTGTTCCATTACGCCTGCTGGGGCGAAGCTGAGGGGCGGCGCCCGGTCGCCTGGTTCGACCCGGCCTGGTATCGCGGATGGCACGCGGTCCCAGCCGGCGAGTTGTGCCTGAGCCACTTCCTACGCCTGCGCAAGACGGGTCTCGTCAGCCCGATCAAGGAGTTCGACGCCGCGCATTACCTCCGCTCGTATCCGGACGTGGCGCTCGCCGGCATGGACCCATTCGAGCACTACACGGTCCAGGGCTGGAAGGAGGACCGCGAGCCCCACTCCGGCTTCGACGGCGCCTTCTACCGCGCGCGCTACCTGCGCAACCAGCCGGACGAGATTCCGCTGCTCCATTACCTTCGCCACCGCGGCGACGCCGACCTGCCGGCGACCCGGCCCGTCGCTGGCACAACCGTCGCGCGCGAGGTTCGGCGCAACGTGGAGCGGGACGCTTTCTTCGAGGAAGCCGTGCCGCTGCCCGACGAGGCAGCCAGGCTCGCCCGCGTGCTCGCCTTCTACCTCCCTCAGTTCCACCCGATCCCGGAGAACGACCAATGGTGGGGCCGGGGCTTCACGGAATGGACCAACGTGGCGAGAGGCCTGCCGCGTTTCGCCGGGCATTACCAGCCGCGCATCCCGCGCGACCTCGGATACTACCGGTTGGAGGGCACGGCGACGCTGCGCGAACAGGTGCGGCTCGCCCGCGGCGCGGGGATCGAAGGCTTCGTCTGGTATTTCTACTCCTTCAACGGCCGACGTCTCCTGGAGGCGCCCTTGGAAGCCATGCTCGCGGACCGGAGCGTGGATTTCCCGTTCTGCCTGATGTGGGCCAACGAGAACTGGACCCGGCGCTGGGATGGTGCCGAGGAGGATGTTCTCCTCGCCCAGGATTACCGGCCCGAGGATGAGGCGGGGCTGCTGGACAGCTTCGCACGCTGCTTCAAGGATCCGCGCTACATCCGTGTGCAGGGCCGGCCCTTGCTCATGCTCTACCGCGCCCGCGTCGTCCCGGACGCCGCCGCGACCTTCGAGCGCTGGCGCCTGATGTTCCGCGAACGGCACGGCGAGGACCCGCTGCTCGTCATGGCGCAGACCTTCGGCGACCGCGATCCCCGCGCCCACGGCCTCGACGGCGCCGTGGAGTTCCCGCCGCACAAGCTCGGCGAGAGTTTGCCCGAGATCCCGGTCGAGCTGCTCGATCCCGATTTCTCGGGCAAGGTCCACGCCTACGACGACGCCGCCGACCACGCCTGCACCGAACCGACGCCGTCCTATCCCCTCATCAAGACTTGCGTGCCGTCCTGGGACAACGACGCGCGGCGCCAGGGCGCAGGCACGGTGCTGCACGGCGCCTCCCCTCAGCGCTACCAGGCATGGCTCGGCCACTTCGTCGAGCACGCCCGCGCCAACCCGTTCCACGGCGAGCCATTCGTGTGCATCAACGCCTGGAACGAATGGGCGGAGGGTGCCTACCTGGAGCCGGATTTGCGCTTCGGCGGCGCGTTCCTCAACGCGACCGGGCGCGCGATCGCCGGGTTGCAGCCGGCACCGCGAGAGGGCGCGCTGCTCCTCGTCGGGCACGACGCCTTCCCGGCCGGTAGCCAGCACCTCCTGCTCCACCTCGGGCGCCAGCTCCGCGCCGCGCACGGCGTCGCGGTCCAGTTCCTCCTCTTCGGCGGCGGGCGATTGCTCAAGCAGTATCAAGAGGTCGCGCCCACGGTGCTCGCGGGCGACGACGCCGCACTCGCCCGGCACGCAGCGGCAGCATTCGCGCGTGGCACACGCGCCGCCATCATCAACTCGGCTGCTGCCGCCCACGCCTGTCCCGTGCTGCGCACGGCAGGGATCGCGCCGACGCTGCTTGCCCACGAGCTGCCGGGCTTGCTGCGGACGCGGGGCCTCGTCGAGGGTGCGCGCCTGGGCGTCGAGGCCGCGGAGCGGGTAGTCTTCGCGAGCGCCGAAGGACGGGACCGCTTCGGGGCTGCCGTTCCGTTGCCGCCGGGCCGCGCCACCGTGCTTCCCCAGGGCCTCTACGCCCCCGCCCGGCGCACGGAAGAGGCCGAGGGGCTGCGCGCCCGGCTCGGCATCGCGGAGCAGGCAAAACTCGCGCTCGCCGTCGGCTTCGGCGATATGCGCAAAGGGTTCGACCTCGCGCTGAAGGCGTGGGGGTTGGCCCAAGGGAATGAGAATGAGCACGGGCTGCACCTGCTCTGGGTTGGGGACCTCGACACCAACACGCGCGCCCTGCTCGGGGACGAGCTGGCGAGGGCGCGGGCGAGCGGCCGGTTCCACCACCTGCCGTTCCGGGCCGACGCCGCGGATTTGTTCACCGCGGCCGATGTCCATCTCTTAGCCTCACGCGAGGACCCTTATCCCTCGGTCGTGCTGGAGGCGATGTCCGCGGGCGTGCCGACGGTCGCCTTCGAGGGCTCGGGCGGCGCGCCGGGCCTGTTGCGGGAGATGGAGGGCGGGATCGCCGTCCCTATGGAGGACACGGCGGCGATGGCGCGGCACCTGGTCCGCCTCGCCCGGCAGGGACCGCCGGGCGGCCGGGCGCGGCTCGCCGCCGCCGCCCGGCGCCGCTTCGACTTCGGCGACTACGCGGCCAGCCTGCTCGCCCTCGCGGTGCCGGGCGTCGTGCGCGTGTCCGCCTGCGTTCCCAGCCGCGATTACGCGCGCTACATGCCCGCCCGCCTCGGCAGCGTGCTGGGCCAGACCTATCCGGTCGCGGAAGTGATCGTGCTCGATGACGCCTCCTCGGACGACAGCGCCGCCGTGGCGCGCGAGGTCGCGGCCCGTGCCGGGCGGCAGGTCCAGGTGGTCGAGAGCCGGCGCCCTTCGGGGTCCGTATTCCAGCAATGGGCGCGCGCCGCCCGGCTCGCGCGCGGCGAGTGGCTGTGGATCGCCGAGGCCGACGACGAGTGCCGCCCCGAGATGCTCGCCCGCCTCATCGCCGCTTCCCGCGCCGCACCCGGCACCGTGCTCGCCTTCTGCGACAGCCGCGCCGTGGACGCGGACGGCTCGCCGCTCTGGCCAGACCACAAGCCCTACTACGCCGAGCTGGGCGAGGGTGCGCTCGCCGCTGACCTCATGCTGCCAGGGCGCGAGTTCCTGGGCCGCTACATGGCCGAACGGAACGCGATCCTGAACGCCTCCGCCGTCCTGTTCCGGCGGGATGCCCTAGTCGCCGCGCTCGACCGCTGCGGGCGGGACCTGGCTGGCTATCGAGTTGCAGGCGACTGGCGGCTCTACGCGGAGATGATGATGGACGGCGGCAGCGTCGCCTACGTGGCCGAGCCGCTCAACACGCACCGGCGCCATGCCGCGAGCGCGACGCATCGGCTCGACCCAGTGTTGCACGTGGACGAGATAGCCCGCGTCCAAGCCTGGATCGCGGCTCGGATCAATACGTCGGTGGGCGACCCGGTGCTTCCTGCCAGGCAGCGCGCCTACCGCGAGCGCGTCGCTCGCCACCTCGCGGAGGCAGCGGCGGCGCGTTGAAGCGCTGGGGTCGCGCCTGCTTATGCGGTTCTGGGCAGTAGTCCGGGTCAGTCCGCCTCCGGCGCGTCCAGCAGCCGTAGCAGCGGCCCGAGATGCGCCTGATAGACCCGCCAGCGGCCCACCGAGCGGGTATAAAGTGGTTGGCGGACCTGCCAGCTGCTGGCCGTTAGAACAGCGCGATCGGTACGATGAAAATCAAGGCAAGCGGCCTCCCAGGGGAGATCCAGGAATTCGATAAGACGGCGGCTCTCCGTCTCCAAATCCGCAACCAGCGTTTCATACTCCACCTCGATCATGCGCAGTGGCAGCACCTGCTGCCAATGCGTCACCAGCCGTTGCTGTTCGAGGTAGCGCCGGCCGCAAGCCAGCAAGTCGTAGGAGAAAAGCTGCGAGCTGCCGCTGAATCGCTGGAAAAAGCAGGAAAGGCAGGTGTCGCGGGGATCACGCTTGGAGAGAATGATGCGCGCACCCGGAAATAGCACGGCGATCAGCGCGAGTTCGAAGATGTTGTCGGGCATCTTATCGACTACCCGCAACCGGCCGCCGCCCAGCGTCCGCAGCCGGTCGAGATGGGTCTCGGCCAAATGCCGCGCCTCGGCCGGGCAGCGCAGCGGGAACTCTACGTCCGCGCCATCGCGCAGGCGGGTCGCGATGCGGCCGACCTCCGCGAGCTCGCCGGCGCCGAAGACCTGGGAGTGGCTGGCGACGATCTGCTCGATCAGCGAGGTGCCGGAGCGAGGCATGCCGACGATGAACACCGGCAGCTCGGATGGCATGGCCACATCAGGCTGCCCGCGGATGGCATCCGCCGTGCAGGTCCTGATAATCCGGTCAATATGTTGACGGAGTAAGTCCGCGTCGAAGCGCCGGCCTGCCTCCGCCTCGCTCTCCCGGAAGAGCGCGTTGGCGTCTGCGTAGCAGGTAAAAGCCTCGTCATGGCGGTCCTGGTCGTCCAGTGCCCGGCCCAGCGCGAATCCCGCCGAGATGCGGTCCGCCGTCCTGGCGTCTGTGCCGCGCAGTATCGCGGCTAGCCGGGCGGCCTCGGCGGGCGCCGCCGCGACCCCCGTCAAGGCGAGACCGCGATGCGCCTCCGCGGCATCGGGATTGATCGTAAGGGCGCGGCGGAAGGAAGCGACGGCCTCCTCGAATCGGCCGATCGAGCGCAACGCGTTGCCGAGCCCGATCCACCCTTCCGTGAAGGCGGGCGCGACCTGGACGGCACGGCGGCAGGCAGCGACGGCGGCGGGCAGGTCGCCCGCGCGGCGCAGCAGGAAGCCGAGCGCGAGCAGAGCTTGCGGGTGATCCGGATGCCGCGCGAGCACTTTGTCCTGGCAGGACCGTGCCTCCTCGAGCCGGTCGCTCTCGGCGAGCACCACGCCAAGCGCGTGCAGCGTGTCCACGTTTCCCGGCTGGAGGAGAAGCGCCTCGCGAAAGGCGCCCTCGGCCTCGGCGATGCGGCCGAGCGCGCGCAGCGCGTGGCCGCGGTTGATCTGCGCCCCGGCCAGCGCCGGATCGAGCCGCAGCGCCTGGTCGCAGCGTTCGAGCGCGCCAGCATGATCGCCCTGCTCGCCCAGCAAGCGCCCGAGATTGCTATGCGCCGCGGCGGAGTCGGGGCGCAGCGCGATGGCACGGCTGTAGCTCGCTGCCGCCTCCACCGGTCGCGCTGCCGCCCGAAGGGCGTTGCCGAGATTGCAATGCGCGTCGGCGAAACTCGGGAGGGCTTGCAGCGCCTTGCCGATCAACTGGATCGCGCGTTCTGGCTTACCGTGGTCGAGGGCCAGGACACCGAGCAGATGCAGGATGTCCGGATGGTCCGGATACCGCCGCAAGGCCCGGCGATAGAGATCCTCCGCCTTGTCGAGACGCCCGGCGCGATGGTGCTCAACCGCCGCGCGCAACTCGTCCGGTATTGCCGCCTGACGTGCGGAGGATTGGCGCGATGCTCGTTGGTGCATGCGACCTTATACCGCGGCGGGGGCGCGGCCAACCATGCTGCCGCGATCGCTCGCTGCAGCATGGCTTCTCACGCGTGGAAGCTAGGCCAGCTTGCGCCGGCGTTGCCGGAAGCCGCCCAGGCCGACGAGGCCGGCGCCCAGCAGCGCCAAGCTAGCAGGCTCAGGGACCGGATTGACCGGCGTGAAGGCGCTCGGCGGCCCCTCCAGCGAGAAATAGGCTGTCCCGCCATCCGGGATCCCGCTCGCGCCGAAGACGACCGTGCCCGTGGTCCCGCTGGCGTAATTGGTGAACGTGGTGAACTCGCCGAGCGAGGTCTTGCCGCCGTAGCCGGTCGGATCGTTGCCCAAGCCGCTGCCGTAAGTCTGCAGCCCGTCGCCGTCGAACTCGAACAGGCCGCCCGCGGAGCTGGACCCGCTGAAGGTGAGCGTCGAGATCGTCGCGCCCGAGTTGTTGATGATGCCGACGAGGTTATCATCGCTGCCGTCGTACGGCGTCATGTTGTTCGTCAGCGTATCTTTGGCACCGCCAGCACCGTAGAAGATCTCCACGTTGCAGTCCGTGGCGGAGCCAATGGCGCCTATCGCCGGGCAGACGCCGTTCTGCGGCGAGGGCGCCGCCTGCGCTTCACTGGAGGCGAAGGCCAAGGCGGCGGCGGCCGTTCCGGCCAACAACAATGTGGATATCTTCATCTCAGTTTCTCCCGTTTTGGGTGTGACCCCTCGGCGAAAGCAACTTTCGAGCCAATGAAAAAGCATCTGTAAATCAGTCATTTTGATCAGATGGATCAGGTACCCGCTCCGGATCTGTAAAATGCGCTGACACTGCGCGCAAAATCGACTAAGCTGGATCAAATATTCAGGGTTTCTCAGAAAGGAGAGCGCATCAGGTGAATGCTACAACGTTGCAATCGAATACTCCGCAGTTTTGCATGCGAAATATGTGTAAAGTTTCTCGACACAAACGAGAAAAGCCCAACATCTTGCTTGCCGCGCTAGTGTCAACTGCTTCCGGGTATCGATGTCGATCTGATCTGCGAGCCGCCGCAACGCAGCCGAATATTCTCCTTACCTAGAGTTCCGCCATTAATCTAGCTGCAATCTGTTTCCACTTGAGTAAGGGAGCGTTATGAGACGGACACGCGCGCAACTCGGTAGCGGTGGCCGCGTGTCCCATGGATTGAGAGTTGTGCACCGGCACTCCGGCCCAGTGTTGCCACAAGCTTCAGGTTTGCAGAACTCCGGTGCGAACGCCGCGGCGCACTACCCAACATACTTGGCATAGAGATAGGGAGTGCCACCAGCGGTGCCGGCGCTGATGGCGAGCTTGGATTGCGCGTCCGCGAGCGACATACCTGCGAACGTGAGCGAGGCGTTGACTGGCGTGCCGGCGCCCGCGGTCGCGGCATGAATGGTGGCACCCTGGTAGCCAGCAGCGCCATCGTCCGCCGCCCAGGTCATCGTGCTCTGGCCCGGCACGAAGCCCCAGAACGTGACCGCGTCGCCGGGATGGAAATCCGTGACCGTGCTCCAGGTCACAGCACCCCCACGCCCGTCCACGAAGAACGTGTCCGCGCCGCCATCGCTCCCCGGAGCGCCGACGAGGAAATTGGATCCGGTGCCGCCGTCGAGCACGTTGCTGCCCGCGTTGGCCGCGAGCGCGTCGTTGCCGGGGCCGCCGCGAAGGAAGACGTTGGGCAGGGTGGTCGAGACGTTGACGCTGTCTGGATCGGCCCAGAGATACTGCCACTGCAAGTAGTTCACCGGGCCGGTGTAGCTCTGGCCGTCGTCCGTTCCGGCCTGGTGGTTCGTCGTGTCGGCCCACGCGACGGGCGCAGGCCCGGACTGCTCAGGGTGGAGATCGTCGAGATAGACGACCGGGAGGCCAGAATTCCGTCACGGATACGCCAACGTTCTGGGCAGTGGTGTATTGGCCGCTGTCCTGCACAGTCGCGGTGTAGAGGCCGCTCGTGCCCGCGACGAACTCGGCTCCGGTGCCGAGTCCGGTCCCGTACGAGAAGCCATAGGGTTGGCTGGTGGAAACCATGCCTCCCGACTGGTTGTAAACGGTCACGCTCAGCGGCGACGCGCCGTAATAATCGGCGAGCTGGGCACTTACGGAAACTTGCTGACCCGCCTTGACCGTGAAGTCCACGTCGAAGCCGCTGGCAGTGTCCAGGGCCGCGGCAGAGTATGCGCCACTTGAACTATTATCGAGTAGGTAATGTTGCATTGCAATCCCACTGACCGGCGAACACCTCACCAGGCTGAACCTGGCACCGCTCCGGTCACGATGTAGCATCAAAGCAACGTAAGAAGCGAGCAGATTCGTTAAGGCTTTAGCACAAAGAATTCTGCATTTCTGCTTAATTAATATTCATTGTTGCAGATTATGTTCTAATGTCTAAATTACCGCCATGGTCACCGAGAGCATGGTCGTTATCGTTCCTTGGTTCTTCCATGGTGCGGCGGTCTTAGAAGCGATGAACCAATGGCCTGGTCTGCGGTCACGGCTCACCCCTCTGGGCTGAACCCGTGACGGCAGCGCTGCTGGCGATGCATTGTCCGGGTCGGGGCGCGCCTCACCCTGCCGATGGATCGCGATAAGGCACTGAACATCTAGCCTGCCGCCGTCGCGCGGCATGACGGCTGCACGGGCACTCCGCCCCATCCTTCACTCAGCCTAAGTGCAACCTTCAGATCAGCAGCGGTGAGCAGTTGCCGCGCTGTCATCCATTCCGCGTCCACAGGACCGTGCTGTAGCACGCTGTCTTGTCCAGCTCGCGTATCTCCCCGGTTTCCGCGAGGCGGCGCATGAACTGCGCGAAATGCACGTCCGGCGGCACCATGCAAGTCGGCGCGATGAATGCGGCGCTGTGCAGCGATCCTGCCTGCGTCAGCAGCCAACCGAAGTAGTCGTCAATCGTGAGCGGGTCCGTAGCCTGGAGCCAGTTGAGCCGCACCTGCTCCGCGCGAATGACCAAGGCCCAAGCGCCAGGCTCCTCCACCAGGTCAGGCGGATGGCGCTGGATCGTCTGATTGGACGGGCGTGGCGCTGACGTCGCGTTCACCTCCAGGAATCGCTGCGTGTGCGTCGGCCGGGCGCTGCGCACGAGATCGACTTGCGGCTGGACGAGGCCCAGGGGCACTATCACGTCCGGATTGGCGGCATCCGCGGCGGCGAGGGCGGAATAGGGCAACGGGCCGACGGTGGCGAACCATCCGCCGTTGGTCCTGAAGCAGACCAGGCCGAACCCTACCAGGAGCACCAGCGCGACCTGCTTGGCGACGCGGGCCGCCGGGATGGCGCGCACGGGAATGCAGCCTTGCAGCGGCCGCATCGCCGTCACGATCGTTTGCACGCCGCGACCGAGGAACAGAACGACGAAGGGCAGCAGATAGCCGGAAAATCGCCCTTCCAGGAAGGGATAGCGATGCAGGACGGATAGCACGCTGAGGACGAGCAGCACGGCGACGAACATCATCGCGCTGCGCTCGCGCCGGATGAGAGCGACGGCCGCGCCGAACAGCGCGAACAGCGTGAACAGGCGCTGAAGGCGATAGGTCGCAAAGGGAAGCGCCGGCGCGTGTGACATGACGATGTGGGCCAGCGTGTTCAGCGCGCCTGGCGAGAGCGGCAGATAGCCTTTGTCGTAGATGTAGTCGTAATTGGTCAGGTTGAGGTGCAGCGCCGCCCCAAGATAGAGGCTGTATCCCGCTCCGAAGGCTACGGCGAGGAGCGCGATGATGGTGATCAGAAGGCGCGTGCTGACCCTGCCGTAGAGAAACACGAGCATGACGAGGATGATCGGTGTCGCGAATGTCAGGAGCAGGCCTATGATGGACGCCGCAACGATCGAGATTGCTGCGCTGCGCCGCTCCGAAACGGCCGCGAGGAGCACCAGCGAGATCGCCAGCATCTCGAAGGCGTAATGCTTGAAGTTGCCGAACGCGTAGGAATAGCTGTTGGCTGCGAGCAGCGTGAAGAGCGAGACCATGGTCGCCGTTGCGCCGAGGCCGCTGCGCCGCGCAGCGGCGACCACGGCTGCCACGACTGCGCCGGAGGCGAGGATCGGCAGCAGCTTCTGGGTGAGCAGCGGCAGCGCCGCCTTATGCATCAGCCAGGCAATCAGGAGGAACCCGGTCGGCATGCCTTGATCATACAGCGGGAGCGGCCTGAACAGGCCCGCGACGGTGCCGACATGCTCGACTGCCGTGAGCAGCATTGCCTCGTCCAGCCAGAACGACCAGAGCTTCTGCCACGCCGTCCAGCCAAGCACGCCGGCGCACAGGGCAAGAGCGCAGAGCAGCATCCATCTATCGTCTGCCGGGCGCATGGCGAAGCGACGAGGCAGCCAGCCTTGCCTTGGCTCCACGACGTAGGCTTGTCCAGCGTAGAACTCGGACGGTGAGCTTCGCTCATCTGGCGCAATTGCCATGCTGTCACAGTTCCCGTTCAGCTCGGTGGCCGCCTGATATCACTGCCCCGCTCGGCTGAGAATAGTGTGGGCGAAGGCCGGCCTGGATGATCGGGCGAGCGAGTGCCCCCTCATCCTGCCCCCACGAGATCCCCGTTCCGTGCGTTGCCGCCTCGCGGCCCACGCCCTGGGCGTGATGATTCCGCTGCACGGCCCACGAGGCCCTAGCCTCCGTCCACGCGGGCATAGGGGAGCCGGGTTGCTTCGGCGCTGCTACACTGCCAAGGTGCGGCCCCGGATAGGGTAGGGGGAAGCCTTCCGGAATGCGCATCCTTGTCACCGGCGGCTGCGGCTTCATCGGGTCCGCCGTGGTCCGCCATCTCGTGCGCCAGACCGGGCACGAGGTCACGACGCTCGACAAGATGACCTACGCCGCGAGCCGGGATGCACTTGAGGCGGCGCGCGAGCACGCCCGGCACCGGGTAGTCGAGGCGGACGTGGCTGATGGGCGCGCGGTCCGCGACGCCTTCGCCGCGAGCGACCCGGACTGGGTGATGCACCTCGCTGCCGAGACCCACGTGGACCGCTCCATTGACGGTCCTTCGCCCTTCATTCAGACCAACGTGGTCGGGACCTTCACGCTCCTGGAAGCCGCGCGCGAGCACTGGCAGCGCCTGCCGCCTGCGCGCCGGGCGGCGTTCCGCTTCCATCATGTCAGCACGGACGAGGTGTTCGGCGCTCTCGGCCCCGGCGATGCGCCCTTCATCGAGGAGACGCCATACGACCCCCGCAGCCCCTACTCGGCGAGCAAAGCGGCGAGCGACCACCTGGTCCGCGCCTGGCATCACACCTACGGGCTGCCAGCCTTCGTCACGAACACGACGAACAACTACGGTCCCTGGCAGTTCCCCGAGAAGCTGATCCCGCTCGTGACGCTGAACGCCTTGCAAGGCAAGCCTCTGCCCGTCTATGGCGACGGCTCCAACATGCGCGACTGGCTCTACGTGGACGATCACGCGGCTGCGCTGGTCCTGGCCCTACAGCACGCCGAGCCGGGCGAGACACTCGCCATCGGCGCCCGGCAGCCGCGCAGCAACCTCGACGTGGTGCGTTCCATCTGCGCGGCTCTCGACGTACTGCGGCCCGACCCGGCTCGGCCCCCGCGAACGCCTGATCTGCTTCGTCGCCGACCGGCCGGGCCATGATTTCCGCTACGAGATAGACCCGTCCCGTGCCGAAGCCCGTCTCGGCTGGCGCGCGCCGCACGGCTTCGAGGAGGGCCTGCGCCGCACAGTGCAGTGGTATCTCGACAACGAGCCGTGGTGGCAGGCCATCCGCGCCCGGCGCTACGCAGGCGAGCGGTTGGGCACGGCTGCATGAGGGCGGGCGCATGAAGGGTATCCTGCTCGCCGGCGGCTCCGGAACCCGGCTGCACCCCATGACGATGGCAGCATCCAAGCAGCTCCTGCCCGTCTATGACAAGCCGATGGTGTATTATCCGCTCTCGGTGCTGATGCTGGCCGGCATCCGCGACATCCTGGTCGTCAGCACGCCCGAGGACCTGCCCGCCTTCCGCCGTCTCCTCGGGGACGGCGCGCGCTACGGCGTGCGCTTCAGCTACGCCGAGCAGCCCCGGCCGGACGGCATCGCGCAGGCGTTCCTCATCGGGCGCGAGTGGCTGCAGGACCAATCCTGCGCGCTCGTGCTCGGCGACAACCTGATCTTCGGCGATCACCTCGGCGTGCTGCTCCGCGCCGCGGCCTGTCGCCCAGAGGGTGCGACCGTGTTCGCCTACCAGGTACGCGACCCGGAGCGCTACGGCGTCGTCAGCTTCAGCGACGAGGGCCGCGCCGTGGACATCGTGGAGAAACCGGCGGCGTCCGCGAGCAACTGGGCGGTCACGGGCCTCTACTTCTACGATAACCGTGTTGGGGAGATGGCCGGGCGCATCCGTCCTTCGTCCCGCGGCGAGCTGGAGATCACCGACCTCAACAAGCTCTATCTGGAGGAAGGCACGCTGCACGTCGAGCGGCTCGGCCGCGGCTGCGCCTGGTTGGACGCGGGCACGCCGGATTCCCTGCTCCAGGCGGCGACGTTCGTGCAGACGATCCAGTCTCGCCAGGGAATGCTGGTGGGCTGCCCCGAGGAGGTCGCGTATCGCATGGGCTGGATAGATGCCGATCTGCTTCGGGGGGCTGCGAAGCAACTGAGCAAGACGGAACTGGGCCGGGTCCTGCTGGAACTGGCGGACGGGCTGCACGCATGAAGCCCCAAGGGATGAGACCGAAGGCATGAAGGCACAGCGTCTCGCGATCCCGGACGTGATCCTTGTCGTGCCGGATCGCCACGATGATGGGCGCGGCTTCTTCTCGGAAGTGTTCAGCGTTCCGCGCTTCGAGGAGGCGGGCATCGGGCTGCCCTTCGTGCAGGACAACCAGAGCCTGTCGCGTGAGCAGGGCACTGTCCGCGGGCTGCACTGCCAGGTGGCGCCGCGCGTGCAAGGAAAGCTCGTGCGCTGCGTGAGGGGTGCGATCTGGGACGTGGCGGTGGACGCGCGGACTGGTTCCCCCACCTTCGGCCGACACGTCGCGGCGGAGCTTTCGGCGGAGAACTGGGCGCAGCTCTGGGTGCCTCCGGGCTTCCTGCACGGGTTCTGCACGCTCGTCCCCGACACGGAGGTGCTCTACAAGGTCACGGATTTATATGACCGGGCGGCCGAGCGTGGCGTGCGCTGGGACGACCCGGACCTGGCGCTGCCTTGGCCTGTGCAGCCGGACGAAGCGGTGCTCTCCGACAAGGACCGCGCCCTGCCGCGGTGGGCGGAATGCGGGCCGTTGTTCTGATCGAGGCGGAGCGCGGATCGTGAGCAGCCCGTTCACAATCCTCGTCACCGGCGGCGCCGGGCAGCTCGCGACCGCGCTTGCGGACCTCGGCGGCGCACGCGTAACCCGGGTTGGCCGCCCAGCGTTCGACTTCGACCGCCCCGAAAGCCTGGACGAAGCTGTGGCGGCATACGCACCAGCCCTCGTCGTCAACACCGCCGCCTGGACTGCCGTGGACGCGGCTGAGAAGGAGCCAGAGGCGGCGGCGCGCGCCAACACGGACGGCCCGGCCCGGCTCGCCCGCCTCTGCGCCCGTCAAGGCATCCCGCTCATCCACGTCAGCACCGACTATGTCTTCGACGGACTGAAAGGCGCGTCCTACACGGAAGCCGACGCGCCGAACCCCACTTGCGTCTATGGCCGCACCAAGCTGGCCGGGGAGCAGGCGGCGCTGGCGGCGTGGGACCGCGTGACGGTGCTGCGCACGAGCTGGGTCTATTCACCCGTCGGCAAGAACTTCGTGCGCACCATGCTCGCGGCGGCGGGGCGTGGCGCGCCGCTGCGCGTCGTCGCGGACCAGCGAGGCTGCCCGACCGCGGCCTGGGATCTCGCTGCCGCCATCCTGACGATCGCGGAGCAGATGCTCGCGGGGGACCGGCGGCCCGAGCATAGGGGCGTGTTCCACGCGGCTGGGACGGGAGATACGACCTGGCACGGCCTGGCGCTGGCCGTGTTCGAGGCGGCAGCCAGACATGGCTTTCCTATGCCCGAGATCGTGCCCATCGCCACGGCCGACTGGCCGACACCTGCCCGGCGCCCGCCCGATAGCCGGCTCGACTGCACCCGGCTCGCCCAGGTTTTCGGCGTCCGCCTGCCGCCCTGGCGCGAGGGCGTCGCGCGCACCGTCGCCGCCTTGCTCGCATCCCCCGCCACCGCGCCTGTGGAGTGATGCGCGAACGCATCACCGTCCTGCTCTCCACCTACGACGGCACGCCCTACCTTGGTGCCCAGCTCGCGAGCCTGCTCGCCCAGACCTATCCCGACTGGGTGCTGCTCTGGCGCGATGACGGCTCGCGGGACGAGACGCCCGGCATCATGGCCTCCTGGATGCAGGGCGCCGGCAAGGGGCGGTGTGGTGCAGTTGGGCCGCCCGGCCGGCTCGGACCAACGCCGAGCTTCATGACCCTGCTCCGTGCCGCTGCCGATACCGACCTCGTGGCGTTCGCGGACCAGGACGATGTCTGGATGCCCGACAAGCTCGCCCGCGCCGCCGCGGCACTCGGCGCCGTCCCGCCCGGCACGCCCGCCCTATACTGCGCGCGGCAGGTCCTGGTGGACGCCGGGCTCGGCCGCATCGGGATCTCAGCGCCCATCCGCCCCCTCGGCTTCCCGGCGGCGCTCACGCAGAACGTGGCGACAGGCTGCACGGTGGTGATGAACCGGGCCGCCGCCCGGCTCGTCGCAGGAAGCGAGCCGCCGTCCACGTCACTGCATGACTGGTGGAGCTACCTGGTCGTCGCTGCCGTGGGTGGCCGGTTGGTCGCCGACGCGACGCCAGTGGTGCTCTATCGCCAGCACGCCGGGAACCTGGTCGGCGCGCCCCCGTCCGCACGGCGCAGGGCGGCAGCGGCGCTGCGCCGAGGGCCGGGTGTGTTCATGCACGTGCTGCGCGAGAACGTCGCCGCACTGCGGGCGCAACCGGGATTGGTGGCTCCGGAGAACCGGGACGCGCTGGAGCGCATCCACCACGGTCTTGCCAACGGGTCTGGCGCGCGATTGGCCGCCTTGCGAACACCCGGACTGCGGCGGCAGACCTGGCAGGAAACTCTGCTGTTCCGGCTGTGGTTCATGGTGGGGTGAACGAGCGTTGATCCCTATTCGGTGCTCCCCGACGCCGCAGACTGGCTCAGCCCTTTGACGCCGGTCAGGGTGGCGCCGTCGAAATTCGCCCCTTGCACCTTGGCTCCGGTGAAGTCCGCCCCGGTCAGGTAGGCGCCGGTGAAGTCGGCGCTGGTCAGGTCGGCACCGTTGAAGCGCGCACCGTTCAGTTTCGCGAACCGGAAGGTGACGTGCCCTAAGCCTGCACCCGTGAAGTCGGCGCCATCCAGGTTGGCGCTCATGAACTCGGTGCGCAGCAGGCCCATGGACTGGTTGGCCATCACAACCGTCATGTGGGCGTGCGAGAAGTTGGCGCCGCGCATGTCGTCGAAGCTGAAATGCACCGTGATCGAGGCGTCCGACAGGTCGGCCCCTACGAACTTCGCGGCCTGCTCGGGCGTGTTGTCCATGCCCATCGAGGTGACGACTGTCTGCATCGTGGCACCCCGCAGGCGGGCATGGGTGAAGTCGGCGCGGATGATCCAGGCGAAGGTCAGGTCCGCCTTCGTCAGGTCGGCGTCGGTCAGGATGGCACCGACCAGCTTGACCCCGTGCAGGTTGGCCCCGGACAGGTTCGCGTGGGCCAGGTTGGCGCCGCTCAGGTCGAGGCCGGTGAGGTCGTCGCCGCTCATGTCCTTGCCGGACAGGTCCGCCTTGCCCGCGGCCATGCCAGCGACGGACGCGCGCACCTGGTCCGCGGTCAGGTGGTCGGCCGCACGCGACGGCATCGTCCACAGCAGGGAAAGCGCGAGCAGGGCTGCGACGCTGCCGGACATGCGCCAGCGGATGTGCTCACGGAGAATGAGGGCTCTCATCCGTTCCTGTTCCTCTCCTGCAATACTCTGAGCATCGCGAGCGCGCTCTCCTCCGCGGCCTCGTCCTGGTCCGGGAAAGCGGCCCGCGCCGCCCTGGCGACCAAGGCGACGAGCGCCGGGTCTGGCAGGTTGAGCGCGGCGGGGAGTTCGTCAGGCATTAGCAGCCTCGGGATCAATGATGCCATCTCGGCAATAATCCTCAACCCTACCAGAAGTTGCTTATCACGCACCGCAGGCCCGCAGCGCCGCCAACATGTGCGCGGGAGGCGGTGCCGTGGCCTCGACTGGTGGGTCGAGCGGCAGCCCCAAGCTGCGCGCGAGCAGGTGCAGAGGACCGCCTCCGCCGCCGTACTGGGTATCACCCAGCACCGGGCAACCCAGGTGGGCGCAGTGGACGCGGACCTGGTGCGTCCGTCCCGTGCGCGGATGCAATTCCAGCCAGGCGATCCCGTCGCCGCGGCCCAGCACGCGCCAGGCCGTGCGCGCCGGCTGCCCAGCCGGGTCCACGGCGACGCGCCAGCTACCGCCATCCCCCTTTGGCGCGTGCTGCTTGAGCAAGGAGGCCACGACCTCGCCCGCGTCGCCCGGCGGTGCGCCGCGCACCACGGCCCAGTAGATCTTCTCCGCCCGCCTTTCGGCGAAGCACGCCTGCGCCGCGAGCAGCGCCGGGCGGCGAAGGGCGACGAGCAAGCAGCCCGCCGTGTCCCGGTCGAGCCGATGCGCGAGCCATGGGCCGGTGCGTCGCCGGGAGAGCTGGGGGAAGCAGTCCTCAACGCTTGGGCCGCCGCCGCGTGCCGGGTGGGCGGGCAGCCCCGCTGGCTTGTCGAGCACGGCGAAGCGGTCATCTTGGAAAAGGATGGGCAGCATGGCCCAGGTTGACAGCGCCCTTCGCCCGGCGGAAGCACCCGCCATGGAGGAAGACCACATCTGCGGGGCGAACGCTGTCGCCGCCCTGTTCATGCGCCGGGCCGATGCCGTGCAGCGCCTGTTCTACACCGAGGCGATGCGCCAGGTCGCCGGGCCGTTCTGCGCCCGGCTCGCGCGCGCCCACCGGCCCTACCGCATGATGCCTGCTGACGAGCTAGCCCGCGCCGCCGGCACGCCGCACCACGGCGGGATCTGCGCCATCGCTACCGCGCGCGAGGTGCCTTTGCTGGACGCCGCGACGCCCCCGCAGCACCGCCTCCTGCTCGCGCTC
Organism: uncultured Alphaproteobacteria bacterium; assembly: GCA_963790535.1. Classification (GTDB taxonomy): domain Bacteria; phylum Pseudomonadota; class Alphaproteobacteria; order Acetobacterales; family Acetobacteraceae; genus CAWKEH01. The sequence continues at coordinate 191,808 of CAWBOZ010000008.1, read as the reverse complement.
GACGGCGTGGGCAACCCGCACAACCTCGGCGCCATCGCGCGCAGTGCGGCGTTCTTCGGCGTCCGCGCCCTGCTGCTGCACGAGACGCCGGGCGGCGCGATGCTCTCGGATGCGGCCTATCGCGTGGCCGAGGGCGGGCTTGAGCACCTCGCCCTCTACCGCACGGGGGACCTTGCCCGCGCCGTGCGAACCTTGCAGCCCTGGTACCGCTCCGTGGCCGCGACGCTCGGGGCTGAGGGCGTGCCGCCACGGGACATCCCGGTGGATCGCCCCACGCTGCTCGTCCTCGGCCACGAGGAGCATGGCGTCAGCGCGGACGTGCTTGCCGCCTGCCGCCGAAAGGTGCGCGTCACCCCGAGGGGCGCGATTCAGAGCCTCAATGTCGCCCAGGCAGCAGCCGTCCTGCTCTACGCGCTCGCGCGATAGCGCCGCGCGCTCGGCTAATCGGTCATGCCGCTGGCTTCTCGCGCGCTGGCTCGGGCTCGTGGTCGCCAAGGAAGTCGCCCACGTAGAGCATCCGCACCGAGACCAGTCCCGCGACTGCGACGGGTGTCCCCACGATGACGCCCATCGCCCCGAAGAGCGTCGCCATGACGGTCATGGACAGTACGGTCAGCGCGGGCGGCAGCTCGACCAGGCGGCGCTGGACCAGCGGGCTGACGACGTAGCCCTCGACGCAGTGGCAGAGCGTGAACACGCCAAGCGTCCACAGCGCCGCGGGCACGCTCACCGTCAAGGCGACCAGCACCGCGGGGATGCCGGCGACGATCGCGCCGAAGTAAGGCACGAACGTGAGCAGCCCGGCCAGCACCGCCAGCGCATAAGGCACCGGGACGCCTATCAGCCGCAGCCCGATGGCCGCGAGAACGCCGACCGTCAGCATGTCCACGAGCTGGCCGAGCAGCCACAGCCGCAGCATGTGGGCCGTCTCCTCCATCACCTGGTGCACGCGCGGCCGATACGGGATCGGAACCAGGTGCAGGACGCCCCGCACGTAAACGTCCGGCGCCGCCGCGAAGTAGAGCGAGGTCACGACCAGGACGATGAAGCCAGCGAGCGTGCGCAAGGACACGCCGAGCACCGACTCGAAGGGTGCGGCCAGGCGCTCTACGATGTTCTGCTGCGGAGTGGAGGATGCCCTCTGGGCCAGCGAGTGCCCAATGGGCGTGCCTTCGACGCGCTGGCGTAGGCTGTCCCATTCCTCGGATAGGCGATGCACGAGGTCGCCGCTCTCCCGCGTCAGCTCCGGCCCGATCCAGAAGGCGAACCCGACGAGGAGCGCCACGATGACGAGGACGACCAGTGTCAGCATCAGCCCGACGCGCGCCCCGGTACGCGCCGCCAGCCAGTCGGCCGCGCCGCGCAGGACGGCGGCCAGCAGAACGGCGAAGAAGATGAGGAGGGCGATATCGGAGAGAGCCCAGATCACCACCACCGCGGCAGCGACGATCGCGATCCGCCCGAGCGTGATGCGCGAGACAAAGGGTGGTCGGGCTTCTGTCGTCCGCGCGTCCATGTCGCATCCTATGCCGCGCCACCTCGGACGAGGCGACCGCGACCTTGATGTCAGATCGGCGTCAGCGCGGCAACATCTGCGCCGGCCGGCTACGACCTGCCGATCGCGAAGCCGACTGCTGCGGCGATCAGCACAGCCGCCAGGGGCCGGGTGCGCACGAACTTGACGACTTGGTCGGCGGCTTGGGTTGCAGGGTCAAGCACTGCGCCATACCGGTCCTCGATGGCCTCGGCAGCCTGATCCACGTTGGCCGCCACTGCGGTCCTGGCGGCGTCGGCGGCGATGTCGCCGAGCTTGTCCTTGAGGCTGTCGGCTATGGGTCCAGTAGCTGCATCGTGAGTCGAATCCATGATGGCCTCCTCGTGTGTCGCGCGCCCGGCACCGCCCCTGCGTAGCCCGGCGCCACATCCAGAGCGCCCGGACATGCCCCGTGTTGCTGGATTACCTGAGCCTAACCCCACAACTTAACTTGAACTGAATGAGAAGCAGGCGGATGGCCCGACTCCGTCCAGCCCTGCTTGCTCCCTGCTGCGCTTCCTATCAGGCTGACGGCGCGCCAGGGAGTGTGCTCGTGCGTATTCACGTCCAGAACCTTCAGCGTGACCATCACTTCGAGATCACGCCCGGCCAATGGGACGCGGCGATGGAGCGGGCAGGGGAGGGCGGCCATGAGGTGAGCTTCACCTCGAACCTGGACGCCGGGCGCGCCGCCCTGGCGGAGGCGGAGGCGCTGGTCGGGCAGAAGGGTGCGGTGCGCGCCCTGTTCCCGGCGGCGGCGCCGAGGCTGCAACTGGTCTTCTGCACGAATGCCGGGCTCGATGGGCTGGAGCCGTTCGACTGGCTGCCGCCCGGTGCAGCACTCCTCAACAACCGCGGCGCCCACGCGGCCCGTGCGGGCGAGTATGCGATCATGGCGCTGCTCATGCTCGCGGCCCACATGCCGGCGTTCATCGCGGATCAGCGGGCGGAGCGGTGGGACTCGCGCCACGCCCACGTGCTCGCCGGGCGCCGCCTGCTCGTGCTCGGCCTCGGCTCGCTCGGAGGTGCTGCGGCCGAGCGGGCGGCCTCGTTCGGGATGCGCGTGACCGGACTCCGCGCCAACCCGCGGCCGCACCCGGCCTGCGAGCGTGTGCTCGGCCCCGACGCGCTCGACGCGGCGCTGCCCGAGGCGGAGTTCCTGCTGCTTACGACGCCGCTGACGGTGGCCACGCGCGGCATCCTCGACCGGCGACGCATCGGCCTGCTCCCGCCGGGTGCCTGCGTGGTCAACATCGGGCGGGGTGCGCTGCTCGACCAGGATGCGCTCTGCGACGCGCTGGACGAGGAGCGGCTAGGCGGGGCCGTGCTCGACGTGTTCACGCCGGAGCCGGTGCCGCCGGGACACCGCCTGTGGACGACACGAAACCTGGTGATGACGCCGCATGTGTCGGCAGATGATCCCCAGACTTACAACCCGCTGAGCCTCGACTTGTTCTGGGCCAACGTGAGGGCGTGGCGGGAGGGGAGAGTGCTGCCGAACAGGTTCGATACGGAGCAGGGATACTAGGGTCAAAACTCGATCAGAAGCTTGATCTGATGGAGTAATCAGGATTCCGTGTCGTTTGCGAACGGCACGGAGGCGACGATGGCGGACCTGTTCTGGTTCTCGGACGAGCAGTGGGCGGTGATCGAGCCTTTCATGCCGAAGAACCAGCCCGGCGCCCGCCGCGAGGATGATCGACGCATCATCAGTGGCATCGTGCACGTGCTGCGCTCGGGTTGCCGCTGGCGCGATTGCCCGGCCGAGTATGGCCCGCCCACCACCGTCTACAACCGGTTCAACCGCTGGTCCCGGCGCGGCTTCTGGCGCGCCATGCTGGCGAAGCTGGCCGAAACCGGATGGATCGCCGAACTGGCCGCGCTCGACAGCACCTACGTGCGCGCGCACCGCTCGGCGCATGGCGGGAAAGGGGGGCCAAGGCGCAGGCCATCGGTCCGTCGCGCGGCGGCCAGACCACCAAGATCCACCTCCTCACCGACGTCCTTGGCCGTCCAGCCGTCATCCACCTCACGCCCGGCAACGCGGCCGACGTGGCGGCCGCGCCGGACGTTCTCGCCGCCGTGCCGGGCCGCCTGCGCCGTCTCGTGGCCGATCGGGGCTACGATGCCGACGCACTGCGGCGCGGGCTACGCGCCAAGGGCACGAAGCCGGTCATTCCGGGACGTCGCTGCCGCAAGCGCGCCATCCGCTACGACAAAAGGCTCTACCGCGACCGCTGGCGCATCGAAGCCGCGATCTGCCGCCTGAAGGACTTCCGCCGCGTCGGCACCCGCTACGACAAGCTTGCAGCCAACTTCGCGTCCGCAGTCGCGCTTGCCGCCGTTGTTGCGTTCTGGTGCTGATGGCGTCGAGGCCTACCGGTTGAGTTCAGGACGTCCTGCTATACCTGAGCTGAGCCACCATCGGCGAACAGCTCGCTGCCGGTGACGTAGCTGCTGTCATCCGAAGCGAGGAAGAGAGCCGCAGCAGCGATTTCGTCGGGATCACCCATCCGGCCGAGCGGAGTCGCCGCTTCCGAGGCGGCCACGAATGCGCGGTTTTGCTCTTCGGTTTTGGTGAGGCCATGGAAGCCCGGTGTGGACGTCGCGCCCGGCACGAGCACATTCACGCGGATGCGGCGTGGTGCCAACTCCTGGATCCAACTCCGAGCGAAGTTGCGAATGGCCGCCTTGCTTGCACTGTATACGCTGAACGACGGTACCCCCGTGTTACCAGTCGTCGATCCGGTCAGGATCACCGACGCACCGTCGCGCAGCAGCGGCAGCGCTTTCTGCACGGTGAACAGCGTGCCCTTGACGTTGCTGGCGAAGGTGCGGTCGTAGTGCTCCTCCGTGATCTCGGGTAGCGCCACGAACTCGCCGCCACCGGCGTTCGCGAACAGCACGTCGATCTGCCCGGCCTCCTCGCGCACGATACCGTAGAGCCGATCGAGATCGCCCAAGTTCGCGATGTCGCCCTGGACTCCACGGGCGTTGCCTCCGACCGCAGCCACGGCTGCGTCGAGTTCAGCCTGTCGTCGACCTGTCATGAACACGCGCGCGCCCTCACCAGCGAAGCGCTTCGCGCTCGCCAGCCCTATGCCGCTGTTGGCGCCCGTGATGACCGCCACTTTGCCCCTGAGCCTATCCATTCGCTGTCTCCTGTCCACTGACGGACGCGATATGGACCAGCACCCTCGACCAGGGTAGAACCTACCTAAAGGTAAGTATGGATTGGGGCCATGACGACCGGAGAACCTGTGTGCGGCCTCGATGTCGCGTTGGCCGTGATGGGCGGGAAATGGAAGCCGCTGATCCTCTACCACCTCAACTCAGGCCCCAAGCGGTTCGGGGACCTCAGGCGGCTGGTCGCGGGCATCAGTGAGAAAGTGCTGATCCAGCAGTTGCGCGAGCTGGTCGCAGCGGGCGTGCTGATCCGCCACGACTACCAGCGGGTGCCGCCGATGGTGGACTACACCATGACCCCTTTCGGCATGACGCTCGTGCGAGCACTCATGCCGCTTTGCGAGTGGGGGAACGCGCATCGAGTTCAAGTCGAGGAGATCATGCTCGCGCGCTCATCAGAACAGGAAGCCCGAGTAGGTTGAGTCCACTTCCAAATCAAACCGCAGCCTTAAGTCCGACATCTTGCGTATGAACGACGACAGCGGCTTGGCTGTAATCATGATTGAGTTTTGACCCTAGGCAGCGAGACGATCAAGTCCACCCGCATTCGAGAGGAACTCTCCTCAAGCCACCTCCACCCCTACGCTCTTGAACAGCGCTATCGTATCCACCCCCGGCGCCAGCCCCAGCCGCGCCACCGCGTCCGGCGTCACGCGCGCGAGCAGCGCCGCACCCCCGATCTCCAATTCCACCAGCGCCGCGAGCGGCCCGACGACGATGCGTCGCACCCGCCCCGGCACCACGTTCTGGAAGCTCACCGCCTCCGGCACTGCCCCTCGCGCGAGCGCCACCTCCCGCGCCGGCACGCGCGCCCGCACCGCCGCGCCTACAGGCCGATCCAGCAAGGGCACCAGCACGGTGATGCCGCCCGCTTGCAGCCGCGTCAGTCCCCGCGCCGGATCGTGCCCGGCAACCTGGGTGAGCAGGACCGCTGCCGCGTCGTCGCGCAGCGCCAGGGGCAGGTCCGCCCGCGCCGCCACCTCCGCGATGGGTCCGGCCGCGACCACCCGCCCCGTATCCAGCAGCACCACGGTGTCCGCGAGCCGTGCCAACTCGTCCAGCGCATGCGTCACGTAGAGGATGGGAAGGCGCAGCGCGTCTTTGAGGTTCGCGAGGTAAGGCAGGATCTCGGTCCGCCTTGCCGCATCGAGGCTCGCGAGCGGCTCGTCCATCAGCAGTAGGCGTGGCTGCGCGAGCAGCGCCCGGCCGATCGCGACCCGCTGCCGCTCGCCGCCCGAGAGCGTGTGCGGTCGCCGCCGCAGCAGCGTCCCAATGCCGAGCAGCTCGACGACCGCCTCGAACCCGATCGGTCCCGGCGGCGCCCGGCGCATCCCGTAGCGCAGGTTCGCCTCCACGCCGAGATGCGGAAACAGCCGCGCGTCCTGGAACACCACGCCGAGCCGCCGCCGCTCGGGCGGCACCCACACGGCCGCCGCCGTGTCCGCGAGCACGATCCCATCCACTGCAACCCGGCACCACTCCGGCCGCCACAGCCCGGCCGCCGCCAGCGCCGTGCTGCTCTTGCCGCTGCCCGACGGGCCGAACAAGGCGACCACGCCCGGCGTCGGCGCCTCGAACGCGATGTCCAGCGCCGTGTCCCCCCAGCGGTGCCGCAGCGCGACCTCCAGGCTCAACGGCCAACCCAGCTGTTCAACCGGCGCCCCAGCCACTCCGCGGCGCCGAGGCCGACCATCGCGAGCACCAGGCTGGCGAGCGCGAGCCGCGCCGCCTGCGACTCCCCGCCTGGCGCCTGCAGCGCCGCGAAGATCGCGAGCGGCAAGGTCTGCGTCTGTCCTGGGATACTGGCGGCAAACGTGATCACGGCGCCGAACTCGCCGAGGCTCGTCGCATAGGCCAGCGCCACCCCCGCGAGAACGCCGGGCGCGGCCAAGGGCAGCATCACGGTCAGCACCCGGTCGAGCCGTCCGGCGCCCAGGCTGCGCGCCGCCGCTTCCAGCGCCGGGTCGGCCGCCTCGAAGGCGATCCGCGCCGACCGCATGAGCACCGGGAACACCATGGTCCCGCACGCCACCGCCGCGCCCGCCGTGGTGAAGGGGAGCCGTATCCCGAACCACTGGTCGAGCAGCGCGCCCACCGGCCCGCGCCGCCCCAGCACGATCAGGAGCAGCCAGCCCGTGACCACCGGCGGCAGCACGAGGGGCAGGTGCAGCACCAGCGCGAGGACTCCACGCCCAGGAAAGCGCAGCCGCGCCAACACCCAGGCGGCCACGAGTGCCACCGGCAGCGCCCCACCCACCGCGAACAGCGACACCCGAAGCGTGAGCCGGATCGCCTCCCACTCGCCCGGCGCGAGCAGCGGGGCCTACTCCGTGCCGAAGCCGAACCGCGTGAAGGCGGCCCCCGCCTCGGGACCTTCGATGAAGGCGAGCAATGCCCGTGCCTCCGGCGTATCGTTGCCGCGCACGAGCGCGACGGGATAGGTGATCGGGTCGTGGCTGCTCTCCGGGAACGTGCCGGCGACGGCGACGTCCCGGCTCGCTGCGGCGTCGGTCGCATACACGATGCCTGCCGCGGCCTCGCCGCGCTCGACGAGCAGCAGCGCCGCGCGCACGTTCTCCGCCGGGGCGAGATGGGGCTGCACCTTGTCCCACAATCCGAGCTTGCTCAGCGCCTGCTTCGCGTAGATCCCGACTGGGACACTGGCTGGATCGCCCGTCGCGAGCCGGCCATCAGGGCCGAGCAGCGCGTCCACGTCGAGGTCCGGCCCGATGGCGAGGGTTCGCGCCCGGTTCTTGGGCACGATCAGCACGAGCGTGTTGCGCAGCAGGGTGCGCCGCGTGTCGGGAACGATGAGGTTGCGCTTCTGCAGCCAGTCCATCCACCGCTCGTCGGCCGAGAGGAAGACGTTGGCGGGTGCGCCGCCGTCAATCTGTCGCGCGAGGGCGGACGAAGCGCCGAAGCTGAGGCGCGGCGCCGGGTGTCCGGTCCGGGCGTAGAGGGCGGCGACGGCTGCCATCGCGTCCGTGAGGCTCGACGCGGCGAACACGGTCGCGGGTGCGGGATGTGCGCCCGCGCCGAGACGGACAGCAGGAAAAGCAGGGCGAGCGCGATCCGGCGCATGGGGCTATCCTTGGGGCAGGGAGAGGCACGATATGTCGAGATGGTTATAGCGCACAAGCCAACGGAATCGCTCACCGCTCGCCACCTCCTCGTGGACGGGCGCCTGCGCGGCCCCGGCACCGTCGTGGTGCAGGATGGGCGGATCGCGGCGGTGCTGGACGAGGCACCCGGCGCGGCAGAAGGCATGCTCACGCCCGGCCTCGTGGATATCCACAGCAACGGCGCGTTCGGCGTAGATTTCGCGGACGCGGACGTGCCCGCCTATCGCCGGGCGCTCGGCGCCATGGCCCGGCGCGGGACCACGAGCGTTCAGCCCACGAGCATCACGGCGCCCATCCCGAGCCTGCTCGCGAGCCTCGACCGCTGCCGCGCTGCGCAGGATGCGCTCGCGGACGAGCCTGTGGCCCGCATCCTCGGCGCGCACCTCGAAGGCCCCTTCCTCAGCGCAACCCGGCGCGGCGCGCACCGCGCGGATTGGCTCGCCGATCCGACCGCCGAGCGCCTCGACCCGCTGCTCGCCCATCCGACGCTCACCATGATGACCCTCGCCCCCGAGCGCGACGGCGCGCTCGACGCCATCCGCCGCCTCGTCGCGCGCGGCGTTCGCGTCTCGCTCGGCCACACGGACGCGACGGCGGAGCAAGTGCGCGCCGGCACGGACGCGGGCGCCACGCTGGTCACGCATCTCTACAACGCCATGCGCCCCTTCCAGCACCGCGACCCCGGCGTGCCGGGCGCGGCGCTCACCGATCCGCGCCTGGTCTGCGGCCTGATCGGCGACGGCTGGCACGCGCACCCGCTCGCCTGCCGCCTCGCGTTCCAGGCGGCGCCGGGGCGGATCGCGCTCGTCTCGGACAGTGTTCTGCTCGCGGGCCTACCTGCAGGCACGACGCTGACCTTCGGCGGCCTGCCCGCGACGCTGGACGCGCATGGCCTCGGGCGGCGCGAGGACGGCACGATCAGCGGCGCCGGCACGCTGCTCGACGAGGATGTGCGCCGGATGATCGCGGCTGGGCTCGACCCGGCGCTCGTGCTCGATGCCGCGACGAGGGTGCCCGCGCTGGCGCTCGGCCGCGACGACATCGGGCGTCTGGCGCAGGGTGCGCGGGCGGACCTTGTGCTCTGGGACGAGGACTGGCACCCGCGCCGGGTCTGGGTGGGCGGCGTGGAGGTGGGTAATGGCTGAGACGGTGCTCGCGCTCGACCTGGGCAAGACCGGCTGCCGTGCGGCGTTGTGGGTCGAAGGCAGGCGCTCGGACGCGGAGGGCGCAGGTGCGCCCGGCCTCGCAGCGCCGGGTGGCGTCGAGATGGCGGAGGCGGCCGTGCTCGCCGTGGCCCGGCCCCTGCTCCGGGCCGCTGGCGTCGCGCGCGTGGAGCGTGCGTGCGTCGGCGCCGCTGGCGCGACGGCCGCGCCCGAGATGGCCGCCCAACTCGCCGAACGCCTGGCCGCGGCGCTGCCCGCGGACGAGGTGGCGGTGACGAGCGACGCCGTGACCTCGCATGCGGGTGCGTTCTGCGGCGGTGAGGGCGTCGTGCTCGCCATCGGCACGGGAAGCGTCGCGCTCGCGCTGGGCAGCGGCGTGATGCGTCAGGCAGACGGCTGGGGACCGCTGCTCGGGGACGAGGGCAGCGGTGCCTGGATTGGCCAGCGCGGGCTGCGCGCGGCGCTGCGAGCCGAGGACGGCCATGGACCGGAAACGGTGCTGCGCGACTCGGCGGAGCGTGTCTTCGGACCTCTCGCGGGTTTACCCGCCGCCGTGAGCGATGCCGCAGCCGCGGCCCGCTTCGCGCCCGAGGTCGCGTATGCAGCGGAGGCAGGAGACGCGGTGGCCGCCGCGATCCTGCGCGAAGCGGCCGAGCACCTCGCCGCCACGGCCAAGAGTGCCGCGGCCGTGCTCCCGCCCGGCGCCGCCTGCGCCATCGTCGGCGGTCTCGCTCGGCTCAGCGTCCTGCTCATGGATCGGTTGGAGGACTTGCTCGTCGAGGCCGGGATCAAGCTCGCTCCCGCCCAGGGCAGTGCACTCGATGGCGCGCGCCTGCTCGCCACGTGCAAGAACCTGCCGCACGAGGCGCAGATCGTCCGCCGTTCAGCGCGGCGCGGCGACACACTCGATCAACTCGCGACCGAGTCCGTCCGCCCCGGCCTCGACGATCTCGACCAGCGCCCGCCCGGCGAAATCGCCCGCCTCGTCGTGCGAGCGGAGATCGAGGCCCGCGCCGCGCTGGAGCGCGCCATGCCCCAGATCGCCGCCGCCGCGGAAGCGGTCGCGGCGCGGATGCGCGTGGGTGGACGCCTCTTCTATCTCGGCGCCGGCACGCCAGGGCGCCTCGCCGTACTGGACGCGGCGGAGTTGGCGCCGACGTACTCCGCGCCGGACGGTCTCGTGATCCCGCTCATGGCGGGCGGCGAGGCGGCGCTGCTCCGCGCGGCCGAGGGCGCGGAGGACGATGCCGAGGCAGCCGGCGCCGCGCTCGACGCGCACGGTCTCGCGCCGGGCGACGCGGTCGTGGGCATCGCCGCCTCGGGACGCACGCCCTTCGTCGTCGGCGGCCTGCGCCATGCCCGCGCGCGCGGCGCGCTCACGGTCGCGGTCGTCAACAACCCGGCCAGCCCGGCGGCGGAGGCGGCGGAGATGGCGTGTCGAGGTGCTGACCGGCCCCGAGTTGGTCGCGGGCAGCACGCGGATGCTGGCGGGCACCAGCCAGAAGATCGTGCTCAACGCGCTCAGCACCAGCGCCATGGTCGCGCTCGGCAAGACCTATGGCAGCCGCATGGTGGACGTGCGCGCCACGAACGAGAAGCTGCGGCGCCGGGCGGCGCGCATGGTCCGCGAGATCACCGGGGCAGGCGAGACCGAGGCCGCCGCAGCGCTCGGGCAAGCGGGAGGGCGGGTGAAGCTCGCCATCGTCATGCTGCTGGCCGGCGTGGGCGCGGCTGAGGCGGAACGGCGGTTGGCTGCTGTGGGCGGGCGTGTGCGGGAGGCGCTGCGGTGATCGTGCTCGGGCTGATCTCGGGAACGTCCGTGGACGCGGTGGATGTGGCCGCGGCGGAACTGGGCTGGGATGGGAACGTGATCGCGCTGCGTCCCCTGGGCCATGCCGAGCGCCCCTGGCCCGAGGCGGTGCGGCAGCGCCTGATCGCGGCACTCCCGCCCGCGCCGTGCTCGGCGGAGGAGCTGTGCCAGCTCGACATCCTCGCGGGAGAGGCGTTCGCGGACGCCGCCGCCTGGGGCAACGAGCATCTCGCGGGCGGCCGGGCGGCGCTCGTCGCGTCGCACGGGCAGACCGTGTTCCACTGGGTCGAGGGCGGCCAGGCGCGTGGCACCTTGCAGCTCGGCCAGCCCGCGGTCATCGCCGAGCGCACGGGGCTGCCCGTGATCAGCGACTTCCGCGCCCGCGACGTGGCAGCGGGCGGGCATGGGGCGCCGCTCGCGAGCACGCTCGACGCGCTGTGGCTGGCAGGGGACGGTGGCCCGCGCGCTGCCCTCAACCTGGGCGGCATCGCGAACGTCACGCTCGTGGGCCGCGCGGACGAGCCGGTCCTCGCCTTCGACACCGGGCCGGCGAACTGCCTGATGGACGCCGAGGTGCTGGCCGCGACCGGGCAGCCCCGCGACGAGGGCGGCGCGCTCGCGATGAAGGGGACCGTGCGCGAGCACCTGCTCGCACGCCTGCTCGCCGATCCCTACTATGCGTTGCCGCCGCCCAAGAGCACGGGGCGGGAGCGGTTCCGCACGGGCTACGTCACCGGGCACCTCGCCGGGCTGCCGGCCATCGCGCTCCGCGACCTGGTTGCCACGCTCGCGGAGCTGACGGCCGTGACGGTTGCCGACGCCTGCCGCGCCTACGGCGTCACCGAGGTGGTCGCCTCCGGCGGCGGGACGCGCAACCCGGCGCTCATGGCCCGCCTCGCCGCCCGTCTCGACCCGATTCCGCTGGAGACGAGCGCGGAGCGCGGGCTCCCGGCGGATGGCAAGGAAGCCTACCTGTTCGCCTTGCTCGGCTTCCTGACCTGGCATGGGGTGCCGGGCGTCGTGCCGGGGGCTACCGGGTCACGAGTGCCGCGCGTGCTGGGACGGATCAGCCCAGGCGACAGGCCACTCGTGCTGCCTGCACCGCATGGGGCGCCGAGCGGGTTGCGGATCGTGGTTGAAGGATAGAGGGAAACAAGCGGGTTGTGGCGCGTTTCAGATCGTGAACGCCGGCTTCGAGCGTTCAGCGGTGGCCTGGGACGGCGCCTTCGGCCGGGTCGAAGGCCACGACGGACGGGGGATGAACATGGTGATCTCTGATGTCCTGCGGAAGAAGGGATCGGATGTCGTGCGGGTCGTCACCAGCGACAGCGTCGCATCCGCCGTGAAGAAGCTCTCCGAGCGCCGAATCGGCGCGGTCATCGTCGAGGACCAGTGGATGAAGCTGGTCGGGATCTTCTCGGAGCGCGACCTGCTCAACGCGGTCGCGCGTCGCGGTTCCCAGGCCCTCGACTGCCAAGTGCATGAACTGATGACATCGCCCGTCACCACGTGCCGCTCGTCTGACCGGATTGAGGCAGCGATGGCGATGATGACCATGAAGAGGATTCGTCACCTCCCGGTCGTCAACGATGGCGAGCTGAAGGGCATCATCAGCATCGGCGACCTCGTGAAGTATCGGCTCGATGAGAAGGAGCTGGAGGCCAGCGTGCTGCTTGAGATCTCGCGGATGCGGGCTGAGTGAGCGCTGGCGGCAAGCCAGCGACTAGGAAGGTAACGAAGCCATGCAGCTCCACGGCCTCCACCATCTCACGGCGGTCTCGGCCGACGCGCCGGGCAACCATGATTTCTACACGCGCGTGATGGGGATGCGCCTGGTCAAGAAGACGGTCAACCAGGACGATGTCAGCGCCTACCACCTGTTCTACGCCGATGGCCTGGCCAGTCCCGGCACCGACCTCACCTTCTTCGACTGGCCGGTCCCGCGCGAGCGGCGCGGCACCAACGCCATCGTGCGCACGGCGCTGCGCGTGGCCGGCGAGGCTGCCCTTGCCTACTGGGTCGGCCGCCTCGATGAAGCCGGCGCGCCGCACGGGCCGGTGCGGGAGGTGGACGGCCGGTTGCGGCTCGACTTTGAGGACCCGGAGGGCCAGCGTCTCGCGCTCATCAACGACGACGGCGCAGGGCCGGCCCACCCATGGGCGCACAGCACCGTGCCGGAGCCACACCAGGTTCGCGGACTCGGGCCTGTCACCCTGAGCGTGCCCGACCTCGCGCCATCCGACCGCTTCCTCACCGACGTGATGGCGATGCGCCGGGTGCGGGATTACGCCGCGTCGGACGCGGCGGAGGTGACGGTCCACGTCTATGAGATGGGCGAGGGCGGCCCGGCGGCGGAACTCCACGTCCGGGTCGAGCCGAACCTGCCAAGGGCAGAGCCCGGCGCCGGCAGCGTCCACCACGTCGCCTTCCGCGTGAGCGACGACGCGGAGTATGCAGAGTGGATCGAGCGCTACCGGCGCTTGGGCGTGCGCTCCAGCGGGCCGGTGGATCGCTTCTACTTCAAGAGCCTCTACGCGCGCGAGCCGAACGGCATCCTCTACGAGATCGCCACCGACGGGCCTGGCTTCGCGACCGACGAGCCGCTCGACGCCTTGGGTCAGAAGCTGTCGCTGCCGCCCTTCCTGGAACCGCGGCGGGCCGCGATCGAGCGGAACCTCAAGCCGCTCTGAGCGATACGGGGCAGGCTGCCCCGAAGGCGATCACAGCCCCGTATGGGATGAACCCTGGGTCACTGGCCAGGTTGTAGCAGCGACTCGCTATGGCGCTGAGGCATCGGTCCCCAGGTCGGGGCCATCCATCACGCGAGGAGGCAAGACATGGCGCGATCCTTCTTTCCTATCGCCTTCGAGGTGAGTCATCCCGCGTCCCGTGCCGGTGCCGACCCGTTCCTGGCGCTGCACCGCGAGGTGAACCGGCTGTTCGACGACGCCCTCCGCGGTCCCGGTGCCGGCGGCAACGCCGCTGGTGCCGCGATGACGACACCACGCATGAACGTCGGCGAGACCGGCCAGGAGCTTCGCATCGAAGTGGAACTGCCGGGCGTCTCAGAGGAAGACGTGCGCGTGGAACTCGCCGGTGACGTGCTGACCATCCGCGGCGAGAAGAGGATCGAGCGCGAGGACGTGCAGCATCACATCGCCGAGCGCTCCTTCGGGACGTTTGCCCGCTCGCTGCGGCTGCCGTTCCCCGCCGAGCCGGACCGCGTGCAGGCCAACTTCCACAACGGCGTGCTGACGATCACCTTGCCCAAGCCCTCGGCGCAGGACCGAGTGCATCACATCCCCGTGCAGCCGGCCCGCAGCGGGGCCTCCCGAGGCAGTGGCGGTCAGGCGGCCGCGGTGGCGGGACACCCCACGCCGGAGACCACTCACGAGGGCGGGGGCAAGGACGAACGGGACAAGGGACCACAGACATGAGCGCGAACGAGCATCCAGATCCCAAGGCGGGGCAGCGTTCCAACGACGCGGCCACGCAAGCTGCGCTGGACGACGCGGAGGCGGACAGCTTCCCGGCCAGCGATCCGCCGTCCATGACCGACCCGACGCGGGGCGTGAGCGATCCGATATCCTCTGATGCTTCTGGGGCCGACGCCACGGAGAGCGACCTGTTCCAGCCCGTTCGGCTTGGTCCGCTGACCCTGGCCAACCGCATCGTCATGGCGCCGCTCACGCGCAGCCGCGCCGGCAAGGGCGACGTGCCGCGGGCGCTGAACGCCGAGTATTACGCCCAGCGCGCCACCGCCGGGCTGATCATCAGCGAGGCGACCCAGATCACCCAGCAGGGCAAGGGCTACGCCTTCACGCCGGGCATTTACACGGAGGAGCAGGTCGCGGGCTGGCGCCTCGTCACCGACGCGGTGCACGCGAAGGGCGGCCACATCGTCTGCCAACTCTGGCACGTCGGCCGCATCAGCCACCCCGACTTGCAGCCCTGGGGCGGGCTGCCGGTCGCCCCGTCCGCCATCAGGCCGGAGGGCCAGGCCTTCACGGAGACCGGGTTCAAGCCGCATGTGACGCCCCGCGCGCTCGACACGGACGAGATCCCGGGCATCGTGCGCGACTACGCCCACGCGGCGGAGTGCGCCAAGCGGGCGGGCTTCGACGGCGTGGAGATCCACGCGGCCAACAGCTACCTTCTCGACCAGTTCATCCGCGACAGCACCAACAAGCGGACCGACCGCTACGGCGGCAGCGTCGAGAACCGCACGCGCTTCGCCCTGGAGGTCGCGGCGGCCGTGACGGAGGTTTGGGGCGGCGAGCGCGTAGGTATCCGCCTCTCGCCGCTGACGCCGCAGCCCGGCAATACGCCGCTCGACAGCGATCCTATGGGCACCTACGGCTACCTCGTCGAGCGGCTCAACTATTTCGGCCTCGCCTACATGCACTGCATCGAGGGGGCGACGCAGGGATCGCGGGACGAGCCGCCGGGATTCAGTTTCCAGCGGCTGCGGCGCATGTTCCGCGGGCTGTACATGGCCAACAACGGCTACGACCGGGCGCTCGCGCTGCGGGCACGCCGCGAGGACCTAGCGGACCTGATCTGCTTCGGCCGCCCCTTCATCGCCAACCCGGACCTGGTCGAGCGCCTGCGCACGGGGGCGCCGCTAGCCGAGGCGCCGAAGGAGACCTGGTACGGCGGCGGCGCCCACGGCTACACGGACTATCCAGCGCTGGACGAGAACCAGGCGCGGGCCGCCGAATAGGCTTCCGCGGCAAAGAACGAGGATCAAGGCATGGCACAGCAGGACACCCCGGTCTGGTTCATCACCGGCTGCTCCACCGGCTTCGGCCGGGAGCTTGCGGCAGCGATCCTGGATCGAGGCTGGCGGGCGGTGGTGACGGCGCGCGACGCGGGTCGGGTACGGGATCTCGTGGCCGGCCACGAGGAGAACGCCCTAGCCCTCTCGCTCGACGTAACGGACCCGAAGCAGGTCACGGCGGCTGTGAAGGCGGCCGAGGACCGTTTCGGCGCCATTGACGTGCTGGTGAACAACGCCGGCTACGGCTACCAAGCCTCCATCGAGGAGGGCGAGGACGCGGAGATCCGTGCGATGTTCGAGGCGAACGTCTTCGGGCTGGCCGCGGTGACCCGCGCCGTGCTGCCGGGGATGCGGTCCCGTCGGCGCGGCTGCGTCGTCAACATCTCCTCGGTCGCGGGCTTCATCGGCTTCCCCGGCTCCGGCTACTACGCCGCGACGAAGCATGCGGTCGAGGGGCTTTCGGACTCGCTCGCGACGGAGGTGGCACCCCTCGGCATCAAGGTTATCTGCGTCGAGCCGGGACCGTTCCGCACCGATTGGGCCGGGCGGTCCTTGCGTCAGACGCAGAGCCGGATCGCCGACTACGCCGACACCGTCGCCGCCCGGCTGCGTTCGACCTCGGAAGTGAGTGGCCAGCAAGCCGGCGACCCGGCTCGGGCGGCGGAGGCGATCATCTCGGCTGTGCAGTCCGCCGATCCGCCGCGGCACCTCGTGCTCGGAGGCTTCGGCGTCCAGGCCGTCACGAAGGCGCTCAGGGCCACGCTCGACGAGATCGAGTCCTGGAAGCAGGCCGGGTTGGAAGCGGATTTTCCGGAGCGGCGCAGCGCTTGAGGCCATTGCCGGCGGCTGCACCACGGACGAGTACAAGAGAGGGCAGGCCATGCTCGCCACAGTCCCACCGTCACATCCCTGCGGCTAGCCGCAGAGGCGGAAATTCAGGAGCAGTAGGTACCCTTGGCGAATTCGCCAAACGCCGTTCGGACCTGCACGTTACGGCATTTGTCGGTTCCTCTGAGCCCTGACTTTCCGTGAGCTTTGTAGCTGATACGTTGCTGGAGTTCGCGCTCTCCTTGGATAAGCTCCATGGTGCCGGTGTAAAAGCGGTTGCGACCCACTCCACAAACGCTCGGGTCTTGGCTGGTACGAGGCGGCCTGGAGGCAAAACGGCACTTACGGCGTCAGCATCATCGCCCTCCACCGACCAGCCCGGCAGCACTCGGACCAGGCGGCCATCGGCGAGTTGCCGCCCTACGAGCCACTCCGAGGCCAGCATGATGCCAGCGCCGTCCATGACGGCGATCGCGAGCGCTTCCCCGTCGTCGGATACCAGCGGTCCCTTCACGTGAACGTCCACACGCTCCGTCCCGTAACGCAGCGGCCAGTTGGGCCAGAACCGATGCCGGGTGAACCCGAGACATGCGTGCCGGACCAAGTCTTGCGGCACGGCGGGCGTGCCGCGTCCCACGAGATAGGTTGGTGAGGCGCACAGCAGCCGACTGAACCGCGCCAGGCGCCGCGCGACCAGGCCGCTCGCCGGCAGGGCGCCAATCCGCACCGCCGCATCCACCCGCTCCGCGATGATGTCCACGTAACGGTCATTGTACTGGGCATCGATCTGGATCTCCGGATGCGCCGCCAGGAAGGCTGACAGCAACGGGCGCAATCCACATGCGCCCGAACGCCGCCGGAAGGGCCAGGCGCAGCACCCCTCGCGGGACGGCCGCGCCGTTGGCGGCTTCCGCGTCAGCAGCGCCCCATTCGGCCAGGATCGCCTGCACCCGCAGCAGGTAATTCGCACCGACCTCGGTAGGCGAGACATGGCGCGTGGTGCGCGCAAGCAATCGCACGCCTAGCCGCGCTTCCAGCGTCGTGATCCGGCGCGACAGCACCGAGGCGTCACGGCCCAACCGCCGCGCGGCCGCGGCGAAGCTGCCACTTTCCGCGACGACCGCGAAGGCTTCGATCTCCTCCAGCTGTACCCGGTCCATCATCCTTGCAGCTCTTGCACGAGTGATCTGGCCAGAACGCGGATTATCACGCTGAACCTGCACCGCCGATATAGGGAAGACAACTGGTCGCAGATATACGCAGGAGAGAGAGATCGTGGCAACCATCGAGCGACGCACATTGTTTCGGGCCGGTTCGGCGATGGCCGCAGCGGCGGCAATCGGGGCTTTCCCCGATCGGGCAAGCTCTCGCCGAAACCCCCCGGGCCGGCAAGCAGAATGCCGGCTTCTACCGTCTGAAGCTTGGATCAATTGAGGCCACGGTCATCAGCGACGGGACGATCGCGTTCCCGCCAAGTTTGTGGACGGCGCCTCTTCCGGAGGTCGATGCGGCGCTTGCTGCAGATGACCGGTCCACCGAGGAGGTCGTCTTCCAGCTCAACACAATGCTGATCAACACCGGCGACAAGCTCGTGCTCATCGACACCGGCACGGGCGGCAAGCTGCAAGACGCCAGCGGGGCGCTTTTGGCCAATCTGGCCGCCGCGGGCTACCGGCCCGAACAGGTGGACATGGTCCTGTTCACGCACGCGCACCCGGACCATCTGTGGGGCGTGGCCAACAAGGCGACCGGCAAGCTGCTGTTTCCGAATGCCGAATACGTTGGCACCGAGACGGAGCTGAAGTTCTGGTCGGATCCCGCGCTGCCTGGCCAAGTCCCTGCCGGCATGCGGGCGATGGTCGATACCACGCAGCAACACCTGAAGCTGATTTCCTCCCGATTGCGCCCGATCAAGGCCGGTGCCGAGATCGTGCCCGGCATCACGAGCGTCGACACGCGGGGCCACACCCCCGGCCACATCTCGTTCCATGTCGGTTCCGACAACGAAGCGATGCTCGTGTCGGGCGACGTGGTGGCGAACGCCACGCTGAGTTTCCGCCGCCCCGAGTGGGGATACGGGTTCGACGTCGATGCAGCGCAGGCCGCGAAGACCCGCATCGCTTTCCTCGACCGCTGCGTCGCGGACAAGACGCTGATCGCGAGCTACCACCTGCCCTTCCCAGCGATCGGCCATGTCGTGCGCGACGGCTCGGCCTACCGCTGGCTTCCGGCGGAGTGGCGCTGGACCGTCTGATCCGCGGCGGCGCGGCGCCCTGCTTCGGGCGCCGCGCCCGACCCGCGGGATCCCAGGCGCTAGGAACGGGTCCGATAGGGGCGATACACGGGTTCCCACACCACCGCGGCGATGGCCCTCTCCAGCGCACCGTCCTCCATGCGCTCCGCCAAGCCCTCCTGCATCGCCTGACGCGCTACGGCGCGCGCTAAGTGCCGGGAGAGATGGCGCAGCGCCGTGACCGGCGGCAGCAGCGTGTCGTTCGGGTTCTGCCGCGACGGCGAGGCGTCAGCCAGCGCACGGGCGGCGGCGAGGAACATCGTGTCCGACACCCGGCGCGCCTTGCACGCCAGGATGCCGAGTCCCATGCCAGGGAAGACGTAGGAGTTGTTGGTCTGGTCTATGTGGATCTCGCGCTCCTTGACCTTGACCGGCGGGAACGGGCTGCCGGTGCCGATCACGGCGCGGCCGTCAGTCCAGGCCATGATGTCGGACGGGGTGGCTTCGCTGTCCTCGGTCGGGTTGGACAGCGGCAGCACGACAGGGCGCTCGGCGTGGCGGGCCATCTCGCGCACCACGTCCTCGGTGAAGGCGCCACCCTGGCCGCTGACGCCGATCAGGATGGAGGGGTGCGCGCCCCGCACCACGTCCAGGAGCTTGACGTGTGCCGGGTCGTCGAGCTTCCAGCCGGATACCGCGTCGCGGGGCTGCAGGAACGGGCGCTGGTAGTCCTCTGCGTCGCCGCCCTCGACTAGAAGACCATCGAGACCGACGAAATAGAAACGACGGCGCGCCTCGGTTTCGTCGAGGCCCGCCTCGACCATGGCGCGCACGAGCAGCCCGGCGATGCCGATTCCGGCCGAGCCGGGGCCGACCACGGCGACGCGCTGGTCCCCAAGCTTCTGGCCGCTGACGTTCAGCGCCGCCAGGATGGTTCCGGTGACTACCGCGGCGGTGCCCTGGATGTCGTCGTTGAACGTGCACAGCTTGTCGCGGTAACGGTCGAGCAGGCGCCCGGCGTTGCGGCCGGCGAAATCCTCCCATTGCAGCAATACGTGCGACCAGCGCCTGGAGACCGCCTCGACGAAGGCCTCGATGAAATCGTCGTACTCCTGGCCGCGCACGCGCTCGTGCCGCCAGCCGATATAGACCGGGTCGCTGCGCAGCTTCTCGTTGTCGGTGCCCGTGTCGAGCAGGATCGGCAGGGTGGTGGACGGATTGATGCCGCCGCACGCGGTGTAGAGCGACAGCTTGCCGATCGGGATGCCCATGCCGCCGGCACCCTGGTCGCCCAGCCCGAGGATGCGCTCGCCGTCGGAGACGACGATGACCTGCGTGCGGTCGAAGTTCGGATGGCCCAGGATCTCGTCCAGCCGGTCGCGGTGCGGCGGGCTGAGGAACAGGCCGCGCGGCTTGCGGTAGAGGCGGCTGAACTGCTGGCAGCCCGCGCCGACCGTGGGCGTATAGACGACCGGCAACATGCGCTCGATGTTGTGGGTCAGCAGCGCGTAGAACAGCGTCTCGTTGTTGTCCTGCAACTCGCGCAGCAGGACGTAGCGGGCCAACTCGTCCGGCTCGTGGCGGAACATCGCGAGGCGTCGCTCGATCTGATCATCGAGCGTGCCGACATGGGGCGGCAGCAGGCCATGCAGGTGGAACTCGTCGCGCTCGGCGTCGCTGAACGCGGTGCCCTTGTTCAGGATCGGATCGGCCAGCAGCTCGTAGCTGGAGCGGTCGGGAGTGACGGTAGGGGCTTGGTCACGCTGGGCCATGATCGGACCTCCGTCCTGTTCGGCGGTTGCAGGTGCTCAGCCCAGCTCTGCGAGGAACCCGGTCAGAGCCGCGTTCACGTCCTGCGGCCGCTCCTGCTGGATCCAGTGCCCGGCGCCCTCGACCATCACGGTGCGGCGCAGTCCCGGCACAGTCTGGGGCAGGGCGTCGAGACCCTTGCGGCCTATGGGGCTGGTGATCACCACGTCGCGCGTGCCCGCGATGAAGAGTGCGGGCTGGCGGATCAGGGCATCCTGCCAGGGAGCGAGCAGCTCCCAGTTGCGGTCCAGGTTGCGGTAGTAGTTCAGGCCGCCGCGGAAGCCGGTGTGCCGGTAGGCCTCCGCCATCACGGCGAGGTCCGCCTCGTCCAGCCAGGACGGCAAGGGCACCGGCTCAGGCATCAGGTCGAGGAAGCCGCCACCCTCGGGCACCATCAGCGCTTGACTTGGATCGCGCCGTGCCCGGCCCGATCCCGTGGCGCCCAGGATGCGGCGCAGGCTCGCGGCGGCGTCGCGCTCGAACTCGGCTTCGGCGATACCCGGCGGCTGGAAGTAGAGCCAGTAGAAGTTGTGCAGCCCCGCCGCGCGCAGCATCGCCAGCGGCGGTGCCGGGCCGCGCGGCCGGTAGGGCACGCTCATGGCGACGACGGCGCGGAAGAGGTCGGGCCGCAGCAGGGCGCTGTTCCAGGCGACCGTCGCGCCCCAGTCGTGGCCGACGATCACCGCCTCGCGCTCGCCCAGCGCCGCCACCAGCCCCACCATGTCGCCGGCCAGGTGCAGCACGGAGTAGGCCTGTACATCCTCCGGTGCCTCGCTGCCGCCGTAGCCGCGCATGTCGGGCGCCACGGCGCGATAGCCGGCCTCGGCCAGCACTGGGAGCTGGTGGCGCCAGGAATGGGCGAGTTCCGGCCAGCCATGGCAGAGCAGCACGAGCGGACCCTCGCCCTGCTCCGTCACCCGCAGCCGGATGCCGTTCACGACCATGTCGTGCTGCGCCGCCCCTACTGCCATCGTCCGGTCCCCTCTCGACGCCCCAAACCTGCGCCTTGGCGCCGTCCGATGGCAAGGAATGCGGCCAAACCTTGGGCCCGACAGGTTCGATCCGCCCGGAACCGCGGTTCCCACTTAGCGCAAGCGGGCCGGGGTAGGGGAGCGGTTACGCGGCCTGCTGCGCGGTGTGCGGGAACATGTTGCGGCGCGCCTCGTCGTCCATCTCGGCCTTGAAAGCGTGCTTGTCCTTGAGCGCTTCGGTTCGCTTGGCGGCCGGGCGGGCGCTGATCTCGTCGAACAGCCGCTTCACGTTCGGCATCTTGGCCCAAGCCGCCTCGCCCAGGATGAACGGCACGGCGCGCGCCCAGCCCCAGACGGCCATGTCCACGATCGTGTAGGCATCGCCGAGCATGTAGCGGTGCTTGGCGAGCTGCGCGTCGAGGATGCCCCAGTGGCGCTCGGCCTCGAACAGGTAGCGCTTGACGGCATAGTCCTTCGGCTCGGGCGCGAAATGCTTGAAGTGCACGGCCTGCCCCGAGTAGGGGCCGATCCCCGTGGCGACGAACATCAGCCACGAGAGCAGCGCGCCGCGCCCGGCCGGCGTGTTCTCCGGTAGGAACTGGCCGGTCTTCTCGGCGAGGTAGAGCAGGATCGCGTTGCTGTCGAAGACGGTCGCGTCCCCGTCCACGATGGCGGGCGTCTTGGCATTGGGGTTGATCGCGAGGAATGCCGGCTCGAACTGCTCACCCTTGCGGGTATCCACCGGCACGACCTCGTAGGGCAGGCCCAACTCCTCCAGGAACAAGGCCACCTTCGCGGGGTTGGGCGAGGGGTGGTAGTAGAACTTGATCATCGCGCGTCTCCGTCCTCTGTGGGCGTGAGAGGACTCCTCGTTCGTGCCGGGCGCAAGTTACAGTGTCGCGCACCTGACCTGCGCAGCGTCGGAACGCGCCGTGAGATGGCAGACGGCGAACCCGTGCCGCGCAGCCAGGATCTCGCCGACGCGCCGGCGATGGCAGATGCAGGGGTCGGCCTCGTAGCAGAGCAGGCAACTCGGCGTCTCGGCGGCGAGGGCAGCCGCGCGGCGCAGGTCGAATTCCGCCTCCGGGCTCGCCAGCCGCGCCTCCACGATCTCCCAGAACCGGGGCCACTGCCGCTTACGGTTCGCCTCCCGTCCCTCGGGCGGCGTGCCGAGGGCGCGCAGGTGTATGTATCCGATTCCCGCCTCGGTCAGACCTGCCGCAAGCTGACGCTTGGAGAAGCCGGCCCGGCGCGAGAGGGGCAGGTCGCGCACGTCGAGCACCTGGGCGACCCCGGCCGTCCGCAGCGCCGCTAGGAAATCAGGCCATGCCGCCTTCTCGTAGCCGATGGACCAAAGCGTAGGAGTCATGGGAACTCTCCCGGATGTCTCATGGGATAGGACAGCCATGCCCCAGTCACGCCAGCTGCGCCTCGGCGCCTTCATGCGCCCGGTGAGCATCCACACCGCCGGTTGGCGCTATCCCGGCGCCTATCCGGACGCCAACTTCAACATCCACCACCTCGTGCGCTTCGCCAAGACGCTGGAGCGCGGCCGCTTCGACGCGTTCTTCATGGCCGACCACCTCGCCCTGCTCAACATGCCCATGCCGGCGCTGATGCGCAGCGCCACCGTGACGTCCTTCGACCCGATGATCCTGTTGCCGGCGCTCGCCATGGTCACGGAGCGCCTGGGCCTGATCGCCACCGGCTCCACCACCTTCGACGAGCCCTACCACGTCGCGCGCCGTTTCGCCTCGCTCGACCACCTCAGCGGCGGCCGGGCCGGCTGGAACATCGTCACCACGTCCAACCCGGACGCTGCCCTCAACTTCGGGCGCGAGGAGCACATGGCGCACGGCGACCGCTATCGCCGCGCCCGCGAGTTCTTCGACGTGGTCACCGGATTGTGGGACTCCTGGGCCGACGACGCTTTCCTCTATGACGCGGCGAGCGGGGTGTTCTTCGATCCCTCGAAGCTGCACGTGCTGGCTCACAAGGGCGAGTTCCTCTCCGTGCGCGGCCCACTGAATGTCGCCCGCCCGGTACAGGGTTGGCCGGTCATCGTGCAGGCCGGCGCGAGCGACGCCGGGCGCCAGCTCGCGGCCGAGACGGCGGAGGTGGTGTTCTCGGGCGGCGGCGCGCTCGCCGACGCGCAAGCCTTCTACGCCGACGTGAAGGGCCGCATGGCAGCCCTCGGCCGCGACCGTGACCACCTCAAGATCCTGCCCGGCGCCTTCGTCGTGGTCGGTGACACGGTGGCCGAGGCGCGGGCCAAGAAAGACAAGCTCGACAGCCTGGTGCATCCGGACAGCGGCCTCGCGTCGCTCTCGGTGGCGCTCGGCCACGATGCATCCGGCTTCGACCTCGACGGCCCGCTGCCGGACATCCCGGAGAGCAACGCGAGCAAGAGCGGGCGGCAGAGGGTGGTGGACATGGCGCGGCGCGAGGGGCTCACGGTCCGCCAGCTCGCCCAGCGCGTCGGCGGCAGCTTCGGCATCCTGGAGATGGTCGGCACCCCCGCCACCATCGCCGATCAGATGGAAGAGTGGCTCGTCACGGAAGGGTCGGACGGCTTCAACGTCATGTTCCCCTACCTGCCCGGCGGCTTGGACGACTTCGTGGATCAGGTCGTGCCGGAGCTGCAGCGGCGCGGCCTCTTCCGCCGCGAGTATGAAGGCGCGACGCTGCGCGAGAACCTCGGCCTGCCGCGCCCGGAGAACCAATTCTTCCCGGACCGGACCGGGTAGGGCCGGCGCCGGGATGCAGGCGCCTCAGCCCTTCAGTCCCGCATCGGCTGCCGCGTTCAGCGCGATCGAGGTCCAGTCCAGGTCGCCGCGCCCTTGCGCCATGGAGACCAGGAAGCGGTCGCGCAGCAGCCCGGCGAGCGGCATCGGCGTCTGCGTCTCGGCCCCCGCAGCGAGCGCGAGACCCACGTCCTTGGCGCCGAGGGTCAGCTTGAACCCCGGCGGCGAGAAAGCGCGGTCCAGGATGAAGCGGCCGTAATTGGCGTAGATCGGGCAGGCGAAGAGCGACTTGCTCATCAAGTCGTGGAACACCCGCGCGTCCACCCCGCTCTTTTCCAGAAGCGCGAACGCCTCACCCATCGCCTCGGTCGCCGAGGCGATGAGGAAGTTGCCGGCGATCTTGCCGGTCGGTGCTGCATCCGGCGCCTCGCCGATATCAACGATGCCTTGCGAGAGCGCTTCCAGCACCGGGCGCACGCGGGCCTTCGCCTCGGCCGGCCCGGATTGCAGGATCCACAGCTTGCCGGCAGCCGCGGCGTCCGGGCGGCCGAACACCGGGGCGGCGACGAAGATGCTGCCGTGCGCCTCATGACGCTCGGCGAGCGAGCGCGCCAGCGCCGCGCTGATCGTGCTCATCGAGATGTGAATGCCGCCGCGGCCAAGCTTATCCAGAAAGCCGCCGCTTCCGGCCACGACCGCTTCGAGGGCGTCGTCGTTGGCGACCATGGTGATGACGATCCCGCTCGGCTCCACCACCTCGCCGGGCGTGCTGGCGCGCCGGGCGCCCCTGTCCACCAGCGGATCGGCCGCGCTGGCTGTACGATTGAAGACGCTCACCTGGTGGCCCGTATCTAGTAGGCGTCCCGCGATGCCGCTGCCCATTCCGCCTAGCCCGATCACCCCGATCACGCCATCGTTCATCACGTCTTCCCCTGTGCTGGTGGCCCTGCCAGGGGTCCACTACGCTCCGCACGGGTACGCTGCAACGCTGGCCGGGAGCTGATGCCACCGCTCGAACGGGTGTTCCGGCAGGTCGAGGTCGGGAGTGGCTGGGGGACCTGGATTCGAACCAAGGCTTTCCAGAGTCAGAGTCGGAAGTTCTACCGCTAAACTATCCCCCAGCGGGCATCGGGGCGGATACCATGCACCTCAGCGCCGGGCAAGACCGCCATAGCGCCTTGAGCTTGAGAAAGACTCGCTGTCCGGCCCTCGCCTAAGCTTGATCCCTGCCCCATATTCATGGCGAAACCATGGCAGAGCCTACCGCACACAGCCGCTTCCTGCGAGCCGCGAGCCCGGCATTCGCCGCGCTCGACCTTGGCACGAACAACTGCCGCCTGCTCGTCGCGACCCCGACGGGCGGCAGCTTCCGCGTGCTCGACGGGTTCAGCCGCATCGTTCGGCTCGGCGAGGGACTGCACGGCAGCGGCCGGCTCAGCGAGACGGCGATGGCGCGGACGGTAGAGGCGCTGCACGCCTGCGCGGAGCGTCTCGCGCGCCGGCCCGTGCGTGCGTTCCGTGCAGTCGCGACCGAGGCGTGCCGCCAAGCCACGAACGGGGCGGAGTTCCTCGCCCGCGTGCAGGCCGAGACAGGGTTGGGCTTCGACCTGATCTCGACGCGCGAGGAGGCGGAACTAGCGCTGGAGAGCTGCGCACCGCTGCTCATGGGCGCTGGGCGCCGGGCGCTCCTGTTCGACATCGGCGGCGGGTCCACGGAGCTGGCCTGGGTGCGTCTCTCCGCCGGGCGGGTGCCGGACCTGATCGGCTATGCCTCGTTGCCGATCGGCGTCGTCACTCTTGCCGAGCGGTTCGCGGGTGCCGGGTTCACGCCCGACGGCTTCGAGCGCATGGTGGAGGAGGTCGAGGGCCGGCTCAGGCCGTTCGAGCGCGTCCACTGCATCGCGCATGAGGCGCGGCTCGGCGGAGTGCGGTTGCTCGGCACGAGCGGCACGGTGACGACGCTGGCGGGCGTCGTGCTCAATCTCGCGCGCTACCGGCGGCAACTCGTGGACGGGACGGTGCTCCCGCGCGATGCCGTGGACCAGGCGCTCGCGAAGCTGCGCGCGCTCGGACGTGACGGCCTCGGTGAGCATCCCTGCGTTGGGCCGGATCGCGCCGAGTTCGTGCTGCCGGGATGCGCCGTGTTCGAGGCGATCCGGCGCGTCTGGCCGATCCCGGAGGTGCTCGTGGCCGACCGTGGGCTGCGCGAGGGCATCCTGCTCCGCCTCATGCGCGGCGTGCCGGCCCGGCGGTCGCTCCGCCCAGCGCAGCCCAGCACCGTGCCGCCCGCGCTCTCCGCATGAGCGGCAAGCGAGGCGATACGCCGCCGCGCGGCCTCTCCGTGGCGCTGCGCACGGCACGCGGGCGCTCATCGGCTTCCCAACGCTGGCTCACCCGGCAGCTCAACGATCCCTACGTGCGCGCGGCCAAGCAGGCCGGCTGGCGTTCGCGCGCGGCGTTCAAGCTGATCGAGCTGGACGACCGGTTCCACCTGCT
Organism: uncultured Alphaproteobacteria bacterium; assembly: GCA_963790535.1. Taxonomy (GTDB): domain Bacteria; phylum Pseudomonadota; class Alphaproteobacteria; order Acetobacterales; family Acetobacteraceae; genus CAWKEH01. Next base: position 165,132 of record CAWBOZ010000008.1, on the reverse strand, counting down.
GCGGCGCGGGCTGCGCGTGCTGGACTTGGGCGCGGCGCCCGGCGGCTGGACGCAGGTCGCGGCGGAGCGGGGCGCGCAGGTCGTGGGCCTCGACCTGCTGCCGATGGACCCGGTGCCGGGCGTCGTGCTGATCGAGGGCGACTTCCAGGACGAGGCGATGCCGGCCCGCCTGCGCGAGGCGCTCGGGGGGCCTGCGGACCTCGTGCTCTCCGACATGGCGCCGAACGCCACCGGGCATCCGGCGACGGACCATCTGCGCATCGTGGCGCTTGCCGAGCTGGCGCTCGACTTCGCGGTCGAGGTCCTGGCGGAGGATGGCGCGTTCGTCGCCAAGGTGCTGCAGGGCGGCTCCGAGCGCGCCATGATGGAGCGGATGCGCCGCCACTTCGCGAGCGTGCGCCACGCGAAGCCGCCGGCGAGCCGGAAGGGATCGAGCGAGCTTTACGTCGTCGCGCAGAGGTTCCGGCGGGGGCCTACGGGGTGAGGGCGGAGGCGATGTCGGTGCGGGCGAAGTCGTTGCCCTTGTAGAGGAGGGGCGCGGCACGCTGCTTGGCGAGGGCGTAGCTCGCGCAGTCGCCAAGGTTCAATGCGGCGGGATGGCGACCCTTGCCGAAGCGGAGGAAAGCGTCGCGGGCGAGATGCGCCAGAGCCTCATCGTGCGGCACGACCTCGACCCTGAAGCGGCGTATGAACAGGTCCAGCTCTTCCCAGTCTTCGGCCGTGCCCGCATTGCTCGCGAGCACCATCGAAGCTTCCTGTAGGCTGAGTGCCGACATCAGGCAGGAGTCAGCGCCCGCGATGACCTTCAGGAAAATGTCCGCTTCTGGTTCCAGCCGCAGCACGGCGACGAACGCCGACGTGTCGGCGACGATCACGCCGGGAGGCCGTTCTCATCGTAGAGATCGTCCTCAGTGAAACGTGGCAGGAGTGCTTGCTTCGCTGCGCTGCGCTGCGCGATAGCCCACATGGCGCGATATCGCTCCTCTGCATCGGGCCGAACCGGATGCCTCTGTACGCCGCGCTCGATGAACTCGATCCCGGCCGCTTCCAAAGCCCGGCGAAGTCCGTCCACGGCGTCCGCGGAGACACCAGTCGCGCCGGCCTCGGCCCGGCGCACCGTCGCGGACGACACGCCAGCGCGGCGAGCAAGCTCCTCCTGCCCGAGACGAAGAAGGGCACGCGCCGCTCGGATCTGTTCAGGGGAGATATGCATGAGCGGAATCTAGCAGAGAAGACAAGTTTCGATCAATCGCTACGACGCCGACCTTGCGCCCGGCCCGATCACCCCGTATGTGGAACCGCCAAGGCAGCGCGGGGCCGCAACGGCGCCCCGCCCCGCACGAAAGGCCCCTGCCATGGCTCCCGACGCCTCGCCTTCCCGCACCCTCGCCGTCGAGGAGGCGCTCGCGTTCGACGACGTGCTCATCGTCCCCGCCTACTCCCAGGTCCTGCCCGCCGCCGCCGCGACGCGCACCCGGCTGACGCGCGGCATCGAGCTGCATATCCCCCTCATCAGCGCCGCCATGGACACCGTGACCGAGAGCGCCATGGCCATCGCCATGGCCCAGCTCGGCGGCATCGGCGTCATCCATAAGAACCTCGACATCGAGGAGCAGGCGGCCCAGGTGCGCCGGGTCAAGAAGTTCGAGAGCGGCATGGTCGTCAATCCGCTCACCATCCACCCCGACCAGACGTTGGCCGACGCGCGCGCGCTGATGAGCGCCAACAACATCAGCGGTTTCCCCGTCATCGAGCGCGGCACCGGGCGGCTCGTGGGCGTCCTCACCCACCGCGACGTGCGCTTCGCCACCGACCCGGCGACCAGGATCTACGAGCTGATGACGCGCGAGAACCTGATCACCGTTCACGGCGGCGTGGACCCCGACGAAGCCCGGCGCCTGCTGCATCGGCACCGCATCGAGAAGCTGCTCGTCGTGGACGACCAGCAGCGCTGCATCGGCCTCATCACCGTAAAGGATATGGAGAAGGCCCAGGCTCACCCGCTCGCCAACAAGGATGAGTTGGGACGGTTGCGCGTCGCCGCGGCCACGGGCGTCGGCGAGGACGGTGAGAGACGTGCGGAGGCGCTCGTCGCCGCGGGCGTGGACGTCGTCGTGGTGGACACCGCGCACGGCCATTCGAGGGGCGTGCTCCGCGCCGTCGAGCGCGTGAAGAAGCTCAGCAACGCCGTCGAGGTCGTCGCGGGCAACGTCGCGACGCCGGAGGGCGCGCGCTCGCTCATCGAGGCAGGGGCGGATGCGGTGAAGATCGGCATCGGCCCAGGCAGCATCTGCACGACGCGCGTGGTCGCCGGTGTCGGCGTGCCGCAGTTCACCGCCGTCGCCGAGACCAGCGCCGCCTGCCGCGAGTCAGGCGTGCCCGCCATCGCCGACGGCGGCGTCCGCACCTCTGGCGATGTCGTGAAAGCCATCGGTGCCGGCGCGGACTGCGTGATGATCGGCAGCCTGCTCGCCGGCACGGACGAGGCGCCCGGCGAGGTGTTCCTCTATCAGGGCCGCTGGTACAAGAGCTACCGCGGCATGGGCAGCATCGGCGCCATGGCGCGCGGCTCGGCGGACCGCTACTTCCAGCAGGAGATCAAGGATACGCTCAAGCTCGTGCCCGAGGGGATCGAGGGTCGCGTCGGCTACAAGGGGCCGGTGAGCGGCGTCGTGCACCAGCTCGTGGGCGGCCTGCGCGCCGGCATGGGCTATACCGGGAGTGCTACGGTCGAGGAGCTGCAGCGGAATGCGCGGTTCCGCCGCATCACGGGCGCCGGGCTGCGCGAGAGTCACGTCCACGACGTCGCCGTCACCCGCGAGGCGCCGAACTACCGGCAGGAGGGCTGAATGCGCGCCGCGGTCTTTGATTCCTACGGGACGCTGCTCGACGTCCACGCCGCCATGGCGGCGCATGCGGACAAGCTGCCGCCCGACTGGGAGCGGATCAGCCAGGAGTGGCGGCAGAAGCAGCTCGAATACACCTGGGTCCGCAGCCTCACCGGCCCGGCGCATCACCGCGACTTCTGGCACGTCACGCAGGAGGCGCTCGCCTTCGTCTCCGCGCGGCACCGCGTCAGCGACCCGGCGACCCGCACCGCCCTGCTCGACGCCTACCGCCGCTTGCCCGCCTACAAGGATGCGGCCCCCGTCCTGCGCCGTCTGCGCGAGCGGGGCATCCGCACCGCTATCCTCTCGAACGGCGATCCGGGGATGCTGGGCGACGGCGTGCGCGCGGCGGGGTTGGATGGGCTGCTGGATGCCGTGCTGAGCATCGAGGAGGTTGGCGTCTTCAAGCCTGACCCGCGCGTGTATCAGCTCGCCGTGGACCGCCTTGGCATCCCAGCCGGCGAGACCCTGTTCGTCTCCGCCAATGCCTGGGATGCCTACGGGGCGCTCGCGTTCGGCTTCCAGGTTGCCTGGTGCAACCGCGCGCAAGGGCCGGACGAGTATGGGTTGCGTGGCCACGTGCAGGAGGTCGCGACTCTGGACGCGCTGGCGGTGTGACGCCGAGCGCCCGGCTCGCCGCCGCGATCGCGCTCCTGGAGGACGTCGAAGCCGCGCCGCGTCGCCCAGCCGATGCCGTCGCCAACGATTTCTTCCGTGCTAGGCGCTATATCGGCTCCGGGGACCGCCGGGCCGTCAGCGAGCGTGCCTGGGCGGTGCTGCGCGCCCGGCGGCGGCTCGGCTGGTGGCTGGAGTGGGCGCAACTGCCGCAGACGCCGCGCCTGCTCGTGGCGGCGAGCCTGCTGATCGAGGGCGCGACGCTGCCGCAGCTCGTGCAAGCGTTCTCCGGCGGCCAGTATGCCCCGTCCGCGCTCGCACGCGCGGACGCCGACATGCTGCAGGCGCTCGTGGGGCGCACCCTCGACTACAAGGCCCAGCCCCTTCCCGTGTGCCTGGAAGTCCCGGACTGGATCGTGCCGCGCCTTGCCGCTCGCTTCGGTGGCGCGCTGGACCCGGAGATGCGCGCCGCCCTCGGCCCGGCGCCGCTCGACCTGCGCGCGAACCTCCTCAAGGCCACGCGCGACGAGGCACGGGCCGCGCTGGCCGCCGAGGGCATTGAGGCCGAGCCGACGCCCTACTCGCCCTGGGGCCTGCGGGTCGCCGGGCGCCGGGCGGTGACGACCGGGGCTGCGTTCCGCGACGGCCTCGTTGAGATCCAGGACGAGGGCAGCCAGCTCATCGCTCTCCTCGTTGGCGCCGAGCCTGGGATGCGCGTCGCGGATTGGTGCGCGGGCGCGGGCGGCAAGACGCTGGCGCTCGCCATGACCATGGAGAACCACGGCCAGATTCTCGCCTGTGACGTGTCCGCGCCGCGTCTGGACGGCGCCGTGCGGCGTCTGCGCCGGGCGGGTGTCCACAACGCCGAGCGTCACCTGGTCCAGCCCGGCGACAAATGGGCCAAGCGCCGGGCAGGCAGCTTCGACCGCGTGCTGGTGGACGCGCCCTGCACCGGAACGGGCACCTGGCGCCGTAACCCCGACGCGCGGCTGCGCCTGGTGGAACAGGACTTGCGGGAGTTGCTGCGCAAGCAGGCTGCGATCCTCGATGAGGCTGCCAGACTTGTGAAGCCGGGCGGGCGCATGATCTATGCAACATGCTCCGTGCTCACGGAGGAGGACGAGGACCAGGTGGACGCATTCCTCGCACGTCAGCCAAGCTTCAAAACCGTGCCGGCCGCACTGCCGGGCGACCTCGCCGCTGATCCCTACCTGGTGCTCACCCCACGCCGGCACGGCACGGACGGCTTCTTCGCCGTCGTGCTGGAGCGAGGAAGCTAGAATGATCGTCCGCCGTGCCCGGCTTCGTGATGCGCCCGGCATTGCCGCCGTCCACATCACGGCCTGGCAGAACGCCTACGCGGGCATCCTCCCTGGCGAGTATCTTGCCGGGCTGTCCCCCTCTCGTCTTGCGCAGTTCTACGGCCGCTCAATCGCTTCCGGGGAAGGGGTCTATGTCGCCGCCGACCCGGAGATTCGCGGCTTCGCCACCGCCGGCCGCGCCCGCTCTCCGTTCGCGGACGGCGAGGTCGAGACGCTCTATGTGCTGGACGACTGGCGCGAGCGGGGTCTCGGTCGCCGCCTGCTGACCGCGGCCGGGGGTTGGCTGCACTCGCGCGGCTGCGCGAGCGCGTTCCTGTGGGTCCTGCGCGACAACCCGAGCCGCTGGTTCTACGAGCGCCTTGGCGGCCGCCCGGCCGCCCACGCCCAGGTCGCCGTCGCGGGCCAGCAGGTGCCGCAGGTAGCTTACGTATGGGACCCGATCGAGCGGCTGCTGGCGTCGTCGCCGCAGCGGTCGTAGGGGTTGGCCGAACACCTCGGGGTGAAACTCAGACGGATGATGGCCGCCATATCTTGGCGAGCGGCGTCCGGATGCCGTCCTCGCTCAGCCTGCTCCACCGACATGGCGCATGGGAAGGATGGGCACCTCCTGCTAGATTTCTGCTGGCTGATTTTGCGGCCGCTAGGCGATTTGAGAGTGGCGTCGGATGAAGAGAGCACGTCGCATCGCAGTTGCGGCCACGTTGATGCTGGTTTCAACGCTATGCGATGGCAACCAGTCATCTGCCGCCGATGACCCAACGAACGTGATCCGGGCTGCACTCGAACGGTGGCGTGACGAGTTCAATGCGAGACGCGCCGACCACATTTGCGACCTGTTCGCGCACGATCTACGCTACGATTTTCAGGGGCTCCCAGAGCAGAATTACACGTTCCTCTGTAGCCGCCTCCATCGCGCGATCGCGGACCATACGCAAACTTATCACTACAGTCTTCGCATCAAGGAAATCATCGTTTCTGGCGACCTCGCGGTTGTGCGGCTGACATGGACCTCTACCTTGACCGACAAAGGCAGTAAACAAGTAATCGATGATGAGCCGGGATTGGACGTGTTCGGACGGCAGAGCGACGGCGGATGGAGAATAATCCGCTACATGTCATATCACGCGAATCCCTAAAGCAACAGCAAATTCGATTGTTTCTAATGATAATTTATGCGCTATGAATGCTGATACCGCTAGGCGCCGAAAACGTTACTTCAGGATCAAGCCTGAGTTCTGGCTGAATAAGCGGATCGCCGATAGACAGTCTGTTGCTCGACAGCAGATCGGCGCCACGCTGGAAGCGGAACGTCAGCCTACCCCGACCCCGTCTCGTTGACGCCCTATCGGCAGCTTATAGAACTCACTCCCGCAGGGGCGGGAGCGGAACCCATGGGCGCGGCAGGCTGGCAGTTCTGGATAGACCGGGGCGGCACGTTCACGGACATCGTGGCCCGCGACCCCTCGGGCCGGCTCAGCACGCACAAGCTCCTCAGCGAGAACCCCGGCCGCTACACCGACGCCGCGATCGCCGGCATCAAGCAGGTGCTCGGGGTAGCACCTGATGCGCCGATCCCGCCCGGTGCCGTGGCCCAGGTCAAGATGGGCACCACGGTCGCGACCAACGCACTCTTGGAGCGCCGCGGCGAGTGCACGCTGCTCCTCGTCAACCAGGGCTTCGCCGACCTGCTGCGCATCGGCAACCAGGCCCGGCCGCGCCTGTTCGACCTCGACGTGCGGCTGCCCACCTTGCTCTACGAGCGGGTCGCCGAGGTGCCGGGCCGAGTGGGCGTGGACGGGGCGGAGGTGGAGCCGCTCGACGAGGAGCGCGCGCGCGCGGCGTTGCGGGAGGCGAGAGCGGCCGGCATCGGCGCCTGCGCCATCGCGCTCATTCATGCCTGGAAGCACCCGGCCATGGAACGGCGTCTCGCCGCCCTCGCGCGCGAGGAAGGGTTTGCCCAGGTCAGCGCGAGCCATCAGGTCAGCCCCTTGCTGCGCCTCGTGCCGCGCGGGGACACGACGGTAGTGGACGCTTATCTCTCCCCCATCCTGCGCCGCTACGTCGAGCAGGTCGCTGGAGAGTTGGCCGGCGTGCGACTCTATTTCATGCAGAGCAACGGCGGTCTCGCAGAGGCAGGGAGCTTCCAGGGCAAGGACGCGATCCTCTCCGGCCCGGCAGGCGGTATCGTGGGGGCGGCGCGCACGGCCGCTAGTGCCGGGCTTGAGCGCATCATCGGCTTCGACATGGGCGGCACCAGCACGGACGTGGCGCTCTACGATGGCGCCTTCGAGCGCACCTTCGAGACCGAGGTGGCCGGCGTGCGAGTGAGGGCGCCCATGATGGCGATCAACACGGTCGCGGCCGGCGGCGGCTCCGTCCTGCACTTCGACGGCGCCCGTTTCCGCGTCGGTCCCGACAGCGCAGGCGCGAACCCCGGCCCGGCCTGCTATCGCCGCGGCGGTCCGCTCACGGTCACGGATGCGAACGTGATGGTGGGGAAGATCCAGCCGCGGCACTTCCCCGCGATCTTCGGTCCAGGCGGCGACCAGCCGCTCGACGCGGAGATCGTGCGTGAAAGCTTCGCGGCGCTCGCCGCCGAAGTCGCGGCCGCGACGGGGGAAGCGGGGCAGGACCCGCGCGCCATCGCAGAAGGTTACTTGCGCATCGCAGTCGCCAACATGACGCTAGCGATCAAGCAGGTCTCGATCCAGAAGGGTCACGACCCGGCACGCTTCGCCCTGCAGTGCTTTGGTGGTGCGGGGGGACAACACGCTTGCCTCGTTGCCGACGAGCTGGGCATGGGCACGGTGTTCCTCCACCCCTACGCTGGCGTGCTGTCCGCCTACGGGATGGGGCTGGCCGACCAGGGTGCGCTGCGTGAGCAAGCGATGGAGCTGCCGTTCGGCCCAGGAGCGCTCCCGGACTTGGAACGGGTTGCCGGCCTGCTTGCTGAGGACGCTACCGCGGCCCTTGTCGCACAGGGGGCCGAGCGCGAGCGCATCCGGGTCCGCCGCCAGGTCCACCTGCGCTACGAGGGCACCGAGGCCGCGCTTCCCGTGGACCTCGGCCCGGTGGATCAGGTCGCGGCTGGCTTCACCACGGCGCACCGCGCGCGCTTCGGCTTCGCCACGCCCGAGCGCACTCTGATCGCCGAGGCAGTCGCCGTTGAGGCGACGGCGCCGGGTGAGCCGGTCCTGGAGCCTGATCTGCCATCGCGCGAGAGTGGCGGGCCGGAACCGCTCGACCGGGTGCTGCTCTGGACAGGCGGCCAAGAGCGCGATGCGCCCATCTTCGATCGCGCGAGCCTGCGCACCGGGGACCGCATCCCCGGCCCGGCGCTCGTGCGCGAGAGCGTCGCCACCATCGTGATCGAGCCGGGCTGGACGGCGGAGCTGACGGAGCGGAACCACATCCTGTTGCGCCGCACCCAGCCCCGAGCGCACGCCGTCGCGTCCGGCACTGAGCGGGCAGATCCGGTGCTGCTGGAGCTTTTCAATAACCTGTTCATGCACGTCGCCGAGCAGACAGGCATGGTGCTGCGCAACACCTCGCTCAGCGTCAACATCAAGGAGCGGCTCGACTTCTCCTGCGCGATCTTCGACGCGGACGGCAACCTTGTCGCCAACGCGCCGCACGTCCCCGTCCATCTCGGCGCCATGGGCGAGAGCGTGAAGCATGTCATGCGCCTGCGCGGGACTAGCTTGCGGCCCGGCGACGCGGTTGCGCTCAATAACCCCTACGGCGGCGGCACGCACCTGCCGGACGTCACCGTCATCACGCCCGTCTTCGACGAAGCGGGGCGCGAGATCCGCTTCTTCGTTGGCTCGCGCGGCCACCATGCTGACATCGGCGGCCTGACGCCGGGCAGCACGCCGCCTGACTCGCGCAGCTTGGAGGAGGAGGGCGTGGTCATAGACGACTTCCTGCTCGTCGAGGCAGGACGCTTCCGCGAGCAGGAGTTTCGCGCGCTGCTCGCCTCGGCGCGCTATCCTGCGCGCAGCCCGGACGTGAACGTGGCCGACATCAAGGCGCAGGTCGCGGCTAACGAGGCCGGCGTGCAGGAGTTGGGACGCGTCGTCGGGCAGTTCGGCTGGGAGCAGGTGCGCGCCTACATGCGGCACGTCATGGACAATGCGGAGGAGAGCGTACGCCGGGTCCTGGACCGGATTGGGGACGGCGCGTTCGACTACACTATGGATGACGGCTCGCCGCTCCGCGTCGCTGTGCGCGTGGACCGGGCGCGGCGCGATGCGGTCGTGGACTTCACCGGGACGGGACCGCAGCGGGGGGACAACTTCAACGCGCCACCCGCCGTCACCCGTGCGGCCGTGCTCTACGTCTTCCGCTGCCTGGTCGGCGCCGACATCCCGCTCAACGACGGCTGCCTCAAGCCGATCGAGATTCGCGTGCCTGATGGCACGTTCCTGTCGCCCGCGCCGGGCGCCGCCGTGGTCGCGGGCAACACCGAGGTGAGCCAGGCCGTGTGCAACGCCCTGTTCGGCGCGCTCGGTGCTGTCGCCTGTGCCCAAGCGACCATGAACAACTTCCTGTTCGGCGACGCGAATCACCAGTATTACGAGACGATCTGCGGCGGTTCAGGGGCTGGGCCGGGCTTCTCGGGGGCGAGCGCGATACAGACGCACATGACCAACACGCGCATGACCGACCCGGAGGTGCTGGAACTGCGCTATCCCGTGCGGCTGGAGGAGTTCTCGATCCGCCGCGGCTCGGGCGGCGCCGGGCGGTGGCGCGGCGGGGACGGGGCCGTGCGGCGGATGCGCTTTCTCGCGCCGATGACGGCGGTGATCGTCGCCTCCCGCCGCACCGTGGCGCCGTTCGGCCTTGCCGGCGGCGCGGATGGGATTCCCGGCGAGCAATGGGTCGAGCGCGCGGACGGCTCCGGCGAGCAGCTCGGCGGCACCGACCGCGTCGAGCTGCAGCCCGGCGACCTCTTCGCGATCGCCACGCCCGGCGGCGGCGGATACGGCGCGCCCTCCTGAATGCGGGCCGGCCGCATCGTCCTGCTGCTGCTCGCCGTCCTCGTCGTCCTTGCTGTGGCCGGTGCCTGGTTGGTGCCCGGCACCCTGGACTGGAATAAGTATCGCCCGGAGATCGAGCGTCTCGCCACCACGGCACTCGGCCGTCCCGTCCACATCGGCGGCGCGATCAAGCTCGACCTGCTGCCCGAGCCGGTGCTTACCGCCGGGGACCTCCGGATCGAGGCCGGGGGCGACGGCATAGCCCTGGCCGCACACGAGCTGCGCCTGCGCACGGCGCTTGGGCCGCTGCTCGCTGGGCACCTGCACGCGCGGAGCATGATGCTGCAAGGCCCGACCCTCCGTCTGCCCTGGCCGCCGCCGCCCGGCGCGCTGCAGAGCCGCCCCGCTTGGCTGCGGAGCGCCCACGCCGAGATCCAGGACGGTACGCTGCAGGTCGGCGGGATCTCGATCACCGGGATCAACGCCCAGTTCGCCACCGATCCGGACACCGGCACCCTCTCGGGGGCAGGCTCGGCAACCCTCGGCGGACGCGCCTGGCGGTTCACCGCCCGGCTCGCGCAGCCGGGCCGCGACGGCGTTGCGGGCTTTGATGCCACCCTCGACGGCGAAGGACCGTTGCAGGACACCGGCGGCCGGTTCTCCGGTACGCTCGGTGCCGATGGCGCGCTCGCTGGGAGCGTCACGGGGCGAGGGCGCGATCTCTCGCTGTTGGTTCCCGCGCCGGCGGTGGCCTGGCAGGCCAGCGGCAATCTCACGGCCGCGGACGGGCTGATCGTCGCCGACGACCTCGCGCTGGAGCTGGGCGGCTCGCCCGCGCGCGGGGTCGTGGCGCTGCGGGTCGGCGAAGGCGCCAGGCTCGACCTCTCCGTGGCCGCGAGCCGGCTCGACCTCGACCGCTGGCTGCCTGTGCTCGCTCGCTCGCCGAGCACGGCGCTCCCGACGGGCATTGACCTCTCCGCCGAGGCAGCGACGCTGGGCGGCGGTACGTTGCGGCAGTTGCGCGGCGGCTTCGATCTGGCCGATGGAACGACCAATGTGCGCGACCTGTCGGCCTTGCTGCCGGGCGATGCGACGCTTGCGCTGTCGGGGCAAACTCTGCCCGGCCCCGGCTTTCGCGGCACGGGGCGGCTCACGGCACCGGACCTGCGCGCGACACTTCGCTGGGCCGCCGCCCTCATGCCCGCCCTCAATGACGCGCTGCCGTCCGCCGCGTTGCACGTGGCGAATCTCGCGGGAACGGTGGCGATCTCTCCGGCGCAGCTCTCGCTCTCCGACCTGCGCGGGACGCTCGACGGAGCGCGCGTCGAGGGTGGCACCGTGGGCCTGACCCTTGGGCCGCGGCCCTTGCTCTCAGCGAATCTCACGCTCGACGGCTTGGTGCTGGATACCTGGCTGCCACCCCCGGACGTGGTCGCGACCGGCTATCCGTGGCCTGATCTCGCCCGGCGTTTCGCCCATCTCGACGCGGACCTGACGCTACAGGCGCGATCCGTCGCTTGGGCAGGCGCCTCGCTCAACACTCTCGACATGGAGGCCCATTTCGATCAGCACGGTGCCCAGATCCGGCGCCTCGCGGCGAAGGGGATGGATACGCAGCTCGACCTCTCCGGCGCGCTCGCGGACGGCGGACGGATCGCGGACGGGCACCTCGATCTCGTGGCGAAGGATGCGGGGAGGCTGCGCGGCTTATTGCCTGCGGATTGGAAGATTGAGCACTTGCTGCGCGGCCCAGCGGAGCTGCACCTGCGAGCGTCCGGCCCGCCTGCGGCGCTCGCGGTGCAGGCTGAGGCATCGCTCGGCGACCTTCGGGCCGAGGCCCAGCCGATCCTCAACGTGCCGGCGAGCTCCTGGGCCGGTCCCGTCAGCCTGCGGCATCCTGGGGCGCCGCGCCTACTCACCCAGTTCGGACTGCCCGACGCGGGCACCTGGCTCGGAGACGGCTCGCTCTCGCTCGTTGCCCAGGCCGCCGTCACGCCGGACCAAGCCACGCTGCGTGATGCAGTCCTGACGGCGGGCGCGCTGCGCCTGGGTGGGACCGCCACCGTGCACCTAAAGGACAACCCGATCCGGGTCACGGGCCAGATCAGTGCCGAGTTGCTGCCCCTGCCTCGACCTCCACTGCGCTCGTCCGATCCGTTGCCGCTCGGCATGGTGCGCGGCTGGGACGCCGTCATCGCATTGCAAGCGAAGCAAGTGCTCGTCGGCCTCGTGCCCACGCTGACCGACCTGCGGGCGAGCGTGACGCTGCAGGAAGGGACTCTTAGGCTTGATTCGGTGAACGCCAGCCTAGCTGGCGGCGTGATCGAGGGCACCACGGCACTGCAAGCTGCTGCGGACCCGCCCCATCTTGCGGTCGAGGGCCGAGTTTCCGGCGCGCAACTCTCTGGGCCGCTGTTCGGCACGCCGCTCGACGTGCGGAGCGGCCTAGCCAGCGCGCACGTCAATCTCTCGGCCAAGGGATACAGCCCGGTCGCCCTGCTCTCCACGCTCTCCGGCGAGGCCGGTGCGACGTTGCGCGACGGCGCTGTCGCGGGGTTCGATCTCACGGGCGCCGGCGCCGCCCTCATTGCCGCCGACACGACCCGCCGCGACAGCCTCGCTCGCGCCGCCGTGCAGGGCGGGACGACTGCATTCAGCACGCTCGACCTCGCGGCCCAGCTTCGGGACGGGATCGCCACGCTCACGACGGCCCGGCTTAGCGGCCCCGGCGGCACCGCGACCGTGAGCGGCAGCGTGGATCTACACGGCAGTCTCCTCGACCTCCGCCTCGCGTTGCACCCGGCCGAGCCGCCCGATGCGCCGGAGCTGGCCGTCTCGCTCTACGGACCGGCCGCGGCACCAAGCCGCACTCCCAACCTCTCCGACTTCGTCCGCTGGTCACTCGCTCAGCCGACGCAATGACGGCGCGGCCGTTCCTCGCACACGCGCTCGGCAAGGCGGAGAAGGCGGCCGGCCGCCTTGGGCAGCCCGGCACGGTCCGCATCCTCCGCTAAGGCAATGAGGCGGTCTGCCAGAACGAGGGGGCTGACCTGGGTAGAAGGGTTCGGTTCCATTGTGACTCCTCCTGCTCGACCGTTTCCCTGGCCGGCATGAGGCTGATTACCGCTGGAAAAGCTTAAGGAATGATTAAACGCGGTGCCGCAAAGCTGTTAAGCGCAGCGCGGAGGCGAGCGGCTGGCCGGAGGGACGGGCGGCGTCCACCTCGGCGACGAGCGCTGCGAGTGCTACTCCCTGATCCGCGGCGAGGGACTCGAGCGCGGTCCAGAACTCCGGTTCGAGCGCGACGCTCGTCCGATGTCCCGCCAGCGTCACGCTGCGCTTCGCGAGGCCGGGTCGAGTCGCTGGATTGCCCATGCCGCAGTTTCTGCCACCACTGGGTCGGGGTCGTCGAGCAGGCGCCAGGCGGACGGGAGAAGCGTCGGGTCGCCGGAATTGCCGATCGCGATGAGGACGTTGCGCACGAAGCGGTCGCGCCCGATGCGCTTGACCGGGCTTGCGCTGAAGCGGGCGCGGAACGCGGTTTCGTCCAGCGCCGCCAACTCCGCCAACTCCGGCGCGAGGAGGTCGGGCCGCGCGCGCAGCTTGGGATGGGCGCTGGCCGCTTGCGCGAAGCGGTTCCAAGGGCAGGCGGCCAGGCAGTCGTCGCAGCCATAGATCCGGTTGCCCATGAGCGGGCGCAGCGCGTGCGGGATCGGCCCATCGTGCTCAATGGTGAGATAGCTGATGCAGCGTGTCGCATCGAGTTGGTAGGGCGCAGGGAAGGCTCGTGTCGGGCAGGCGGCAAGGCAGCGCGTGCAGGTGCCGCAGCGGTCGGTGCCGGGCGGGTCGGGCGTGATCTCCAGCGTGGTCAGCACTTCCCCGAGGAACAGCCAGGACCCGTGTGCCCGTGAGACCAGGTTCGTGTGCTTGCCTTGCCAGCCGAGTCCGGCGGCTTGGGCGAGCGGCTTTTCCATGACCGGCGCTGTGTCCACGAAGACCTTGACGTCCGGCCCGAACCGCCCGGCAATGAACCCGGCAAGCTGCTTCAGCATCCCCTTGACCACGTCATGGTAGTCCCGCCCGCGGGCATACACCGAGACGTTCCCGCGGTCAGGGTACGCGAGCGCCGCGAGCGGATTGCCCTCCGGCGCGTAGGAGAGGCCGAGCGCGATCACCGTCCGCGCCTCGGGCCACAAAGCGCGCGGGTCGGCCCGCTCGTCCGCCCGGCGTTCCATCCAGCCCATGCTGCCGTGGTGCCCCGCCGCGAGGAACGCCGCGAGCCGATCCCGCGCCACTGCGCCCAACTCGGCGTGCGCGAACCCGACCGCGTGGAACCCGAGCGCGAGCGCCCGCTCGCGGATGAGGCTAGCCGCGTCCACTGCGCGCGGGACGCTAGCCGCGTCCACCACGTTCGGGACGCTAGCCGCGTCCACGGTACGGCGCGACGCCCTGGTCCGGCACCCAGACGCCTTCGGGCGCCGGCCCCGTCTGCCAGAAGACGTCGATCGGCATGCCGCCACGGGGATACCAGTAAGCGCCGATCCGCAGCCAACGCGGCGCGAGCAGGTCCACGAGCGCGCGCGCGACCTGCATCGTGCAAGCCTCGTGGAAGGCGCCGTGGTTGCGGAAGCTGTTGAGATACAGCTTGAGCGACTTGCTCTCCACGATCCACTCGCCCGGCACGTAGTCCAGGACCAAGTGCGCGAAATCGGGCTGGCCCGTGAGTGGGCAGAGCGACGTGAACTCTGGGCATGTGAAGCGCACAAGGTAGCCCGCGCCCGCGTCGGGGGCGGGCACGCGCTCCAGCCGCGCCTCTTCGGGCGATTGCGGCTGCGGCACCAGGCGACCGAGCTGAGTGAGGCTGGAAACGTCCATCAGGCTACCTCCTCCGGTGCCAACCGTGCCAGGACCGCCGCGGCGTGCTCGCGCGCCCGCCCCAGCACGATAGCCGTCCGGAGAGCGGCCATAAGGCGCTGGTAGTGCGTGAGATTGTGCCAGGTCAGGAGCATGGGTCCGAGCATCTCGCCCGCCTTGAACAGATGGTGAAGGTAAGCGCGCGAGTGCCGGGTGCAAGCGGGGCAGGGGCAATCAGGCTCGACCGGGCCAGGATCGTCCGCGTGGACGGCGTTGCGCAGGTTGAGCGTGCCTGTAGGCACGAACGCCCGCGCCGTGCGCCCGGCGCGCGTCGGCATCACGCAGTCGAACATGTCCACGCCCCGCAGCACGCACCGCACGAGGTCACTCGGCGTGCCGACGCCCATCAGGTAGCGCGGCCGGTCGGCGGGAAGGTGCGGCACGGTGGCGTCCAGGACCCGCAAGGTGGTCTCCTGCCCCTCGCCGATCGCGAGGCCGCCCACGGCATAGCCCTCGAAGCCGATCCCGCACAGCGCCGCCGCACTCTCGGCGCGGAGGTCGGGATAGACGCCACCCTGGACGATGCCGAACTGCGCGTAGCCTGACCTGGCGACGAAGGCCGCGCGTGAGCGCGCTGCCCAGCGCATCGAGAGCCTCATGCTCGCCGCAGCCTCGGCGTGCGTCGCGGGAAAGGCGGTGCACTCGTCGAGCACCATGGTGATCGTCGCGTCGAGCTGGTGCTGGATGCGGGTGGCGCTCTCGGGGGTGAGCCGGTGCGCCGAGCCGTCGAGGTGCGAGCGGAAGGTGACACCCTCCTCGTCGAGCCTCCGAAGCTTGGCGAGGCTCATGACCTGGAAGCCGCCGGAATTGGTGAGGATAGGGCCGGGCCAATCCATGAGGCGGTGCAGTCCGCCCAGCCGCTCGACCCGGTCGGCGCCGGGCCGGAGCATGAGGTGGTAGGTGTTGCCGAGGATCAGCCGTGCACCCGTCGCGCGCACGGCGTCGCTCGTCATGGCCTTAACGGTGCCTGCCGTGCCGACGGGCATGAACACGGGCGTCTCGACCTCGCCATGCGCGGTCAGCAGCCGCCCGGCGCGGGCTGGGCCGTCTGTAACCTCAGGGTGCCAGGTGAACATCATGCGCGCTCAAGAAGCCTGCTTGATCCAGCACGGGGCGCTCAGCCTGCTTTGTCCACGAGTTGGGCGACGACGCTGAGGTCGCGGCCGGTGCGTACGGCCGGGGCGCCGGGCTCGGGCTGCTGCGCCTGGCGGTTCACCCACGCCGTCGGATACCCG
The DNA here is from genome assembly GCA_963790535.1 of uncultured Alphaproteobacteria bacterium. GTDB lineage: Bacteria > Pseudomonadota > Alphaproteobacteria > Acetobacterales > Acetobacteraceae > CAWKEH01. Next base: position 149,179 of record CAWBOZ010000008.1, on the reverse strand, counting down.
AACCAACTCGCCCCGGCCGCGTCCCACGCCGCGAAGGCCGCGAAGCCGATCTCCTGCTTGCGCAGCCCCAGAGCTTGCATTGCGAGCGCATAAGCCTCCGGCGCCGGCTTGAATGCCTGGACCACGTCCGTGCTGAGCGCCGCCTCGAAGAGCGGCTCGATGCTGTTTCGGCGCATGTTGGCACGCAGCATCGCCTCGCTCATGTTCGACAGGAACGCGAGCTTCACGCCGCGCGCGCGCAGCCGATCGAGTTGGTCCATCGCGTCCGGCCACACGGGGAGGTTCGAGAAGGTCGCCAACAGCCGTTCGCGCACGTCCGCATCGAGCGGCAGCGCCGCGGCCCGGCAGGCGTAATCCAGGCACTCCGCGGCCACGTCCGTAAACGGGAGGTACTCACGCGCGCTGGTGCGCAGCCAGGTGTCGGCGAAGATCTTTCGGAACCAGGCCCGCGAGAGCGCTTCGCCGCGGTCGGGGAACACGGCCGCGGCGGTCGCGATGATAGGGCGCGGGTCGAAGATTGGAAAGGCGTCGAAGGCCACGGCCTTGATCCCCTCATCGGCGAGGGCCGCCGATCCCGCGGCCAAGAAGGGCAGGGCTGCCGCTCCAACCGTTGTGTACAAGAGCCGTCGCCTGACGTGATCAACCCGCATCGCTGGACTCCCACTCTCCTCCATAACGACCTCCATTGCAGCTGGGCTCGGGTGAAGCTGAAATCGCTCACGCTGACCGACTTTGCTTGCCGCACGTTGAGCTGCCTCAAACATGCTCCAGGAGGCAGGCGTCGCCGTAGGAGTAGAAGCGGTAGCCCGACGCGATGGCATGCGCGTAGGCGGCCCGCATCCGCTCCGTGCCGGCGAAGGCGCAGACGAGCATGAACAGGGTCGAGCGCGGCAGGTGGAAGTTGGTCAGCAGCGCGCCCGCGGTGCGCACGCGCACGCCCGGCACGATGAAGGTCCGCGCCTCGCCCGCGAAGGGATGCACACGCCCCTGCTCGTCGGCAGCGGCTTCGAGCAGGCGCAGCGTGGTCGTGCCCACGCAGACGACGCGCCGTGCTGCGTTGATGCGCTCGGCCGCTTCGGGCGTCACCTCCCCGCGCTCGGCATGGATGCGGTGCTCCTCAACCCGCTCGGCGCGCACGGGCAGGAACGTGCCCGCGCCGACATGCAGCGTCACGGCAACGCGCGGGATGTCGGCAGCATCGAGGGAGGCGAGCAGGCTAGGCGTGAAGTGCAGCCCAGCGGTGGGCGCGGCAACGGCGCCTTCCTCTCGCGCGAACACGGTCTGGTAGTCCGCTTCGTCCTCCGCCGTAGGGCCGTCTGGGCGCTCGATATAGGGTGGCAGCGCAAGCGCCCCCGCGCGCTTCAACGCCGTCTCGTCGCTGAATTCGGAGGGTGATGCTATCCCCCTCGCGTGTGAGCAAGTCTGCCGTGAGAGGACCGTCGAAGACGAGTTCGGTCGCCAGGGCGGAGGCGCCGGGCGTTGCGGGCGAGGGCGTGCCAGGTGCCGTCGGGCTGCCGCTGATCGAGCGTGATCCCGATCCGCGCGGACCCGCGCCGGGCTGTGAGCTGGGCGGGGATGACGCGGGTGTCGTTGACGACGAGCAGGTCGCCGGGGCGGAGGAGGGCAGGGATGTCCCGGACGTGGCGGTCTTGGAGGGTGTCGCCAACGACGAGCAGCCGGGCGGCGTCGCGCGGACGTGCCGGATGCTGCGCGATGCGGTCGGGCGGGAGGGGGAAATCGAAGTCGCTGGTCAGCACCTCGGCAGCCTTAAGCTTCTACCCCCAGCAGATGTGCGGCCATGGCGCTGAGCGTGGTGCTGCCGAACGGATTCACGACACGCACTCCCTCGGTCATCACGCCATCGACCATGTCCTCCGTCAGCACGGCGCCGCATCCCCCCTCGGCGGCGGTCGCTAGGAGGAGCGCGTCCCAGTAGGAAGCACGCCCACTGCTTGCAGCGGCGAGAGCGGTGCGTGCCGCCGTGGCAGAGGCCGATAGGCAGGGGAACAACTCCAGCCAATCCGCAGCTTGCGCCGCGGCGGCGGTGCGCAGCATCAGGTTCTTGCGCGTCACGGCCGCGTAGAACTCGGAGATGGCCTGCAGTGTCAGCCAGCAGTTGCGGCCGACGGCCATCTCGACGACCTGCCGAGCGATCTCGTGCCGCAAGCCGGCCCGGGAGTCCACGCTGTAAACCAGGACGTTCGTATCGAGCGTAATGCGCTCAGCGCTCATGCAGCGCATCACGGTCGAGCGGTCCCGCCTCAATGGGCCAGCCCTCGGCCATGCGCGCGCGCGTGCGCGCGAGGGCCGCTTGCTGGGCAGCGGTGAGCAAGCGGCGTTGCTGCACGGGCACGAGCCGGGCAACAGGCTCGCCGTTGCGGGTGATCGTGTATTCCTCCCCCGCCTCGACGTCGCGCACGCAGCGCGCGAAGGCTTGGTTAGCGTCACGCAGGGTTATCGTCTTCGCCATTGCAAGCTCCTCAAAGCGATGTAGCACATATATGTGCTACGTCAAGGCGCTCACCACGTTTCCGCCATGTAGCTCGCGATCTCGATCTTGTTGCCGTCCGGATCGCGGCAATACACGGACATGATCGGCCCGAGTGCGCCCACCTTCGGCGCCGGGCCGTCCACGACCTCGACGCCGCACTGATGCAGGTGCGCCACGATATCTTCCGGCGCGATGGCCGTCGTGAAGCAGAGATCCATGCAGCCCGGCACGGCGCCCGGCGCCGTCGCCCATTCGCCGCCGGACCCTGCCTCGCGTATGTTGATCTTCTGGCCGCCGAAGCGCAGCGCCGTGCGGTTCTTATGGCCGAACTCCTCGCGCTCCATGCCGAGCACGCGCTGATACCAGGCGGCGGAGATCTCCGCGTCCCGGCATGTCAGGACCAAATGGTCCAGGCGATCAACCGTGAAGCGCACTATCCCAGCCCGTCGTAGAAGTCGTTGCCCTTGTCATCCATGACGATGAAGGCGGGGAAGTCCTCGACCTCGATGCGCCAGACGGCTTCCATGCCAAGCTCCGGGTATTCGAGCACCTCGACCTTCTTGATGCAGTCCTGCGCGAGCCGAGCCGCCGGGCCGCCGACGCTGCCCAGGTAGAAGCCGCCGTAGCGCTGGCAGGCGTCGCGCACGGCCTTGGAGCGGTTGCCCTTCGCGAGCATGACGAGGCTGCCGCCGGCCGCCTGGAACTCGGCCACGTAGCTGTCCATGCGCCCGGCGGTCGTCGGGCCGAAGCTGCCCGTGGGCATCCCCTCGGGCGTTTTCGCCGGGCCGGCGTAATAGACGGGGTGGTCCTTGATGTAGCCCGGCAGGCCCTCGCCACGGTCGAGCCGCTCCTTGAGCTTGGCGTGGGCGATGTCGCGGGCGACGACGAGGGTGCCAGTGAGCGAGAGGCGCGTCTTGGCCGGGTATCGGGAAAGCTGGGCGCGGATGGCGTCCATGGGCTGGTTCAGGTCCACCTGCACCACGTCGCCGCCCAGGATCGTGTCGATTGCTTCGGGCAGGAAGCGCGCCGGGTCGCGTTCCAGTGCCTCCAGGAACACGCCCTCGGGTGTCACCTTCGCGAGGATCTGGCGGTCGGCGCTGCACGAGACGCCGATGCCGACGGGCAAGCTCGCGCCGTGGCGGGGCAGACGGACCACGCGCACGTCGTGGCAGAAATACTTGCCGCCGAACTGCGCGCCGATGCCGAGCGTGCGGGTCAGTTCGAGAACGCGCTGCTCCATCTCCAGGTCGCGAAAGGCGTGCCCGGCGAGGCTGCCTTCCGTCGGCAAGGCATCGAGATAGCGCGTGGACGCCAACTTGACCGTCTTGAGGCACAGCTCCGCGCTCGTGCCGCCGATAGCGATGGCGAGATGGTAGGGCGGGCAGGCGGACGTGCCGAGCGTCCTGATCTTGGTGCCCAGCCAGTCGAGCAGCTTCTGCGGGCTGCTCAGCAGGGCGCGCGTCTCCTGGAACAGGAACGTCTTGTTGGCGCTGCCGCCGCCCTTGGCGACGAACATCAGGTGCAGCTCGTCCGCGTGGTCCTCGCCGGGTGCTGCCATGATGTCGAACTGGACGGGGAGGTTGTTGCCCGTGTTCACCTCATCGAACATCGAGAGCGGCGCCATCTGCGAGTAGCGCAGGTGGGTCTCGGTGTAGGTGCGGTGCACACCGTAGGCGAGCGCCTCTTCCTCGTTGCCCTCGACCCAGACGCGCTGGCCCTTCTTGCCGAAGACGAGCGCGGTGCCGGTGTCCTGGCACATGGGCAGCTTGCCACCGGCGGCGATGGAGGCGTTCTTGAGCAGGTCGAGCGCCACGAAGCGGTCGTTCTCGCTCGCCTCCGGATCGTCGAGGATACGGCGGAGCGAGGCAAGATGCGCCGGGCGAAGAAGGTGCGACACGTCGCGGAACGCTTGGAACGCCAGCTCGCTCAACGCCTCGGGCGCGATCCGCAGCACGGTCCGCCCGGCGCACTCGGCCGTGGACACGCCCGCGATGTCGAGCTTCCGCCACGGCGTGGCGGCGTCGCCGAGCGGGAACATCGGCGCGTAGAGGAACCCGGGCCGGGTCTGGCCGGGGGGCAGGGGCGCGTTCATCGCGGGGTCAGTCCTTGCGCCGGCGGAAGGCGTCGAGGCTGACGACTTGGGGCGCTTCCGTGGGAGCCTCGGGCTCGACGGGCGCCTCAGGCTCGTCCGGCAGCGAGGCGGCCTCGTCGTTGGCCGGCTCGTCGTCCGGCGCGCGAAAGCGGAATCCCACCTGCGCGTAGGGATCGGCGAAAGCGACGAGGGCCGACAAGGGGACGCGCAACGTCGTCGGCACGCCGCCGAACGAGAGGCCAACGGTGAACAGGCCCTCCGCCTCGTCCACGGCCAGGTCCCAGAACTGGTGCTGCAGCACGATGGTCATCTCGTGCGGGTATTGCGCGAGCAGGCGGGTCGGCACGATGACGCCGGGTCGGTCGGTGCGGAAGCTGACGTAGAAATGGTGCTCGCCCGGCAACCCGTTCGCGCCCGCGAAGGCGAGTGCGCGGACGACGACCTGGCGCAGCGCGTCCTCGGTCCATTCGTCGTAGGGCAGCAGGCTCTCCGGGCGCGGCGGAGGCTTGTCTGGGTCGTCTTCCATAGGCGCTCACATAGGCGCTTTCGGGGCGGGAGCAAATGCCCTGCGTCGGTGCTATGCCGCGCTTTCGAGCGCCTCCTCCGCCGCGAGCCAGGCGGCTTCCGCCGCCTCCGTCTCGCGCGCGAGCGCCGCAAGGCGCTGGTTGGCGGCCGTGACCTCACCGGTCCGGCCTGGCGCGTAGAGTGTTGGGTCGGCGAGACGCGTCTCGATCTGCCCGCGCTCGGCCGCGATCTTGGCGAGCCTGGCCTCCGCATCACGCGCCTGGCGACGCAGCGGCGCCAACTGCGCCCGCGCCTCGGCCCGCTCGCGCCGTTCGTCGCGGCGGCCCGGCTCCGCCTCGGCCCCCGGCGCGGCGTGCGCGCCCGCTCGGCGAGCAGCGCGCGGTAGGACTCCATGTCGCCATCGTAGGGCCGCACGGTGCCGTCGCCGACGAGCCAGAGTTGATCGGCGACCTGGTCCACCAGCTCCGGATCGTGCGTGATGAGCAGCACGGCGCCCTCAAACTCGGCGAGCGCGCGTACGAGCGCGTCGCGGGCGTCCATGTCGAGGTGGTTGGTCGGCTCGTCGAGGATCAGGAGCTGCGGCGCGTCGCGAGTGGCGAGCGCGAGCAGGAGCCGGGCACGCTCGCCACCGGAAAGGCTGGCGACCGCCGTCTCCGCCCGGTCCGCGTCGAGGCCGAAGCGGGCGAGTTGGCTGCGCACCTGCGAGGGCGTCGCGCGCGGGAGGGCGCGGGCCATGTGATCCACCGGGGTTTCGGAGGCATTCAGCTCCTCCGCCTGGTGCTGCGCGAAGTAGCCGACGCTGAGACGCGACGAGCGGCGCATCTCGCCGGACAGTGGTGCAAGGCGCCCGGCGAGCAGTTTGGCGAAGGTGCTCTTGCCGTTGCCGTTGGCGCCCAGAAGCGCCACGCGGTCGTCAGGCTCCAGGCTCAGGTTCAGCCCACGCAACACCGGGCGGCCGTCATAGCCGGCGGCAACCTTGTCGAGCGCCAGGATCGGGGGCGCGAGGGGTTTCGCCTCGGGAAAGTCGAAGCGCGCGGGCGTGTGCTCGACGACGCCCTCGATTGCTGGCAGCCGCTGCAACGCCTTGAGCCGGCTCTGCGCCTGCCGGGCCTTGGTCGCCTTGGCACGGAAGCGGTCCACGAACGCTTGCATATGCGCCCGCTGCGCCGCGATCCGCTCCGCGGCGCGAGCCTGCTGCAAGGCCTGCTCCGTGCGGATGCGTACGAACTCCGCGTAGCCGCCCGGCGTCAAGCGGATGCGGCCCGCATCGAGGTGGGCGATGCTGTCCACGGCGCGGTCGAGCAGGCCGCGGTCGTGGCTCACGAGCAGGCAGGCTCCTGGGAACCGAGTGAGCCAGCCTTCGAGCCAGATCGTCGCCTCCAGGTCGAGGTGGTTGGTCGGCTCGTCGAGCAGGAGCAGGTCCGGTCGGGCGAACAGTGCCGCGGCCAAGGCCACGCGCATCCGCCAGCCGCCCGAGAACTCCTCCACGGGCCGCGCCTGCGCCTCGGGCGAGAAGCCCAGCCCGGCGAGGATGCCGGCCGCGCGCGCGGGGGCGCTATCTGCCTCGATGGTGCGCAGGCGCTCGTGGATCGCGCCCAGGCGCTCGGGTTGGCCGCGCTCGGCCTCGGCGAGCAGGGCCACGCGCTCCGTGTCGGCTGCGAGCACCGTGTCGAGCAGCGACGCCGGCCCGGCGGGCGCCTCCTGGGCGACGGTCGCGAGCCGGGTGCCAGCCGCGAGGCGGATCGTGCCGCCATCGGGCTGGATGTCGCCGACGATGGCGCGCAGCAGCGTGCTCTTGCCCGCGCCGTTGCGCCCGACGAGACCGACGCGCCGCCCTGGGTCCACACGAAGGTTCGCGCCGTCGAGCAGCGGCCGCCCGGCCATGCGCAGCGTGAGGTCCTCAATGGTGAGCAGGCTCATGCCGGGCGATGTAGCGGTTGAGGGGCGGCGGGAGAAGGGTTGGGCAGCGCATCGCGCGCCTTACTTGGCGTTCGCTACTCGGCGTTCTCTGGCTCGTTGCGCGATGGACTCGTGTTCTTTGCTGCATGAGCGGCCTCGGTGCCGCGCGACCGGAGCCACCCGAACAGCTGCGTGAGCGGCGTGCCCGTGATGCCGTGCGCGACGACTGAGGCGCCGACCGCTAGGCTGATCGCAGGCCAGGCCGAGTGCAACCCCGTGCGATCCTGGATCTCGACGGCGTAGAACAACGCCGCCGCCCCGACCGGCCCGAACCAGCCGGCGAACAAGGCATTCGGCAGCGAGCGTGTCCAGGGCATGAACCGCCCCAGCAGCAGCCAGGCAGGGGGGCGGCGCAGCAGCAGGATGCCGGCCGCGAAGAGGCCGCCCTGCCAGCCCAAGCCCACCCAGGCGCCCCACGGTATCGCGGCGCCGAAGATGATCATGATCGGCAGGTCGAAGAACCGTCCCAGCGCCTCGTTGAAGCGCTCTTGGTGCTCCTCGGCTTCATCGGCCCGGATGGCGTTGTTCAGCATCGCGCCCGCTACGAAGGCGGCCAGGATGCCGTCCGCGCCCAGCACGCGGACTCCCGCCAGCGTCGCCAGAGCCAGCGCGAGGACCGCCGTCACCAGAGAGGTCGGCTCCGCGTATGGCTGCTTGCCGGCCCAGCGCAGGACGCAGCCCGCGAGCCAACCCGCTGCGGCGCCGATAGCCACGGCACAGCCGACCTCCCAGATCAGGACGTGTGTCAGCCATCGCAGCCCAGCGTCCGCCGGTCCGTGCCCGAGCAGCAGGACGGGGAGCATGACGAGCGGCAGCGCGAGCCCGTCATTGGCCCCGCTCTCGGCCGTCAGCGCGTGGCGCAAGGCCTCCGGCACCGCCCGCTCGGCAAGCCGGCCCGTGAGGATGGGTGCCGACAGGACGGGGTCGGTCGGTGCGACCGCGGCGCCGATCAGGAAGCAGGACGCTGCAGGGAGGCCAAGCGTCACGACGGTCACGGCCGCGCCCGCAGCCCACATCAGCAGCATCCCCGGTCCGAGCGCCACGGCCAAGCCGCGCCAGTGCGCCCTGATCCAGCCCGCCGGGAGCCTTATGGCCGCACCGGTCACGGAGATGGCGAGCGTGACGCGCGCCGCCTCCCGCAGCACCGAGGCGGCGAGCGGATCGCCGCTGACGTCGAGCCGAAGCAAGTCGAGACCGGCCGGCCCGAGCGCGATCCCGGCGAGAGCGCAAGCAAGCGGCTCGGAGATCCAGAGACGCTCGTTGACCAACCCGGACGTGGTGCCGAGGACGACCAAGAGGCCGAACACGCAGAGCAGCAGCAGCCACGGGTGCGGGAGCAGATCCATGGCCGCCTAGCCCGCTGACGGCGTCATGGCAGGCACGCGGCGTGGTGGCGGCACGGCGGGAGTCCTCGTAGCTTGGCACGGGTTCGGCGAGCGAGGAACGCAGCACGCGCCTCAGAGTGGCCACCGGGGGTTGCCGGGCGGGAACGGGTGGGATAGTTGCCCGCGCCACCCTCCGCACATGCAGGAACCGCCATGGCCATCGAGCGCACGCTCTCCATCCTCAAGCCCGACGCGACGCGGCGGAATCTCACGGGCCGCATCAACGCCAAGCTGGAGGAGGCCGGGCTGCGCATCATCGCGCAGAAGCGGCTGCTCCTGTCCCAGGCGCAGGCGGAGGCGTTCTACGGCGTCCATCGCGAGCGCGGCTTCTTCCGCGACCTCGTGACTTTCATGACCAGCGGCCCCGTCGTCGCCCAGGTGCTGCAGGGCGAGGACGCGGTTGCAGCCAACCGCCGGGTGATGGGCGCGACCGATCCCAAGAAGGCCGAGCCCGGCACGATCCGCGCCGAGTTCGCCGAGAGCATCGAGGCCAACTCCGTCCACGGCTCCGACAGCGCCGAGAACGCCGCGACCGAGATCGCCTTCTTCTTCGCGGAAACGGAGATCGTGGCCTGAAAGGCTGGCTGCTCGCCGCGCTCGCGCTCGGCGCCGCACTCGCCGGCTGCGCGACGCCGCCGCCACCGCCTCCGATCGTCGCGGCGCCTCTGCCGCCTCGGGTCGTGGATGGGCGTTACCGCGGCACGGCACGCCTGATCCGCGCCGAGCGCCCCGGCTGCCCACGCAGCGGCGCGCGCGTGCTGCAGATCACGGGGAATTCAATCACGCTGCCCTACACGGTCCAGCCCCGCCAGATCGGCCAGCTCACGGCTGAGATCCAGCCAGACGGCATGTTCCAAGCCAGCGACGGCGTCGGCTCGCTCAACGGCACGCTCCGCGGCGACCAACTGGAGATCACGATTTCTAGCGCCATGTGCGAGAACCACTGGTCGCTGACTCGGGTGGAATAGACCGGGCCATTCTTCTCTTCCCAAGCTAGGCTCGCATGGCCCGCGCCCGGAGCCACGCCATGATGCTCAAGCCTATCGGCCGCCTCCGCACGCCCTGGCGGACCATCGCCATCTGCCCGCGCAACGGCCGCCAGCCCGAGATCCCGCCGCCCTGTCTCGCCGTCGTGGACCCAGCCTGGCGCGCGGCGCTCAGCGGCCTTGACAGCTTCACGCACCTGATCCTGCTCTACTGGCTCGGCCCCCAACGCCCGGTGCCGACCCTGCGGCCGCCTTTCGACCCGCGCCCGCGCGGCGTGTTCGGCACGCGAAGCCCGAGCCGACCCAACCCGATCGGCGTCTCAGTGGTCCGCTTCGAGGGCTTTGCTGCGCCGGGCCAGCTCCGCGTCCGCTATCTCGATTGCCGCGACGGAACGCCGCTCCTGGATATCAAGCCTTACCTTCCCACCACCGATGCCGAGCCGGACGCCAGCATGGGCTGGCTTGCGCGCCCCGCCACGCGCAAACTCCCCGTATGACCGATCCTGCCCTAATCACTGCCGCCGAACTGCGCCGCCTCTACGCCCGCGGTGCGCTCAGCCCGGTTGAGGCGCTGCAAGCGGTGCTCGAGCGCGTCGCCCGGCTCAACCCGCGCGTCAACGCCTTCGCCGTGCTCAACCCGCGTGCGCTCGATGCCGCCGGCGAGAGCGAGCAACGCTGGCGCGCCGGCCACCCGCTCGGCCCGCTCGATGGCGTGCCCTGCACGGTGAAGGACTTGGTGGATCTCGCAGGCTTCCCAACGCGTCGCGGCAGTCGGACGACTTCGTCCGAGCCGGTGCGGGACGACGCGCCGATCAGCGCCGCCCTGAAGCGCGCCGGGGCCGTCATCCTGGGCAAGACGACCACGACCGAGTTCGGCTGGAAGTCGCCCGGCGATTGCCCACTGCACGGCATCACGCGCAATCCCTGGAACCTCGCGCATACGCCGGGCGGCTCGTCGAGCGGGGCAGCAGCGGCGGGTGCCGCCGGGTTCGGGCCGCTGCACGTGGGCACGGACGCGGGCGGCAGCATCCGCATTCCGGCGGCCTGGAGCGGCCTCGTCGGCCTCAAGCCGACGTTCGGGCGCGTGCCGCAATGGCCGCTCGGCGCATTCGGCGCGGTCGCCTGCGCCGGGCCGATGACGCGCACGGTCGAGGATTGCGCGCTTATGTTCGGCGCCCTCGCGCGCCACGACGACCGCGACCCCTACAGCCTGCCCGATGAGCCGCGGGACTGGACGCTGGGCCTTGACGCAGGCGTCGCGGGCTTGCGCGTGGGCGTGCTGCGCGAGCCGGGCTTTGATGCACCCGTGGACCGGGACGGCGTCGCCGCCGTGGAGCGCGCGGCGGCGATCCTCGACGATGCCGGCGCGGCCGTGGAGGAGGCCGCGCCCGAGCTGCCCGATACGAGGCTCGTCTTCGGGCGCATCTGGGTCACGGCGCTGGTGGCCCTCGTCGAGGGCATCGCGGCGGAGAAGCGGACGCTGCTGGATGAGGGGCTGCGCCGCGTGGCGGAGGGGGCGGGCGTCGCCACGGGGCCGGAGATGCTCGCCGCCGAGGCGATGCGCCTGCAAGCCGCGCACGCGATGGCGCGGCTGCACCGCGGGTTCGACCTCGTGCTCTGCCCGACCGTGCCCGGCCCGCCGCCGCTCGCGGGCGTGCAGGCGAGCGATCCCGCGGCGGCACTCTGGCAGGACTGGGCGCCGTGGACCTTCGCGTTCAACCTCACGCGCCAGCCCGCCATCTCGGTGCCCATGGGTCTCGGCTCCCGCGGCCTGCCCCGCAGCGTCCAGCTCGCCGCCGCGCTCTACCGGGACGACCTGGTGCTCCGCGCGGCCCGCGTGCTCGAACGGGCGGAGCCGCTCGGTCTCGCTCCCCTCTCGCCCGGAGACCCGGCGTGACCGAGATGTCCGCCGTCGCCTGGCTTGCCGGCCAGCAGGAGGCCATGATCGCCCTACTGCGCGAGTTGGTGAACCAGGATAGCGGCAGCTACGACAAGCCCGGCACCGACCGTGTGGGCGATCTCATCGGCCGCTTCCTCGAGAGCCGCGACATCACGGTCGAGGTCCTGGCCCAGGAGCGGCATGGCGACTGCCTCCGCGCCGCGGTTCCCAGCGAGAGCACCCTGGGCCACGTTCTCCTGCTTGGCCACCGCGATACGGTGTTCCCGCGCGGCGAGGCAGCCCGCCGCCCGTTCCGCATCGCGGACGGCCTTGCCTACGGGCCGGGCGTTGCGGACATGAAGGCCGGGTTGGTGATGAACTGCTTCGTGCTCGCCGCCTTCGCGCAGGCTGGCGGTGGTCCGGCGCCGCTGGTTGGCCTCTTCACCGGCGATGAGGAAATCGGCAGTCCCGAGGGTCGCCCCGTCATCGAGGACGCCGCCCGCGGCGCCCGCGCCGTGTTCAACAGCGAGCCGGGCCGCCCGTCCGGCGCCGTGGTGACGGGGCGCAAGGGTGGCGTGTTCTCCGCCATCCGGATCGAGGGCCGCGCCGCGCACTCGGGCGGCAATTTCGAGCACGGCATCAGCGCCATCGAGGAACTGGCCCGCAAGGTGCAGGCGCTGCACGCGATAACCGACCTGGCCCGCGGCACCACCGTCAACGTGGGCCTGGTCAGCGGTGGCCAGAGCGTCAACACGGTAGCACCCTGGGCCGAGGCGCAGCTCGACCTGCGCTATGTCGAGCCGGTGGACCGCGACACGGCGATGGATCGCATCCGGGCCGTCGTCGAGCGCGCCTACGTGCCTGGCACGCGCGCGACCCTGGAGATCCGCGGCGAGTTCGTGCCTCTCACGCAATCTCCTAAGGCGCGGCGTCTCTTCGACCTCTACGCTGAGGCGGCCCGCATGAGCGGCTTCGAGACGGCGGGCGAGTTCGTGGGCGGCTGCGCCGACAGTGGGTTCACGGCGGCCGTGGGCGCACCCACGCTCTGCGCCGTCGGCCCCGTCGGCGGCCGGGCGCACACGCCGGAGGAGTATCTGCGGCTCGAGACGCTTGTGCCCCGCGCGCAAGCCTGTGCGCGCGCGATCCTCGGGCTGGACCGCGCCGCGTTGTAGCTCGGCGCCGTGTTGCGCCCGCTGGCCTTCGTAACGCGGACTGGCCTCGCGCGTTACGCCGCCGCCCTAGTCACGTCACGGGCCGCGCCCAATATCTGAGACTTAGGCCAGGAGGCAATCTCATGCTGCGATCCTCGCTCCGCTTCGCGCGCGTCGGCCTCGCCGTCGCGCTGGTAGCTGTGCTCGGCGGCTGTTACTACCCGTACGGGTATGGCTACTCCGGCTACGGCTACCCCGCCTACGGCTACGGGTATGGCTATCCGGCCTACGGATACGGCTACCCGTACGCCTACGGAGCCTACCCAGGCTTCATCGGCGGACCCTTCGTGACCGGAGGCCTCTTCTTCGGTGGCTTCGGTTATGGCGGCTTTGGGCGCTACGGCTACGGACGCTACGGCTACGGCCGAGGGGGCTATGGTGGATACAATCGCTTCGCCTATGGCGGCTACGGGCACGGTGGCTACGGGCACGGCGGCTGGGGTGGAGGTGGGTTCGGCGGCGGGCACTGGGCCGGCGGCGGGTTCGGGCATCACTGACTGATGCCTGCTCCCTCGCTCCCGGCGGCTCAGGTCTCCAGCTCGCTGTCCCAGTAAAGGAAGTCGCGCCAGCTCTCGTGCAGGTAGTTGGGCGGGAACGCGCGGCCGTTCTCCTGCAACTCCCAGGCGGACGGCTGGCGTGGCGCGAGCCGCGGATGCATGTGGCACTCGCGTGGCAATAGGTTGCCCTTGCGCAGGTTGCACGTTGCGCAGGCGGTAACGACGTTCTCCCACGCCGTCCGCCCGCCGCGCGAGCGCGGGACCACGTGGTCGAAGGTCAGGTCCTGGGTCGGGAAGCGGCCGCTGCAGTATTGGCAGGAGAAGGCGTCGCGCAGGAACACGTTGAAGCGCGTGAACGCCGGCTTGCGCGCGGCCGGGATGTAGTCCTTCAGCGCGATGACGCTCGGCAGGCGCATCGCCATGCTCGGCGAATGCACCTCCAGATCATACTCGCTGAGCACGCTGACCCGGTCGAGGAACACCGCCTTCACTGCGTCCTGCCATGACCACAGCGAGAGCGGGAAGTAGGACAGCGGCCGGAAGTCAGCGTTGAGCACCAGCGCAGGAAAGTGTTGGCCACCGTCGGGCAACGCGCGCTCCTGATGGGGCGTCGCCCAATCCTGGGGCTATGGTCCTGAGACTAGCCTCAGAATCGAGTGTCGCCGAAAAACAACCGCTTATCGCACCCGTTCAGGGGATGCGGCAAGAGAGGGTTCCGGGGATTTCACGCCCGTGTCACTGAGAGGCCGGAGAACGCTCGCTGCAGGAACAGGCCGCCCAGCGCCAGACCGGCGTCGTCTATCGCGTGGCCCAGCCGCGGGCGCCAGAGCGTCTCGACCCGCACGCCGAGCGTGCGCAGCGCGCGCTCTGCGTCCAGGCTGCGCTGCCACGGCACCACCTCGTCCGCCTCGCCGTGGACGAGCAGCACGGGCGTCGCCGTCTCGACCCGCTCGGACGGGATCCACGCCCCGGAGTATGCGAGCACCGCTCGTGGCGGCGGGCGTCGTCCCAACCCGGCATGAAGCGCCATCATCGCGCCCTGGCTGAAGCCAGCGAACGCCACCGCCTCCGGGCCGAGGCCGAGCCGCGCCAGCTCGGCGTCCACCGTCGCCAGCAACGGCACCGCCGCCCGGCGCGCGCCCGCGAGCAGCACGCCCGGCGTGCGATCCAGGATCGAGAACCACTGCCGGCCGTAGGGAGCGCCATCGTAGGGATGCGGCGCGTGCGGCGCGAGGAACGCGGCCTGCGGCAGGCCCTTCGTCCACGGCACGGCTAGGTCAATCAGATCATGGCCGTCCGCACCGACGCCGTGCAGCAGCACGATGAGCTGCTCCGCCTTGCCCGCCGCGGGATTCCGCCGCACCGCTTCCAGCACCATGCATCTTCCTCCGAGTAGGCCGCCGGGCTATCCCGGCGATCCTGCCATGTCCATCACCACGCGCTTCGCCCCCAGCCCCACGGGGCTGCTCCACCTCGGCCATGCCTTCGCCGCGCTTACGGCCTGGCGCCGGGCGCGCGAGGCGGGCGGACGCTTCCTGCTCCGCCTGGAAGACCTCGACCCGGAACGCTGCCGCCCCGAGTTCGCTGCCGCGATCGAGGAGGACCTGGCCTGGCTCGGCCTCGACTGGGACGGTCCCGTGCGCGTGCAGTCGGCGCACATGGCGGAGTATGCGGCAACCCTCGCCCGGCTCGATGGAATAGGCCTGCTCTATCCCTGCTTCTGCACCCGCGCCGACATCCTGCGCACCACGGCCCACGCGCCGCACGGCCCCGATGGCGCACCGCTCTATCCTGGCACATGCCGCCACCTGCCCACCAGCGAGCGCGCTGCCCGCCTTGCCAGCGGCGAGTCCCATGCATTCCGTCTCGACATGGAGGCCGCGCTCGCGCGCGTGGCGGAGCCGTTGGCCTACGAGGAGGAGGGCAGGGGCGTTGTCCCCTGCGCTCCAGCTGCGTTCGGCGACGCGATCCTCGCCCGCAAGGACGTGCCTGCGAGCTACATGCTCTGCGTGACGCACGACGATGCGCTGCAGGGTGTCACCCTTGTCACGCGCGCGGAGGATCTCCGCCCGGCGACCGATCTGCAACGCCTGTTGCAAGTCCTCCTCGGCTGGCCCGCGCCGCGCTACGCGCATCACGCGCTGCTGCTCGGCCCGGACGGCAAACGCTTCTCCAAGCGCAATAGGGCGCCAAGCCTGCGCGCGATGCGTGACGCAGGCGCGACACCGAGGGAGGTGCAGGTGCGTGCCGGCTTTCCTGGCTAGCTGCCTTCGTGCCCCGTTACGGCGCCTCAGACGCGGCCATACCAGGCCGTGAAAGCGAGCACCGCGAGCACGGCGATGAACGCCCCGGCCATGATCCACAGCGCAGGCATGGTGCGCCAAGCGGCCATGCTGGTGCGCCAAAGGGCACCCGCCGACTGCTCGGGCGGAGGCCGGGGCGCGTTGTGGGTCTCCTGGGATACCGCTGTCGCGACCTCGGTGGGTGTTGCAGGCTGGCCCGCCGCCTCGTCGTCCGTACCGAGCGTGGACAGGCCGAGGTCGAACCCCTCCTGCACCTTGTCGCCGGTCTTGCCGGCATCAATGTCGCCCTTGAGCTGCTGCGTGGTCGGGGGCATGGGCACTCTCTCCACCATGGCGAGCCGGACGCCCGGCATTCGTTCCTCAGACAAGCATGTAGCACCTGGCGCGTTCACCGCCGCTGCCGGACACCTGGCTGTGATCGGGGCTGAGATGAGCGTAATCATCCGGCCAAGGCCGCAGGGGACGTGCTCAGGCTGCGGCGGCGATGTCCTGGGCGGGTTTGCGCCAGTTCCACGGCAGCAGCTTGAAGCTGAGCATGGCCCGGCTCGCGCGCCCACAATCCGGACAGCGGCCGCTGGGCTTTGTGCCGTGCGCGGCGACGTCAAGGATCTCCGGGCTCTCGCACGTGATCCGCTCGATGCGGCAGCCTGGCATAGGAAAATTGTCGTTCATGCCTTCAATGGGGACGACCTCGATCCCGAACAACTGCCGATCCTATCCCGTCACGATCCACGCGAAGTGAGGGAGAACCTTCTTTTCGGACGTTCCGTAGGGGTGTGATCGAGCCCTACGGCGCCTCAGAAGGGTTTGAGCAACCGTTGGAAATAGTCAAGTTCCGGCTGCGGCCGGGTGCGCTCCGAATCACGGCGGCGCAACTCCTCCTGGAGCGCGCGGGCGCGGCCGGCTTGCGCCTGATCAGGCACCTGCACGTCGCCGCCTTCCAGGGAGCCGGTGGCGTCCTCGTCCACCGGACGGCCGAGCGGGTCGCGGCGCGTCCGCTGGCCGGGTCCGCCCGGAGTGTCCTGCCCATTTCCCATGGCGTCGCGGCCGTCGCTCGGGCTTCCGCCTTGGCCGGGCTGGTCGCCGTCCTGGCCGTCCTGGCCGCTGCCGGGGGCGACCTGGATGCCCATCTGCGCCATCTGCTGGCTCATGGACTGACCGCCGCGCTGCAACGCCTCGATCGCCCGGCGCTCCGCCGTCTGCGCCGCGGCATCCTGTCCTTCGCCAAGCGCCTGGGCCGCGCCGCGCATCGCGACGTCGGCGTCGCTCAGCGGCTGGGGCACCTTGCCCGTGAGGTCGCCGAACTGCTGCATCAGCTCGCCCAAGGCGAGGCGAAGCGCCTGTTGCCGGCGGGAGTCCGCGGTCTGGTCCTGAGCTTGCCCACTGCCGGGCTTGTCGGGCACGAACGGGTTGCTGGGCGGCTTCACGCGCTGCTGGGTCCGGTCGAGCAGGGCGCCCTCGCGCTGGACCATGTCCCCGACGGCGCCCATCTGCTCGCGGGCCTGCTGCTGCCGTGCCTGGGCCGCTTGACGCTGCGCGTCGGAGCCAGGCTTGGCGGCCTGCATCTGCTGCAGCATCTGCTCAAGCTGGGCGAGGCGCTGCTTCGCTTCATCGAGCCGGCCCTCGCGCGCCGCGTCGCGCATCTGCTGCATCAAGCGGTCGAGGTCGCGCTTGGCCGCCTGCTGCGCCGGCGTCTGCGGCCCGGTGGGAGGGGTCACGCCGTTGCGCCGGGCCTGCTCGGCGAGGGCCTGCAAGTGCCGGCGCAGGGCGTCTTCCAAGGCGCGAATCTGCTTGTCCAGCTCGGCCTGCTGCGCGGTCTTGTTATTGTCCTGGGGCGGCTTCTGCAACGCGTCCTGCACGGCTCGCTCCGCCGCCGCGAGCGCCTTCTCCGTCCGCTCCGCGTCGCCCTCCTCCAGCGCGAGTGCGAGCTGCCAAAGCTGCGCCTGCGCCTGCGGCACCGTGTCCGGCGTCCGGCCGCGCCGCAGCAGGGACGCTGTGCCTTCCAGGTTGAGGAATACCGAGAGCGAGTTGTCGAACGCCTCGGGCGCACTCGCGAGCGCGTCGAGCGACACCGCGGCTTCGGCACGGGCGTCCGGCTCCAGGCTGAGCGCCTTGCGCACCGCCGCAACCGCGGCCGCGACGGGGTTGTGGAACTCGCGCTCAGGGAGCGTCAGCTCCGCATCGTCGCTGTGCCCGGCTTGCCCGATCGCGTCCTTGGCAACCAATCGCGCGACGACGGGCAAGCCAGCCCAGGGATGGCTGGTGAGATCCTGGGTCAAGGCACCGTGCGCGCTGCGCGGAGAGCCTTCGAGCGGAATGGGAAGGATGAGCGGCTCGGCGTCCGGCCGGTCGCGCAGCCGCAACTCGGCCTGCACAGAGACCACGCCGTAATCGTCCCCGGCCTTCCAGGGCAGGCGTATGCTGCCCGCAGACCCCACGGCGACCGGGCCAGGGGCCAGCCCCGGCGCCGCGGTGAACGCAACCGTGGGCGGCAGGTCGGGGATGATGCTGACCTGCCACGCCGCCAGTTCTTGCCCTTTCCCGCGCACGATAAGGCGCCCGCCATCGCGCAAGTCCTGCTCGGCTTGCCAGCTCCCAGCGTCGAGCGCCTTGAACGGCGTGGAGGCCGATCCTAGCGCGAGCATCGGCGTGCCCTGTACGCCTGTGACGCTGACGGTCAGGTGCGAGCCGACCGGCACCGATGCCGCAGGCGAGTCCGGGCGTAGCAGGATGGGCGGCAAGGCCGTGTAGGCGGGCGGCGTTGCCCAGGCATGGACCTCGGCGGGTACGCCCGGCGTGCCGGCTGGAATGCCGGGCCAGGCCGCGCGTCCGAGCCGCGCCGGCGCATCCGCTCCCGCGACGATGAGCGCCGCCGCGAGCAGGACCAGGAGGCCGCCCCGGAATGCCCGCAAGTCACGTGCGGCCAGGCCAGGCCGCGGTGGCGCTAGCCGCAGCCGGCCGACCTGGGCGGCGATGCGGGCGAGGTGCGCCTGCCACAGCGTCTCCGTGGCCGGACCGCCGAGCGCCGGGCGATCTTGGAGGGCGGCGAGCGGCCGGTGGCGCAGCCCGGAATCCCGCTCCAGCCGCCGGTCCGCGTCCGCCGCGCCGGGCACATGCACCCGGCGTAGGCCGCGCCACGCCAGCGCACCAGCGCACGCGAGGACGACGAGCGCCAGGATCGCCCGCGGCCAGGATGACAGCGACGCGGGGCCGTCGAGCAGGCCGAACGCGGCGTAGAGACCGAGCACGCCGAGCGGCGGCCAGAGCGCCGGCCACACCCGCTCGAACAGGAGCACCCCTCGCGCGAGCGCGCGCTTGCGGCGCAATGCGGGTGCTACCGGCTCCTCGCTCATCCCAGCCAGTCCGGCACGCGCTCGCTGGCCCAGAGGGCCTCGACGGGCTGGCGCTCACGGATCGTCGCCCAGCGCGCCCCGTCCACGAGCGCCTGCGCGGCGAGCGGGCGCGCGTTGTAGGTGCTGCTCATCACGCTACCATACGCACCCGCGTCGAGGATCGCCACACGCGCGTTCGGGGCCAGCGGCGGCAGGGGGCGTAGTCGAGCGAACGTGTCTCCCGTCTCGCAGACGGGGCCGACCAGGTCCGTGGGCTGCGTCGGCGCGAGCGCGTCCACGGCGGAGACGGGGACGACGCCGTGCCAGGCCTCATACATCGCTGGGCGCAGCAGGTCGTTCATGGCAGCGTCGAGCACCATGAAGCGGCGCCTCCCCGTACGCTTGATGAGGACGACCGAGGCCAGCAGCAGCCCAGCCGGACCGGCGAGCCAGCGCCCAGGCTCGACGGCGAGCTTCACCCCGAGACCCCCGAGCGCTCCCCGGATCGCGCCCGCGAGGGCTTCCGGCGTCGGTGCAAGCTCGTCGCGGTAGGGGATCCCGAGGCCGCCGCCGCAGTCCACGGTGGCGACATGGTGCCCCTGTGCCCGCAGCGCGCGCACCATCTCCGCGAGCCGGGTGTAGGCGGCGCGGAACGGCGCCATGCCGAGGACCTGGCTTCCGATGTGGACGGCGAGGCCGACCGGCTCGACGCCTGGCAGGGTCGCGGCACGGGCGTAGAGCGCGGGTGCGTCGGCGTAGGCGATGCCGAACTTGTTCTCCGCGCGCCCGGTCGTGATCTTCGCGTGCGTGCCGGCGTCCACGTCCGGGTTGATGCGGAGGGCGACGCGGGCCGTGCATCCTGTGGAAGCGGATGCGGCGGCGAGCATGTCCAGCTCCTCCGCGCTCTCGGCATTGATCTGTCCGACCCCGCTCCCGAGAGCGAAGCGCAACTCGTCCATCGTCTTGCCGACGCCGGAGAACACGATATCGCCGGGCGCGATGCCCGTGAGCAGCGCGCGCCGCAACTCGCCGCCGCTCACGACGTCGGCGCCCGCGCCGCCTGCCGCCATCAGCCGCAGGACGGCAAGGTGATCGTTGGCCTTGACCGCGTAATGGACCCGCGCCGCCAGCCCGGCGCCAGCGCGCCTTGCAGCCGCGCGAGCCGGCCGCGCAGCGCACCGGCCGAGAGCACCCAGGTCGGCGTGCCGAGGCCGTCGGCGATGGCGTTCAGCGGCACGTCCTCGACGAGGAGGCCGTCCAGGGCATCGTACCGGAGGTGCGGGCGCGCGGCGACCAGCTCGGCCGCGGTCGGTTCGGTGTCGGTAGGGAAGGGGAGGGGTTCGGCCATCTCTGCCTAACGCGTCGGGTAAATCTTCGGATAGGTGATCTCGCTCGCCGGGCCAGGCGCGTCCGGATGGCCGCGCTTGCCGCAGGCGCCGAGAGCCAGCAGGGCCAGGAGCAGGAGTGCCCCGACCCTCATGCCAGCCGCTCCAGCCAGCGCCGCGCCTGCTCGGCCACGTTCGCGGGCGCCGTGCCGCCGTAGCTGGTGCGGCGACGCCACCGAGGCATCCACCGTAAGCACGCCGAATACCGCCTCGGTGATCCCTGGCTCCACCTCCTGCATCTCCGTGAGCGTCAGCCCGGCAAGGTCGGTGCCCTTCGCCTCCGCCTTCGCGACGAGCCGGCCCGTGACGTGGTGCGCCGTGCGGAACGGCAGGCGCAGCTCGCGCACCAGCCAATCCGCAAGATCGGTCGCGGTGGCGAAGCCGGAGCCGGCCAGCGCCCGCATCCGCGCGAGGTCGGGCCGCATGTCCCGCGCCATGCCGGCCATGGCGGCCAAGCTCAGGGCCATCGCGTCGGCCGCGTCGAACACGGGTTCCTTGTCCTCCTGCATGTCCTTGGCATACGCCAGCGGCAGGCCCTTCATCACCGTCAGCAGCGCCACGAGCGCGCCCGTCACGCGCCCGGCCTTGGCGCGGACCAGCTCCGCCGCGTCGGGATTGCGCTTCTGGGGCATGATGCTGCTGCCCGTGGTGAAGGCGTCCGAGAGGCGGACGAAACCGAACGGCGCGCTCGACCAGATCACGATCTCCTCGGCGAGCCGGGAGAGGTGAACGGCCGCGATGGCGCAGGCCCCCAGGAACTCCAGGGCGAAATCGCGATCACTCACGGCGTCGAGCGAGTTGGCCGCCGGGCGGTCGAAGCCGAGCGCGCGGGCGGTCATCTCACGGTCCACCGGGAAGCTCGTGCCCGCGAGCGCCGCCGCACCCAGGGGGCACTCGTTGAGCCGGCGCCGGCAATCGGCCAGCCGCCCGCGGTCGCGGGAGAGCATCTCGACGTAGGCGAGCAGGTGGTGCCCGAAGGTCACGGGCTGCGCTGTCTGCAAGTGCGTGAAGCCCGGCATCGGGTCGGCGGCGAACTCGGCCGCGCGCCCAGCCAGTGCCCGCATCAGGTCGGCCGCCTGGGCGTCCAGCCCGTCGAGCGCGTCGCGCACCCAGAGGCGGAAATCGGTCGCGACCTGGTCATTCCGCGAGCGCCCGGTGTGCAGCCGCCGCCCGGCGTCGCCGATGCGCTCGGTCAGCCGCGCCTCGATGTTCATGTGGATGTCTTCCAGCGCCGCCTCGAACGGGAAGCGCCCGGCCTCGATCTCGGCGGCGATGGTGCTGAGTCCATCGCGGATCGCGGCCTCGTCCTCGCCGCTCAGCACGCCCACCCGCGCGAGCATGGCGGCGTGCGCGAGACTGCCCTGGATGTCCTGGCGCCAGAGGCGCTTGTCGAAGCCGATGGAAGCGTTGATCTCCTGCATGATCGCCGCCGGCCCCACGGCGAAGCGACCGCCCCACTGCCTGTTCGCCGCCTCGTGACGGGCCGTGGGATTGCGCGGTTCGGGGACTTGGTCCATGCGAGGCACCATGCTGAAGCTGACGCGACGAACCGCGCTCGCGGCGGGCGGGACCCTAATGCTCGGGGCGCTCGCGCGCAAACCGGCGGGCGCCCAGAGCAACGACATGCTGCCGCTCGACCTCTACGCCCTGCAGCACGGGCCGGCGGGTCCCAAGCTCCCAGCCTTCGACTTCACGACGGCGGCCGGCGAGAAGAAGACGCTCGCGGACTACGCCGGGCAAGGCATCGTGCTCAACTTCTGGGCGACCTGGTGCGTGCCGTGCGTCAAGGAGATGCCCGCGCTCGACCAGCTCGCGCGCGCGGTGGAGGGTGAGCGCATCGCCGTCCTCCCGCTCTCGTCCGACCGCGCGGGCGCTTCCGCGGTCGAGGCGTTCTACAAGGAGCAAGGCATCCGCAGCCTGCCCGTGCTGCTCGATCCCGACGGCGCGGCGGCGCGGGCGGTAGGCGCGCGGGGTATCCCCACGACGGTGATCCTCGACGCCGAGGGGCGCGAGCGCCAACGCGTCGAGGGCGCGGTTGATTGGTCGAAGCCGGACGTCGTGGCGACGCTGCGCAAGGTGATCGGGAAGAGCGTCGGATAGGCCCGATCAGGCCGGGCCGCCGCCTCGGGCCTCGCGGAGCAGCCGCACTACCTCGTCGTCCTCGGTTTGCCGGAAATCGTCATAGAAGGCGCCTACAGCCTCGAAATCGGTGGGGATGGCCAGGAACACGGTCTCGTCCGCCTCCGAGCGCAGGGATTCCGCGGCCTCTGGCGAGGCGACCGGGGCGGCGAGCACCAGTCGAGCTGGGCTTTGGTGCCGCAGCGCACGAAGCGCCGCGCGCGCCGTGCCGCCGGTGGCGATTCCATCGTCCACCACCACCGCGCAGCGCCCGGACAGCGAGAGGCGAGGACGGACGGGCGCGTAGAAGGCGCGGCGCCGGGCGATCTCCTCCACCTGGCGCTTGGTCTCCGCCTCCACGTAGCCCGGCGGCGGTGCCACCAGCCGGTACCAGCGACTCATCCAGCACCGTCATCACCTCCGGCCCATCCACCACCGCGCCGAGGCCGAACTCGGGACTGCCGGGCGCGCCTATCTTGCGCACGATCAGGATGTCGAGTGGTGCGTCCAGCGCCTGCGCGACCTCGTAGCCGACCGGTACGCCGCCCCGCGGCAGGGCCAGGATCACGGGGGCGTCGCCCCGCAGGTGCCGCAGCGCGGACGCAAGCCGGCGGCCGGCGTCGCGGCGGTCGGCGAAGCGGGGTGCCTCGCGATTAAGCATCGCAACCTCTGTGGTGAGAAGAACGGCGTCCGGCGTCCCGGGATGCGCATTTCTCGCGCAGATATTCGTCGGCCGAACTTGAAACGGGAACACGCGACGCCGTAACAGCGTTCCGGCCCGATGCCGAGGTCGCCATGAGAGCTGTAGTCATCTTCCTCGCCTGTGTCGCCGTTGTCGTGGTGCTGGGCATCTGGCTGCTGTCCTGGGATAGCCCGGGCTATCGGCGCGCCAATCCGGAGACGGACGACGCCTACGCCGCCGGCGACACCCGCCCGCTCGGCGCCCATGTCCAAGGCTACGTGAGCCGCCTGCCGATCAACGACAACCAGTTCGTTCGCGCCGGCGACCTGATCGCCGAGATAGACCCAGGCACCTACCAGGCGCAATCGGAGCAGGCGCAAGCGCAGGATCCGGCGCAGCAGGCGAACCTCGACGCCATCATCCAGCGTCGGCACGAGCTGGAGCTGGAAGTTGCACAAGCGACGTCCATGCTCGACGCGGAGCGGGCCGGCCTCGTGCAGACCGTCCCCAACGCCCGGCGCCAGCGCGCTCTCGCGCCGACCGCTGTCGGGTCGCAGAGCCAAGTCGATTCCGCCGTCGCGGCCGAGCGCGTGAACGTCGCCCAGATCGAGGGGGCGCAAGCGTCGCTAGAGGCCCAGCGCCGCCAAGTGGACGTGCTCGCCGCGCAGGAGCGGCAAGCGCAGGCCGAGCTGGACGCGAGCCGGGCGCAGGCGGCCCTCGCCAAGATCAATCTTGGCTGGACCCGGATAACAGCACCTGTGGACGGGGTGCTGGGACCGCGGCAGGTGCGCGTCGGCTCGCTGCTCGACACGGGAGCGGTGGTGGTCGTGGAGACGCCGCTCGACACGGTCTGGGTCAAGGCGAACTTCACCGAACGGCAGATCACCGACATCAGGATCGGCCAGCCGGCGCGGCTGCGCGTGGACAGCTTCCCCAGCGCGGTGCTCGACGGTCACGTCGCGGGCATCTCGCCGGCCACGGGCGCGCAGTTCAGCCAGGTGATCCCGGACAACACCACGGGCAACTACACGAAAGTCGTGCAGCGCGTGCCGGTGAAGATCGCGATAGACTGGAACGGCAGCTCGCTGCTCGGCCAGGTCCGGCCCGGCATGTCGGTGGATGCCATCGTCACCACGGACGGCGGGGCGGTGCGCAACCCGAGGCATATACGATGAGCGGGCAGGACGAGAAGCAGCGGGACAGGGGCGACCAGAACTCGGACGTTCAGAACAAGGGCGACCAAGGCAAGAAAGATCAGAAGCAGGACGGCCAGGACAAGCAAGGCGACAAAAACAAGAAAGATAAGGCAGGCGTTCTGAAGGGCGCCATCGTCCGCGCCATCATCGCCCTGATTGCCATGCTGGGCGCGGCGGCATTCCTGATAGACTGGAATGCTATCATCTGGGAGGTCAACCAGCGCGAGACTGACGACGCGCAGCTGCGTGGCAACCCAACGCGGCTGGAAGCGCGGGTCGCGGGATACGTCAGCGAGGTCGCCGTCACCGACTACCAGGCGGTGCACAAGGGCGACCTTCTCTACCTGATCGAGCAGGACGACTACCAAGCCCAGGTGCATAGCGCGGAGGCGCAGGTAGCATCGGCGGAGGCGGGGATCGCCGTCGCGCAGGCGCAGGTCGCGAGCCAGCAGGCCCAAGTCGGCAGCGCCGCGGCGTCCATGAAAGCTGCGACGGCGAACCTGCAGCAGGCGCAACTGGAGCGCGAGCGTCAGGCCGCGCTCCTGGGCACCGAGTTCCGGGCTGCCGCGCGCCTTCGAGGCAGCGGACGCGCAGGAGCGGCGCCTGAAAGCCCAGCTCAGCGGCGACCAGGCCACGGTCGGCGCGCAAGGGGCGCAGGTCAAGGTGCTGCAGGCCCAGGTCGATCAGGCGCGCGCGACGCTCGATGGGCGCCGGGCGGCACTGCACCAGGCCAAGATCAACCTGGGCTACACCCGCATCACCGCGCCCGAGGACGGCGTGGTCGGGCAGCGGCTCGCCTTCAAGGGGCAATACCTCTCGGCCGGCACGCAGGTGATCACGCTGGTGCCGCTCAACCAAGTCTGGGCGGTCGCCAACTACCGTGAGGTGCAGGTGCGGGGGATGCGGATCGGGCAGCCCGCGACGGTGCGGGTGGACGCCTATCCCGGCATCCTGCTGCACGGGCATGTGCAGAGCTTCGAGCCCACGAGCCAGGCGGACAGCAGCCCCACGCCACCCGACCGTGCAGTGGGTAGCTTCACCTTCATCGAGCAGCGCATTCCCGTGAAGATCACACTCGATTCCTTGGGGGATCCCGGACACCCGCTCGAGGGTCGCCTGCTGCCGGGCCTATCGGTGGAGACAGTGGTGGACATGGGAGCCGCGCCCGCTACGCAGGCGAACCCATGAGCGGCATCCTCGCCGCGCTGCACCCAAGGCCGCCGCCTCCGCCTCCGCGCGGGCCGGACGGCAAACCGAAGCAGCCGGAGATCCCGCCGCCCACGCCGCGGCTCCTGCTCGGCCTCCTCGGTGTCCTGCTCGCGGCACTCTCCTCCTACCTCAACCAGTATGGCACCACCTTCGCGCAATTTGACTTATTCGGGGGCCTTAACGTCGGCCAGGACGAAGGGTCCTGGATCGCCGTTGCCTTCGACTGCGGCTCGGTCTCGATCGTCGTGCTCACGGCTTGGCTCTCCACCATCATCTCGCCGCGCCGCGTCGTCGCCGGTTTTCTCATTTTGCAGACCATCGCCGCCGTCACCGTGCCGACGATGACAAGCTACGCCGGGTTGGTCGCGCTGGCCTTCCTGCACGGCGTCGGCGGGGGTGCGCTGGTGCCGATGCTCTTCACGGTCCTGCTGCGTGTCCTGCCACCCTACGAGCGTCTCTGGGGCTTCGCCGCCTACGCGATGGTCGTGAACCTGAGCCCGCTGAGCGGCGATCTGATCAGCGGCTACCTGACGGAATACATCGGGTGGCAAACGAACTTCTGGATATGCCTCGTGCTCAACCCGATTGCCCTGGTCCTGGTCATGGCGGGGCTGCCGGTCGAGAAGTTGAAGCTCGAAGGCTTCACGAAGGGCGCCGACTATCTCGGCATGTTCTTCTTCATCGTGTTCGGCACCACCCTCACGGCAGCGCTCGTCGTGGGGCAGCGATTCAACTGGTTCAGCTCCACCCTGATAGATACCCTGTTCGTCGTCTCCGCGATCTTCCTCATCCTGTTCATCTGGGAGGAGCTGACCGTCGAGGAGCCGCTCGTCCAGCTGCGGTTGCTGAAACGGCGCAACCTGGCCCTCGGGCTGTTGCTGATCGTGATGTTCTTCTTCGCCGTGCAGGGCGCCGCCTACGTGCTGCCGCAATACGGGACGCAGATCCGCACCTTCCGCGAGCTGCAAGTTGGGGCGATCCTGATCTGGGCGACGATCCCGGTCGTCGTGCTCGCTCCATTCGTCGCCTGGCTGCTGCACTACGTGGACGCGCGCGTGGTGGCCGTCCTCGGCTTCCTGCTCGTAGTGATCGCCGACCGGCTCGCGACCTATCTCACCTCCGACTGGGTCGAGGCCCAATTCCTCGCGCCGCAGATCATCGCCGCTTGCGGCTACCCGTTCGTGCTGGTGAGCCTGCTGCTCGCTGTCACCTCGGTGATGCAGCCAGAGGACGCGATCTCCGGCAGCACCCTCTTCAATCTCGTGCGCGTGATCGCGGGCAACGTCGGCAGCGCCATCATCGGCGGAATCGTGGTGGTGCGCGAGCGCGTCCACTCCAACATCATCGCAAGCGATGCCATGACCGGCGCCTTCGGGACGGTGCAGCACGAGGCGGCGGTGGGCGGGCTGTCCGGGCTGTCCTCGGAAGTCCACCGCGAGGCTTTCGTCATGGCCTACGCCGACGCCTATGGCTGGATCGCCATGATCATGATCGCCGGCATGGTGGTGCTGCTGTTCCTGGGAGAAGCCACCGTCGCGCGACGGCCCAAGAAGGCACCGAAACGGGAGGGGAAGGCCGGTCCCACGCCGCAGCCCGCCGAGTAGCGCGCCCGACAGCGATCAGGGAGACGGGGTGGTGCCAAACCAGCGGCCTCGCACCTCGTTGAAGTGGCGCACCGGGTCGTAGATGGTGATCGGCAGGCGAAGCTCCTCCGCGCCGAGGCCGCCCACGGCGTTGAGGATCTGCAACGCGGCGGCGAACTGGTCATGCTGCGCGCTGACGAGCCTGACGTTCGCCGAGAACAGCTCCTGCTGCGCGTTCAGCACGTCGAGCAGGGTGCGGGCGCCGACGCTCTGCTGGCGCACCACGCCGCGGGTCGCGATCTCGTTCGCCGCGACCGAGGTGCGTGCCGCACTCACCTGCACGGCGGTCGCCGCCAGCATGTCCCAGGCACTCAGCGCCTCGCGCCGCGCCTCGCGCAGCGACACGTCAATCTGCAGCCGGCTCTGGTTCGCGCCTTCCTTGGCCGCCCGGACCTGGGCGCTGATGCCGCCGCCTTGGTAGAGCGGCACGTTGAACACGAGGTCGGCCTCGGCGATGTTGTCCCGCTGATGGAGCGCCTGCACGTCCGTGTCCTTGAGGCGCTCGAGATTGCCCGTGAGCGAGACGTTGGGCCGCAGGCCCGCCTCGGCGACGCCGACGGCCGCCTCGCTGGCCGCGAAGGTCTCTCGCGCCGCGCGGACGGCGAAGTTGCCCGCGGTCGCCTGCTCCACCGCAGCCTCGCGGCTGCGCGGCAGCGGCAAACTCAGGCGCGGCATCTCCAGGCTGCCCGGCAGCGAGCCGACCTGCTGCTCGTAATTGGCCCGCGAGGAAGCGAGCTGCGCCTCGGCCATGGCGAGCTGCGAGCGCCCATCGGCGTCGCGGGCGCGCGCCTGCGCCACGTCGGCCAGCGTGATGTCCCCGGTGGCGTATTGCTGCTCGGCGGCGTGCAGCGTACGGTCCAGCAGCGCCACGTTGGCGCGGTTCAGCGCCACGGTGCGTTGGTCGCGCGCCACGTCCAGGTAGGCGGTGCCGGCCTGGAGCAGCACGGTGGCCTCGGTGTTGCGCAGCTGGGCGCGCTGCGCGAGCACTTGCGCCTTGGCCTGTTGCACCTGCGAGGAGACGCGGCCGCCGCTGTAGAGCGGCTGTGACAGCGTCAGCACCGCCGCTTGAGGAATGCGGTGCTGCGGGTCCGCCTTGACGAGGCTGTCGGACTGCACCGATTTGCCGATCTCGCCGAGCACTGACACGCTCGGACGCCAGCCCGAGAGGGCGCGCGGCACACCTTCGTCCGTCTGGCGCAGCGAGGCGCGGCTGGAGGCGAGTTGCGGGTTGTAGAGGTAGGCCTGGCCGAGCGCGTCCTTGAAGCTCTGCGCCCGGCACGGCCCGGCGAACGCCAGTGCCAGCATCAGGCCATATGAAGGCGGCCACGCCAAGCGCAGCCATTTCCAACGCTTGCCCCAGCCGGCTCTTGCTGCGGTGGGCGCCGCACATCGCCGCCTCGAATTGAATCGCAGCGAAACCATCACGCACTTATTAAGAGGCGTTCGCGTCGGAAGTCGAGGACGAGTAGTGTCCCGATCCGGGTTTCCTCCGAGGTGTGATGTGGTGCAGCCCTCTTTCCCATCCTGGCTCGCTCCGCGGCGACGCTTCGCCGTGATCGCGATCTGCACGATGGCAACCGGCTGCGCGAACGATGCCGCGCGCGTCGCGTCGGGGGTGCCCACCGACCTGGCGGGCACCGCCCCGCCCGGCCTCGGGACCCCTCGCCCCGTCCCGATCGTCTCAGCCTACGACGGCGACTACGAGGGCACGCTTGCCCCTGACCCCGGCAACCTGTCCACCTGCGGCGCCGAACCGCATGGACTGGCGCGGACCATGCTGGTCACGAACGGCCATGCCGCCCTCGGCGTCAACTTGCCGTTCGAGGGGAACGTCGAGCCGGACGGTCACGTCGCGATGCGCTACCTGAACGTGGGCTGGATCAACGGCCGTTTCGGCGACGGTGCGTTCGCGGGCGTGCTCCAGGCGGGCAGGGCGGGGGCTTGCCGCTGGGCGGTCGGGCTGGCGAAGGTGGTGCCGGCGCGTCCTTCGCCCACCGCAGAGCAGCCGCTGGCGCCGGGTTTGGTTCCCATGGGCAAGGCACCCACGGCGGCGGGTCTTCCGGCCGACCCATTCACGGCATATGCGCCGACCGGCGCATGCGCGCCCGCCTCACTGGAGAATTGCCGCTAACGCTCGTCCTGGCTGCCCGGCGCGCGGCTGGAGATCAGGGTCAGGAACTCGCGCCTCGTGTTCGGGTCGTCGCGGAAGACGCCTAGCAAGCGGCTCGTCACCATGCTCACGCCGGGCTTGTGGACGCCGCGCGTGGTCATGCACTGGTGTCCCGCCTCGATGACGACGGCGACGCCGCGCGGGTCGAGCACGCGCTCGATGGTGTCCGCGATCTGCGCGGTCAGCCGCTCCTGGATCTGCAGGCGCTTGGAATAGGCGTCCACGAGCCGGGCGAGCTTGCTGATGCCAACCACCCGCCGCCGCGGGAAATAGGCGACGTGGCAGCGGCCGATGATGGGGACCATGTGGTGCTCGCAGTAGCTCTCCAGCCGGATGTCGCGCAGCAGCACCATCTCGTCGTAGCCGTCCACCTCCGCGAAGGTGCGTTCGAGCAGCGCCACCGGGTCCGTGTCGTAGCCGCCGAACAGCTCGGCGTAGGAGCGGGCGACGCGCGCCGGCGTGTCGCGCAGCCCTTCGCGCGCGGGGTCGTCGCCGGCGAAGCGGATCAGGGTGCGGACCGCGGCCTCTGCCTCCTCCTGCGTCGGCCGAGCGTCGCTCGCCCCAGTGCCCTCCTGAGCGGTGCCGTCCTGAAGCGAAGGCGTGATGATGTCCAAGGCGCCGGTTCTCCTCGTCTGCACCGGCGATGTTGGGGCCGCGGCAGCGGGGCACAAGCTCTCCGCTAGGCGGTTGACTTCGGACCCAGGCGGAGGCATGTGCCGGGCGGATGGCGGCGTAGCTCAGCGGTAGAGCAGGGGAATCATAATCCCTTGGTCGGTGGTTCAAATCCGCCCGCCGCTACCGTGCTTTCCAACAGCTTGCAACGCGGCACAACGGGAACCCCCGGCATGATCCGCCGGGGGTCGCGTGCATCAGCGGGTGTTTGAGCCGCTGTCAGGCGCCACCGCGTTGGCGCCGGGTGCCGTATCCCGCTGCATGGTGCCGTTGTCCTGCTGATACGTCTGCTCGCGAGCGCGCTGGCGGGCGTGGTGGCGGACCGCCATCCCGGTCGCGCACCCCGCGGCCGCGCCGGCAATGCCGTGCCCTGCCAAGTGGCCACCCACGGCGCCCGCCGCGCCATACTTGAGGCAGCCGCCCGGCTCCGCGGAGGCGCGGCCGGCGTAGCCGAATGGCACCGCCACCATGCCGGCTAGAGCGATTGCAATCACCTGTTTCATAGCTACACCCATGAAGTTGTTGGCACCTTGAGCTTGACCTTTCGGAGCGCGGCGTCAACACACGAAATGTAATATCCGCTTACATCCGGTCGCTTGTAGCGTCAGGCGGTCGCCAAGAGTCACCCCGCGAGGGAGAAGACCTCCGACCAGCCCTCCCGTATCTCCCGCCCTTCGTTGACCCGTCTCGTGAAGCCCACCCGGTCGAGGAGCTCCAGGACCGGCATCGTCGCGTGCCGGCTGATGCCGGTCGCCTCGCGGAAATGCCCGACCGTGAGGAGCCGCGCGGGGTGCTCCTCCGCGACGCGCCGTGCCTGCATGGCTAGCTGTGCCACCACGTCCGGCAGGAGATAGTAGGAACGCGACGCCCGGCACAGCCAGCCGATGCGGCCGAGCTTGTCGAGCAGCGGCCTGACCTTCTCCTCGTCCAGGCCAAGCCGCTCCGCCAAGACGGTGACGCGCAGGGGATCGAGGCTGGCCGCTTCCAGCACGACGCGGATCTCTCCCCAGAGGCTCTCGTCCGCTGGCGCGAGGCGGATCTCGCGGCCGGGGAGGTGAAGCAACTGGCCCGTGCGCCGGATCGCGCGGTCCTCGGCCAGCGCCTTTACCGCGGCCATCACGGCCGGCCGCAGCGAAGATGGAACGGTGTCCGCAAGCTCCTCGGCCGTCGCGCCCCAAGTATCCGGGTTGAGCGCGTGATGGCGCGCGAGCGCTTCGAGCAGGTCAGCCTTGATCTCGCCCCAGCGCGACGCGGTGAAGCCCAGGCGCTGCCGTGGGAGCGCCACCTCGACAAGATTGCACGCGGCGAACAGCGCCTTCATCTCTGCATCGCCGAGGTTGCGCGCGAGCTGGAAGCGGTCGAGGGCGCTCCCGGCCGGCTCCGCCTGCAGGAGCGCCCGTAGCGCATCCTCGTGGCTTTCACGGCCGAGGGCGGCGAGAACGATTTCACGCTCGGGCCTGCGGCTGCCGCGGCGCGGCGGGAACGGGTCGAGGACGCTGCCGCCCCCCATCGTGCGCTGGGCCGAGGCGTCACGGACGACGAAGCGGTCTCCCGAGAGGGCGCCGATGGGTGCGTCGAGCACGATCTGCGCGAGCGTCCCTTCCCCAGGTGCCAAGGCCCGGCTCCCGAGCAGCGACACGCGCCCGGTCACGCTCGCGGCGCCGAGGTGCAGGTGCACGGGCGTCCAGTGGCGCAGCGCGTGGGCCTCGGAGCGGAGGAGCCGCAGCCGCACGTCGAGCCGGGCCGTGGGCGCGTGAAGCTCGGGGGCGACGATCCAGTCGCCCCGCTTGATGCCGTCCTTGTCGAGGCGCGCGCCCGTCAGGTTGAGCGCGCAGCGCTGCCCGGCCACGCCGCTCGCGGCCGCCTCGTTCTGCGTGTGCAGCCCACGCACGCGCACCTCGACGCCCGCGGGGGAGAGCAGGAGGCGGTCGCCCACGCTCACCCGGCCCGCGTGGACGGTGCCAGTGACGACCAAGCCGACGCCGGGCAGCGTGAAGCTGCGGTCCACCGCGAGGCGGAAGCGTCCGGCAACGGCCCGCTCGCGCGTGCCGGATGCGGCCTCGTGCAGGTGCCGGGCGATCTCCGGGATACCCTCGCCCGTGAGGCTGGAGCATGGCAGGACCGGGGCGCCCTGCAGCGCAGTGCCGTGCAGGAGGTCCTGGATCTCGGCCGTGACCTCCGCGATCCGTGCGCTGTCCACGCGGTCGGCCTTGGTCAGCGCGACGATGCCTCTGCGCACGCCTAGAAGGTCGAGAATGGCGAGGTGCTCAAGCGTCTGCGGCATCACGCCGTCATCGGCAGCGACGACGAGGAGGGCGAAATCCACGCCGCCGGCGCCGGCCAGCATCGTGCGGACCAGCCGCTCGTGGCCCGGCACGTCCACGAACCCGACCGATCCGCCGCCGGGCAGCCGGAGATAGGCGAAGCCGAGGTCTATCGTGATGCCGCGGCTCTTCTCCTCCGGCAACCGGTCGGCGTCGGTGCCGGTGAGCGCCTTCACGAGCGCCGTCTTGCCGTGGTCTATGTGGCCGGCGGTCGCCACGATCATCGCTGGCCGCACCTTGGTAGGGCAGGGCGCTCGCGGTGCCGAGGGCTGAACCCCCGGCATCGCTCGCGTCGCACGTCTAGGCGGGCTTCGACCGGATCTTGGTCTCGGCCAACTCCGACATGCAGGTGTCGTAGGCCACGAACTCCACGCGGTCGCTCACCGCGAACAGCGTGTAGGGTGAGAACAGGAACAGCGCCTTGGCTTCGTCGAACACATAGCGTTCGACCTCGCGGACGACGTTCTCCTGCTCCGGCTGGTGCGGCGTCCGCAGCAGCTTCGCGTAGAGCGCGTCGAACCGCTCGTCCTCGGGCGAGGCGCGCAGCGCCCCGTTGCTCCCGAAGAACTCGCGATGCACCACGCCCACGGGATACTGCGGCGACCAGTCGAAGTGCCAGACGAGCTTGATGTCCCAGTCTGGCGGGTCCTCTTTGCCGTAGATCGGCTTCACCTTGAGGCCGACCCTCTGCAGGCACTCCGCGACCGCCTCGACGACCCCTTTCCAGTCCGGGCCTGAGAAGATCACGATCTCCTTGCCCGGAATGTTGGCGCCCTCGATCGTGCCCAAGGCCTTCTGCACGTCGAGCGCGTAGGCCTTCATCGCCGGGTCGGCGCCGTAGCGGCCCGGCTGGATGAACGCCGGCATGACCATGCCGTAGCCGTCGGCACCCTTGTCGAGGATCATCTGCCGATCCAGCGCCAGGTTCATCGCCCGGCGCAGCTCGGGATCGCGCCACGGCGAGTTCGGCTTGTTCTCGTTGAACAAACCAACCAGCACCGTCTTGGCAGGCTGCGTCTGGAGCTTCCCGTTGCCGTTGCCGTTGAAGGCGCGGGCCTCGTCCACGTTCAGGTCCATAACCACGTCGATCTTGCCGTCGCCGCTCGCCACGGAGCGGATCGCATCGTCCTTGAAGATGGCGTTGTCGTAGATGATCCGCACCGCCGGCTTGCGGTCCGGGTTCCAATAGGTCTCGTTCGGCTCCATCACGACCTGGGGCGAACGGGTCTTCAGCGTCGAGATGCCGTCGGCAAGCACGAATGGGCCAGTCCCCCACGGACCGGGCGCATCAATAACTCACCAATGGCCTTCGGCGGACCCCGTCTCGGGATCTATGAAGCCCCACTCGTTCCAGAAGCGCGTGGACGGGATGTGCATCCCGCGCAGCTTCATCAGCGCCGCGGAGTCGCCGCCGGGGAAGCGCATCCGCACCGTGTAGTCGTCAACGACTTGCAGCTCGGTGTCGCGCGCGAAGTTCAGGAAGGCGCCCGGCGGATGCGGGTTGGTCCACTCCTGCACCTTGTCGAACGCGAGCTTGAACAGCTTCGCGTCATACTTCTCGCCGTCCTGGAACACGGCATCGCGGCGCAGGTCGAGTTCGAGAGTCTCGTCGTCAACCCATTTCCACCCGGCGGCGAGGCTGGGCTGGCCGATGCCCTCGTAGTCAACCCGGTCTGCCTCTTCCATGGTGTTCCAGGTGATGGACAGCCAGTTCACCGGGGACGGGTCCACCACCGTCACCGTGTTGTGCGGTCCCCAGGCGGTGCCTCCGCCGGGGTCTCCCGTCGCGTGCGAGCTCATCGCGCTTGCCTCCTGTTCCTGCTTGGGGAGGGAACGCTAGCGCATCACCTCGCGGCGAAGCAATCAGGCGCCGACTTGCCGCCGCATCGCCGCGATCAGGGCGTCCAAATTGCCGCCGTTGCGGCTCAAGAAGCTCGCGTAGTCGCTGCGCTGCGTGAGCCGCAAGCTCGTGCCCTCGGCGATCAGGTCCACGATCTTCGGTTGGCCGCCTACCTGGTCCACGACCCACTGAACCTGGGCAGGCTCCTCGTTCGGGCGGGTAATGCGGGTGCCGACGAGGGTGGCGCCCTCGCGCTGCGCCGTCCGCGTCATGGCGAAGGTGACGCCTTTGAACTCGCCGAGCTTGGTCGTGATGCTGTAGAGCATCACTTTGTGGAACTCGCGGACGTAGTTCTGCTGCTGCGGCGGCGTGGCAGCGCGCCAGAAGCGTCCCAGGCAGAAGCGGGCGATCCCATCCACGTCCACGTCCCGCTCGATCAGCGGTGCGACCTTGGCCTGCTTCTCGGCCGTCGTGCCAGGCCCGTTGACGATGGCCACGAGCTGACTGCCCAAGGTCTGCACGAAGCTCGTCGCCTGCGCCGCATCCACGCTCTGGGCCAGCGCGGGAGACAGCATGGCAGCGAGGGCGCTTGCGGCGGCGAGCGCAGGGAGGGTGCGCCGGGTCAGCATGGTGCAGGCATCTAGCGGTTGTTGAACCAGGCCGGCACGGTCGCGGCGTTGTCGTCGCGCACCTCATCGATCTGGGCACTCCGGTGCTGGCGGTAGAGGCTGCGGAACGTGGCGTAGGGGTCGAGCGCGGTCTTCTTGATCTGGCTCACTTGGTCGAGCACCCGCGAGCGCGCGTCCACGGCGCCGAGGGCGTAGCGCGAGATGCCCAGCGTTCGCGAGCCGCCGAAGCTCGCCCAGGTCAGCGGATCGAGCAGGATGTCGCCGCCGAAGCCGCCCGCGTCGCGCGGGTTGCTCGGGCCGAGGACGGGCAGGAACAGGAACGGCCCCGCGCCGACGCCCCACAGCGCGAGCGTGATGCCGAAATCCGAGTCCTCCGCCGGGTAGCCGAAATCGGTAGCCACGTCGAAGAGGCCGCCAACGCCCAGGGACGTGTTGATGAGGAAGCGCATGAACGTGTCGCCCGCCCGGCGCGGCTTCGCCTCCAGCACGTTGTTGGCGAGCAGCACGGGACTGGTGATGTTGGCCAGCACGTTGTGGATGCCCGTTCGTGCCGGCCTCGGCACCGCGTAGCGGTAGCCCCGCGCCAAGGGGGCCAGGATCACCGTGTCGAGGCCGTTGTTGATGGAGTAGAAGACGCGGTTCGTCGGCTCGAGCGGGTCGTTCGTCTGGCGATACTCGGCCAGCGCCTCCTGGTCGCTCGCGGGCGGCGGGTGTGCGCAGGCTCCGAGCAGCGCGCATGCCGCGGCGGCGATCAGGAAGGAAGAGGACAGGCGCATGGGACTCCTTGGCGGTATGCGCTGGATGTGCCCAGCATAAGAACAACGGTCGCCCCTGCTGTCCAGCGTGGGCTGTGCGCGTGCACAGGATCGTGCGTTCCGCGCGTGCGAAACTTGCAAACCGTGTCCCATCTGCGCCACCTAGCACCGCGATGAACCAGATCCCCCCCGCTCCGACGCCGCCACCCTCGACCGCTGGCTGACCGGCCCCCGATTCGCGGGGTTGCCGGCACCCAACTCGGCGTCCGCGCCGCTCCTCTCCTTCGAGTTCTTCCCGCCGCGGACCGAGGCGCTGGAATCCCAGCTCTGGTCCTGTGTCCGTCGCCTGGAGTCGCTGCACCCGCGTTTCGTCTCCGTGACCTACGGCGCCGGCGGCAGCACCCAGGCCCGCACCCACGCGACCGTCACCCGCATCATCAAGGAGACCACGCTGACGCCCGCAGCCCATCTCACCTGCGTCGGCGCCTCATGCGCCGAGGTGGACGAGGTCGCCCGGCAATACTGGGACGCGGGCGTGCGCCACATCGTGGCGCTGCGCGGCGACATGCCCGGCGGCGAGGAGTATGTGCCCCACCCGGACGGCTACGCCTACGCCGCCGACTTGGTCGCGGGATTGCGGCGCGTCGCCGACTTCGAGGTTTCCGTCGCGGCCTATCCCGAGACGCACCCAGGGGCGCTCAGCCCCGACGCCGACCTCGACAATCTCAAACGCAAGCTCGACGCGGGCGCCACCCGCGCCATCACGCAGTATTTCTTCGACGGCCACGTGTTCCTGCGCTTCCTCGACCGGGCCGTGGCTGCCGGGATCTCGGCGCCGCTGGTGCCGGGCATCATGCCCGTTTCCAACTACGCCCAGGCCGCCCGCTTCAGCGCCATGTGCGGCGCGACGGTGCCGCCCTGGCTCGGGCGGCTGTTCGAGGGCACCGAGAACGACGCTGAGACCCGGCGCATGATCGCCGCCATCGTCGCCGCCGAGCAGGTCCGGCTGTTGCAAGCAAATGGTGTGGACGAGTTCCACTTCTACACGCTCAACCGTCCGGACCTTACCTACGCCATCGCGCATCTGCTCGGTGTCAGGCCCGCACCCCCCGCGGATGCGTTGGCCGCAAAGGGAGAAGGCTGACGCCTATGTGAGGCCATCGTCGCTGTCGTCACGGAGCGCGGCCGTCGGAGTGACCAACCCTGGCAGCGTCGCCGACGCGATGTCGTCACCGAACGGCACGACGGCCGACTTCGCGTAAGTACCGCCATCTGGCGACCAGTGCTGGGAGATCACGCGCGCAGAGAGGTCAACGACCCAGTATTCGGGGATGCCGCCGAGAGCGTATAGGGTGCGCTTGCGGCCAAGATCGTCGGCGAGCGTGGTGTCAGAAATCTCGACTGCGAGCCGAACGTGCTCGACCGGGACGGCAGCGGGATAGCGAGCGCGCCGCACGAGGGAGACGTCCGGCATCGGCACCTCGGTTTCACTCACGCGGACCGAAACTTCGGAGAGGACGCGTAAGGAGAGGTTCAGGCGTGTCAACGCAGCGACCAGGGCCTCGGTCACGTCGGCTTTCGCGATGCCGTGCGGGAAGTGCTGCGGGTTCATTTGGTAGAGCAAGCCTTCGCGCAGT
This sequence comes from uncultured Alphaproteobacteria bacterium, assembly GCA_963790535.1. Classification (GTDB taxonomy): domain Bacteria; phylum Pseudomonadota; class Alphaproteobacteria; order Acetobacterales; family Acetobacteraceae; genus CAWKEH01. The sequence goes on along the minus strand of CAWBOZ010000008.1, from coordinate 112,259 downwards.
TCGACGCGCGGCAGAAAGTCGAAGGCGCCCCGCGCCGCCATGGTTTCGAGCTGTTCTGCCGTGATGCGGAGCAGCGCCGGGGTGCCGCTAGGCGGGAGCTGGATGCCCATCCAGGCAGGCTACCCCGAGGCTCCCGCGGGTCGCAAGCGCCCGCGCCGGGTTGGCCTCGTCCGCAACCGCGTCCATATCCCCTCCATGACGCCGCCCTCCACCCCACCGTGACCACCTACCTCGCCCGCCTCAACGCGGAGCAGCGCGAGGCCGTCGAGGCCGTGGATGGCCCGGTGTTGGTCCTCGCCGGCGCCGGGACGGGCAAGACCCGCGTGCTCACGACGCGCTTCGCCCATATCCTGCTCACGGGCCGGGCCTTTCCCAACCAAGTCCTCGCCGTGACCTTCACGAACAAGGCTGCCCGCGAGATGCGTGAACGCGTCTCCGCCCTCCTCGGCCGCCCGGCGGAGGGGCTGTGGCTCGGCACGTTCCACGCCCTCTGCGCCCGGATGCTGCGGCGGCACGCCGAGCTCGTCGGCCTCACCTCCGGCTTCACGATCCTAGACTCCGACGACCAGCTCCGCCTACTCAAGCAGGTGATGGAGGCCGCGCGTCTCGACCTCAAGCGCTGGCCGCCGCAGGCGCTGATGGGCATGATCCAGCGCTGGAAGGACCGCGGGATCACGCACGACCGCGTGCCGCTCAGCGAAGAGGGCGACTTCGCGGGAGGGCAGTCGCGGGCCTCGTATGCAAGCTATCAGGAACGCCTGCGCCAGCTTAACACGGTGGATTTCGGCGACCTGCTGCTGCACATGACCGAGATCCTGCGCACCCAGCCCGACGTGCTGGCGCAGTATCACCGCATGTTCCGGTATATCTTGGTGGATGAGTATCAGGACACGAATACTGTTCAATACCTATGGCTCCGTCTCCTCGCCCAAGGCCATCGCAACATCTGTTGCGTGGGAGATGATGATCAATCAATCTACTCGTGGCGAGGCGCCGAGGTAGAGAACATCCTCCGCTTCGAGAAGGACTTCCCAGGTGCTACGATCATCCGTCTCGAAAGCAACTACCGCAGCACCGCGCCCATCCTCGCCGCGGCCTCGGGGCTGATCGCGCATAACGAGGGGCGGCTCGGCAAGACGCTGCGCCCAGGGCGCAACGACGCCGCCGGTGAGCGCGTCGCGATCGTGGCGTTGTGGGACTCGGACGAGGAGGCGCGCATGGTCGGTGAGCGCGTGGAGACCTTGCGCCGCGACGGCCACGCGCTCGCGGAGATGGCCGTGCTCGTCCGCGCCGGCTTCCAGACCCGCGCCTTCGAGGAGCGGCTGTTCCAGATCGGCATTCCCTACCGCGTCGTGGGCGGCTTGCGGTTCTACGAGCGCGCCGAGATCCGCGACGCCGTCGCCTACATGCGCATCCTGCACCAGCCCAGCGACGACCTCGCCTTCGAGCGCATCGCCAACACGCCCCGCCGCGGAATTGGCGACGTGGCGCTGCGGGCCATGCACGGCGCGGCGCGGACAGGGCCGATGCCGCTCGCCGCCGCGGCCGAGCAGCTCGCGACGACTGGCGGCCTCAAGGGCAAGCCCCGCGAGGCGCTGAACCAGCTGTTCGAGGGTTTCCGCCGCTGGCGCGCCATGCTGCCGCGCGACGGCCACGTCGCCACTGTCGCGGCCATGCTCGACGAGAGCGGCTACACGGAGATGTGGCGCCAGGACAAGTCGGCCGAGGCGCCAGGGCGGCTGGAGAACCTCAAGGAGCTGATCCGCGCGCTCGCCGATTTCGAGAGCCTGGCCGGCTTCCTCGACCACGTCTCGCTCGTCATGGAGAACGAGGAAGGCGCGGAGGGCGACCGCCTGTCGCTGATGACGCTGCACGCCGCGAAGGGCCTGGAGTTCGACACCGTGTTCCTGCCGGGATGGGAGGAAGGCCTGTTCCCCAACCAGCGCGCGCTCGACGAGGGCGGCGCCAAGAGCCTGGAAGAGGAGCGGCGGCTGGCCTACGTGGGCCTGACCCGCGCCCGTAAGCGCGCCATCGTCAGCCACGTCGCGAACCGCCGCATCTACGCCAACTGGCAATCGAGCATCCCGAGCCGCTTCCTCGACGAGTTGCCGGACGAGCACGTGGAGCGCGCCGGCTCGGCAGCACTTGAGCGCGAGCGCCGGGTCACGATGGCGCCGAGCGTATTCACCGCCGGCCCGCTCGCAGCACGCCGCCCGCGGATTATCGACGCCTGGGAGCAGCCCGCCCGCCCGGCGCGCGAGTTGGCGCTCCCGGTCGGCACCCGCGTGTTCCATCAGAAGTTCGGCTACGGCACTGTGCGTGCTGTCGAGGACGACCGCGTCGAGGTCGAGTTCGAGAAGGCGGGCACGAAGCGACTGCTCGAATTGTTCGTGGAGCCGGCGTGAAACCCAAGGCATGAAGAGAAGCGTCGCGGCGTTGGAGCAAGTCTGGGTCGAAGTTCCAGAAGGCGCCGTCGAGGCCTACGAGGCTGCGCTGTCGTCCGTCTGCGACGCCGTGGGCTTCTTCTTCGCCGACGAGCCGCGCGGCATTTGGCGCGTCGAGGGCGTGCGCGAGGCCAGCGTGGACGAGGGATCACTCACCGCCGCCCTCGCGCTCGCTGCCGCCGCGAGCGGGATCGAGGCGACGCTGCGGCGCGAGCCGGTCGAGGCGGAGGGCTGGCTTGCGCGCACCCAGGCCGCATTCCCCGAGCAGCGCGTCGGCCGCCGCTTCGCGGTGCACGGCACGCACCTGGACGCCGAGGCTCCGCCTGGCCGCATCCTACTGCGGCTCGACGCTGGAGTCGCGTTCGGCTCGGGGGAGCATGGCTCGACGCGAGGCTGCCTACGCGCGCTAGAAGTAGCGGCGCGGAGGCGACCTCCGTGTCGGGTGCTCGATCTCGGCACCGGCTCCGGCATCCTCGCCGTCGCTGCTGCGAAGCTGCTGCGCCGCCCGGTGCTGGGAACGGACATCGAGCCGTGGGCCGTGCGCGTCGCCGGGCAGAACGCCCGGCTGAACCAGGTCGCACCGTTCGTTAGGACGGTGCTCTCGCCAGGTTGGCACGGCCGCCTGGTGCGCGCGGGTGCACCCTACGATCTGGTGTTCGCCAACATCCTTGCGCGCCCGCTCTGCGCCATGGCGCGCAACCTCGCCCTCAATCTAGCGCCGGGTGGGAGGGTGATCCTGTCGGGGTTGCTCGCGTCGCAGGCCCGCATGGTACTCGCGGCGCACCGGCGACAAGGACTGCGGCTCGAACGGGTCGTGAGGGAAGGGGGGTGGACGACGTTGATCGTCCGGAAAGCCGGGCAGGCTAGATCGCCTGCCCGGCCTCGGAACTAAGCTTGCACGCCGTGGTCACGCGCGAACTCGGGGTCGAACACGCGCCACAGCTGTCCGCGGCTCAGCCCGATATCGGCCAGCTCACGATCCGAGAGCTGGGCCAGCTCGTTCATCACGGCCCGGCGCTCACGATGCGCCTTGATCCACGCGTTTATGCCGCCCAGCCACCGGGACGCGCCATTGGCTCGGCCGTCTCGGGCGGGGACTGCGACCGGGGCGTTCAGCTCCGGGACATACTGACCATGGTACGCCAGGTTGGCGTCCATGAGCCGTGCAAGTTGCTCCTTGCTAAGCGGAGCGTTCATCGTCTTATCCTTTTCGTCGCTCGGCGCTCTCGACGCCGTCACGGGCTGATATCTCATGTTGCACTGCACAATGCTCGCGTTGCTTCTCTCCCGCAGCCATGCGTCTGACGCATGACTATGTTAACAGTTATGTGAGAATTATGTGACAACTAGACCTGTTCCAACCGAAGCCCACGCCGGGCGGCTCACCGCCATGCGCACGATCCTCGACCGCCAGGCCGTTGACGGCTTCCTCGTGCCGCGTGCGGACGAGCACCTAGGTGAATACGTGCCGCCCGGCGCCGAGCGCCTCGCGTGGCTCACGGGCTTCACGGGCAGCGCCGGCCTGGCCGTCGTGCTGCGCGACCGTGCCGCGGTGTTCGCCGATGGGCGCTACACCTTGCAGCTCGCCGAGCAGGCCGATTCCGCGCTCTTCGAGCACCATCATCTGACCGAGGAGCCGCCCGCGCCCTGGCTCGCCGCCACGGCGCCGGGCGCGCGCATCGGCTACAGCCCGTGGCTGCACAGCGAGGACGGGTTGCGTCCCTACGCGGACGCCGGGCTGCTTCTCGTCCCGCTCGCCGCGAATCCGGTGGATGAAGTGTGGCGCGACCGCCCAGCGCCGCCCCGCTCACCGGCCGTGCCACAGCCGCTCGCCTACGCCGGGCGAAGCTCCGCCGAGAAGCGCGCCGAGATCGCGGCGGCGCTGCGCAAGGCGGGCCAGGACGCGGCCGTGATCACCGATCCGGCCAGCATCGCATGGCTGCTCAATATCCGCGGCAACGACGTGCCCTACACGCCGCTCGCCCTCGGCTTCGCCCTCGTTCACGCGGACGGACACGTGGCCCTGTTCATGGACCCGGCGAAGCTCGGCCCCGAGACCCGCGCCTGGCTCGGCAACGCGGTCGAGGCGCGGGACCCAGCCGACCTCCCGGCCGCCCTCGCCGCGCTCGCGGGCCGTCGCGTGCGGGTGGACCCGGCTGGCTCGCCCGGCTGGTTCGCCCAGACGCTGCGCGCAGCTGGCGCGGAGCCGGTGTCCGGGAGCGATCCCTGTCTTCTGCCCAAGGCCGCGAAGAACCCGACCGAGCAGGACGGCACCCGCGCCGCGCACGCCCGCGACGCCGTCGCCCTCTGCCGCTTCCTGCATTGGCTGGAAGGTGCGGCGGGGCGCGAAACCGAGATGAGCGCCGCCGCGCGCCTGCTTGCCTTCCGCACCGAGCAGCCCTTGTTCCAGGGCGAGAGCTTCCCCGCGATTTCCGGCGCCGGCGAGCACGGCGCGATCATCCACTACCGCGTCACCCCGGAGAGCGACCGCCCGATCCGGCCCGACGAAGTGTACCTGATCGACTCCGGCGCCCAGTACCTCGACGGCACCACGGACGTGACCCGCACCGTCTGGACCGGCCCCGGCACGCCGCCGGCCGCTCTGCGCGAGCGGTTCACCCGCGTCCTGCAGGGTCACATCGCCCTGGCGACGCTGCGCTTCCCTGAGGGCGTGAGCGGCCCGCACCTCGAGGCCTTCGCCCGGCGCGCGCTGTGGCAGGCTGGGCTGGACTACGATCACGGGACCGGGCACGGCGTCGGGAGCTACTTATCGGTTCACGAGGGGCCGGCGAGCCTGTCCCGCGCCGGGCGCGTCGTGCCTCTGGCGCCAGGGATGATCCTGTCCGACGAGCCCGGCTACTACGAGCCGGGCGCCTACGGGATCAGGCTGGAGAACTTGCTGCTGGTGCAGGCGGCCGAGGGGCTAGGCGCGCGCAAGCCGTTCCTCCGCTTCGAGACGCTGACGCTGGCGCCGCTCGACCGGAAACTCATCGAGCCGGGGCTGCTCACCGCGGAGGAGCGCGCTTGGCTCGACGGCTATCACGCGAGGGTGCTGGCCGAGGTCGGTTCCGGGTTGGAGGAGGACGCGCGCGCATGGCTGGAGCGCGCTTGTGCGCCTCTCTGACGGGATTGCCGCAAAACCTTCATGCACCGCCCCCGAACCAGCCCGGTATTCGCTGCCTCAGATCTACGACCAGAGGGGGGCAACGATGTCGGTCACGGCGGACACCAACGCGGACCAGTTCGCGCACCTGGACGCCTCCGGCGTCACGCGTGAGCAGTGGAAGATCATGTTCATCTCCGGCATGGGCTTCTTCTGCGACGCCTACGACCTGTTCATCATCGGCGTAGTGATGAACATCCTGAAGGGGGAGTGGCACCCGTCGCCGCTGGCGGTCGGCCTTGTCACCTCGACGGCGCTCCTCGCCTCGGCGGTGGGCGCGGTGCTGTTCGGGCGCGTCGCGGACATGCTCGGGCGCAAGCGCATCTACGGCTACGAGGTGCTCGTGCTCGCCGCCGGCGCCATCGCGTCCGCGTTCTCGCCGAACATCTGGTGGCTGATCGGCTTCCGGGTCATCCTCGGCGTCGGCATCGGGGGCGACTACCCGGTGAGCGCCACGCTCATGAGCGAGTACGCAGGCAAGAAGTCGCGCGGCATGATGGTGTCGCTGGTGTTCGCGATGCAGGCGGCAGGCCTGATCGTCGGGCCGCTCCTGGCGGCGACGCTCCTGTGGTCGGGCCTGAGGCACGACATCGTCTGGCGGTTGCTGCTGGCGTTCGGCGCGGTGCCGGCGCTCGCGGTGTTCCAGATGCGGCGGCATCTCGGGGAGAGCCCGCGCTACCAGCACGCGCAATCGCAGCGGAAGGAGACTGAGAAGGCAGGCTTCTCCAAAGGCTTCCACGCGCTCCTGAGCCGGCGGGACCTGCGGCTGCGTCTCCTCGGGGCAAGCCTGGCCTGGGGATTGATGGATTTCGCCTACTACGGCAACACGGTGAGCAGCCCGATGGTGCTGCACGCGCTCTCGCCCAAGGCGAGCTTGCTCACCGAGACGCTGACGCAACTCGCGGTGTTCGCCGCAGCGGCGGTGCCGGGCTACTTCGTGGCGGCGGCGATGATGGACCGGATGGGACGCAAGCCGATCCAGATCCTCGGTTTCGCGATGATGGCGGGCAGCTTCCTGGCGATGGCGCTGATCCCGGGCGTCGAGAAGCTCATCTTCCCGTTCCTGGTCATCTACGGCATCAGCTACTTCTTCACCGAGTTCGGGCCGAACGCGACGACGTTCGTCTATCCGGCGGAGATCTTCCCGGTGGAGACCCGCACGACCGGGCACGGCATCGCGGCGGCGACGGGCAAGGTCGGCGGCTTCGTGGGCGTGTTCACGTTTCCCCTGCTGATGGCCTGGCACGGCCTGCTCACGGCCGAGCTGGCCGCGGCCGCCGCGAGCGTACTGGGCTTGGTCGTGACGCTCTGGATGCTGCCGGAAACGAAGGGGCGGAGCCTGGAGGAGCTGAGCGCGGCGGCGCGCGCGTAAGCGAGGGTTGAAGTCCCGTCGCTTCCCCGCCTGCTCAGCGCCTTGACTCGGTAGCCCCTCCGCGGCGCAATGCACGCCTGCAACCGTCGGCGGCTTGCGCACGACGGAGGGAGGTGACGTGAGCGACGGACCGATTCTGCCTGGCGCCGAGCCGTTCTTCCACGAAGGCAACGAGATCGGCGTCCTCGTCGTGCATGGCTTCACCGGCTCAACGCAGAGCATGCGCCCCCTCGGCGCGGCGCTGGCTCAAGCGGGCTACACGGTGAGCGGCCCACGTCTCGCCGGCCACGGCATCTCGCCGGCGGCGATGGCGAAAACCGGCGCGCGCGACTGGGTCGCCTCCGCCGAGCAAGCGTTCGCCGACCTGCGCGCGCGCTGCCGCCAGGTCTTCGTCACCGGCCTCTCGATGGGCGGAACGCTCACGCTCTATCTCGCGGCCAAGCACGCGGACGCGGTCGCCGGCGCGATCCCGATCAACGGGTGCGTCGAGATCGGTGGCATGGACATGGCGGCGCTCGCCTTCGACCCTGCGGCGCCCGCGACGGTTCCCGGCATCGGCTCGGACATCAAGGACCCGGCGAGCCGCGAACTCGCCTACGCGGAGGTGCCGGTCGCCTGTTTCGCCGAGATTCACGCACTGGTCGGCGTCACGCGCACCATGCTGCCCCGCATCACCTGCCCGACGCTCGTGATCACGTCGCGCGAGGACCACGTCGTGCCGCCGCTGAACGCAGGGATCATCGCGACGCGGATCGGCGCGGCGCGGGTCGAGCAGCTCTGGCTGGAGAACTCGTATCACGTCGCGACGCTCGACCATGACGCGCCGCTGATCGCGGACGCGGCGGTGCGCTTCGTCCGCTCGATCGCCGGGCGCTGACCGCAGGCGCCGCGCAAGCAACCGAACAACAGAGGGGAACGGGACGGACATGATGAAGACTCTCGGCGGCGCGGCTGCCTCCTTGGCGAAGCGCGCGGCACTCCTCGCGGGCGCGGCGGCGTTCGGGTTGGCGCTCGCCCAGCCTCCTGCGGCCGCGGCGGAGCCGGCCGCCAAGCCGGTCGTGTTCGGCGCGATCCTGCCGCTCTCGGGCCTCTTCTCGACGCTCGGGCCGCCCGAGCGCAACGCCATCACGATGGCGGTCGAGAAGATCAACGGTGCCGGCGGCTTCGAGGTCGGCGGCCAGCACTACACGCTGGAGCTGAAGGTGCTCGACGACGAGTCCAGCCCGGCGACGGTCGGCGTCTCCGACTACCGCCAGCTCGCCCAGGTTGACCAGGTCCCGGTGCTGGTGATCGCCGACGGCACGCGCAACTACGGCTCGCTCTTCCAGCGCTATCCGCTGCCGGTGCTGAACATCCTCGACAGCACCTATCCGAGCATCCTCGACGTCAACAAGCACATCTTCCTGCTGCGCTCCGACACGCCCGCCTACGTGCCCGGCGCGGTGTACTACCTCAAGAACGTGCTCCATAAGTCCCGCATCGGCTTCATCGGCTCAGCGGCCGACCCCTACTCGGCAGGCATCGAGACCTGGGTGAAGAAGGCCGCAGCCGCCTACGGCGCCGAGGTCGTCGCCTCGGTGAACTACCCGGCGGGGACGACGAACTTCGCGTCCTTCATCGAGACCGTGATGGCGGCGAAGCCCGATGCGATCTATCTCGGCGGCGTCACCCAGGAGGTGCTGCCGGTCGCGAAGCAGCTCTACCAGGCGGGCGTGCGCGACCTGCCGGTCGTGCACAACTCGGGTGCTACGCCGACGCAGGCGAAGCAGATCATCGGCGAGCAGCTCTACAACGAGGTGATGGCGCAGAACTACGATTTCGCCGGCACGCTGCCCGAGACCACCGACACGGCGGGCGCGAAAGCGTTCTACCAGGACTACCTCGCCCGCTTCCACGAGTATCCGGACGACCTGACCATGTGGGCCTATGACGCGCCGTTCGTCGTCGTCGAGGCGATGAAGCGGGCAGGCAGCGTGTCGGACCGCGAGAAGATCTACCAAGCGATGCTGACCATGCCGGTCCCGCCGCAGACGATCAGCGGCTGGATTCCCGCGGCTGGCAACAAGCTGTTCCATGATCGCGACGCGCAGACGCTCTCCGAGGGCGTCGCCTGGTGCACCGACAAGAAGACCATCGCACCCGTCTTCCTCTACTTCCTGAACGGCCTGGACATGGCGCAGCAGAAGGTGATCGAGCACCCCTGCGAGACGCACTAGCGGTGCTCTTCCAGGCGATCCTGAACGGCATCGTCCTCGGCTCGCTCTACGCCTTGCTCGGCGCCGGGCTCACGCTCGTTTATGGCGTGATGGAGGTGCCGAACTTCGCGCAGGCCGGTGTCATAACGCTCGCCGCCTACGTCATGCTCTGGCTCAACCAGGGCGTGGGCCTGCCGTTCTGGGTCGCGGTCGCCTGTGGGATCCTGGCGGCGGGCGTGCTCTCGGTGCTCACCGAGCGGCTCGCCTACCGATACGTGCGCACCCGGCCGCTCGCCGCCCCCGTCGTGGCGCTCGGCCTCCTGCTCGTGCTCGACAACAGCGCCCTGGAGCTGTGGGGCGGCGACCACGTCTCGCTCTCGCCGCCTTACGCCGCGGACGTCGTGCACATCGGCTCGGCGACCGTCTCGGCGGTCGGCGTCGCCGTCGTCGTGACGGCCGCGGCAGCACTCCTCGTGCTGCATCTCGTGCTGAGCCGCACGAGCGTCGGCCGGGCGATCCGCGCCGTGTCGCAGAACAGCGAGGCGGCGGCGATCCTGGGCATAGATCTGGAGCGGCAATACGTCGTCGCCTTCCTCATCTCGGGCCTGCTCGCGGGGGTCGCCGCCTTCGCCTATGCGCCGACCTACGCCGTCTTCCCCTACATGGCGGACAACATCATCCTCGACGCGTTCGTCGTCGTCATCCTCGGCGGACTCGGCAACGTCTGGGGCGCGGTGAGTGGCGGGTTGCTCGTCGGCGTCGTCGAGAGCCTCGGCGCCGTCTATGGCTCGGCCGCCTACCAGGCGGTGTTCGGCTTCGCGGTGCTGCTGCTGGTGATCGTGTTCCGGCCCTCGGGCCTGTTCACGACGCGCTCGCGGCGCGTCGCGTGACGCGGCGCTGATGGACGCTGCCTCGCCGGTGCTGCGCGCCCCTGCGCAGGCCGGCCGCTTAGCCGCGCTCCGTGCCGGGCGCGACTACGCGGGCCTCGCGCTGCTCGCGTTCGCGCTCTGGCTGCTGCTGACCCATGTCAACGCGTTCTACTCGAGCGTTCTCGCCTCCATCCTGATCTGGACCGTCGCGACCAGCGGGTTGAACATCATCGCCGGGCTAGGCGGCTATCCGAGCCTGGTGCAGGCTGCCTTCTACGGTCTCGGCGCCTACGGTTCGAGCCTCGCGCTCGCCCACGGCGCCCCGTTCTGGCTCGCCGTGCTGGCCGCGTTCGCGCTCGCGGGGGCGGCGGGCTTGCTGATCGGCCTCGTGTTCTCGCGGGTGCGCGGCCAGTATTTCGCGATCGGCACCTTGTTCTTCGGTGCCGTGGTGGCCCTCGTCCTCGTGAACTGGGCGTCGTTCACCCAGGGCGCGCTCGGCCTCAGCGTGCCCTTCGCGTTCGACAGCGCCGACGAACTCAACGCGGTCATCCCCGCCTGCGCCGGGGCCGCGCTCATGCTGTTCCGCTTCATCTCGGCGCACCGGCTCGGCCGCCGCCTGCTCACGGTGCGCGAGGACGAGGACCTCGCCGAGCATGTCGGGGTGCCGACGGCGCGCGCCAAGCTCGCGGGCTTCGTGCTCTCGGCGCTGGTCGGCGGCGGCGCGGGCGTGCTGATCGCGCAGTACAACGGCACGATCTCGCCCGACCTCTTCGCCGCCGATGTCGGCTTCGTCATGTTCGTGGCGCTGAGCGTCGGCGGTGCCGGGCGCGTGCTCGGGCCGCTGCTCGGCAGCGCCTTCATCGTGGGCGTCCCCGACCTGCTGAACCTGCCGTCGGGCATCGGGCTGCTGCTGGTGGGGGTCGTGTTCGTCGCGGTCACGCTGCTCATCCCAGGCGGGCTGATGAGCGCGGTGGATGCCGTCGCAGGCGCCGTCATGAGGCGGGGGCGGCGATGACCGCGCTCCTGGAGGTGCGCGATCTCGCCAAGGCGTTCGGCGGCGTGCGCGCCGTGGACGGCATGGGGGTCGCGGTCGAGGCGGGGATGATCTTCGGCATCATCGGCCCGAACGGCTCCGGCAAGACGACCTTCCTCGGCCTGCTGAGCGGCACCTACCGCGCGGATCGCGGCACAATCCTGCTCGGCGGGCGGCGGCTCGACCGGCTCTCCGCGCACCGAACCGTCGAGGCGGGCGTCGCGCGGACCTTCCAGACGACGCGCCTCTTCCCGCGCTGGACGCTCGATGAGAACCTGCTGGTCGCGTCCGGCGTCCGCGGCGGCGGGCCGGACGCCGCGGCGCTGCTCGAACTCACCGGGCTTGCGGGACGCGGCGGGGTCGTCTGCGCCGCGCTCTCGAACGCCGAGCAGCGGCTCGCGATGATCGCCGTAGCCCTCGCGACGCGCCCGTGCCTGCTGCTGCTCGACGAGCCGGCGGTCGGCATGGCGCCCTCGGAGGCGGCGGCCCTCGCGCGCGCGATCCGCCGCGTCCGCGACACGCTCGGCGTGACCGTGATGATCGTCGAGCACAACATGCACCTGATGATGGGGCTTGCCGACCGCATCGCCGCGATGAACGCCGGCCGGCTGCTCGCCGAGGGGACGCCCGCGGAGATCCGCGCGAACCCCGACGTCGTCGCGGCCTACCTGGGAACCTGAATGGCACTGCTCGTCGTCTCCGGCCTCGACGTCGCCTTCGGCACCGTCCCGGCGCTCCGCGGCGTCGAACTCGCGGTGGACGCGGGCGGCTCGGTCGCCGTGCTCGGCGCGAACGGCGCCGGCAAGACGACGCTGCTCCGCGCCATCATGGGCCGCGTCGCGGCGGCGGCGGGCGTGATCCGGCTTGACGGGCAGGATGTCGCCGGGCTGCCGACGCGGCGCCGGGTCGAGGCCGGGCTGTCGCTCTGCCCGGAGGGGCGGCAGGTGTTCCCGGCGATGTCGGTCGAGGACAATCTCCTGCTCGGCGCCTACCGCGCGGGCCGGCGCGAGGCCCACGCCCGCCTCGCCTCGATCTACGAGCGCTTCCGCCTGCTCCGCGAGCGCCGCCGCGAGCTTGCAGGCTCGTTCAGCGGCGGCGAGCAGCAGCTCCTAGCGATCGGCCGCGCGCTGATGGCGAAGCCGCGGCTGCTGCTGATGGACGAGCCGTCGAGCGGTCTCTCGCCCGTCGCGGTCGCGAGTGTGCGCGAGATCCTGCAAGGAGTGCGCGAGTCAGGGACGGCGATCCTCCTGGTCGAGCAGAACGTCACCCTCGCCGCCGCGATGACCGAGCGCTGCTACGTGCTGAGCCGCGGCCGCGTCGAGGCGGAGGGGCCAACCGACGCGCTGATCCGCGACCCGGCGCTCGCGGATATCTACATCGGCGCGGTTGTCCATGGGCAGGATGCGACGGCGGTCAGCTGAGACCAGCAGCTGGGACGGCCAGCAGGCGGAGGTAACGCTCCGCCTCCGCCCAATCGGTGCCGGCGGCAGACAGGCCGACATAGCCGTCAGGCCGGACGATGAGGAGCCTGTGCGGGTCGGGCGGTGTCCGTGGGCTCGGGTCGAGCACGCCAGGGAAGCGCGCCGCCAACGCCGCGCCCCTCACGCCGTCGGCCGCGAACAGCACGAAGCGAGGCGCGGCCCCGTTACCCGGCGGCGGCCCAGCATACTGCTCCGGCGGCAGCCGGTCACCCGCGTGGCGGCCGCGCGAGAGGGGACTCTTCGCATAGGCGATCTCGACCTCGCTCATGGTGGCGGCCATTCGTTCCTGCACGGCGTAGAAGCCGAGCATGAAGCGCAGGGCGAGGTTGCGGGCGGCCTGCGCACCAGGATGGGCGAGTGTCCCCATGTCTGTCAGCAGGGTCGCGTTGCGCAGCACCATGTCGCCCACCGCGCTCCGCTCTGGCGTGTAACTGTCGAGTAAGGTGCGCGGGGCCTCTCCCCGGATCACCATGGCCAGTTTCCAGGACAGGTTGAAAGCGTCCTGCATGCCGGTATTCATGCCCTGGCCGCCGGCGGGGCTGTGGACGTGCGCGGCGTCTCCGGCCAGGAAGACCCGCCCCTTCGCGTAGTCGGACACCTTGCGCTCGTTGATGCGGAAATTAGCCAGCCAAATGGGATCAACAACGCGGAAGCCGCCGCCGGTGCGCTCGTCCGCCATGGCCTGCACCTCCGAGAGCGTCGGATCCGGCCTGGACTGTCCCGCCACCGTCTTGCCCACGGTAGCGACGATCCGCGCCCGGCCGCCGGGAATCGGAAAGATGACGAACGGCCCGTCCCGATGCAGGAACGTGGCGATCTCGTCGCCCGGCGGCGTGCCGTCACCTTCCAATCGAACGTCGGCAAGCATCCAGTCGTCACCCTGCGCCACGCCCTGGAACGCGAGGGCGAGGCCGTGCCGCACCGTGCTGTGCGCGCCGTCGCAGCCGATCAGCCAGGATGTCTCGACCGTCTCTTCCCGCCCGTCGGCGTGGCCCAGGCGCGCCTCGACGTGGTCTGCCGTCTCGCTGAAGCCCAACAGCTCCACCGTCCGTTCCACCGTCACGCCGAGAGACTTGAGATGCGCGGTCAGCAGCCGTTCCGTGTCGCATTGCGGGATCATCAGGGCAAAATTGTAAGGACTAGCGACGCCGTCGAACCCGGCGTGCCCCAGCACGGTCCGGCCGCTGCGGATGGACGCCCCACGGGCTGGCAGCCCGGCGTCGAGGAAAGCGGGTGTACAGCCCATTCGGTCCATCAGTTCGAGCGTGCGGCTCCAGATGACGAGGGCCTTGGAGGTCTCGGTCGGATGCGGGCTGCGATCGATGATGCGGACCTGCACCCCATACCGTGCCAGTTCCGCCGCTAGGGTGAGTCCGACAGGTCCGGCGCCAACAATCAGAACCTGGTGCATGCGCTTCTCTTTCACGGTGCGGGCCGCAGCCAGCCTCGGCTACCATCGCCCGTCCTGCACGCCAGCAACCTCCGGCAGCTCCGGCACCATAGTTCGGTTACGGTTTCAACCTCCATACAATAGATGCGAGGTCGTCCCTGGCACTTGTGTTGACTGGTACAGGTCCCTGTCACCCACCCCTTGCTCAGCCGCTGAACGCGCTCGCGTCGAACCCATCCGGCAGCACGCCGCGCGGCTTGATGAGCGCGTAGGGGCCGCGCGCGAGAAACTGCCCGCTGCCGGGCGCGGCCTGCACGCGCCCATCCTGCATCACGACCTCACCCCGGCGCACCGTCGCAACCGGCCAACCCGTGACCTCCATCCCTTCGTAGGGCGTGTAGTCTATCGCCTGCTGCATGAGCGCGTTGGTCAACGTCACGCGCTTTCCCGGATCCCACAGCACCAGGTCCGCGTCGGCGCCGGGTGCCACCGTGCCCTTGCCTTGCAGCCCGAACAGCCGCGCGGGCTGGTGCGCGACCAGGCGCACGAAGTCGCACGCCGTGATGCGGCCCTTGCCCACCCCTTCGCTCCACAGGATCGGCAGCCGCGCCGCCAGGCCCGGCACGCCGTTCGGGATATCGCGGAACGGCGCGTCCGTCCCGTTCACCCGCTTGCCGCGCGGCCCCTCGTAGCTCCAGCCGGAGTGGTCGCTGCTCACCACGTCGAGCGTTCCCAACCGGATCGCGTCCCAAAGCCCGGCGCTCGCGGCCGCATTGCGGGGCGCCGGGCTGCACATCCATTTGGCGCCCTCGAAGCCGGGCCGATCCATGTCCGCGGCGCTCAGCATGAAATACTGCGGGCACGTCTCGCCCCACACCTTGAGGCCCCGCTCCTGCCCGCGCCTGATCTCGTCGGCCGCCTCGGGACAGGAGACGTGGAACACTTGGATTGGCTGGTCCACCAGCTCCGCCAGCGCCACCGCCCGGTGCGTCGCCTCGCGCTCGATCACGCTGGGGCGCGACCAGGCGTGATACTTGGGCGCCGTCATGCCAGCGGCCAGCAGGGCCTCCGTGCGCCAGGCGATGGCATCGTAGTTCTCGCAGTGGACGGTGACGAGCGCCCCCGTGCGCCGCGCGGCGGCGAGGACGCGGAGGAACTGTCGGTCGTCGAGCCGCAGGGGATCGTAGGTCAGGAACACTTTGAAGCTGCGTATCCCGCTCTCCACGATGCCGGGGAGTTCCGCGAGCACCTCGTCCGTGGGGTCGGTGACGATCTGGTGGAAGCTGTAATCCACCATCGCGCCCCGTTCCGCCCGTCCACGATAGTCGGCAAGGGACGGCGCGATGGCGCGGCCCTTGAACTGCATGGAGAAGGTGACGACGCTGGTCGTCCCGCCCGCGAGCGCGCTGCGGCTGCCGGTCTCCCAGGTTTCCTCGTCGGCCTCGCCACCCTCGCGAAGCTGCTCGATGTGGCAATGCGTATCCACGCCGCCCGGCATCACGAGCAACCCGCCCGCGTCCAGCTCCCGGTCGCCGCGCAGCCCATCCCCCAGCGCCGCGACGCGTCCGGCGCGCACGCCCACGTCGGCGCGGAACTGGTCGGCGGCCGTCACCACGGTGCCGCCCCGGATCACCAGGTCGTAGTCAGCCATGAATCTCCCTCTCCGCCCGCCTACGCCGCGACCCGCCGCGCCCGGCGCCGCGCGAGCGCCGTGATGGCGCCGAGCGCAGCGCCGATGGCCAGGAACGACAACCCCGTCGTCAGCGTGCCGAGTGCGTAGAGCACGGGCGTCGTGATGTTCGTGGTCATCCCGAAGATCTCCAGCGGCAGCGTGTTGCTGCTCCCGGCCGTGAGCAGGGTGCGGGCGAACTCGTCGTAGGACAAGGTGAAGCCGAACAAGGCAATTCCGACGACGCCGGGCAGGATGATCGGCAGCACGACCTGGCTGAACACCTGCCACGGCGACGCGCCGAGGTCGCGCGCCGCCTCCTCCCAGGATTTGTCGAAGCGGTTGAACACCGCGAACATGACCAGCACGCCGAACGGCAGCGTCCAGGTGAGCTGCGCGCCGAACGCGCTGCTCCACCAATCGGCATCGAGCCCGACCGCGCTGAACAGGAGGCCGACGCCAAGGCTCACCAGGATCGAGGGCACGATCAGGCTCGCGACCGTGAGGGTGAGCAGCGCGCCGCTGCCGGGGAACCGTCGGCGAAAGGCGAGGCCGGCCGGCAGCACGACCAGCACCGTCGCCGCCATGACCATGAAGGCGAGCGCGATGGAGCGGCGGAACGCGCCGCCCAGGTCGCCGACCCGCTGCGTCCCGAAGAGGCCTGCGAACCAGTGCAGCGAGACTCCGTTCATCGGGAAGGTGAGGCCGCCATCCGGCCCCTGGAAGGACAGGACGAGGATCGTCGCCGTCGGCCCGTAGAGGAACAGCACGAACAGCGCGAAGAACCCGGCGAGCAGCGCCCGGCGCAGGCGCATCAGAGCTCGCCCCGGATGTTCACCGTGCGCAGGATCGCACCCACCATCAGCAGCACCACGAGCAGCAGGATGACGGCGTTGGCGCAGGCCGCCGGGTATTGGAGCAGCGAGATCTCGTTGTAGATCATCAGCCCGACCGAGGCGCGCTGCCCGCCGCCCATGACCTGCACGGTCACGAAGTCGCCCATCACGAGCGTCACGACGAAGATCGAGCCGATGGCGATGCCGGGCTTGCTCAGCGGCACTACCACGTCGCGCACTACCTGCCAGGGCTTTGCTCCCGCGTCCACGGCCGCCTCGATCAGGCGCCGGTCCATGCGCACCATGGCGTTGAAGATCGGCGTGATCATGAACAAGGCATAAAGATGAACGAAGGCCAGCACGACCGAGAAATCGGAGTAGAGCAGGAACTCCAGCGGCGAGCGTATCGCGCCCACGTGGAGGAGCAGGCCGTTGATCAGCCCGTTGCGCCCGAGGAAGGGAATCCACGAGATCATGCGGATGATGTTGGACGTGAGGAACGGCACCGTGCAGATCAGGAACAGCCCCATCTGCATCGCGCGCGAACGCACCTGGAAGGCGAGGAAGTATGCGACCGGGAAGCCGATGGCGAGCGTCGCCGCCCAGGTGAGCGCGGCATACTTGGCGGTGTTGAGGTAGGTTCGCCAGGTCACGGCGGAGAAGAGCGCGTCGCGGTAGTTGCCGAGGATGAAGGCCGGGATGAGGCGGACGCTGTCATAGTCGAAGAACGACACGACGACGAGCGCGAGGAGCGGCAGCAGGAGAAAGATGCCGAGCACGAGCGCGAGCGGCAAGGCCTGCAAGAGAGGGGCAGCGCTGCCCCTTGACCTTCCCGCGTCATGGCCGGGCTTGTCCCGGCCATCTACGACTTTCGTGCGCGCGGGCAAATCGTGGATGTCCGCCGGAGCCTGTCCCCGGACTCGATCCGGAGGCCGCGCATCACGGAGGAGGGGGCCAGCCGCCGTCACGCCGAGATGAACTCGTTCCATTTCCCAACCATGTAGCGGTCCTGGTCCATCACCGAGTTCCAGCAGGCGATGTGACCCATGCGCTCCATGAACGAGCCGCCGTCGCGCACGGCGCCGGCCTTGTCTATGACCTTGCCCTCGGGCGAGACGATGTCCGCGGTCGCAGGCTTGCCTTCCATCCAGTAGCCCCACTCGTTCGCGCTCATGTTCTCCTTCGCGGTCTCCAGCACGGCGCTGTAATAACCTTGCCTGTTGAGGTAAGCGCCGCACCAGCCGGAGAGATACCAGTTGATGTACTCGTAGGCGGCGTCCAGCTCGATCCCCTTGAGGTGGGTCGCGATGCCGAGGCCCCCGCCCCAGGCGCGGTAGCCTTCGGCGAGCGGCTGATACTTGCAGGGGATGTCTTTCGCGCGCACGGCGGTCACGGCCGGCGACCACATGGACTGGATCACCACCTCGCCCGAGGACATCAGGTTCACGCTCTCATCGAAGCTCTTCCAGAAGGCGCGGAACTGTCCCGCCTTCTTGGTCTCTATGAGGAACGCGATCGTCTTGTCGATCTCGTCCTTCGTCATGTTTCCCTTGTCGCCATATTTGATCTTGCCCAGGCTCTCCATGACCATCGCGGCGTCCATGATCCCGATGCTTGGGATGTTCAGGATCGCGGACTTGCCCTTGAACGCGGGGTCCACGAGGTCGCGCCAGTTCGTGATCGGGCGGCCCACGAGGTCGGGGCGGATGCCGAGCGTGTCGGCGTTGTAGATCGTGGGGATGAGCGTCATCCACCCGGTCGGCTGCGTGGCGAAAGTCTTGGCGCCGGGCTTCTCGACGTAGCCGACCGTGTTGGGCGCGGTGCCCTGGGCGATGGGCGTCGCGGGCGTGAGGTGCCCGGTTGTGAAGAGGGGCACGATCTTGTCGTAGAGCTTGATCTTGTCCGTCTGCATCGGCTGCAGGACGCCGCTCGGGAAGATCTTCTTGCAGATCCAGTACTCGATGTCCGCGATGTCGTAGGAGCGCGGCTGCGTCACCGCCTTCTGCGTCACGGCGTCGCTGTCGAGCGCGGTCATCTGCAGGGTGAAGCCGAGGTCCTGCTTCACCTTCTCGGAGATGGCGTTCAGGTTCGAGACACCGGTGCCGAACTGGCGCAGCGTCACGTCCTTGATGGTCTGCGCCCAGATCGTCGGGAAGCCGGTGATGGCCCCTGACCCTGCCGCGGCGCCGGCGAGCGCGAGGGCGGTTCGTCTGCTGATGGGTGTGGCCATGATGCGGCTCCTCTGGTGATGGGATCAGGCCGGCTCGACCGCGTGCCCGTCCGCGGGCGACCAGACGAGCGTCGCGGGATCGCCGACGGCGACCGGGGCGGCGAAGAAGCTGGCATCGGGCAGGAGCGCGGACGCCTCGCCCGCGTCCGTCGCCACGGCGACGCGCACGCTCGGCCCTTGGTACTCGACTGCGGCAACTCGCCCGGAGACGTGCGGCCCTTCGCCCGGCATCCCCAGCCGGCAGCGGTCGGCGCGCACGGCGACCGCCCCGTTCCCCTGGGACAGGACGTTGTGCCCGCCGATGAACCGGGCGACGAAGGCCGTGGCGGGCCGCTCGAACACCTCGCGCGGCGGCGCCGCCTGCAGGATGCGCCCGCCCTCCATCACCACGACGAGGTCGGCAAGCGCCATCGCCTCCTCCTGGCTGTGCGTCACGTGGATGAAGGTCAGCCCGAGGTCGCGCTGGAAGCGCTTCAGCTCCTCGCGCATCCGTCCCCGCAGGAACGGATCGAGCGCCGACAGCGGCTCGTCGAGCAAGAGCACGCGCGGCTCCGTTACCAGCGCGCGGGCGAGCGCCACGCGCTGCTGCTGACCACCTGAGAGCTGCGAGGGCAACCGGTCCGCGAGCGGCTCCATGTCCACGCGCGAGAGCTGCTCCCGCGCCCGCGCCCGGCGTGCGGTCCGCCCCATGCCCCGCACCTTCAGCGGGAACGCCACGTTGTCGAGGCAGGACAGGTGCGGGAACAGCGCGTAGCTCTGGAACATCATCGCCGTCCCGCGCCGACCCGGCGGCAGCAGCGTCACGTTCTTCCCGTGAATGAGGACGTCGCCCTCGGAGACCGTCTCGTGCCCGGCGATCATGCGCAGCGTCGTCGTCTTGCCGCAGCCGCTCGGCCCAAGCAGGCAGCAGTAGCTCGTCGGCGCCACGCGCAGACTCACGTCCTTCACGGCGACAGTGGCGCCGTAGCGCTTGACCACTCCGACCAACTCAACGTCGTGCGCGAGATCCAAATCAGCCCCCTCCACCAGTGTGAAGCAAGCCGCGTGCCGGCACGGCAGGACCGAAGAGCCGGTACCGCAGATCGGCTTTTCCCACTGGCATACAGCTTGCTTCGCCGACTGCCAGGGTGGACGGTTTGGGGGATGCGATGACCACATTCGGTGATCTGAGTCGGCGGCGCGTGCTCGCCGGAGGGCTTGGCGCCTCAACACTTGCCTTAGGATTAGGCAGTGGGATCAGGAGAGCGCACGCGCGCGAGCTGGTCATCGGCTTCATCTACGTCGGTCCCAAGGACGACTACGGCTACAACCAGGCGCACGCCGAGGGCGCGGCGACGCTCAAATCCCTGCCGGGCGTCAGCATCACCGAGGAGGAGCGCGTCCCCGAGACCGATGCTGTCGAGAAGACCATGCAGAGCATGATCGAGCTGGACGGCGCGCCGCTCCTGTTCCCGACCAGCTTCGGCTACTTCGACCCGTACGTGCTGCGCATGGCGCGGAAATACCCGAAGGTGCAATTCCGGCACTGCGGCGGCCTGTGGCAGAAGGACAAGGACCCGATGAACGCCGGGTCCTACTTCGGCTATATCGGCATGGCGCAGTATCTCAGCGGCGTCGTCGCCGGGCACATGACGAAGACGAAGAAGCTTGGCTTCGTCGCGGCGAAGCCCATCCCCCAGGTGCTCATCAACATCAACAGCTTCACGCTCGGGGCACAGTCAGTGGACCCGTCCATCACGACGCGCGTTCTCTTCACGGGCGACTGGTCCATGCCGGTGAAGGAGGCGGAGGCGACGAACTCGCTGGCCGACGAGGGCGTGGACGTCGTCACCTGCCATGTGGACGGGCCGAAGGTGGTGATCCAGACCGCGGAGGGGCGGGGAATCTACACCTGCGGCTACCACGTGAACCAGGCGCCGCTCGCGCCGAAGGGCTACCTCACCGGCGCCGAGTGGAACTGGGCGACCGTGTATCAGATGTTCGCCAAGAAGGCGCTCGCGGGCGAGGCGCTGCCCAACTTCGTGCGCGGCGGCCTGGTGGAGGGTTACGTCAAGACCTCGCCCTACGGCCCGGCCGTCACCGCGGCGGCGCGCCAGAACGCGGACAGCGTGAAGGCGGAGATGATGAAGGGCGGCTACGCCGTCTT
The DNA here is from genome assembly GCA_963790535.1 of uncultured Alphaproteobacteria bacterium. GTDB lineage: Bacteria > Pseudomonadota > Alphaproteobacteria > Acetobacterales > Acetobacteraceae > CAWKEH01. The sequence goes on along the minus strand of CAWBOZ010000008.1, from coordinate 91,431 downwards.
CAAGGGGCCGCTCAAGGACAACAAGGGCAACCAGGTGATCCCTGCCGGCACCGCCTATCCGGAGACGGCGATCCAACTGGAATCCATGAACTACCTCGTTCAGGGCGTGAACGGCGCGGTCAGCTAGCGCGGGCGCCATGTCGGGAAAGATGGCAGGCGGAGCGGTCGCGGCGGAGCGGACGGGGGCGCCGTCCCTTCCTGCGCCCAACCGGGGCGACCGCTGGTATCCGGTGCGCCGGGCGTTGGAGGCCACCGCTGCCCCGGTCGGCGCACTCGTCGTCGCGGCGGTGCTGTTCTCGGTGTTCCTGGTCGCACTCGGCAAGTCGCCGGCGGAGTTCTGCGCCGTCGTCTGGCGCGGGGCTTTCGGCAGCGCGTTCTCGCTCCAGAACACGCTGGCGCGCGCAGCACCCCTGCTGCTGACGGCGCTCTGCGTCGCCGTGCCGGCGCAGCTCGGGATGGTGGTGATCGGTGGCGAAGGGGCGGTGGTGCTGGGGGGCCTGGCCGCGACCTGCATCGGGCTGGCGGCGGCACCGCTGCCCCCGGTCATAACGCTGCTCGCCATGGCGCTCGCGGGCGCGGCCGCAGGGGCGGCCTGGATCGGGCTGACGGGCGTGCTTCGTGTCTGGCGCGGGATCAACGAGACGGTCGCGAGCCTCGTGCTCGCCTACATCGCCATCGCGCTGTTCAATCATCTGGTCGAGGGGCCGCTGCGCGACCCGTCGAGCCTCAACAAGCCGTCCACCTACGCGATTCCGGATCGGGACATCCTCGGCCCGGTGCCCGGCACCGACCTGCATCCTGGGCTGCTCGTCGGCGTCGTGGCCTGCGTGCTGTGCTGGGTCTTGATCAGCCGGACGACGCTCGGCTTCGCGGCGCGGATCGCGGGGGGCAATCTGCGCGCGGCGCGGCTGCAAGGGCTGCCAGTGGGCGCCCTGATGATCGGCGCCTGCGCGCTCGGGGGCGCGTTCGCAGGGCTGGCAGGGATGATCGAGGTCGCGGCCGTCCAGCAGCGCGCCAACGCCTCGCTCATCGCGGGCTACGGCTACGCCGGGATCCTCATCGCCTTCCTCGCCCGGCAGAACCCGCTCGCCATCATCCCCATGGCCGTCCTGGTCGGCGGCATCGGCGCCGCGGGCGGCCTGCTGCAGCGGCGGCTCGGGCTTCCGGACGCGACGGTGCTCGTCCTGCAGGGCCTCGTGTTCGTCAGCGTGCTCGCGAGCGAGACCTTGTTCGGCCGGGTGCCGTGGTTCCAGCCACGGGCGGCGGAGGTGCGCTGATGGGGGCGCTCGACACGGTTCTGGTCGCCATGGTTGCGGGCGCGATCCGGGTCAGCACGCCGTTCCTGTTCGTGAGCCTCGGCGAGTGCCTGACCGAGACGGGGGGTCGCATCAACCTCGGCAACGAGGGCGCCTTGGTGCTGGGTGCGATGGCCGCCTACGCCTGCGCCTACCAGACCGGGAATCCCTGGCTCGGCGTTCTGGCCGGGGCAGGGGCGGGGGCTGCCCTGGGCGCGGTCCACGGCGCGGTCTGCGCGCTGCCGCGGGTGAACGACGTGGCGATGGGGATCGCGGTCATGCTCGCCGGGACCGGGATCGCGTTCTTCCTCGGCAAGCCCTACGTGCAGCCGAGCGCGCCGCACCTGCCCACGCTCCCGCTCGGGCTGTGGTCGGCATCGCCGCAGGTGCGCAGCGCGCTGGAGGTCAGCCCGCTGTTCTTCCTGGGTCTCGCGGTGGCCTTCGCCATGTGGTGGGCGCTGCGCTCTATGCGGGCCGGGCTGCGCCTGCGCATCGTCGGCGACAACGCGGACGCGGCGCGCGCCCTCGGGCTGCCGGTCAATCGGATGCGGTTCCTCGCGACCGCGATCGGCAGCGGCCTCGCGGGCGTGGGCGGCGCCTTCCTCTCCCTCTGCTACCCCGGAAGCTGGAACGAGGGCCTGTCGTCCGGGCAGGGGCTGATGGCGGTGGCGCTCGTGGTGTTCGCGCGCTGGAACCCGCTCTGGTGCATCGTCGCGGCCCTGATCTTCGGAGCGGCAGGCGCTCTCGGCCCGTCATTGCAGACCGTCGGCGTCACCTGGGGCTACTACCTGTTCTACGCGGCGCCCTACGTCGCGACGCTGTTGATCCTCGTCGCCACCGTGCGACCCGGCCGGGCGTTGCGGGGGATGCCGGGCGAATTGAGCATAGCGCGGTGAGGGGACGGGCATGAATGGTCTAGGCGGGCTGAACAAGGCGCCGGGTGGCGTAGTGATCGGGCTGGTGCAGCTCCAGCTCCCGGTGATCGAGGCGCGCGCCGACGTGATGCGCCAGGCGGAGCGGGTCGCGGCCATGGTAGGCAAGGCGAAGCGCGGCATGGGCACGCTCGACCTCGTCGTGTTCCCGGAATACGCGCTGCACGGCCTCTCGATGGACACGCGCGACGAGGTGCTGTGCAGCCTGGATGGGCCGGAGATCGCCTTGCTGCGCCGGGCCTGCGCCGAGAACGCGGTCTGGGGCTGCTTCTCGCTCATGGAGCGCAACCCCGGCGGCAATCCCTGGAACTCCGGCATCCTCGTGGACGAGACCGGCTCGATCCGCCTCTACTACCGCAAGATGCACCCCTGGGTGCCGGTCGAGCCGTGGGAACCCGGCGACCTCGGCATCCCGGTCGTGGAGGGGCCGAAGGGCTGCAAGATCGCGCTGATCATCTGCCACGACGGCATGTTCCCGGAGATGGCCCGCGAGGCCGCCTACAAGGGCGCCGAGATCATGCTGCGCACCGCAGGCTACACCGCGCCGATCCGCGACGCCTGGCGTTTCACGAACCAGTCCAACGCCTTCTGTAACCTGATAGTGACGGCGAGCGTGTGCATGTCCGGCTCGGACGGCACGTTCGATTCCATGGGCGAGGCCATGGTCTGCAACTTCGACGGCAGCGTGATCGCGCACGGCGCCTCGGGCCGGGCGGACGAGATCGTGACGGCGGAGGTGCGGCCGGACCTGGTGCGCGAGGCGCGGGCGGTTTGGGGCGTCGAGAACAACATCTACCAGTTCGGCCATCGCGGCTTCTCCGCCGTATCAGGCGGCGCGGGCGACTGCCCCTACACCTACATGCACGACCTCGCCGCCGGGCGGTATCGGCTCCCCTGGGAGGAGCAGGTGCAGGTAGTGGACGGCACTGGCTGCGGCCTCGCAGCGCCTACGCGTGCCTACCAGACGCCGCTCCCGAAGGCTGCCGAGTGAGCGCCGCCCGCAGCCTTGCCGATCCGGCGGGCGCCGTCGCGGCCGACCCTTACCCTTGGCCGTTCGACGGCGATTTCCGCCCGGCGAACACGGCGCTGCTCGTCATAGACATGCAGACCGATTTCTGCGGCCCTGGCGGCTACGTGGACCGCATGGGCTACGACCTCTCGCTCACCCGCGCGCCCATCGAGCCGATCCGCCGGGTGATGGCGGCGTTTCGCGCCTGGGGCGGTCCCGTGCTGCACACGCGGGAGGGACACCGCCCCGACCTCTCCGACCTGCCCGAGAACAAGCGCTGGCGCTCGCGACGCATCGGCGCCGGCATCGGCGATCCCGGCCCGTGCGGCCGCATCCTGGTCCGCGGCGAGCCGGGCTGGGGGATCATCCCCGAACTGGCGCCGTTGCCGGGCGAGGTCGTTGTGGACAAGCCCGGCAAGGGCAGCTTCTGCGCCACCGACCTGGAGTTGATCCTCCGCACCAGGACCATCCGCAACCTGGTCATCACCGGCATCACGACGGACGTGTGCGTCAGCACCACCATGCGCGAGGCGAACGACCGCGGCTTCGAGTGCTTGCTGCTCACGGATTGCTGTGCTGCCACCGACCGGGGCAACCACGAGGCGGCAATCCGGATGGTGACGATGCAGGGCGGCGTGTTCGGCGCCGTCGCGTCCAGCGCGGCGCTCCTGGCAGCGGTCGGATGACCGCGATCGGCGTTGAGGCCGCTGGCGTCGGTAAGCGGTTCGGCGCCTTCACCGCGCTGGACGACGTATCCTTCCGCGTCGCGCCCGGCACCGTCCACGCCCTCCTCGGCGAGAACGGCGCCGGCAAGTCCACCGTCGTCAAGTGCCTGCTCGGCTACTATCAGGCGGACGCGGGGAGCTTCCTGGTGGACGGGCGCGAGGCGGAGATCAGCCGCCCTGCGGATGCGGACCGCCTCGGCCTCGGCATGGTCTATCAGCACTTCACGCTGGTCCCCTCCATGACGCTGGCGGAGAACCTGGTCATGGCGCGCAGGGACGTGCCCCGCGTGGTCTCCTGGGCGCGGGAGCGCGCGGCGCTGGACCAGTTCATGGCCGGGATGCCCTTCCGCCTGCCTCTCGATGCTCGCGCCGGGGCACTCGCCGCCGGGCAGCGGCAGAAAGCCGAGATCGTGAAGCAGCTGTACCTGCAACGCCGCTTCCTGGTGCTCGACGAGCCGACCAGCGTGCTGACGCCGCAGGAGGCCGAGGAGATGCTCGGCCTGGTCCGCGGCCTCGCGCAAGCCGGGCAGGTCACGGTCCTCATCATCACGCACAAGCTCCGCGAGGTCGCGCGCTTCGCCGACGCGGTCACGGTGCTGCGCCGCGGCCGGGTCGCGGGTGGCGGCCCGGTCGCGTCGCTCTCTCCCGAGGACCTGACGCGGATGATGATCGGCGAGCCGCATCGCCCGGCCCAGCCCGAACGCCGCGGCGCACCGGATTCAGCGCCGCGCCTGCTCGTGCGGAGCCTGCGCGCCGCTGATGACCGGGGGCATGCCGGCCTCGACGTGGCCCACCTCGCCGTCCACCCGCGGGAGATCGTCGGCGTTGCCGGCGTCTCAGGCAACGGTCAGCGGGAGCTTGTCGAGGTGCTCGGCGGTCAGCGCCCGGCAGCATCCGGCGAGATCCTCGTCGAGAACCAGCCTTACGGCGCCACGCGCGCCGAGGCGCAGGCGCGCGGCGTGCGCGTGCTGCCGGAGGAGCCGCTGCGCAACGGCTGCGTGCCGCGCATGTCCGTGGGCGACAACCTCAACCTGCGCGCCTTCGACCGCGACAGCGCCGGGCGACGCCGCGCGCTGCTCAACGGACGCGCCATGGCCGACCACGCCGGACGCCTGATCGCCGCCTATGGCGTGCGTGCGCCCTCGCGCGAGGCGCCCATCGCCGCACTCTCGGGCGGCAACGTGCAGCGCTGCGTCCTGGCGCGCGAGCTGGACGGGGACGCGCGGCTGCTCATCGTCGCCAATCCCTGCTTCGGGCTGGACGTGCGGGCGACGGCGGAGGTGCGGGCGCGGATCGTCGCCGCGCGCAACGCGGGCGCGGCCGTGCTGCTCGTCTCCGAGGACCTCGACGAGCTGCTCGATCTCGCCGACCGCATCGTGGTCATGCGCGACGGAAAGCTCGTCCATGAGGCTGCTAATAACGGCGCGACTTCTGGGGCGAGTGCCCAGGAGATCGGCGGCCACATGGTCGGTGGCGGCGCTTGAAATCCGCGGTCGTGCTGGCGCGGCCCTTCGCCTACGCGCTCCCGCCGGAGAGGACGGCGCTCGTCGTGATTGACATGCAGCGCGACTTCCTGGAGCCGGGCGGCTTCGGCGAGGCGCTCGGCAACGACGTGTCGCGGCTCGGCAGGGCCGTAGCGCCCGCGCGCGCGCTGCTGGACGGGGCGCGCGCTGCCCGGCTGATGGTGGTTCACACCCGCGAGTGCCACGCTCCAGACCTCACGGACTGTCCGGTTTCCAAGCGTGAGCGAGGATCGTCGAGTCTCCGCATCGGCGACCCCGGCCCCATGGGGCGCATCCTCGTCCGCGGCGAGCCAGGCGCCGACATCGTGCCCGAGGTGGCGCCGCTGCCGGGCGAGCTGGTCGTGGACAAGCCCGGCAAGGGCGCTTTCTACGCCACGGGCCTCGACAGCGCCCTACGGGACCGGGGCATCACGCACCTGCTGATCGCCGGCGTCACCACGGAGGTCTGCGTGCAGACCACCATGCGCGAGGCGAACGACCGCGGCTACGAATGCCTGCTCGTCGAGGATGCGACGGCGAGCTACTTCCCGGAGTTCAAGGCGGCCGTGCTGAAGATGGTGCGGGCCCAGAACGCAATCGTCGGCTGGACGGCCCCGAGTACGGCGGTGCTCGCGGCGCTCACGGCGTGAATACTCCCGTAGCCGCGGCGCGGGCGGCCCTCGCGGCGGACCAGGCCTACGCCGACCCGGCGCTCTGGATCACCCGGCTCTCCGACGACTCCGTGCTCGCGCGCGCGGCCGCGCTGGAGGCGGAGGGCCGCCGCGACCGCCCGCTCTGGGGCCTGCCGTTCGCGGTCAAGGACAACCTGGACGTGGCCGGGCTGCCGACGACCGCCGCCTGCCCCGGCTACGCCTACATGCCCGAGAAGACAGCGCCCGCCGTGCAGCGTCTGCTCGATGCAGGCGCCGTCCTGCTCGGCAAGACGAATCTCGACCAGTTCGCGACTGGCCTCGTCGGCACGCGCAGCCCGTACGGGACACCGCGCAACCCGTTCGATGCGAGCGCGCGTGCCGGGCGGCTCATCGTCGGGATCGGCGGTGGCGGTGGCAGCCGGGATCGCCCACTTCGCGCTAGGCACGGATACGGCCGGGTCAGGGCGTGTGCCGGCAGCGTTCGGCAATGTCGTCGGCCTCAAGCCTACGGTGGGCAGCGTGTCGGCGAGGGGAGTCGTGCCGGCCTGCCGGTCGCTCGACACGGTCTCGGTGTTCGCCCGCACCGTGGACGAGGCGCTTTCCGTGCTGCGCGTGATCGCCGCCTTCGACGAGGCGGACCCGTATTCGCGCCGCGCCCCGTTCCCCCATCTCCGCCGCGGCACCACCCCCGCCAACGCCCGCATCGCCGGGATCGTGCCCGAAGGCGCCGTCGCGGTCCCATACGCGCGCGCGGCGTCGCTACTCAGCGCCGAGGCGGTGGACATAAGCGAGTTCCTCGCCGTCGCACAGTTGCTCTACGATGGCCCCTGGGTCGCCGAGCGCACGGCGGCGCTGCGTGAGGTGGTCGAGGGGCGTCCCGAGATCCTGCACCCCGTCACGCGCTCGATCCTGGAGAACGGGCTGACCCGGCGCACGGTGGATGCCTTCCCCGCCTTCCACCAACTCGCCCACGCGCGGCGCTCAGCCGAGCGGCTGTTCGCCCGCTACGACGCGCTGCTCCTGCCCACGACGTTGCCCTGCCCCACGCTCGCCGAGGTCGAGGCGGACCCGGTCGGGATCAACGCGCGGCTCGGCACCTGGACCAATTTCGTCAATCTCTGCGACCTCGCCGCGATCGCGGTGCCGGCGGGCATGGGCGAGGACGGGCTGCCGTTCGGGGTCACGCTCGTCGGCCCGGCGTGGTCCGAGGGCCGGCTCGCGCCGCTTGCGGACCGGCTCCACCGCGCGTTGAACGCGACCTGGGGTGCCTCCGGCGAGGCGCTACCCCCATCCGCGCCGCCAGATCCAGTCCAGGCGGACGAGACGGCGCTGTTCTGCATCGGCGCGCATATGGCGGGACTGCCGCTCAACGGGCAGATCGTGGCGCTCGGCGGCCGCTTCGTGCGGGTCGCGCGACACGGTCCCTGCCTACAGGCTGCACGCGCTGGGCAGCCGCCCCGGTTTATATCGGGCGACGCCGGGTGGCGCGGTCGAGGGCGAGGTCTGGGCGCTGCCGCTGCCGCCATCGGCGCGTTGCTGGCCCAGGTGCCGGCGCCGCTCGGTTTCGGCACGGTCGAGCTGGAGGACGGCCCTTGCCTCGGCTTCCTCGCCGAGCCGGCCGGCTGCGCGGACGCCCCGGACATCACGCATCTTGGCGGCTGGCGCGCCTGGCTCGCCGAGCGGCGCTACGGCTTCCATATGATGCTCCGAAGGCGGCGCATCCCGCGGGTCGTAGCGCACCCACTTGCCGTTCATCACGCTGGTTCCCGTGAGCGCCAGGATGAAGCCCCAGTGGCTGACGACGAGCGTGCTCTCCCAGCCCGGCTCTGCCGCCATCTCGGCGCGGAACAGCGCGGCGCGGGCGACCACTTGGTCCGCTGAACTCCTCGCCGCCGGGCCACCACACCTCGTCGAGGTGCGCGAAATCGAGCCCAGGCCAGGCGCTCGCGAGCGCGGCGCAAGGCGTGCCCACGTCGCAGGCGAAGGCGTAGCGCTCGCGCACCGCGGGGTGGACCAGCACGGGAAGATCGCGGCGCCGGGCGATGGGCGCCGCGGTCTGCAAGGCGCGCGTGTAGGGCGAGGCGAGGATGCGTTGGATATCCTCGCCGGCCAGTGCCTCTGCTGCCGCTTCGGCCTGCTGCTCGCCGACTGGAGTGAGCGCCGGGTCGTGGATGCCGGGGTCTCGGCGGGTCTGGCTGAAATGGTGATTGAACCAACTCTGCCCATGCCGGAGAAGGATCATGCGGGGCACCATGCCTCGACGGGCCGAAGAAGGGCAAGCCTCGACGCCGGCCTTCGTTGCCGCGGCCCGGCAGGCACCCCATCTGACGATTATGCTAGGAGTCCCAGGAATGAACGGCGCCGCCGGCAGCTTTCCCCTCGATCTCGTGCTGTTCGCGATGATCGCGGTCTTCCTCGTGCTGCGCCTGCGCAGCGTGCTGGGCCGGCGCACCGGGTTCGAGCGCGCCGCCGCGCCGCTCGACAGGCCGGCGCCGACGCCCGGCACCGCCCCTATCATCGAGGGCCACGCCGAGGCCGTGCCCACCCGTCCCGTGCCCGACCCAGCGAGTCCGCTCGGCGGCGAGCTGACGCGCATCCACGCGGTTGACCGCGACTTCGACCCGGCCCGCTTCCTCACGGGCGCCGAGGCCGCGTTCCGCCTCATCGTGGGCGCGTTCGCCACTGGAGACCGTGCCACCCTGCGGCCACTGCTCTGCGACGACATCTACGCGGGCTTCGATCAGGCCATCACCGCCCGTGAGGAAGCGGGTGAGACGCAGCGCAGCGAGATTAAGGCGATCTTGTCCGCCACCATCGAGGACGCGAGCCTGCGCGGCAGCCTCGCTGCCATCGCCGTCCGCTTCGTATCCGACCAGGTCGCGCTCACGCTCGACCGCGACGGCAAGCCCCTCACGGGCACCGAGGCCATCACCGAGATGGTGGATACCTGGACCTTCGAGCGCGACCTGGCCCACGCCGGTCCCAATTGGCGCCTCGTCGCGGCCCGCTCCGGCTAGCCCCAGAGAACCTGCGACAAGAACCTGCGACAAGAACCTGCGACGAGAGCCTGCGACGAGAGCCTGCGACGGAGCTTGCGCGAGGCTTCAGCTTCCCGCACGATCCTTGCAGGGCACGGGGCAGGGGCAGAAGGATGCAGCATCGGGCAGCCGTGTGGAGTGGAATGATCGTCCTGCTGGTGCTCGGCGCCAGCGGGCAGGCGCTCGCGGCGCCGCCATTGCGCGACGGGCAGTTCACCGTCTGCACGGATGCTTCATACCCGCCCATGGAGTTCTATCGCGCGCCGGGCGAGCGCGATCCGGTCGGGTTCGACATGGATATGGCGTCCGCGCTCGCGAAGGGCTGGGATGCCAAGCTGCGCATCGTGGCGACCGACTTTCCCGGCCTCCTGCCCGCGCTGGCTGCTGGCCGCTGCAATGCTGTCATCAGCGGCATGTTCGTGACCCCCGCGCGCACGGCGCAGTTCCCGGCGGTGCCCTATCTCCGCTCCAGCGAGGTCCTGCTCGTCCGCGCCGGCATGACTGGCATCGCCGGGCCGGACGACCTCGCGGGCAAGACGGTTGCCGTCCAGGCCGGCACCGAATATGAGAAGCGCGCCCACGCGCTCGACGAGAAGCTCCGCGCCGAGGGCAAGCCTGGCCTCACCGTCCAAGCCTATCCCAAGGGGTCCGACGTGGCCGAGCAGCTTCTCACGGGCCGCGCCGCGGTCGGGATCACGCAGGATACCGAGGCCGCGTATCGCGCCGAGGTGGAGCCCGGCAAGTTCGCCGTTGCCTATACCTATCCCCCGACCGACACCTTCGGCATCTATTTGCCCAAGGACGCGGACAAGCAAGCCGTGCAGGAGGCGGTGGACAAGCTCCGAAGCGACGGGACCTTGGGCAAGCTCGTAGCCGCATGGCATATGCCGGCAGCGGGCGCGCAGGCGCCGTAGCGGCGGGTGTCGTTCGACCCGCGTGTCTTCTGGGATGCGCTGCTCTCCCGACCGTTCGCGCTCGGTGCGCTCACCTCACTCGCCCTGGCCGTGGCGGCGCATTCCGTCGGGATCGTGCTCGGCCTCGCTCTGGCCCTCGCCGCCGAGGGCGCGCGCTGGCGGCGCCTGCTCGTCGGCGCCTATACCTGGCTGTTCCGCGGCGCGCCGACGTTGCTGCAGCTCCTGTTCGTCTGGAATGCGCTGCCGCAGCTCGTGCCCGCCTTGCGGCAGGACTGGTTCTCCCCGTTCCTCGCGGCGCTGCTCGCGCTCTCGCTCAACGAGGCCGCCTACCAGGCCGAGATCAGCCGCGCCGCCCTGCTCTCCGTCGAGCAGGGCCAGCTTGATGCCGCCCGCGCTCTCGGCCTCTCGCCCGCCCAGGGCTTCTTCCTCGTCCGGCTGCCCCAGGCTGCGCGCGTCGGCCTGCCGCCCACGGCCAACGAGTTCATCACCCTGCTCAAGACCACGTCGCTCGCGTCCGTGATCTCGCTGCAGGAGCTGCTGGCCGTGACGTCGCGCACGATCTCGGTGACGTTCCACTTCACCGAGCTCTACGCGGTCGCGCTCACCTACTACCTCGTGATCGTCTCGGTGCTGATGCTCGGCCAGGCGTGGCTGGAGCGGCGGCTGGGTACAGGGCACAACCCGGGGCGCCACTCCCAGCCTGCGTGAGGAACCTGATGAGCCAGCACCAAGACCCCAAGCGTCCCGAGCGATACCCGGAGATGGCCGATCCGCAGGCGCGGCCGCGCTACACAGGGATCGCCACCTTCTTCCGCGCGCCCATGTCAGACGCCCCGGCACAGGCCGACATCGCCCTCCTCGGCGTGCCGTTCGACGGCGGCGTCACCCATCGCAGCGGCGCCCGGCACGGCCCGCGCGCGGTGCGCGAGCAGTCAACCATGCTCCGCCGCCACAACGCCGCGACTGGGGTCTCGCCGTTCGCGGACATGCGCGTGCGCGACCTCGGCGACTGCTGGATCGAGCAGCCCTACGAGCTGACCGGCGCCCACCGCGAGATCGAGTCCTTCCTGCGCGCCGTCACCGAGGCCGGCGCCGCCCCGTTGTGCGTCGGCGGCGACCACTCGATCACGCTGCCGATCCTGCGCGCCGTGGCGAAGGACCGCCCGCTCGGCCTTGTCCACGTGGACGCGCATCCAGACACCGGCGGCGACTACATGGGCAGCCGCTTCCACCACGGGGCGCCGTTCAGCCGCGCCGTCGAGGAAGGCTTGCTCGATCCGCGGCGCTGCATCCAGATCGGCATCCGCGGCTCGACGAACGACGCCGGCATGTGGGCTTTCAGCGAGCGCACGGGAATGCGCGTCGTTACCATGGACGAGTTCAGCGACAAGGGCTGGCGCTGGGCCGCGGAGGAAGCGCGCCGGGTCGTGGGCGAGGGGCCGGCCTACCTCTCCTACGACATAGACAGCCTCGACCCTGCCTTCGCGCCGGGCACCGGCACGCCCGAGGCCGGCGGCCTGACCAGCATCGAGGCGCTGCGCCTCATGCGGGCGCTGGCCGGGCTCGACCTGGTCGCCGCCGACCTGGTCGAGGTCGCGCCTGCCTGGGACCCCTCCTACCTTACGCCCTTCAACGCGGCCTCGATCCTCTATGAGATCCTCTGCCTGCTGGTGGAAGCGCGCCGCCGCCGCTGAAAGCCTCTATGCTGCATCCATGCGCGAGAAGGGAGACGAGACACCATGCCGATGAGCCGCCGGACATTGCTCGGAGCGGCCAGCGCCGCCGTGCTGGCGCCGTCGCGCCGGTCCTGGGCGCAGGACCAGGCCACCATCAAGATCGGCGTGCTCAACGACGAGTTCGGGCATGTACAAGGACCTGAGCGGGCCGGTATCCGCCGAGTGCGTCCGCCAGGCTGTGCGGGAGATGGCAGACCATGGCGTGACCGCGGAGGTGCTCGTCGGCGACCATCAGAACAAGCCCGACGTGGGAGCGGGCATCGTTCGCCAGTGGTTCGATCGCGACGGCGTGGACATGGTGACGGACGTGCCGAACAGCGCCGTGGCGCTGGCGGTCGCGAACGTGTGCCGGGAGAAGGACAAGGTCTTCATCGACTCCGGCGCCGGGACCGTGGACCTCACGGGCAAGCAGTGCTCCCCGACGACGGTCCATTGGACCTACGACACCTGGATGCTCGCGCACTCGACCGGTGGCGCGCTGGTGAAGCAGGGCGGGACCAAGTGGTTCTTCATCACCGCCGACTACGCCTTCGGCGCCGCGCTTGAGCGCGACACCGCGGCGTTCGTGAAGGGTGCCGGCGGCACCGTCGCGGGGAGCGTCAAGCACCCGCCCGGCGCAAGCGACTTCTCCTCCTTCCTGCTCCAAGCGCAGGCGAGCGGCGCCAACGTGATCGGCCTGTGCAACGCCGGCGCGGACACGGTCAACTGCATCAAGCAGGCGGCCGAGTTCGGACTGGACCGCGGCAAGACCCGGCTCGCGGCCCTCCTGCTCTTCATCAGCGACGTGAACGCGCTCGGCCTCGCCGCGGCGCAAGGCCTCGTGCTCAGCACCACGTACTACTGGGACCTGAACGACCGCACCCGCGCGTTCGCCGACCGCGTGGCACCGAGGATCGGTGGCGTGCGCCCCGGCATGGACCAGGCGGGCTGCTACGCCGGCACGCTGCATTACCTCAAGGCGGTGGTGGCCATGGGACCGGCTGAGGCGAAGCGGAGCGGGAAGGCCACGGTCGAGCGCATGAAAGCGATGCCGACCGACGACGACTGCTTCGGACCGGGGAGCATCAGGGCCGATGGGCGCGCGCTGCACCCGTGCTACCTGTTCGAGGTCAAGGCGCCGGGCGAGAGCAAGGGACCGTGGGACTACTACAAGCTCCTGGACACCATCCCGGCTGACCAGGCGTTCCGGCCTATGAGCGAGGGCGGATGCGCCTTGGTGCGCAGCTGACGAGAGTCCAGGGCGGCATCAGAAGTGGACGAAGCTCCCGGCGCCGACCACCTGCTGGATGAGGTCGAACTCATCCCGATTCGCCGTCAGCACCGGGAGTCCTGCCTTGGCGGCAGTCAGGTAGATCAAGGCGTCGTTCAGGCACTCCTTCCGTTGGTGCCGCTGGAAGCCCTGGGTGCGCGCGAGCGTGCCTGACACGATGCCCGCCGCCTGCCAGGTCTCTTCGTCGGGCACCAGGACGCGGCTGTCCGGAATGGCGCGGAAAAGCTCGCCATACCGGTCCCGGACAGCCTCCCAAGTGGGCGCCGCCGGGCTGTGGTTGGCGATGCCGGCAGCGATCTCGCTCAGGCATACCGAGCAGTGCCATTGCAAGGCATCGTCCAACAGGGCCTCCACCTCCGGCGGCAGCGTCCCGGCGACGTTGCGGATATACACGTTGGTATCCGGGACCAGCCTCAGGCGCCTCGCGGCCATGAGCTGGGCCGCCGCCACCAGGTCGCCAGCCGGGCGCGTCGTGAGTTGGGTGGTCCGCTTCTCGGGTTTCCAACGCCGCAGGAGCGCGTCGAGATCAATACTCAAGCGTGTGCGTCTTGCCGAGCGTTCCGCGGATTCGCTTCATCGCTTCGGAGACCGGGTCCGGTCGCGCCAGGGCAGCGAGCGCCACCAGGCCAAGTTCCGTCGTTGACCGCAGCCCGGTCTCCCTCTTCGCAGCCTCGACCAGTGCCTTGGGCGCCCGGAACGAGACATGCTCCGTCGCGTCATCGAGAAGGCCGGCTTGCCTGGCTTCGTCCAGGATCGCGGTCGCCACCGTCACGAATTCGAGGCTCGGTCTGCACCTTTCTCATGATTGTCGCTCTCCTAATTGTGCGCAAGATAGGCATCTGTGTCACACAACGCAACCGGCTTTGATCCTTGACAGGCCCGTTCTCACGGCGGAGGGTCGGGAATGAACAGGGACCGGAGTTAGGGGCGAGGATGCAGAAACGGGTGCTGGTCACGGGCGGCGCGGGATTCATCGGCTGCCATGTCGCGCGGGCGCTGCTCGCGGGGGGCTACCGGGTTCGCGTCCTCGACAGCCTGATCGAGCAGGTCCATGCCCGGGGTGGACCACGCCACCCGGTTCTCGGCGAGGTGGAGTTCATCCGCGCCGACGTCCGCGACCTCGACCGAGTCGCGGCGGCGCTGGAGGACGTGGACCTCGTCGTTCACCTCGCCGCCGAGGTCGGCGTCGGCCAGAGCATGTACGCCATAGACCGCTACGTCTCGGTGAACGACCAAGGCACGGCGGTGTTGTTCCAGGCGCTCATAGACCGCCCGGTCGAGCGCGTCGTCGTCGCTTCCTCCATGAGCATCTACGGGGAGGGCCTCTACCGCACCGCGGATGGCGTGCCGGTCGAGGATGCCCAGCGCCAGCCCGGCGGCTGGGACCCTGCAGGGCCGGACGGGCGGCCGCTGGTGCCGGTCGCGACGCCGGAGTTCGAAGCGGCCCAGCCTCGCCTCGGTCTATGCGCTGACCAAGTATGTGCAGGAGCGGCTGACGCTGACCGTGGCGCCCGCCTACGGGATGCAGGGCGTCGCGCTGCGCCTGTTCAACGTCTATGGCCCCGGCCAGGCACTCTCCAACCCCTACACGGGGGTGCTCGCCATCTTCGCCTCGCGCCTGCTCAACAGCGAGCGCCCGCTCGTGTTCGAGGACGGTGAGCAGCGGCGGGATTTCGTTCACGTCGAGGACGTTGCGCGCGCCTTCGTGCTCGCGCTGGAGCACAAGGACGCGCCGGGCCGAGTGTTCAACATCGGCAGCGGGCGCGACGTGAGTATCCTCGATGTAGCCCGCGCGCTCGCCGACGCCATGGGCGTGCCGCAGCTCGACCCCGAAATCATGGGCAAGACCCGCGTCGGCGACATCCGCCACTGCTTCGCCGATATCGGCCTCGCGCAGCAGATCCTCGGCTTCCGGCCGCGCCGCACCTTCGCGGACAGCCTCGGCGAGCTGGCGGATTGGGTCGGCCAGCAACAGGCGGTGGACCGCGTCGCGGAAGCCCGGCGCGAGCTGGAACGCCGAGGACTTGTCGCATGACGGGACTTGTCGCATGACGGGGGCGATCGCCCCCCTGCGTGGGCGGCCGATCCTGGTCACGGGCGGCGCCGGCTTCATTGGCGCGAACCTCGTGGACCGGCTCGCGTCCGATGGCCACGACGTGCTCGTCTTCGACGCGCTCGTGCGGCCCGGCGTCGAGGCGAACCTGGCCTGGCTGCGCCGCCGACACCCGCAGCGCGTCACCAGCTTGGTCGCCGATCTGCGCGACCGCCCAGCGCTGGAGGAAGCGGCGGGCCGGGCGCGGGCGGTGTTCCACCTCGCTGCCCAGGTCGCCGTCACGACCAGCCTTGCCGATCCGGAGGCGGACTTCGCCGTGAACGTGCAGGGCACGCTGCACCTTCTGGAAGCCCTGCGCCGCCAGCCGAAGCCGCCGCCGCTCGTCTTCGCCAGCACGAACAAGGTCTATGGCAGCCTCGCCGACGTGGCGCTCGTCCAAGACAACGACGCCTGGGTGCCGGAGGACGAAGCCCGCCGTGCCCACGGTATCGCCGAGGATCGGCCGCTCTCCTTCTACACGCCCTACGGCTGTTCCAAGGGCGCCGCGGACCAATACGTGCTCGACTACGCGCGCAGCTTCGGCGTGCCCACCTGCGTGCTGCGGATGAGCTGCATCTACGGCCCGCGGCAGATGGGTACTGAGGACCAGGGCTGGCTCGCGCACTTCCTGTTCTCGGTTCTTGCCGGCCAACCGATCAGCATCTACGGCGACGGGCGGCAGGTGCGCGATGCGCTCTACGTGGACGACGCCGTGGCGGCCTATCTCGCCGCATGGGACCGGATCGGCGAGGTTGCCGGCCAGGCCTTCAACCTGGGTGGCGGCCCCGAGAACGCCGTGACGCTGCGCACGGTGCTGGACGAGATCGGCGCCATCGTGGGCCGCGCACCCGAGATCAACTTCGCCGATTGGCGGCCGGGCGATCAGCGCTACTTCGTCTCCGACAGCAGGCGGGTGCGCTCGGCGCTCGGCTTGCCGCGGCCCGTGGCATGGCGCGACGGCCTGCGCCGCCTGGCCCGCTGGGCCATGGCGGAGCGGCGCGCGCCGGCCCGCCAATTCGCGGCGAGCGGGGACGACTAGGGTGAGGGTCGCGCTCCTCAACCCACGCTGGACGTTTGAGGGCAGCATCTATTTCGGATGCCGTGAGCCGCATTTGCCTTTGGAGCTGGGCTACTGCCGGGCGCTGCTGGAGCGGAACGGCCATGAGGTCCTGTTGCTGGACGGGCACTTGCAAGACCTCGATCATGCGGCGGTAGCGGCGGAGGTCGCCCGCTTCGCGCCCGGCATGACGGTAGTGGCGACGGCGCCGAGTTACCTATTCTGGCGTTGCGCCCCACCCGAGCTTCGCGTGCCGCGCGCGTTGCTCGACGCGGTCGCGGATGCGGGCGGGATGACGGTGGCGGTCGGGCCGCACGGCTCGGCGACGCCGGGCGCGGCACTCCGCAAGCTCGGATGCGACGCCGTGGTCATGGGCGAGTGCGAGGAAGTCGTGGCCGCGCTCGCGAACGGGGCCACGCCTGGCGAGTTGCCCGGTACCGCTGTGCCCGGCCGCAAAGCCGGCGGCCCGCAGGCGGCGCGCTTCACGGACCTGCCTGCCTTGCAGTGGCCGGACGACTGGGTTCGGCGGCACCGCCATCATCACCACCGCTTTGACCGGAAGCCGCAGGCACCCGGCGCCGAGGTCGAGGCGAGCCGCGGTTGTCCCTACTCCTGCACCTTCTGCGCCAAGGTGGATTTCCGCGATCGCTACCGCCGCCGCGACCTCGCACCCCTGCTCGAAGAGATAGACGGGCTGATCGCGCAAGGGGTCGAATACCTTTATTTCATAGACGAGATCTTCCTGCCCCAGCGCGCGCTGCTCGAGGCGCTGGTCTCGCGCCCTGTCGAGTTCGGGATGCAGACGCGCATTGATCTCTGGAAGCCCGAGATGATCGAGCTCCTCGGACGCGCCGGCTGCGTCAGCATCGAGGCGGGCGTCGAGAGCCTGACCGAGAGCGGCCGCGCCGCGCTCGACAAGCGCTGCAAGCTGAGCACGGACGAGCTGGCCGATCTCCTTATCCTCGCCCGGCGGCATGTCCCGTTCGTGCAGGCCAACCTGATCGAGATGGGCGACGACGATTCGGCGCTGGTCGAAGCCTGGCGCGACCGGCTGCGCGCCGCGGGCGTCTGGGCCAACGACCCGGTGCCGCTCTATCCCTATCCCAGCTCGCCCGACTATCGACGGCTGTTCGGCGCCCCGGACGACCAGGCCTGGGAACGCGCCCACGCCCACTACCTCGGCCAGTTCACACGCTTCTCCGACATTCAAGAAGAGACACCGTTGTCGCTTCCGGAGTTGGAAGTCCTGTGCCGGACGGCCTAGAGCAGATCGCAGGACGCTTGGGACAAGCGTCCTGCGTGAAGATGCTCGCCAAAACGAAAGCTACAGCGTTTCGCGTCCCAACTTGGACGCGAAACGCTGTAGTCCGGTCCAGCAACCGCATCCTGGTGACGACGGACGCCGTCGGCGGCGTGTGGCGCTACAGCATCGAGTTGGCCGCCGCCCTCGCCGAGCGAGGTGTCGGCATCGTCCTCGCGAGCCTGGGACCGGCCGCCAGCCCGGCGCAGCGGGCAGAGGCGGAGGCGATCCCGGGCCTCGCTCTCGTCGAAACCGGGCTAGCACTCGACTGGACGGCGCCGGATGCGGCATCGCTCGCCGCGTCCACGGCGGCCCTGCATACGCTCGCGACACGTTCCCGTGTGCGCAGCGCGCACCTCCACGCGCCGGCCCTGGTCGGCGATGCACCCTGGCCGATCCCGCTCGTGGTTGTCGCGCATAGCTGTGTCGCGACCTGGTGGCGCGCCGTCCGCGACGGAGAATTGCCGCCGGACCTTGCCTGGCGCGCGGCGGCGACAGGGGAGGGATTGCGCCGGGCAAGCGTCTCCGTGGCTCCGAGCCGCGCCTTCGCCGAGGCGCTGCGCGCGGAGTACGGCGTCGAGCGCATCAGAGTGATCCATAACGGGCGCCGGCCCGTGCCGGATACGGCCCTCGTAACACGGGCAGTCCTCGCCGCCGGGCGGCTGTGGGATGAGGGGAAAGGCATGGCGGCGCTCGACCGGGCCGCGGCGGGGCTGGGCGCGCCGGTGCGCGCGGCGGGCCCGGTGCAGGGGCCGGGAGGCAGTGTCGCTTTCGCAAACCTGGAATTGCTCGGGGCACTCGACGAGGCAGGCATGGCACGGGCGCGCTCAGCGGCAACCGTGTTCGCCGCGCCTGCGCGCTACGAGCCGTTCGGTTTAGCCGTGCTGGAAGCGGCGCAGGCCGGACAGGCGCTTGTGCTCTCGGACATTCCCGTCTTCCGCGAGCTATGGGACGGTGCCGCGCTGTTCGCGTCGGGCGACAGCCTCGCCGCCACGCTGCGGCACGCGCTCGATGACCCGGCGCCGCTCGCTGCTGCGGCCCGCGAGCGTGCCGGGCGCTACACCGCCGCCGCAATGGCCGCGCGCACGTTTGCCCTGCACGAGGCAAACTGGGCCCACTGATGCGCCTCGTCTATTTCACGCACTCGCTCGCTTCCTGCTGGAATCATGGCAACGCGCATTTCCTGCGCGGCGTCCTGCGCGAGTTGAGGGCAGCAGGGCACCACGTCAGCGCCTTCGAGCCGGAAGCGGCGTGGAGCCGGCAGAACCTGGCCACGGATGCCGGCCCAGCGGCGCTCGACGCCTGGCGCGCGGACTACCCGGAGCTTACGACGACGGCCTACGGTGCCGCGCCCGACCTTGCGGCCATGGTGCGGGGCGCCGACGCCGTGATCGTCCATGAATGGAACGAGCCGGCGTTGGTTGCGGCGCTGGGCGCCATGCGTCGGACGGGCGCGCCGTGGCGGCTGCTGTTCCACGACACGCACCACCGCGCCGTCAGTGACCCCGATGCGATCCGGCGCTACGACCTCTCCGGCTATGACGGCGTCCTCGCTTTCGGGCGGGCGCTTGCCCTGGTGTATGAGGGCTGGGGCTGGGCGGGCCGCGTCCACGTCTGGCACGAGGCCGCGGACACGCGCCTGTTCCGTCCTCCGGAACGCGAGGGACCGCGCGAGGGCCTCGTCTGGATCGGCAACTGGGGTGACGGCGAGCGCGAAGCGGAACTGGAATAATTCCTGCTCCGCCCGACCCAGGAGGCCAGGCTGCCGCTCGACGTGCATGGCGTCCGCTACCCAGAGGATGCACTGGCGATGCTCGCCCGCTACGGCGCGCGATACCGCGGCTGGCTGCCGAACCCCCGCGCGCCGGACGCCTTCGCCCGGCACCTCGCCACCGTCCACGTTCCCCGCCGCTACTACGCGACGGTCCTGCCCGGCATCCCGACCATCCGCGTGTTCGAGGCGCTGGCGTGCGGCATCCCGCTCGTCTCCGCGCCCTGGGACGACGCGGAAGATTTGTTTACGCCAGGCCAGGATTACCTGGTGGCGCGCGATGGAACCGAGATGCGCGATCACCTCGAAGCCCTGCGCGACGATCCCGCGCTCTGTGCCCGGCTCGCCGCTCACGGCCTCGCCACCATCCGCGCCCGGCACACCTGTGCCTATCGCGCCGACGAATTGCTCGGCATCCTCGCGCAGCTCGGAGCAACGACGGAGGCTGCCGCCTGATGCGGATCGCGTTCTACGGGTCGAGCCTGCTCTCCGCCTATTGGAACGGGGCAGCAACGTACTACCGTGGCCTGCTGCACGGCCTCGCCCGGCTCGGCTACCGAACCACCTTCTACGAGCCGGACGCCTTCGACCGGCAGAGCCACCGCGACATCGAGCCGCCCGACTGGTGCGAGAGCCGCGTCTATCCGGCGACGCCCGAGGCGGTCCGCGCCGTGCTCGCCGAGGCGGTCCGGGCGGACGTGGTCGTGAAGGCGAGCGGCGTCGGCGTGTTCGACGATGAGCTGCTGGCCGGCATCCTGGACCATGCCCGCCCTGGGAGCTTGCGCGTGTTCCTAGACGTGGATGCGCCGGCGACGCTGGCCGCGATGCGGGAGAGCGCGGATCATCCAGTGCGCCGAGCGCTGGGGCAGCTCGACCTCGTCCTGACCTACGGGGGCGGCCCACCCGTCGTCGCCGCGTATGAGGGCTTCGGCGCGAGGCGCTGCGTCCCGATCTACAACGCGCTCGACCCGGCGACGCACCATCCGGTCCCATCCGAGCCGCGCTTCGCCGCCGACCTGAACTTCCTCGCCAACCGCCTGCCGGACCGCGAGCGGCGAGTGGAGACGTTCTTCCTGGACGCTGCGGCGCGGCTGCCCGACCGCGCCTTCCTGCTCGGCGGCAACGGCTGGCACGACAAGCCGATGCCCGGCAACGTGCGCGCCATCGGCCACGTCGGCACGGGCGACCACAACGCCTTCAACTGCTCCTCGCTCGCCGTGCTCAATGTGGCTCGCGACAGCATGGCGGAGGTGGGATTCAGCCCGGCGACCCGCGTGTTCGAGGCAGCCGGCGCTGGTGCCTGCCTGATTACGGACGAGTGGGAGGGGATCGAGCTGTTCCTCCAACCCGGCACGGAGGTGCTCGTCGCGCGAGACGGCGCGGATGTGGCCGAGCACTTGCGCACGCTCACCCCCGAGCGCGCCCATGCCATCGGCGACGCAG
This sequence comes from uncultured Alphaproteobacteria bacterium, assembly GCA_963790535.1. Lineage (GTDB taxonomy): Bacteria > Pseudomonadota > Alphaproteobacteria > Acetobacterales > Acetobacteraceae > CAWKEH01. The sequence goes on along the minus strand of CAWBOZ010000008.1, from coordinate 70,694 downwards.
CCCGGCGCCGCATCCTCGCCGGGCACACCTATGACCGGCGGGCGCTCCAGGTGGACGCGCTGCTGCGCGAGACGGTGGCGCGGGCGGCGTGACGCCGTGATAAAGTGAACGCCATGCCTGACAGCCTTTACGAGCGCGACGCCTTGGCTTGGTCCGAGCAGCAAGCTGACCTGCTGCGGCGTCTCGCGGCCGGCGAGCGCGTCAACGATGCGGTGGACTGGCCCAACGTCATCGAGGAGCTACAGGACGTGGGGCTGTCGGAGCTGCACGGGTGCGAGAGCTTCCTGCTGCAAGCCCTCGTCCACCTGCTCAAGCTGCACGGCTGGCCGAAGGCCCGAGCCGTCGCGCACTGGCGGGGCGCGACGGTCACGTTTCTGGCTCAGGCGCAGAGGCGCTTCAGCCCGTCCATGCGGCAGAGGATCAGCCTCGATAAGCTCTACCGCCAAGCGGTCAAGAGCATTCGCGCCGAGAGCGAGGAGCGGGCGCGCACCCTGCCAGTGAACTGCCCGTTCTCATTGGACGAGCTTCTGACCGACGACGCCGACATGGCCGTGCTCGTCGCCAAGCTGGGCTGAGGCTGCGCGACTCGGCTGGCAGCAGCCTCGACACTATGCGCGGTCCACCTCCTGCCGAGGATGAATAGCCGCCCCGCTAAGCCAGCGGTTGCCGTGATGGCCCGGCCGTTGCATCAAACCCCTCAATGAGCACAACCACCGCGCCCGAGGCCCCCCCGCGCTACACCCACGAGCAGATCATCCGCGTCATCACCGGGATCATGCTCTGCATCCTGCTTGCAGCCCTCGACCAGACAGTGGTGGTGCCGGCGGTCCCGGTGATCGCGGCGGAGATGGGCGCCTTCGGACACCTCGCCTGGATCGTGACCGCCTACTTGCTCACCAGCACGGCGGCGACACCGATCTACGGCAAGCTCTCGGACATCTACGGGCGACGCCGACTGCTGCTCGGCGCGCTCGTCGTGTTCATCGTGGCGAGCCTGCTCTGCGGTTTTTCCAGGACCATCGTCCAGCTTATCCTAGCGCGTGCGCTGCAAGGGCTGGGAGGCGCCGGGCTGATGTCCATGGCGCAGGCGGCGATCGCGGACGTGGTCTCGCCGCGTGAGCGAGGGCGCTACCAAGGCTACATGGCCGGCGCCTGGGGCGTCGCGAGCATCGCCGGGCCGGTCGTCGGCGGCTACGTGACGCAGCACCTCTCCTGGCGCTGGCTGTTCTGGGCGAACCTGCCGCTGGGCCTCGTCGCCATGTGGCTGTGCAACCGGGGACTCAGGATGCTGCCGGTGCGCGGCGGGCGGGCGCACATCGATGGCATCGGCGCCGGGCTGCTCATCGGCGCGGTCACGGCCTGGCTGCTCGTGCTGAGCTGGGGCGGCATCGAGTTCCCCTGGGGGTCGGCGCCGGTGCTCGGGATGGTTGTCCTGGGCGTCGTCTTCTTGGCGGTGCTGGTTCCCGTCGAGCGCCGGGCGGCGGACCCGATCCTGCCGCCACGCCTGTTCACCCGTCCAGTGTTCCTCGGCGGCGTCGCCGTCGCGTTCTGCGTGTCGCTCGGCCTGCTGGGTGCGATCTTCATGCTGCCGCTCTGGTTCCAGCTCGTGATCGGGGTCGCGCCCGCACGGTCTGGGCTGCTCGTGATGCCGTTCCTGGCCGCGAACACGATAGGCGCCTACACCGCAGGCCAGCTCGCCCGAAAGCTCGGCCGCACGAAGGCCATCGTGCTCACGGCCCTCTGCGCCTGCACCACGGGCTTCGTGATCCTCGGTTTGGTCGGGACCCGAACGCCGGAGGTCGTGGTTCTTGGCGCCACGGTATTGCTTGGGTTTGGGATCGGCGGCGTGATGCCGAGCGTGCTCGTGCAGGTGCAGAACTCGGCGGAGCACGGCGACGTGGGTGCGGCGACGGGGTCGCTGCTGTTCCTGCGCTCGATGGGCGGCGCGTTCGGCAGCACGGTGACGGGCGCGCTGCTCGTGGCGCGGTTCAACGCCGGGCTGCGGGCGACAGGTGCGGGCGAGGTGAGCCTCGGGGCACTCCAGGGTGGGGCAGGCGCGCTGGGCGGCATCGGCAATGCCGGCCTAGCTGCGGCGCGGAGTGCACTGGTCTCCGGATTCCATCTCGCGTTCTGGACCTGTGCAGGCGTCACGATGCTGGCGCTGGCCATCGCCGCCGTGACGCGGGACGTGCCGCTGCGCTCGACGGAGATCCCGCGCGAGATGGGGCACTAAGAGGCTGTTAAGAAATTAAAGTATAAGCGAGAAGCCTCATGCGCGACTATCCATCGAAGTATAGGCCTGAGCCAATCGCTTTATATCAACCTGGCTGCTCCAGCAAGGCTTTCGTAGCGGAGTTGTATTGTTATAGTCAACGCGGGCGTGGTGGCTGCTAACTTTCAGCCTGTAGGAGCAGGACTTCGGGCAACCTTATTACGCCGTCGTCGGCCAGCCTGCGCAGCGTGACGCGCGCCATGGCGGCATACAGCAGCATCTCCGCCGTCGCGATCAGGCGCTCGTAGTCCCGGCTCATGCGCCGGTTGCGCCCGAACCAGGCCAGTGTCCGCTCCACCACCCACCTTCGCTTGAGCACGTGGAAGCCACGCGGGATCTCGGGCGGCTGCTGGCCGGGGGCGACCCACACGCCGTGCAGCCCCGTCCACCAGTGCTTGCTGATCACGAGCGCCCAGCCCAGCGTCGTGGCCAGCCAGGACTGCAGCCCCTGGTAGGCGGTATCGGCCCAGATAAGCACGATGTGCGGGAACTCCGCCTTGAGGCCCGCAAGCAGCAACTCGGCGCCGCGCCGGTCATGGATGTCGGCAGGATGCACGCAAGCCTTGAGCAGGGTGCCTTCGGTGTCCACGAGCACGTGGCGCTTGCGCCCGGAGACCTTCTTGCCCCCATCGTACCCACGCGGCCCTCCGCCTCGGTCGTGCGCACGGACTGGCTGTCGATGATCGCCGCCGTCGGCTGGGCCTTGCGGCCGGAGGCGACGCGATAGCGCTCGCGCAGGCTGGTGTTGATCCGCTCCCAGGTGCCCTGATGGCGCCACTTGGCGTAGTGATAGAACACGCTGGGCCAAGGTGGAAACTCGTGCGGCAGGGCTCGCCACTGGCATCCGGTGCGCAGCAGGTAGAACACCGCATCCACGATGCGGCGCAGCTCAAGCACCTGCGGGTGGCCGGCCTGCTTGCCGGGTGTAATGAGCGGCGCGAGGATGGCCCACTCTTCATCGCTCAGGTCGGACGGGTAAGGGTGAGTATTCATCCACCGGAGATGGTTACGGACGCCCGGCAAAACGATGCTTTCCGCACGGATCGTCGCGCAATAAAATTGCTCAACAGCCTCTAATACCAAGGCCCGTTGATCAGAACCCATGCGCCCAGGCGCGCAAGCCGAGGGACATGATGCGCCAGGGTTGATCGACGAGCTTGTTCGATCATGCATCTTGCTACCCTCCTCAAGAACCCATTTCTGTGTCGAATGCGATCCGATCCAACTCGCCATCGCGGAGTTTCCGTAACCCCTTCAGGGTGCCAGGCTCACCGGGGAACAGGTATAGACCGGTGCACTCATCGCGTGTGACCGCGATGGTGCCGTTGTGGATACGATCATAGATCCAGTGCGCGCTCACCCCGAGCTGAGCCGCGAGTTGCGGGATGGTCAGATGCCCAGGCACGTGCCGCGGGTGCGACTGGTTTCGCTTCAGCAGGACGCCGTGCCGCAGCCGGATGATCTGCACCGTGCTCGGCAGCACCCGGTCGCGCATCGGCGAGCGGTGCCCGGCAGCGGTCAGCTCGGCGGCGACCGCCGCGTCGCCGTGGCCGGCGCGCGCGAGTTCGAGGATACGCGCCTCCATCTCTTCGTGCCGCGACAGCGCGGCGAGCGAGCCGACCGCCACGGGTACATTGAGCGCGCTGGCATCACCGCCGCGCCAGACAAGGCGCATGTGGATGGTGTCCGGCGCGGCACGGTGGATCACGACCTTGTCGAGCAGGCAGCGCAGCAAGGCCTTCTTTCGCGCCGTCGTCAGAACCGAACCGTGCCATAGCTCTGGTAGTCGCCGGCCAGCGTCGGCGAACGCCGCCCGGAGCTTGTCATCGATCGTGACCGGGGCCTCGCCAACTTCCGCTCGCGCCTTGGCCAGAGCCGCTTCGGACTGCCGCAGGTCGCGCAGCGTCTCTTCCCAGCGGCGCTCCAGCTCGGCCGCGACCAGACGGTTATCCGGGTCGATCTGGTCGTATTGGCGCTCGGCCAATGCTGCCCGGTAGCGCAGCCGCTCGACCTGCTGCGCCTGGGCCCGCAACGTCGCATCGTCCGCCTCGCGTCGGGTCGCCACAGCCCGCGCGTAGGCGTCCAACTCGGCCGGCGCGAGCGCCTTGAAGAACGCGGCGACCGCTTCGGCGTCGATCGGGCCAGCCAAGATGCTCTGGCATACGGGCGTGCCGTGCTGCTGGCGCAGGTAGTTGCAGAGATAGCGCGTGCCGCCCCTGTATTGCACGACCATCTTGTGGCCGCACGCGCCGCAATAGACGATGCCGTGCAGCAGCGCCTCGCCGTCGCGCGGTATGCCGCGCGTCTTGTTGCGATCATACTCGGCGTAGTTGTCACCCAGCATGGCCTGGATCTTCTCGAACGTCTCCCAGCTGACGTAGGCGGGGTATTTGTCCCTCACGACGATCCTCCACTGCTCGCGGGGAAGCCTCATTGTCCTGGATGTCGCCGAAGCATCGCGGATCGACCGCGTGCGACCGTAGACGAAGCACCCGGCGTAGGCGGGGTTCTTGAGCACACGTAGCACCGCCGCGACGGTCGGCGGGCGCCAGACCGTGTTGCCGAGGCGGCCGCGGCGCGGGAGGGTCAAGCCGCCCTCGTTGAGGCTGCGCAGCACCTGGGCTGCGGAACGGACCCGCAGGAAGGTCGCGAAGATCAGTTCGAGGCGGGCCTGCACCTCACGGTCGGGATCCTTGACCACCACGCCGCCCACCTCGCGGATCAAGCCCACCGGCAGCATGAGGCCGAGTTCGCCGCGCTCGGCCTTGTTCAGCAGGCCAGCGGTCAGGCGAGCACGGATGGTGTGCAGCTCCATCTCGGAGATCGTGCCCTTGAGGCCAAGAAGAAGCCGCCCATTCGCGGAGCCCGGATCGTACACGCCGTCGCGATCACCGATGAGGCATTGCCGGTAGCCGCACAGATCCAGCAGCGGATACCAATCCGTGCAGTTCCGACTGAGGCGGGTCACCTCGGAGGAGAGCACGATGCCGACCTGGCCCAGCGTGACGCGCGCGATCAGGTCCTTGAAGCCCTCCCGGTGCGCGGCCGCCGCCCCACTCAGGCCGAGGTCGGTGTCGATCACCTCGAGATCCTCCTCGCGCCAGCCGAGATCGAGGGCGCGCCGGCGCAGGTCATACTGCAGGCGCAGGCTCTCCTGGTTGGTGAGCACCTGCTGCGGCGTGGACTGGCGGATGTAGATGACGGCACGCCGCGCGAGGTGGCGGTCGTCGATGAGTTCCGATCTCATGGATCACCTCCGCGAGGAGTGCTGCGACGTTCTCGGCGATCTCGCGCCGGAGCGTCTCGGGCGCGCGTCCCCAGACGCGTTCGGGTCGGACAAGCATGCCACCACCCCGCTGTCCTCGGCCAAGGTGACCAGCTCCGCCACTGCCTCGGCGGTGAGCTTGCTCAGCCCTCCGTCAGGTAGCCGAGGAACAAGGCTCGTCGCCGCGACCGGCAGCTTCAGCAGCATGCGGCCCTGGTGGGCGACGAGAACCTGGCCGCCGCTGACCACGTGCGGCCTGCTCACCGACACCAACGGGAACCGCCGACCGAAGAGCGGGTGTCCGGGATCAGTGACCTCGATCTCGACTAAACCCCCCTCTGCCGGGTTCTGGAAAGGGGTATCAACCGACGTCCTCGTTCCAGGCCGTAGCAGCAGTGATCGAGCAGGTCTGTCATAGGAGTTGAAGACACGGTTTGACAGCCAATTGTCCCGCATGAACTGCCAGACGTTCTCCTGCGAGTTCAACTCGGGACACTTCGCGGGCAACGGCACGAGGGTGATGTTCGTCAGGGACAGCGAGCTTGGCCGAGGTGTGCCACCCGGCCTGATCGACCAGGAGGGCGGCATGCCGCCCTGGTGCGACCTCCGCCGAGATGGCCGCCAGGTGCAAGGCCATCGCCTCAGTGTTGCACCAGGGCAGGATCAGGCCGGCGGCCTTGCCCTCCTTGGGGCAGACGGCGCCGAAGATGTAGGTCGAGGCGGTGCGTTGGTCCCGTGGAGCTACGGGCCGGGTGCCGCGCTTGGCCCAGCGCCGGGTGATCTTGTTCTTCTGGCCGACACGGGCCTGGTCGCCGAACCAGACCTCGACGTTGCTGGCCGCGACGCCCGCCTCGCACGCGATCGTGTCCAGACGGGCGGGGAAGTCTTTTTTAAAATGCCTCGATCGCGCCCTCAGCCTGGGCATGATGGCGCGGACGGGCCGAGAGCTTGCGATAGCCCATGGCGCGCAGCTCGCGGCTGAGGGTCTGCTTAGCCACGCTGACCCGAAACTCCTCCCACAGCCACTGGCACAGGTCGATGATCCGCCACCGGACCACGCCGTGAATGGCAGGGATCGGCCCGCTGTCGATCGTCGCCGCTAAAGCCGCGCGATGCGTGTCGTCGAGCTTGGAGGGCTGGCCCGGCGCCTTGCGGTCCAACAGGCCACCGGCGCCCTGGGCGTTGAACTTCAGCACCCAGTCGCGCACGACCTGCAAGGTCACGCCGCCGATCCGGGCCGCTTCCGTTCGCGTCGCTCCGTCATAGACGGCAGCAAGCGCCAGCAGCCGCCGAGCTTGCGCGGCATCCTTGGTCTGCTTCGCCGCATGCCCGTAGGTGCTGCGCCTCGACATCAGCCCGAAGCGGGATCGGCATAGCGAACCTCCCTTGTTCGCCACCTTGAATTAGATCGCGGCCGCCTTGGGAATCCCTCAGGAGTTCACGCTCTCCGGGACCTGGTATTAGAGCTGTTGAGCAATTTTATTGCGCAAAACTCGTGCAGGAAGCATCGTTTTGCCGGCTTCTGTAGCCATCTTCGGTGGATGAATACTCACCCTTACCCTCCGACCTGAGCGATGAGGAATGGGCCATCTTGACACCCCTCATTACACCCGGCAAGCAGGCCGGCCACCCGCAGGTGCTTGAGCTGCGCTGCATCTTGGACGCGGTGTTCTACCTGCTGCGCACCGGATGTCAGTGGCGAGCCCTGCCGCACGAGTATCCACCTTGGCCCAGCGTGTTCTATCACTACGCCAAGTGGCGCCATCAGGGCACCTGGGAGCAGATCAACACCAGCCTGCGCAGCGCTATCGCGTCGCCTCCGCCGCAAGGCCCAACCCACGGCGGCGATCATCGACAGCCAGTCCGCACGGACCACCGAGTTCTGGAGGGCCGCGTGGGTATGATGGGGGCAAGAAGGTCTCCGGGCGCAAGCGCCACGTGCTCGTGGACACCGAAGGCACACTGCTCAAGGCCTGCGTGCATCCTGCCGACATCCATGACCGGCGCGGCGCCGAGTTGCTGCTTGCGGGCCTCAAGGCGGAGTTCCCGCACATCGTGCTTATCTGGGCCGATACCGCCTACCAAGGGCTGCAGTCCTGGCTGGCCACGACGCTGGGCTGGGCGCTCGTGATCAGCAAGCACTGGTGGACGGGGCTGCACGGCGTGTGGGTCACCCCCGCCAGCAGCCGCCCGAGATCCCGCGTGGCTTCCACGTGCTCAAGCGAAGGTGGGTGGTGGAGCGGACACTGGCCTGGTTGGGTCGCAACCGACGCATCAGCCGGGACTACGAGCGCCTGATCGCGACGGCGGAGATGCTGCTGTATGCCGCCATGGCGCGCGTCACGCTGCGCAGGCTGGCTGGAGGCCAATAAGGTTCCCGAAGTCCTGCTCCCACGGGCTGAAAATTAGCAGCTACCACGCCCGCGTTAACTACAACAATACAACTCCGCTACGAAAGCCTTACTGGAGCAGCCAGGTTGATATAAAGTGATTGGCTCAGACGTATACTCCAATGGATAGTCGCGCATGAGGCCTCTCGCCTATACTTTAATTTCTTAACAGCCTCTTAGGGAAGGTTCAGCGCGCCGGAGCCTCGATCGGCGCGCAATTCGTGCGTCCGCTCATCGCGCAATCCTGCACGCTGCCGGTCTGGTGAAGAACGCCCGAGAGCCACAGGCCGGCCACCACGATCACCGCGATGACGATGCACGCCGCGATGAGCTGCCGACCCGAGCCGCTGCTATCCTGTCCCAACGCCTGGTCTCCTTCATGCTGACGCTCTTACGCCCGATGCGCTCTGCCTGTTCCAGTGCTTTGCTCGCGAGATCGGCTATGGCGCCCTACCGGGCCCTGAGCCAACATTTCTGTAACAAAGGGCCACTTGGCGGCGCGAGCTGGTCCAGCGTGTTCACCCGCGCGTAGCCAACATAGGCCATGGGCGTCCATGTCCGTTTTCCCGTCCGGCAATCATCGTGTCCGCTTTCCCGTGCGCGCGCCAGGGTTGGCGGACAGACTGGGCGTGGCCGGCCAACGGTCGTTTGCCGGACGGTTACCTACGACTTTAGACCTACGATGGGAAACGTTCGACAGCTGGAAGCATATGCGCGGACTTCATCCAGCCGATCTCCTCAGCAGTTTGTACCTGCAGCTTGGGAGATATCGCATCGGGATCGTCGAGTGTCGCGATCCGCACCTGCATCATGCCCATCTGAACGAGGACCGCGTTTGTAAAGAACAGCCCGGTGCCGCAGGCGCCGCAGAAGGAGCGGCGTCCGCTTTCCGAAGAGGCGTAAACCTTAGGCTCGCCCCGTATGATCACTGAAGCTGCGGGGACCATAGCCCACGCTAACAGTGGGGTTCCAGACTGCCTACGACAGCCGTTGCAATAACAGATTGTGCTGTGCGCGACCTGGTCTGGCATTTCGAACTGGATTGCACCGCAATGGCATCCACCCTGAATCATACACATACCCCTTCTTCGAGCAGTCACAACGGTTGCAATTGCTTGGGCGCGATATCGCCATATCCTCGTTGGGGATCAGCTGTTAGCGCCCGGTCGTGTTCAGGGCTACGGTCGCGCGTATAAGGCATTACGTGATACTGTGCGGGCGTAGGTGATAGATGCAGATGACAGCTTGACCACGATCAACTCCCAACCTCAACGGTTATACTGGTGCAGCGCATTCGTGACGATCTTCCATGGGCCGTCCTGTTTTATCAACGTGTAGAAGTCCGTATAGTCCGCACCCAGGGCATCCCCTTCGATGTCGGCACGGACCACCGCCGTCGTTGGCGTGATTGCCAGCACGTCGATGCGTGACCTGATGTTCGGCGCAGCCCCGACCTGAGCAATCAAGCCCCGCAAATTGTGCGCCGGGCCAGCTATCCAAGCGCCGTCACCCAACCCGAAGACCACGGCCTCCGGGTGGAACACGGTCATCAGCGCGTCGGAATCGCCGTCGCGCAAGGCATCGACGAAGGTTTGGGAGACCGCTACTACGGATTCGTAGTCGTCGATCTCCACGATCTTTACGTTATGTGACATCAGAAACTCCGATGGTAAGCAGGGCGGAGGCAGCGTTCGTTGCATCATTCATCGAACGGCGCATTCGCCATGAGGGTGACCATGTCCTCCATTTGAATCGGCGCTCGGTTGTGCTCGATGCGAGTGCAGGGATGGAACCAGTGCGGGTAAGGCTGCTTGCTTTCGATGTCGCGCTCAAGCGCCGCATTGAATTGGCGTTTGAAGTTGAGCCGCGGGTAGCGGCGGACGACCTCAGCCACGTCCGGCGGATCAAGCGTCACACCTGGCAGGCCTGCGACATCATGGACAATACCGAACTCGGTGAGGCGGCTGGTGTCATCACGAAACAGGTTAATGTCCCAGGTGTGCAGGGCGATGTTATCGAATACGCCCTGCGCCCGTTCGCGCGAAACGCCCTTGTCGACCAGGAAAGTGCGCGCCGCGACCGCTCCATCTATTTCGAAGCGGTGGTTACCGCGACCGTGATCGGTCAGGCCAATGTCGTGCAGCACAGATGACAGGAACATCAACTCGCTATCGACCTTGGCGCCCTCTGCATGCGCGAACAACGCGCTAAACCAGTAGCACCGCATGACATGGTTGAAGAGCCATTCACTGGACACCGAGCGGGCAAGCTCCCCCGCCTGCCGGACGATGCTGCTATCCGGGATCTTGATATCTGCAATCATTGGGCATGTCCCTTCAATCCGCTTGGTGATGGGGCTCGGTCGTCAACGCAGAACGGATCGCGTCGACGACCTGTGACGTCGCTTCGAGCGGAGCCATGTGGCTGACGCCGGGGAGCACCGTAAACGTCGTCGAGGGAAGCACCTCCCCGAAATCCTTGCGGAGAGACGCTTCGGTCTCAACTACATCAACACTGCCGACGATGACGTGTACCGGAACATCAATCCGGACCGCCTGGTCACGGATGTCCATGGCCATGCCCTGTTCGGGCCAGGCCCGTTTCGCCGTTGGCGCGCCGCTTACTGCGTCCTCGACGATCTGCTGGCGAGACACCTCGGATAGCGGCAGGTTCGCAATGATTCCCATCACGCCCTCACGCGTCTGATACGCGACGGCCATGGCCTGTCGCTGCTCCTCGGGAACCTCGAGCGGCATGGGCGGCGCGGGCGCCATCAAAATGAGCTGTCGAAGACCTTCCGGCCTCCGAGCGGCGACAAGCTGAGCCACTTTGCCCCCCATCGAATGACCGAGGATGACAAACTGCTTGAGGCCGAGATCGTCGATGATGGCAATGACGTCGTCAGCGAGCGTTTTGAGACCGTAGTCTTCAGCGTCCCGGCTCGACTGTCCCCAACCACGGAAGTCGATCGCTATGCAGCGATAATCCTTTGAAAGGCTCTTGATTACGGGCTCCCAACTCCGGACCGATCCGCCCCAGTAATGGAGAAATATCAGGGCAGGTCCTCCCTCACCCGTATCGAGAACATTCAGAACTCACGCCATTGACGCTGTGGATGCTCATTTTGCTGCTCATGCCATTGCCTTGCTGAGTGTTCGAATCCGGCTCGCCAGCAAAAACCGATACCGAGGACCATCCTGATGCCGCGACCGGCCATTGCCTGCCTCCTGCGTCAAGCCGGTTCGGGCACGCGGTGGCTCCGAGCGATTTGCACGGCGGCGCCGGTCATCTCATCCCCCATCGCCGCGCGGGCCGCCGCCACCAGCGCCGGGTCGCATGTGCGGGGGTGGCCGGTGTCGAACGGGGGTTCGGGGTCATACTCCATCATGAGCTGGGTCATCTTGGCGACCTCATCGCCTCGTAGCTCCGCAAGGAGCCGCAGGCCGAAGTCGATGCCGGCCGTGACGCCACCACCAGTGATCCGGTTGCGGTCGATCACCACACGCTCATGAACCGGTGTGGCGCCGACCGCTTCAAGCGCCTCATACAGCGCCCAGTGGGTTGCCGCGCGGTGACCGTCAAGCAGCCCGGCCATGCCGAGGATCAGCGATCCCGAGCAGACGGAGGTGACGTATCGCGCCTTGGGTGCCGTCCGCGCGAGGAAATCAATGAGCTTCGCATCGCACATCGCGTCGTTGGTGCCAAAGCCGCCGGGCACCATCAGGATATCGAGCGCGCCATCGAAACCCGCGAACGTCGTCGTCGGCACGAGTGCGACACCGCTGTCCGACATCACCGGATCCAGCGACTTCGAGAACAGGTGGGTTTGGCCGTGCAGACCCAAGGCTGATTGCGGGCCGGCGAGGTCGAGCAAGGTGAATCCGGGGTAGAGCACGATCCCGAGCGAGAGCGGCGGGACGGGCGGTTCGAGCTGGGCGGACATGGTGAACCTCCTGCGGTGCCGCCTTGTGTAAGGCTTGCAATCCGCTGGAGTGAGTGGCAGGAACGACAATAAACGATCGGATTCCGCCAATCGGTTTACACAACAGACTTGAAAGCATCCATGCACAGCATTGCGGTTCTGGCGCTTGACGGCGTCATCGCGTTGGATCTTGGCATCGCCTGTGAGGTGTTCTCCCGAGTGCGGCTGCCAGACGGAGCGCAGGGCTATAGCGTCCGCGTCTGCGGCGAGCGGCTGAGCGTGCGGGCAAACGCCTTCGGCCTGCGCGTGGCCGGCAGGTTGAACGAGGTCGCGGCTGCGGACACCGTGGTCGTGCCGGGAATCGAGGATGTGGACGCGCCGATCGCGCCCTTGGTGATCGCTAGCCTACAGGCGGCTTGGGACAGAGGCGCGCGGGTTGTGTCCATCTGCACCGGCGCGTTTGTATTGGCGGCGGCCGGGCTGCTCGACGGCCGGCGCGCCACCACCCATTGGGCGGCCGCCGGCGACCTTGCGCGCCGCTATCCTCAAGCGACCATCGAACCTGACGTGCTGTATGTTGATGAGGAGCGTCTCGTGACCTCGGCGGGCGCTTCGGCCGGCCTCGACATGTGCCTGCACCTAGTCCGTCGCGACCACGGGCAGGAGATTGCCGCGCACGCAGCCCGCCTGGCGGTGGCACCGCTCAACCGAGACGGCGGGCAGGCGCAGTTCATTCGTCACGCGCTGCCGCGAAGCCAGTGCAGCCTGGCCGCGACACTGGACTGGATGATGGAGCGTTTGGAGCAACCGCTAGACGTGGCCGCGATGGCGCTTCGGGCGGGAATGAGCGAACGTACCTTTGGCCGTCGCTTTCACGAACAGACCGGAACGACGCCTCTGCAATGGCTGCTCACGGCGCGGGTTCGTCGCGCGCAGGAACTGCTAGAAGGGACCTCTATAAAAGTCCACGAGGTTGCCGCGAGGTCCGGTTTCGAATCGTCGGTGACATTTCGTGCGCGTTTTCAGCGGATCGTTGGATTGAGCCCTGGGACATACCGGCAGCGCTTCAGGGGCAAAGCAGCTTAGAGACTAATACCTTATCAAGAGTAACAGTGTGTCAAACGACCGACTGACAGAGTGGTACGGTTGCCCCGGCTCAATGGCCGCCAAACCTTCATCAGGCGGACAGGCAGCTCAACGCTCGGTCGTGTTGGTCATACCGGCCGCGACTAGGGCGGCGTCGCCGCAAATGCCACAGTGCCACCGGCCCACATCACCACGTGGCCTTTCGTGAAAGAAGTGTTGCCTCACGGCCTACCGGTCGCCGCCATCAACACGCTTGCGCCGGGCAGGCGCCGCCGCGATGCTGGGGCCATGGACGCCCAGGGCTTCGACGCGATCGTCATCGGCGCCGGCATCGCGGGCGCCTCGACCGCCGCCCACCTCGCCGCCGACCGGCGCGTGGCGCTCGTCGAGGCGGAGGACGCGGCGGGCTATCACAGCACCGGACGCTCGGCCGCGATCTGGATCCTCAACTACGGGCCGCCAGACGTGCGCGTGCTCACGGGCCTCTCGCGCGCCTTCTTCGAGAACCCTCCCCCCGGCTTCGCGGATCAGCCGATCCTCTCGCCGCGCCCGGTCGTCTTCCTCGCGCCCCCGACGCAGGTGGAGCACCTGAGCCGCTTGCTCGGCGAGGGCATCGGCCTGCGGGAACTCACGCCGGAGCAGGTGCGCGCGATGGTGCCCGCCCTGCGTCCCGATTACGCCGTCGCGGCGGCCATCGAGGGGGACGCCTTCGACATGGACGTGGCGGCGCTGCACCAGGGCTTCCTGCGGCAGCTCCGCGCAGCCGGCGGCGTGCTCGCGCTGCGCAGCCGGGCGGGGCCGATCGAGCGGCGCGGCGCGGCGTGGGAGGTGCGGACGTCGAGCGGCGCCGCTTTCTCCGCGCCCGTGATCGTCAACTGCGCGGGCGCCTGGGGCGATGTCGTGGCGGAGCAGGCGGGGGCGGCGCCGCTCGGCCTCGTGCCCAAGCGGCGGACAGGCGCGATCATCGAGCCGCTCCCTTGGGACGCGGCCCGCTGGCCCATGGTCAACGACGTGGACCACACCTGGTATGTGCGCCCCGAGGCGCGCACGAAGCTGATGGTCTCGCCCGCGGACGAGACGCCCACGACGCCGCACGACGTGCGGCCGGACGAGCTGGACATCGCGGTCGGCGTGGACCGGATGCAGCAGGCGCTCGACATCGAGGTGCGCCGGGTCGAGCACGCCTGGGCGGGCCTGCGCACCTTCACCCCTGACCGTAGCCTCGCCTTCGGCTGGGACCCGGCGGTGGAGGGGTTCTTCTGGTGCGTCGGCCAGGGCGGCTACGGCATCCAGACCTCGCCGGCAGCGGGCAGGCTGGTCGCGGACCTGATCGCCGGGCGCGACCCAGGCGAGGCCGGGCGTATCGTGGCGCGCGTCACCCCGGCTCGCTTCGTCTCGCCTTAATCTTCCCGCGGTAATCTGCCCGTGATGGCAGTTTTCGACGAGATGGTGGATGGGCGGAGCGGTGTACGGCCGCACTGGCGGGGCGCGTTCGCCGCCTTCGCCTCGCTCGGTCCAACGGAGTTGCTCGCGCGCGCGGAGCGGATCGCGCGGCTCGCGGACGAGGAAGGCGCGGCAGCGGCGGGTGCGGGGCAGCCAGGTTGGGTGTGCGATCCGCTGCCGCTGCCGCTGCCCGCGGCGGAGTTCGCGGCGCTGGCGGACGGCCTCGCGCAGCGCGCGCGGCTGCTGGAGGCGCTGCTCGCGGATCTGCACGGCCCGCAGCAGGTTCTCGCCAGCGGGGCGTTGCCGTCCGCCCTGGTGTTCGCCAACCCCAGCTTCGAGCGCGCTTGCCGCGGGCTGCCTGGTCCGTTCCTGCACGCCTACGCCGCGGACCTGGTGCGCGGGCCGGACGGGCAGTGGCGCGTGCTCGCGGACCGGCTCGAAGGCGCGCCCGGCATAGGCTCCGTAGCGGAGACCCGGCAATTGCTCGCGCGCGTGCTGCCGGAGATGTTCCTGCCGCAGCCAGTCGAGCCGATCCGGCCGTTCTGCGAGGCCTGGCAGGAGGCGCTCATGCGGTCGGCGCCGGGGTTCGTGGCAATCCTGACGGCGGGTGCCGCCGACGCGCACTGGCCTGGGCACCTCGCGCTCGCCCGCGTGCTGGGCTGCGCCGTCGTTGAGCCGCGAGACCTCACGGTGCGCGGCGGCGCGGTGATGCTGCGGACCTTGAGCGGGCTGCGCCGGGTGGACGTGCTGCTCCGCCAGGTGCCGAGCCAAGGCCTCGACCCGCTGGAGATGCCAGAAGGCGGGGGTGCGGGCGTGCCGGGGCTGCTGGATGCGATCCGGGGCGGCGCCGTACGGGTGCTGAACAGCCCTGGCACGGAGTTGGCCGAGGCGCCGGCGCTCGCAGCCTTCCTGCCGGCGCTATGCCGCAACCTGCTCGGCGAACCACTCCGGCTCGCGACGGTGCCGACGCTCTGGCTCGCGGATGGCCCGGCGCGCGCGACGGTGCGGCAGAACTTGCGGCGATGGTCGGTCCGGCCGGCTATGGGCGAAACGGTGCCTGTCGTGCTGCACCACCTCCCGCCGGAGCGCCGGGCAGCGCTCGACGCGGCGATCGCGGCGCGGCCGTGGGAGTGGGCGGCGTCGGCGGTGGTCGAGCCCTCCACCGCGCCGTGCGTGACCGCGGAGGGATTGCAGTCAAGGCCGGTGGTGCTGCGGCTGTTCCTGGTCTGCGACGGGGAGACTTGGCGCGCGCTGCCGGGCGGCATGGCACGCGTCCTGGGGGCAGGGGAATGGCCCGGCGAGGCGTTGCCAGCGCGCGCGTTGATCAAGGACGTGATGGTGCTCCAAGCGCAGGAGGACGGCGTCGCGCGGGTCGCGGCGGCGCGACGGGTGTCCTTGATCGTGCGTCGGGCGATTGGGGAGTTCCCGAGCCGGGTGGCGGATGATTTCTACAGGCTGGGCCTCTCGCTGGAGCGGCTCGAAGGGCAGGCACGACTTGGCCGGGCGGCGCTGGCTCGCGCCGGGCGAGGCGCGGTGCTGCCGCGCGACATCGCGGAGGCTGCGGTGCTGGCGTCCTGCCTGGACGAAGCGGGCGTTCCGACGGCGAACGGGATCACCGAGGGGCTGCAGGCGGCGCTCTTCCCAGGCGGCGCGCTTGCGGACGGGATGGACGCGGTGGGACGGCTGCTGGAAGGGCTACGGGATCGCTTCACGGGGGAGATGCACGGCGCGCTGCGCCAGGCCCTCCGCGTAGCCCGCGCGGAAGCCGATGCAGCAGGCACAGGCGGCGCTGACGCGATCGCGCGCGCTCTGGCGGCCGGAGCGCGCGTCTCGCTGCTGGCGGCGGGGATTGCCGCGGAAGGCATGGTTCGAACCGGGGGCTGGCGGTTCCTCGATCTTGGGCGTCGCATCGAGCGGGCGCGGTTGGGGCGGCGGTGCTGGCCCGGGTGCTGGACGAGCCGGCAGCACGGATCGAAGGCGCGCTCGGCTTCGCGCTGGAGGTTGGGGACGCGCTCGTGACCTACCAGGCACGCTACGGCGCGTCCGTGCATCTCGGCACGGCGCTGCATCTGCTCGTCGCAGATCCCGACAACCCGCGCTCGCCCGCCTTCCAGTTCGCACGGGCGGCCGCGTTGCTGGGCGCGCTGGAGGGGGGCGCGGAAGCCGCCGCGCATGCGGAGGCCCTCCGCGTCCGCGCAGAAGGGATCGTGGCCAGCGCGTGCGAAGGAACGGACCAGACAGGTGCGGCACCGTGCCTGGTGCCGATCCTGCGCGCCGTCGAGGCAGGGGCCGCTGCGCTCTCCGACGAGGTGAAGCGCCGCTTCCTCATGCCGCCGCATCCGCGTGTCGTCGGGTCTGGAGGTCGCATGATCCTGCGCCTGCGGCATATGCTGACCTGCGCCTATGATCCGCCGGTCGCGCCTGGTGCGTACCTGCTGCATCTGCGGCCGCGCGCGCTGGCCTCGCAGCGTGTGCTCGACTTCGCGCTCACGGCCACCCCGGCGCCCTCGCGGCAGCGCGACGGCGCGGACCATTTCGGCAACCCAGTCACCTGGCTGTTCCACGATGAGCCGCACGCGCGCTTAGAGATCACGTCCGAGGCGAGCGTCGAGTTGTTGCCGCGGTCCCTCCCTGCGGCAACGCCGCCTTGGGAGCAGGTCGCGGATGGGGCACGGAACCAAGCGTGGGCGTGGCGGGAAGCGGAGTTCATGTTCCCAAGCCCGTTCGTGCCACCACTGCCGGAAGCGCGGCTGTTCGCGGCACCTTCCTTCGCGCCTGGACGCCCGATCGGCGAGGCGGTGGCATGCCTTGCGCGGCGGATCGGGCAGGAGTTCCGCGTCCAGTCCGGTGCCCCCACGGTGTCCAGGCCGCTCGCGTGCGTGCTCGAAAGGCGGGAAGGGATATGCCAAGACCTCGCGCACGTGATGATCGCCGGGTTGCGGGGCCTCGGGCTGCCAGCGCGCAGCGTATCCGGCTGCGCGGTAGCGCGCGCGCCGCACGCTTGGGTCGGTTGCTGGCTCGGGCCAGGCCTCGGCTGGCTCGACCTCGATCCCACGGCTGGCCGCGTCATCGGCCAGGACTGCGTATGCCTGGCCTGGGGGCGGGATTGCGGGGACGTAAGCCCGATGCGCGGCGTGCTGCTCGGAGGCGGAGCATATGATCTCAGCGTCAGCGTGGATCTGGAACCCTCGGAAGGACAGGACAGCAGCTAACGCGCTCGCACGTCCTGGGTTTGTCGGAAAATCTTACAACCATTGATACATAGTGATGCGATGTATCCGCATGAACTAAGAGACGTATTGGCATCATCAGCACGTATTCTTAGGCCGCAATCTCAAAATTCGGCCTTTGGAACGCTAGTTGGGCGTGGAAATGCAACTTGCAGCCTTCGCGTTCTCCCTTAATCAGAGTATGAGACGATATAATGCAACTATAAGTTGCTTGAAGTGGAAGTCCATTATACCTGCTAGACGGTTTGCAGGCCCTGGAATCGTCCATCGGCCGCAAGGGATCGATGAGTGCTAGTGATGGAGGCTTGACACGGGCGTGAGCGCTTCGAGCGTAAATCCAGCAATATCAGATATTTAACGCTTTGGCACGCTCCTTGCTTTCCCTTATTTCCAGAAACGGCCATCACGGCCGCGTGTTGGAGATGCCCCCCATGTCAAAGCGCCTCGCCATTCTCTCCGCTCTCGCCCTGCCACTCTTCTACGGCGTGGCCGGCCATGCCGCGCCAATCAGCGGCCCTCAGCCGCTCACGGTTGCTGGCGTGTTGTTCAGCAACTTCGGCTGCACCCTGAACGGAGATGGCTTCGCGAACTCCGGGCAAGTGCAGCCAGATCAGTGTCGCCGCGAACCCTGAGGGGAACGGCATCCAGTTCACGAGTGGCTTCGACGCGTCGGGCTACGGCTTCAAGGATGCGGTGATCAACTACTCGGCGAGCGATGCCGCCGGGATCACCGGTGTCAGCCTGGGCTTCAACGGCACCTTCAAGTCCTTCGACGGATATGCGGTCTCCGAGGTCACGGAGACGATCCGAGATGCCGCAACGAACAAGCAGGTCGGCTTCCTGGACGTCGCCTGCGGCACCGATGAGGGCTGCATCCTGAATGACCCCAGCAAAGGCTTTATGTCGCTCGGAGGCAGCTACACCAACCTATTGTCGAGAAAGACATCTACGTCGGCGCATTCGACGGGGACGCTTCGATCAGCATCATCGACCAGGGCTACCAGACCAACGTCCCGGAGCCGGCCTCGATGGCTCTCCTCGGCGCCGGCCTGGTCGGGCTGGGCATCGCCCGCCGCCGTAGCCAGCGCGCGTAAGCGCAGCCGGCACGCCGCGCCGCACGCTAGGAGGGGGGCGGCGCGGCCCCCAGCGCATCGCCGGCCGCGCGGATCGCGGCCCAGGCGCCGACGGGGAGCGGCACCCCGTCGCGAAGCCGGGCGGTGCGCGTTCGGGCCTCGGCCTCGCCCGGCACAAGCACCTCGCTGCCAGGCGAGGCCGGGTGGCTCGCCTTTACGTAGTCAGCGAAGTCGCGCGCCGTCTCGGCAAGCCGAGGTGCGGCGAAGTGCGCCGGGACGAGATAGAAGCTCAGCATCCCGTTCACGATGCCGCCGCGCTTGCTCTCCGGCAGCGGTCCAGCCGTCGGCGAGCCGGTCAGGCAGCCAGCCAAGATCTCGCACATGAACGCGATGGCCGACCCCTTGTGCTCGCCGAAGGCGCGCAGCGCGCCCTCACCGTTGCCAGGATCGCGGACCGCCGTGCCTTCGAGCGGGCCGTAGAGCACCGCAGGGTCGCCGCTGAGC
This sequence comes from uncultured Alphaproteobacteria bacterium, assembly GCA_963790535.1. Lineage (GTDB taxonomy): Bacteria > Pseudomonadota > Alphaproteobacteria > Acetobacterales > Acetobacteraceae > CAWKEH01. The sequence goes on along the minus strand of CAWBOZ010000008.1, from coordinate 51,509 downwards.
CGGCCGTCCGGCGTGATGAGCGCGTCCTGCGGCACCGGCTTGCCGCCCTGGGAGGCGACGAGCACCTTGCCTTCGGCAACCAGGCTCGTCGCGAAGTCGAGCAGTAGCGGCGGCTCGTCGCCTTGCGGGATGCCCACGCAGAACGGGTTAGTGCCGAAGCGCCGGTCCACCCCGCCGTAGGGCGCCACGATCTCGCCCATGCCGACGTTCACGAAGTGGATCGAGACCACGCCCGCCCGCGCCGCACGCTCCGCCCAGTCGCCGATGCGCCCGACATGCCCGGCATTGCGGAGCGCGATCACGGCCATCCCGTTCGCGTGCGCCTTCGCGATGCCGAGATCCACGGCGAGCGGCCCAATCGTCTGGCCGAAACCCACGTTGCCGTCCACGACCGCGTGGGTCGCGCTCTCGGTCACGACCGTGAGCGTCTGTCCGGCGCGGACCTTGCCCTCGCGCAGCCACTGCACGTAGCGCGGCACGCGGTGGACGCCGTGGCTGTCGTGCCCGGCGAGATTGGCGGAGACCAGGTGGTGCCCGATGCGCCCGGCCTCGGCCTCGTCGCAGCCCGCCGCGGCGAAGATGCGGGCGACGTAGGCTTCGAGCGCGTCCGCCGGGATCGTGACCATCTCCATGGGATCAGCCCCGCATCCGGTCTATGGCGTGTGCCGCGGTGCGGTTCTGCTGGCTGTCGGTCGGCACCACGATCATGTCGGCGAGGCAGGTGCGCGGCGGCAGGCTCGCGGCGAAGAGGGCGCAGGCGGCGATGTCCTCCGGCTGGATCATGATCGCGCGCTCCTCGGGCGGGGGCGGGTTGGGGCGGCTGTCGAGGATGGGCGTCGCGACCTCGCCGGGGTTGATGCAGACGCTGCGGATGCCGTGGATGCCTTCCTCGGCGTTGATCGAGGCGCTCATGGACCGCGCCCCGTGCTTGGCCGCCCCGTAGGCCGGGCCGGAGACGGTGAAATTGCCCGTGCCCGCGAGCGAGGCGACGTGGATGAGCAAACCGTCGCGCCGCTCGCGCATGGCGGGCAGCACGGCGAGGCTGCACAGGAACGGGCCGCGCAGGTTCACGTCGAGCACCCAGCCCATGTCGTCGGGGGAGAGCTGGTGCCAGTGGCGACGCCGGGCGTTGCCGCCGGCGTTGTTGACGAGGATGTGCGGATCGCCGAGCGCCGCCACGACCCGGCGATGCGCGTCCGCGACGGCCTCCGCGCTCGTCACGTCGGCGGAGGCCTCAACGGCCTCGCCGCCGCGATCGCGGACCATAGCCGCCGTCTCGGCGAGCGCGTCCGCGCGCCGCCCCGTCAAGGCGACGCGCGCCCCCGCGCCCGCGAAAGCGAGGGCAATAGCCCGGCCGATGCCGCTGCCCGCCCCCGTGACCCAGGCGACGCGTCCCTCAAGCACGCTCATACGACGCGGCCTGAACTCCGGCTCCATCAGGTGCATCTGGTCCATGTCGGCCGAGAGCGCGAGCGGCTGCCCAGGCTGCGGCCGGCGTGTTCGGGTCCAGGCGGGCAGCGGCAGCCTGGCCCGCCACGAAGAAGTGGACGATGGTCTCCATGCCCATCGGCTCCACCACGTCCGCGAGCGCCGTGAACGGGGTGGCGCCGGGGCGTTCGTGCTCGCGCGGGTCGGTCAGGTGCTCCGGCCGGAGACCGAACAGCATCTCGCGGCCCTGAAACGTGCCGTAGCGATCTTGCCGCGAGGCGGGGACAGGCAGCACGTTCCCGTCTGCCAGGCGCACGCTGAGCTGGTTGCCCTCGGCGACGAGTTGGCAGGGCAGGATGTTCATGGCCGGCGAGCCGATGAAGCCGGCAACGAAGCGGGTCTTCGGGTGATGATACAGCTCCTGGGGTGGGCCGACCTGCTCGATGTGGCCGCCGTTCATCACCACGACCCGGTCCGCAAGCGTCATCGCCTCGATCTGGTCGTGCGTCACATAGACGGTGGTGGTGTGGACCGTCTGGTGGACCTTCTTGATCTCGGTGCGCATCTGCACGCGCAGCTTGGCGTCGAGGTTGCTGAGCGGCTCGTCGAACAGGAACACCTTGGGGTTGCGCACGATCGCCCGGCCCATGGCGACGCGCTGCCGCTGGCCGCCGGAGAGCGCCTTGGGCTTGCGTGCCAGCAGCGGCTGCAAGTCGAGGATGCGCGCCGCCTCGTCCACGCGCTGCTTGATGTCGCCCTTGGGAAACTTCCGCAGCTTGAGGCCGAACGCCATGTTGTCGAACACGCTCATGTGCGGGTAGAGCGCGTAATTCTGGAACACCATGGCGATGTCGCGGTCCTTGGGGGCCACGTCGTTGACGAGCGTGCCGCCGATCCGGATCTCGCCGCCCGATATCTCTTCCAGGCCGGCGATCATGCGCAGCGTCGTGCTCTTGCCGCAGCCGGACGGCCCGACCAGGACCACGAACTCCTCGTCCGCGATCTCCAGGTCGATGCCTTTGACCGCCTGGACCCCGCCCTCATACTCCTTGACCACCTTGCGAACGCTCACCCCAGCCATGACTATTCACCCCTTTGTTGCGCCGGCCGTAAGCCCGGCGATGTAGTAGTCCATCAGGAAAGCATACACGATGACGGGTGGCGCCGCCGCCATCAAGCTCCCAGCCATGATCTTGCCCCACTGGAACACGTCGGCACGGATCAGGTCGCTCACGATGCCCACCGTGAGCACCATCTGGTCCGAGCTGTAAAGGTAGGCCATGGGGTAGAGGAACGTGCCCCAACCCACGGTGAAGGCGAAGATCGTCGCCGCGATGATGCCGGGGAGTGCTACCGGGATGAACACGCGCACGAGCATCTGGCCCCAGCCCGCCCCGTCTATCAGCGCCGCCTCGTCCAGCTCGCGCGGGATCGAGGCGAAGTAGCCGATCATGATCCAGGTGCAGAACGGCACCGACAGCGTGAGATAGAGCGGCACCATCGCCCAGGCGTTGTTGATGAGGCCGACGGCGCCGACGATCTTGAACAGCGGGATGAAGAGCAGGCTCTCGGGCACGAGATAAGTGAGGAAGATGCCTGTGGCGAGCGCGGAGCTGCCCCAGAAGCGCATCCTGGCGAGGCTGAACGCCGCGAGCGTCGAGATGACCATGCTCAGCACGACGACGCAGAACGTGACCTTCAGCGAGTTCCAGAAGAAACCCTGGAAGTTCGGCGACTGGATCAGCTCGGCGTAGTTGGCGAGCGTCGGGTGGTGCACGACCCACGGGCTGCCGGCCTGGCTGCTGACCTCGGCGCTGGTCTTGAAGCTCGTGACCAGCATGTAGAAGGGCGGCACGAGGAAGAACACGACGAACACGCTGAGCGCCGCATACGACCCCCACAGCGCCCAGGCGCGGCTCCGGTGCAGGCTGCGGCTCACATCATCTCCTGCGTGCGGCGGTTGACCCCGCGCAGCACGAAGAACGCGAAGACGCCGAGGATCGGGAACATGAACAGCGACACGGCCGCACCCAGCGGGATGTCGCCCGACTGGATGCCGACCTGGAAGGCGTAGGTCGCGAACACGTGCGTCTGGTCCTCGGGGCCGCCGTTCGTGAGGATGCGCACGATGTCGAAGTTGGCGAAGGTCACGATCAGGCTGAACAGCACGGTGATGCTGATGACGTTGCGCATCATCGGCAGCGTGACGTGGCGGAGCCGCTGAAGCGCGCTCGCCCCGTCTATCGCCGCCGCCTCGTAGAGCTGCTCGGGCACCGATTTCAGCGCCGCGAGGTACATGATCATGAAGAACGGCGTGCCGTACCAGGTGTTGACGAGGATCACCGAGAACCGCGCCCACCACGTCGCCCCGAGCCACGGCACGCCGGGCAGGCCGAACTGGTTCAGGATCCAGTTGAAGGCCGAGTAGCTCGGGTCGAACAGCCACCACCAGCCGAGCGTGGAGAGGGCCAGCGGGATCACCCAGGGGATCAGCAGCAGCCCGCGCCAGATGCGCTGGCGCCGCGACGGGATGTTGTGCATGAGATGGGCGAGCAGGAAGCCGATGATCGCCTTGAGCACCACGGCCGTGACCGCGAAGATCACGCTCTGCTCGATCACCGCCCGGAACGTGTCGCGGCTCAGCAGGAACGCGTAGTTCGAGAGGCCCAACGAAGCGCGTCATGTGCTTGTTGAGCATCGAGAGCCAGATCGCGTAGAGCGCCGGATAGACGACGAGGCCGCCGATCACGACGAGGAGCGGCAGGCACATCAGCACCGCGACGGTGGTGCGGCGCCGGGCGAAGGCGCGCAGGGTGCGCCGCCGCGGGGGCGCCGTCGCGGCCGGGACGGGGAGGGCGCCGGCGGTGCTCATGGCGCCGCCGCTACCGGCTGAACCCTTCCAGCTCGCCCTGCGCCCAGTTGATCGCCTGCTCGATGCTCTGGCCGCCCTGGGTGCAGCGGGCGATCATCTTGGTCATGGTCGCCTGGTTGTAGATCTGCACGGCGATGTCCGGCGGCGCCGGGTAGGCAGCGACCTGCGCCTGGGCGTGGTGCTGCGGCTTGAGCGGGTAGTTGAACACGACGCCCTTGGGTGGTTCCTCCTCGGCCCAGACCGGGAAGTTGGTCATGCTCTCGAACGGCGGGATGTCGTAGCCGCTGGTCGCGGTGCAGAGCACTTCCGCCTGCTCGCGCTCGCTCAGCCACTCGATCAGGTCCTTGGCCGCCTGCTTGTTCTTGGCGAAGCTCCACACGCCCCAGAAATACGGCAGGTGCGGCAGGAAGCGCCCGGCGGGTCCGGCCGGGTTCGGGAGATACCAGCAATCCTCGGCGACCTGTGGCGCATCCTTCTTGGCGACGGCCCACGCGCTCGGCGGGTTGAAGATCAGCGCGCTCTTGCCGCTGATGAGCGCGCGGTTGTTGCTCGCGTCATCCCAGCTGAACACGTCGCCCGGCAGGGACGGCACCAGTTTCTTCGCCCACTCCAGGACCTGCCGCACCTTGTCGGAGTTGACGGTGACGTTGCCCTTCTCGTCCACGAGCTGCGCGCCATAGGCGGCGAACAGGCTGCCGGTCCAGTCCACGGCGTCCGGGAACTGGCCGAGCGGCATCCCGAGGGGAAGCCCCGCCTTCTGCGCCTTGGGCGCCATGTCCAGGAAAGCATCCCAGGTCCACTTGTCGTAGCCGGCGCCCATCTGGTCCGCGACCGGGGCGATGGCCTGCAAATCCATGCCGTTCTGCTTGAAGAAGCTGATCCGCGCGCAGGACGGCTTGTTCTGGCTGCCGCTGATGCTCGGCATGGCGCGCCAGGCGCCCTCGACGGTCGCGAGATACTGGCTGATCGGAGTGATCTTGCCGTATTTCGCCTCCAGCCGCTTGACCACGTCGTCCATGGGTTCGAGCAGGTGGCCGTTGTTGTGGACCTCCCAGGTCGGGAACGCCTCGACGTCGTGCCCGGTCTTCGCCTGTGCCTCGGCGGCGATGGTGAGCAGGTTCTTGTTGCCGACCGAGGTGATGAAATCAATCTGCACGTCGGTCTTGGTCTGGTCGGACCATTTCGCGACGAGCTTGCGCATGGCGTCGTTGCCGGCCGGGACCCAATGATCCCAGAAGCCGACCGAGAGCTTGCCAGCGGCGCCGGCCGTCCGGATGTGCACGAGCGGGAGCGCGGCACCCGCGGCCGCGATCTTGAGTGCCTGGCGGCGAGTGGTTTGGGCCATTCGTTCCTCCACGGCATGGCGGCCTGCACGGCCGGTCCGCCTTATTAGCCTGTAGCCTCGCATAGAGTGGAGTGTCTCGCAATCAGGGGTAGCGCTAGGCACGGCTTGACCCGGCAGGGCGGGCCGGAGGATAAGCGGCCGGGCTGGTTGGGTCCGGTGGCAGAGTGGTGATGCAGCGGACTGCAAATCCGCGAATGCCGGTTCAATTCCGGCCCGGACCTCCAAGCTTCCAAGGGGCTTGCGTATCAACGTAGGCCCCTTTCGCATGTTCTCGGCAGCAAGGGACGAGGCGTGGGTGCAGGCGGCGACGGCACGGACACCTTCGAGTGGACCTGGAACGGCAAGCCTGTCGCGGTCGGGTATGATGTGCGCGGCCGGGGTAACGAGGCCGGCGGCACGGTCGTGCTCCTGCCCGCCTTCAGCACCGTGTCCACCCGCGACGAGATGCGCCCGCTCGCTGAGCGTCTGGCGCCGGAGTTCCGGACCATCGTGCCCGACTGGCCAGGGTTCGGAGCGGGGCGGCACCCGGCCCTCAAACACGGGCCGGAGCTGCACCTCGGCTTCCTGCGCGATTTCCTGGAGCGGGTCGTGGCCGGACCGGCGGCGGTGGTCGCGGCGGGCCACGCGGCCGGCTACGCGCTGACGCTCGCCCGAAGCAAGCCTGGCGTGTGGTCCAGGATCGCGCTCGTCGCTCCGACCTGGCGCGGCCCGTTCCCGACCATGATGGGCGGCTACCGGCCGCTCCAGGGCCGCATCCGCACGGCACTCCGGCTGCCCGGCATCGGGCACGCCCTCTACCGCTTGAACGTCGCCGATCCCGTGATCGCGATGATGTATCGGCGGCACGTTTACACCGACCGCGGCCGGGTCACGCCCGCCTTCGTCGCGAGCAAGGCCAAGGTGGCGCGGCGCCGCGGCGGGCGGTTCGGCTCCGCCGCCTTCGTCACCGGCGCGCTCGACCCGGTGCACGACCGCGCCGCCTTCCTGAACCTTGCCGGCCCGCCGACCGCGCCGACCCTCCTCGTTTACGGCGCTGACACGCCGCCCCGCTCCGCCGCGGAGATGGAGGCGCTCGCGCACGTGCCTGGGATCGCCGTTCACCGCCTCGCGGCCGGCTCGCTCGGCCTGTATGAGGAGCACGCCGACGCGGTCGCAGATGTGCTCCGCCCCTTCCTCTTGGACCAGACCTGAAGCCCGATAAGGGGTGCCTCCACAGCGCAGGTGCTGGAGTCGCTTTTCATCCAGGGCAAGTCGCTCAAGGCGATCTGCCGTGAGCGGCGGGCGTCGCGAGAGGTCGTCCGCAAGGTTCTCCGGTCGGATCGACCGCCTTCTCCTGCGTCCTATCGACGATCCAAGGAAGCCTCAAGGTGGCGAGGAACAACAGGCCGTGGAGCCCGCACAGAAGGGCGAACGCTGCCGTGAAAGCACTCGGGAGCCCTCCCTGCGTGGGCGCCGAGGCGAGCTTCCAGCCCAGGAAGGTCGCGACCAGCGTCGTCAAGGTAGGGCCGCCGAGGCGCTGGACGATGTTCATCGCGCCCGTTGCCATCGGCAGGTCCTGTCGCGCCACGGACGCGTAGGCGGAGGTGATCGAAGGAATGCCGATCGCGCTCATGCCCATGCCTCGAATGAAGAGGGCGGGGGCGAGCACGACGAGCACTAAACCATGGCTAGCCAGGTAGAGGAACGGCAGAACACCAGCCAGGGCAACGAGTGCTCCGGATGCGGCGACCCGGCGGATGCCGAACCGTTCGGTCAGGGTCCCCATGAGCGGATAGGTGCACATCATGCCGAGACCCAGCGGCGCCATGAGCCAGCCCGTCCGGCTGGGCGACATCCCGCATCCGCGAATCAGATAGATCGGAACGAGCATTTGACCGGCGAACGACACGCCGTTGATCAGGAACATGGTGGTCAGCGACGCCGAGAAGCCCTTTCCGCTGAGGAGTCGCAGGTCGATGAGCGCCGCGTCGCCCTTCTTCCTGGCCGCAGCGTAGAACAGCGCGAGCATGACGAGGGAGGCGGCAATAGCCGTAGCCCCCAGCTGCTCGCCCCCCAGCGGCTTGCCCAGTTGGTCGGCGCCGTAGAGGAACAGCACCAAGCCGGGTGAGAGCAGTGCCAGCCCGACGAAATCGAGACTCCGAGGCCTCGTCTCTCCTCGGTCGCCGGGCAGGAAGGCGAAGGCCAGCACCAGCGCGAGGGCGCCGACCGGGAGGTTGATGAGGAAGAGCCAACGCCACGACGCGAATTGCAGGATGGCTCCGGCGATCACCGGGCCGAGAAGCGGCGCCAGCAGGACCGGCACGGCGGCGAAGCCTACGACCTGGGCCAGGCGCTTGCCCGCGGCGCGGGCGAGCATCATCTGCGCCATGGGTGCGAGCAATCCCCCGCTCATGCCCTGCAGGACCCTGAACCCGATGAGCGAGCCCGCAGACCAGGCAAGTCCGCACAGGGCCGAAGAGAGGGTGAAGGTCGCGAAGCACCAGAGATAGAGCGCCTTGGCGCCGATGCGATCGACCAGCCAGCCATTCAGCGGCAGCATCAGCGCGAGCGCCAGCAGGTAGCCGCTGGTCACCCACTGGATGCCCGAGAGACTGGTGTGCAGATCTTGGGCGAGGCTCGACAAGGACACGTTCACGACCGTGGCGTCGAGCTGCGCCATGAAGGCGCCCATCAACGCGACGGATGCGATCTTCCAGATCGCCGGATCGATCCGGTCCATGTCGCCGGCAGCGGCTTCAGTGGGCATGGGTTATTGACGATCGGCCGGGCGGACCGGGAGCTTGCGCCGCGCTATCAGGCGTCTCGCGTCTTGAGGAGCTCGAGGATCTCCGCGGTGGTTCCGATCTCGCCCAAGCGGGGAAAGACCTTGGTGATGCTGTTGGTGTGAAGGTCGGCGTCCATGTCGGTCATGGCATCGCTCGCCAGGGTGACGTTGAACCCGAGTTCATGGGCCTGGCGCGCCGTCGCCTCGACTCCCATGCTGGTGGCGACGCCGGCGATGATGACCTGGGTGACACCCTTCGACTTCAGGTAGGCTTCGAGGTCGGTCCTGGTGAACGCACCCGCGGTCTGCTTCGACACGGTGTGGTCGCCCGGTTGGGGGCTCAGTTCGGGCACGAACTCCGCGAAGCCGCTGGGCAGCTCTCCACGGAACCGCGACTGCTCCGTGCGGCCGGGCGGGACGCCGATGACGTTCACGAGCACCACGGGCAGGCCGTGGCGGCGGAAGGCGTCCGCAAGCACGCTCGCGCGCTGCACGATTTCGGCGATCGGGTGTGCGGTGGGCAGGGCGACGATCCCCTTCTGCAGATCGACGACGATGAGAGCGGTGTTCGGGTCGAGCGTCGTGACGGACATGGGGTCCCTTTCAGCTATCGATGATGCGCTTGAGCAGAGCGATCCCAGTCGCGAGCTGGTCCTGCTCGGCTGGGCTGAGTTCGGCCCGGATGATGCGGGTGAGCCAGTCCTGTCGGGCTAGCCCGGCCCGCCGCGATCCGGTCGCGGCAGGCTGTTGTGAGAGCCAGGATGGTTTGCCGGCCGTCGTTCGGGTCTGGCGTCCCGCTCACGAGGCCTGCAGCCTCCAAAGCGGCAATCGTGGCGCTCATGGATTGGGGACGCATGCCTTCGGCTCGCGCGAGGCTGGTGACAGTCGCGGGGCCGGCGCGTTCAAGGTGGGCCAGAACGGATACCTGCGAAGGGGTCAGATCGCCCAAGCTTCCGTGTTCGCGCAGCTTGCGCTTCAGCTTGCCAGCTATGACCCGCAGTTCACCGGCGAGAGCCAGGGCAGAGGCCTCGTCAGGATCAAAGAGCCTGTTCATGGGCAACGTGTACTAGATCAGAAGGTAAACTGCAAAGTTAAACTTCAGTTTTTGCGATGGCGGCTCCTTCGACGAGAGCTACAGGACCGCCAGCAGCGCCGCCGCCTTGCGCGCAACAATCTCGGGCGTGTCGCCGGGCTTGTAGAGCGACGAACCGCAGCCGTAGCCGGCGGCCCCTGCGGCGCGCCAGCTCGGCAGGCTGGCCGCGTCCACCCCGCCCACGGGAAGCAACGGCGTGCCCGCGGGCAGCACGGCGCGCAGCGCCCGCAGCATCGCCGGGCCGCCAGCCTCGGCCGGGAACAGCTTGAGCGCGTCCGCCCCGGCGTCCAGCAGCGCGAACGCCTCCGCCGGCGTGAGAAAGCCCGGCATCGTCACCATCCCCCGCGCCTTCGCCGCGCGCACCAGGGCAGGGTCGGCGTGCGGCGTAACCAGCAGCCGCCCGCCCGCCTGCGCCACCGCGTCCACCTCCGCTTCACGCCGGAACGTGCCCCCGCCGACGAGGGCGCGGTCCCCGAACCGCGCGGCAAGCCGCCGCACGCTCTCGACCGGCTCCGGCGAGTTCAACGGCACTTCCAGGATGCACACCCCCGCGCCGACCAGCGCATCCCCGACCGCCTCGACCTCGTCCGGCCGCACGCCGCGCAGGATCGCCACGATCGGGCACCGCCGAAGCCAATCCATCACGTCCATGCCGCGCGCTCCCCAATGCGTGCCAAACCGCGCGCCGCCGCGTCCGCGTCGCCCGGCGTCGCCGTCCCACCCCGGAGCACGATTGCCCGGGCATACAACGCCATGAGCGGCCCTGTGCCGATCAGGTGAACGCGGCCGCCGCCCGGTCCGTTCCTGGGCAGGTTCGCGGCGACCTCATGGCCGATCAGCAGGCCAGACAGGTAGCTTGCGCCGTCCGCGGGCGCGAGCCGGCCGAAGAGCGCGAGCGTGCGCGTCCCGAACAGGTGGTGAAGCAGGCCGCCGGGATCGGCGGCGCGCGCGACGCCTGCATCGAAGGCGGGGCCGGGGACGGCATCACCCTCCATCATGCGCCCGAGGATGGTGTGCCCGCGCAGCGCGGCGTAGGCCTCGCCCGTCATGCTGGTCTCGAACCGCGCGACCTGCCCGCCCTCGACGCGGACCCATTTCGCGTGGCTGCCGGGCAGGCAGAGCAGGGCGTCCGGCCCGGCATCGCCGAGCGCACCCAGCACCTGCACCTCCTCGCCGCGCATCACCTCCGGCACGCCTGCCCCATCCTCGGCGCTGAGGCCCGGCACGAGACGCACCTCCGCCTCCGCGAACGGGACACGCACCAGCGCGCCCGCGAGCGCGTCGAGCCCGGCGGGGCAGGAAACGTAGGGCGCCTCCTGCCACCCCTGGCGGCTGCCGACCATGCCGGCCAGGAGCACGCGCCGCTCGCCTGCCGCGATCCAATCGCCGGCTAGGCTCCGCAGCGCGTCCGGAAAGCCATCCGGCTTCACGTGCAGGATGCCGAGCGCCGTCTCCCGCCGTTCCAGGACCACTCCGCCCGGCGCGAGCCTGTAGGCGCGCGCGCTGCTCGTTCCCCAATCAATGCCGATCATCGGGGCCCCAATCGTTGGGGCTAACGTGCCGCGCCCCGTGCCGCCGCGCAACGCCGCACTTGCGCCCGCGGCAGCAATTGCCCCATGCACGGGTAACGCCAGGTTGCGCCCGTGTCTCACGCGCCGCTACTCTGTCGCCGCATTGTCGCCGGACCCTCCCCGCATGATCCGTCGTATTCTCCTCGCGGTTCTCAGGGCCACCCGCCTTGGGATCGCCTTGGCCTCGTTGCCGCTGCTCGCCACGGCCGCGGGTGCGAAGGACAGTGCCAAGGATACGCTCGTGATCGGAATGGCGCAGTTCCCGTCGAGCTTGAATCCGGACGTGAACCCAGAGACGGCCAAGTATTACGCGCTCGGCTTCGCTCTTCGACCTATCACCGCCTATGATAAGGACTGGCACAACACCTGCCTTCTCTGCACCGACTTGCCGACGCTGGAGAACGGCCTCGCCAAGATCGAGACGCGGTCGGACGGCACGCAGGGCATGGCTGTCACCATCAAGCTCAAGCCGGACCTGAAGTGGGGCGATGGCGAACCAGTCACGGCGCACGACATCCTGTTCACCTGGAAGCTCGCGAGCAACCCGGCGAGCGGGTTCAGCAACCCCCATGACTGGGGTCGCGCCACCGACGTGGACGTGGTGGACGACCAGACGGCCGTGCTGCACCTCAAGCGCGTGGAGGTGAGCTACGCCAGCTGGGACCAACTCCTGCCCGAGCACATCGAGGGACCGATCGTCGCCAAAGGAGGCGACGGGGCAGCCTACCTGAAGAACACGGGCTACGACAGCGCGCCGACGACGCCGGGCCTGTGGAACGGGCCATACCTCCTCACCGGCTACCAGGGCGGGCAGCAGATCGTCTTCGAGCCCAACCCCAACTGGCCCGGCACCAAGCCCACCTTCAAGCGCATCACGCTCAAGCTGTCCGAGAACACCGCGGCGCTGCAAGCGAGCCTGCTCTCGGGCGATGTGGACATGGCCGCAGGCGAGGGGATTGGCCTGACGCTTGATCAGGTGCTCGCCCTGCGCAAGCAGTATCCCGACCGCTTCACCTACATCATCAAGCCGGGCATCACCTACGAGCACGTTGACGTGCAGCGCGACAACCCGGCGCTCGCGGACGTGCGTGTGCGCCGGGCGCTGTTGATGGCGGTGGACCGCGACACGATGGTGAAGAGCCTGTTCGAAGGACTGCAACCCGTCGCCAACACCTGGGTCAGCCCGCTCAGCCCGAACTACGACCCGAACGTCGCGGTCGTGAGCTACGACACCGCCGGCGCCCGCGCGCTGCTCGCCGAGGCGGGGTGGCGCCCCGGCTCGGACGGCATCTGCCGCGACAAGGACGGGAAGAAGCTCTCCTTCGAGCTGACCACGACCGCGGGCAACCGCCTGCGCGAGTCGGAGGAGCAGCTGCTGCTGCCGCAGTGGAAGGCGGCCTGCATCGAGGCCACGATCAAGAACGAGCCGGCCCGCACCCTCTTCGGCACCACGCTCAAGCACCGGACCTACGCGGCCCTGGCGATGTATGGTTGGACGAGCATGGTCGGCGAGGTCCCGCGCATGACCCTGGGAACGGACGAGATCCCGACTGCGACCAACTCCTACGGCGGCGCCAACTACGTCGCGTTCAGCGACCCCAAGATGGACGCCGACATCGCCGCGGCAGGATCGGAGCTCGACCCGGCCAAGCAGAAGGCGCTCTGGGCCGACATGCAGCGGATCTACGCGGATCATCTCCCTGTGCTGCCCCTCTTCTTCCGCGCCGACGCGCACGTGACGCCCACGTGGCTGAAAGGCTACGTGCCGACCGGGCATGGCGACTTCACGCCGCTGTGGGTTGAAAGCTGGGGGTTGAGCTAGCGGCGAAAATCGAGACAGTTACGGTTCGATGTCACTCGATCATTGGCTGGCCTTCGCCGCCGCTTCCACCATCCTGCTCGCTCTCCCGGGTCCTACGGTCCTTCTCGTGATCTCCTATGCCCTCGGGCATGGTCGGAGATCGGCCGCTGCCGTCGTGGCGGGCGTGGCCTTGGGCGATCTGACAGCGATGACCGCGTCCATGCTGGGCCTCGGAGCCGTCCTGGCAACCTCGGCAGCGATCTTCACCGCGCTGCGCTGGATCGGCGGCGCCTACCTCGTCTATCTCGGGATCAAGCTGTGGCGTGCGCCGGTTCAGACCGCTGATGCCGAAGACGGAGTCCAAGCCAGTCCGCTGCGCATGTTCGCTCACGCCTACGTCGTGACCGCACTCAACCCCAAGAGCATCATCTTCTTCGTCGCCTTCGTGCCGCAGTTCCTCGTCGCGTCCGAACCCTTCTGGACGCAAGTCGTCCTGCTTGAGGCGACGTTCGTCACCTTGGCTACTCTGAACGCATCCCTGGTCGCGCTCCTGGCATCCGCGGCCCGGCTCACGTTGCGGAAGCCTCGTCTGCAGCGAGCCGTGAACCGAACCGGCGGGTCTCTCTTGATTGGCGCCGGCATCTTCGCTCTCGGGTGGCGGAAGGCGGGCGCTTGAGTTGGCGGTCATCGCTCGGCACGATGGCACCTCGATGCCTACCCCCACCACCACACCTCCCACCATCTCCCTCGCCCTCCAAGGCGGCGGATCGCACGGCGCGTTCACCTGGGGCGTCCTCGACCGTCTTCTGCAGGAGGTCGCTGCCGACCGCCTCCGTCTCGCCGCCATCAGCGGCACCAGCGCCGGCGCCCTCAACGCCGCCCTCACCGCCAGCGGCCTCGTCCAAGGCGGCCCCGATCTCGCCCGGCGCAAGCTCGCCGCGTTCTGGCATTCCGTCTCGCGCCGCGGCTTCCTCGCGGGCAACGCCCTCTTCTACGGCGAACCCGGCCCCTTCGGCGGCTTCAACCTGGACTGGTCCCCCGTCTCCATCGCGCTGGAAGCAGTCGGCCTCGTCGTCTCGCCCTACACCGACCCGTTCTACACCGACGCCCTCGCACCCTTGATCGCGCAGGCCTTCCCCGCCGCCGACCTTGCCGCCCTGAACGCCGCCGCCGAGCCGCGCCTGTTCGTCGCCGCCACGGACGTGGCGAGCAACGGCCGGGCGATCTTCACCCAGCCCGACATCTCGGTCGCCTCGCTCCGCGCGTCCGCCTGCCTGCCGACCGAGTTCAAGGCCGTCACCATCGGCGGCGTTCCCTACTGGGACGGCGGCTATCTCGGCAACCCGGCACTCTCGCCCTTGCTCGACTACGCCCAGGACCTGCTCCTGGTCCTGGTCAACCCGTTCCACCGCGACGCCATGCCGCCCCGCACCGCGCCCGGCATCCTGGACCGCCTCAACGAGATCACCTTCAACGCCTCCGTCGTGCTGGAGATCAACGCCATCGAGGCGATCAACAGCCTCCTCGCCGAGCTTGCCGACGCCGGCGTGCTCTACGCCGGGCGGTACAAACCGATCCGGCTCCATGCCATCCGCAACGATGCCTACCTGGCGACGCTCGGCTTCGTGTCGAAGAACAGCACGTCCTGGTCCTTCCTCTCCGCCCTGCACGATGCGGGACACCAGACTGCGGACCAGTGGCTCACCGCGCACCGAGACGATCTAGGCCGGCGCGCCTCCTTCAACGTGAAGGCGGAGCTGACGGACAAGGTGCTCAAGGCGCCCGTCCCCTCCGCCAAGGCGCGATCCTAGTCGGGCACGTCGTCGAGCGAGCGCGGCTCGGCCTGGGTCTGGCCGTTGCGGGCGTGGCGGGACTTGGACAGGGCGCCGTAGGCTTTCAGCCGCGCCCGCATGAGCGAGCCGAGCGGGCGGAACGCGGCCAGGCTGTGCGCCGGGCGGAACGAGAGCAGGTCGTCGAAGTAGGCCTGGCGCGCCGGGCTGTAGGCGTTCTGGGACGGCAGCACGAGGCGGGCGACCGGCTGGTAGGGACTGTCGCTCTCGGGCCACTCCTTCGAGGCGTCCTCGACCGGCATCGTGTCCAGGTCGGTGCAGAGCTGCACGCGCACCTCGAACTCGGCGGACTTGTCGCGGAAATAGGCCACGGTCGCCGTCCGCAGGGCGTCCGGGTCCTCGCCCACGTCGAGCTTCTTGTCCTCCAGCGCCTTCTGCTCCGGCGAGACTGGGAAGATGGCGATCTTGGCGATGTAGTCGCCATACCGGATCGGCGCCTGGCTGTAGTAGGAATCCGCGAGCGGATGCCGGGGCGGGTGGCCGAAGAAGTCGAGGTTGGCGCTGTCCACGCCCACGGCGTGGAGCGCCGCGTTGGTGGCGCGCGAGACGGCGGAGACGGCTGTCTTCAAGGCTTCCGGCGCCGGGGTCGCCGTTTTCAGGCCCTTGATGGTCGCGAGGAACCCGGCAGCGTCCGCGTTGGGGAAGCGGCTGTGATTGTCGAGCAGGAAGTCCTGCGTGGTCTCCTCCTCGTCGCCCGGCAGCTTCGGCCCGTCCACGCCGAGCACTTTGATGGACATGCCGCGCTCGGTGGCCACGCTGTCCTTCAGGATCTCGCCTGGCACGTTGGACATCCGCACGATCACCGGATAGGTCCGTGCTTCGGCGAACAAGCCCTGGCGCAGCGGCTCGGGCAGGCCGTCGAGCACCCGCAACGCGCCTTTCAGCAAACCATGACTCTTCGCGTGCGAGGTGCGGACGGCATGGTGATAGCGCTCGGCCGTAATCCTGCCCTCTCCCTCCATCGCGGCGATGATGCCGTTGATGACCTGCTCCTCATCGGGTTTCACGACCTCGACATCGTCGCTGTAGCGAACGTAGGTGCGCCGCTCGGACATGGGCTGCCTCCGGATTCGATGCGCCCCAACGCGCCTTGACACGCCCCCGTTTCACCAATCGCGCTTATATGCTCCCCCATGCCCCATCCCGAGACCTGGCTCCGCGTCCTGCCCGAGGGCCTCTACTGCGAGCCGGGCGGCTTCCACGTGGACCCCGTGCGCCCCGTGGACCGCGCCGTCATCACTCACGCCCACAGCGACCACGCCCGCCCCGGCCACGCCGCCGTGCTCGCCAGCGCCGAGACGCTCGCGCTCATGGACCAGCGCATGGGCGAGGGCAGGGCAGGGGCGGTGCAGCAGGCGCTCCCCTACGGCGAGCCGATCACGCTCGGCGATGTCCGGGTCTGGATCGAGCCGGCCGGCCACGTTCTCGGCAGCAGCCAGGTCGCGATGGAGTGGCGCGGCACGCGGGTCGTCGTCAGCGGCGACTACAAGCGCGAGCCTGACCCCACCTGCCGCCCCTTCCTCCCCATCCCCTGCGACGTATTCGTGACCGAGGCCACCTTCGCGCTCCCCGTCTTCCGCCACCCGCCGGCCGAGGAGGAGGTCGCGAAGCTCCTCGCCTCCGTCGCCCTCTTCCCCGAGCGCACCCACGTCGTCGGTGCCTACGCCCTAGGCAAGGCGCAGCGCGTGATCGCGCTGCTGCGCCAGGCAGGCTGGGAGCGGCCGATCTACGTCCACGGCGCCACGGCCGCCGTCTGCGGCGCCTACGAGCGGCTGGGCATCCCCTTGGGCGACCTGCGCCCGGCAACCGTCGCCGCGAAAGCGGAGATGCAGGGCGGCATCGTGATCGCACCCCCCAGCGCCGTCGCCGACCGCTGGGCACGGCGCTTCGCCGACCCGGTCTCCTGCATCGCTTCCGGCTGGATGCAGGTGCGCCAGCGCGCCCGCATGAAGGGCGTCGAGCTGCCCCTGGTGATCTCCGACCACGCGGACTGGGACGCCCTCAACGCGACGCTCGACGAGGTCGCCGCCCCCGAGGTCTGGGTCACGCACGGGCGCGAGGAGGCGCTGATCCACGAGGCGGCCAAGCGCGGCATCCGCGGCCGTGCCTTGCGCCTGATCGGCTACGGCGACGAGGACGAGGAAGCCCGCACTTGATCGCCTTCGCCGACCTCCTGGAGCGCCTGACCTTCACGCCAGGACGCCTCGCCAAGATCGCGCTCATGCGCCGCTACTTCGAGACCCAGCCCGACCCCGACCGCGGCTTCGGCCTCGCGGCCCTCACAGAGGAGCTGGCCTTCGACGCCGCCAAGCCCGCCCTCATCCGCGCTCTCGCCGAGGAGCGCACCGACCCCGTGCTCTTCGCCTGGTCGCACGACTACGTAGGCGACCTCGCCGAGACCGTCGCCCTCATCTGGCCCGCCCGGCCCACCAACCAGCCCACCCCGAGCCTCACCGAGGTCGTCCAGACGCTCCTCTCCACGCCCAAAGCCGAGCTTCCCCCCATCCTCGCCGGCTGGCTCGACGCGTCCAACGCTTCCGCCCGCTACGCCCTGCTCAAGCTCATCACGGGCGCGCTCCGCGTCGGCGCCTCCGCCCGGCTCGCCAAGATCGCCCTCGCGGAGCTGGCCGGCGGGCGCGTCCAGCCCGACGACATCGAGGAAGTCTGGCACGGCCTCGTCCCGCCCTACCGTCCCCTCTTCGCCTGGCTCGCGGGCGAAGCGGACCGCCCCGACCCGGCCGGTGCCCCCGTCTTCCGCCCGCCCATGCTCGCGCAACCCCTCGAAGCCCCCGACCTCGCAGCACTCGACCCTGCGCAATTCCGCGCCGAGTGGAAATGGGACGGCATCCGCGTCCAGCTCGTCGCCGTGCCGGGCGGAAAACGCATCTTCTCCCGCGGCGCCGACGACGTCTCCGGCGCCTTCCCGGAGATCCTTGAGGCCATGGACTTCCACGCCGTCCTCGACGGCGAGCTGCTCGTGATCCGCGACGGCCCAAACGGGAATACGGTGGCACCCTTCTCCGGACCTGCAGCAACGCCTCAACCGCAAGAAGCCCGGCCCCAAGATGCTGGCCGAGTTCCCCGTCAGCGTCCGCCTCTACGACATCCTATTCGACGGCGCCGCCGACCTGCGCGGCCTCCCCTTCGACGCCCGCCGCGCCCGCCTCGAATCCTGGTTCGCTGCCCAGCGCCCGGCGCGCATGGACCTCTCCGAGCTGATCCCCTTCGCCACCCTGGACGACCTCGCCCAGATCCGCGAGGGCGCCCGCGCCGCCAGCATCGAGGGCCTGATGCTCAAGCGCCGCGACAGCCCCTACGTGCCGGGCCGCCCCAAGGGCCAGTGGTGGAAGTGGAAGCGCGACCCGCTCACGGTGGACGCCGTCGTGATGTATGCCCAGCGCGGCCACGGCAAGCGCAGCAGCTTCTACAGCGACTACACCTTCGGCCTCTGGCGCGACGACGGCGAGCTGGTCCCCGTGGGCAAGGCCTATTCCGGCTTCACCGACGAGGAGCTGGTCTGGCTCGACCGCTGGATACGCAATCACACCACGGCCCGCTTCGGCCCGGTGCGCGAGGTGGAGCGCGGCCTAGTCCTGGAGATCGCCTTCGACGCCGCCCAGCGCAGCACCCGGCACAAATCCGGCGTCGCGATGCGCTTCCCCCGCGTCGCGCGCATCCGCCGCGATAAGCCTGCGGCAGAGGCCGATCGGCTGGAGACGCTGCTGCGGCATATAGATGCCACCGGCGTGTTGCCGGAGGTGTGATGTCGGTGGCTCTGTTGGATGTCCACTCTCGACACCTTCGGACCTATGCCGCTGCCGGCCGAAGTTCCTGTTCTGGCCGGAAGCTGCCGGCCGAATTTCGGGTCAGTGGTTCGAAGAACGGCGATCCGATTAGTTGACGTAGTCGCCAGACGGCTCCGGGTGTGCCTTGATATTGTTTGTCGCGCGACGGGACCTACCGTGATAGTGTGCCGCGAATCGATGGAACTGATGACCCGGACCCTTTAGGAGTGACGCACGCCGCCATCGACCTCGACGGTTTCGCCCCAGACGCTCCGAAGGCGAGCGGGGCTTACTTTACGCCTGACCTGGTCGCCCGCGCCTTGGTGAGCTGGGCTGTCGCCGATGAGAACGACCGCCTTCTCGACCCGTCGTGCGGGTCCGGATACCTCCTTGCTCTGCACGCTCGCAGCGTTGGGATCGAGCAGAACCCCCGGAGCGCGGCGGAAGCGACCCAGCAAGCCCCAGCCGCCCTGGTCCATGAAGGTGACTTCTTCATCTGGGCCGAGCACACTTCGGAGCGATTTGAGTGCGCCGCAGGCAACCCGCCTTTCATCCGCTACCAGACGTTCAAAGGCGAGATGCGGCAGCGTGCACAGGCGCTGTGTGCCCGGCTCGGGGCAGACTTTAGCGGCCTGAGTTCGTCGTGGGCCCCGTTTCTCGTCGCGACGGCCAGTCTGCTGAAGAAGGGCGGGCGCATGGCTTTCGTCGTGCCGGCTGAGATCGGCCACGCTCCATACAGCGCGCCCCTGCTGGAATACCTGGTCGGCCGATTTGCCAAGGTGCAGGTGGTCGCAATACGTGAGAAGCTCTTTCCCGACCTGGCTGAAGACTGCTGGCTGCTCTACGCGGAGGGACACGGCGGCAACACAGCTGATATCGGCTTCACCGCCCTGGACCGCTTCACCTACCGGGACATGCCCCCGCGGCCAGATGTGCTAATCCCAGTCAGTGACTGGCGCCACATGTGGAACCGCAGGCTGCGTCCCTTCCTGATGACTCCCCCGGTCCGTGATCTCTATCAGGACCTAGCTGCGCGGCCGAGAAGCCGCCGTCTGGCAGATTTAGCTTCGGTCGGGATCGGCTATGTCATACGAATTCCGGATGATCGAGACGCCTGATTGGGGGTAAGCTCGTGACCCTCTGGCACGGGAGCAGGACCATGACGCGGATCATCGAGCACCTGTCCGTAGCGGAGCTGGAGCAGCGCTACCGGACCGCGCAGGACGCGACCGAGGCGCGGCACACGCAGGCGATCTGGCTGCTGGCACAGGGGCGCAGCGTGCTGGAGGTGGCAGGCGTGCTCGCGTTCGCGCCCGCGGTGGGTGGAGAAGCTGGCCGCGCGCTACAACGAATACGGTCCTGACGCCCTGGGCGACCAGCGGCAGCACAACGGGCGCACAGGTAGCGTGCTGACCGCGGCCGTGCTGGAGGCCTTGGCCGAGCGGCCGGCGCACCCCGTCCCGGTCGAGTCTGGGCCGAGGACGAGCACCGCCTCGGTCTGAAGCCGATCCGCCGCCGCGTGTGGGCGCCCATCGGCGAGCGGCCCTGTCGCATCTCGGCCATCACCGCTACAAGTGGCTGCATGTCACGGCCTTCGTGCAGCCGACCAGCGGCGAGGCGGTCTGGTTCCTGTCCAATGGCCTGAGCAAGCCGTTCTTCGAGGCGCTGCTGGCCAGCTTCGCGCAGCAGACAGGGGCGGGGCGCGAGCGCCATATCGTCCTCGTGCTGGACAACGCCGGCTGGCACGGCCCCAAGGGCCTGGCCGTGCCGGACGGGATCACGCTGGTGTTCCTGCCGCCGTATAGCCCGGAGCTTCAGCCCGCCGAGCGGCTGTGGCCGCTGGTGGACGAGCCGGTCGTCAACCGGCACTTCGCCACCCTGGATGACCTCGATGCCGTCGTTGCCGAGCGCTGCCGCCGCCTCGAGGCCACCACCATACGCCCACACACCAGCTTTCACTGGTGGCCCAAGCCGGTCCAGCCGAATTGATCATCCGGAATTCGTATCACAGGGGCGAACGACTTCTTTCACCTGCGGCCGTCACAAGCAGATCGCTGGGGCATACCGGATGCTCTCCTGCACGCCACGGTGCGTAATGGACGGGCCCTGCCCGAAGCACAGCTCACCATGTCCGACATCGAAGCTTGGCGCCAGGACGATGAGCCGGTGCTCCTACTGAAGCTTGCGAAGACGGGCTCGCTGGCCGATGGCGTGAAGCGATACCTCGCTACTTTGGAGGGTAAGGAGGCGAGCCAGTCATATAAGTGCAGGATGCGCGAGCCGTGTATCTTCGCGCCAACGTTCCGCATCCCCGACTTCTTCCTGACTTATATGTCCGGCCGCCAAGTTGGGCTGGTTCGCAACGCCGCAGGCGCGACCTGCACGAACTCGGTCCATGCCGTGCAGCTCAAGCATCGCGCCGCGCTTGATGACCTGCTGAAGGTGCAAGACTCGCCGCTGTTCCAGCTCAGCAGCGAGCTAGAAGGTCATCCCCTCGGAGGGGGAATGCTCAAGCTGGAACCACGGGAAGCAGGACGCATTCTTCTTCCCAGCGCTGCCGACTTGGAAAGCGTTCCGCTCCATCTTATCGAGAGCGGGATTGCTGCGCTTCAGACCTGGCGGCACTATGCCGCTTGAGCCGGGCGATGGGATGCGGGTCTGCCAATGGATCAGCAGACACGACGCCCTCGAGCATTTCGCGTCCTATACCGGGCCGACGCAGAGCCAACAGCACATCAAGCCGCTCCATTGGTATGTGGCGTGTCGCCTTGTTGTTGAGGGCGGGTTCGACCCGTCGGAGATCAACCCGCATCCGCCCTTCGACATCGTGAAACGCGGCACCCTCAATCATCCCCTCATTCCGCTTAAGCAAACAACCCGCTGAACGCGCTGGCCTGTGAGACGGCTTTGGCGAACGCTGCGATGAGCGGCGCAAGCCGGTGCTCGGGCATGTTGGGGATCAGTTCGTAGAGCATGCAGCCTTGGCGGAACAGCGAATGGCTGCGGGTCTTGCTGGTGTTGGACTTGAGCAGCCGGTCCATGCCGAGGCTCTCGCCGACCGCGCCAAGCAATGTCAGCAGCGCCATGGCGAATGCGCTGACCAGCAGCAGCCGGTCGCGCCGCATCGGTTCGCCGATGCGGGTGGAGGACAGCCCCATGCCGAAGCGCAGGTCCTTGGTGTCGCGGAACTGCGGCTCGATGGTCCAGCGACGGGCAGTAGTGGTTGACCAGCACGGCCGCCGTCGCCTCCCTGTCGCTCGCGGCCAGGCACCAGGGTTCCTTCATCCCCTTGGCGTGCACGCAGACCACCGCACCCACCTGCCGCCCCTGCGCCGTGACCCTGGCATCGCGCAGCTTGCGGGCGCGGCCACCCTTGCCCACCCACTCGGCCGCCGGCCTGGTCTCGCCATTGGCGTCGGTGACGCGGATGTTGCCGCGGAAGCGGATGACGTAGCCGAAGCCCAGCTCGCCAAGAAACGCGAACAGCTTCTGGTCGCCGAAGCCGCGGTCGGCCAGGATTGTCACCCGGCAGCCCGGCGGCATCGTCTCGGCCAGGCGGCGCAGGCAGGCGTCCTCGTAGTCGTTGCGCCGGGTCGCGATCTCCTCCTTCCAGACGGTCAGCCAGATCAGCGGTGCCGCCCGGCCGTGGCCCGTCACCAGGCTCAGCACCAGGGTCGATTGGCCGTCATGGTCGAAATCGGTCCAGTCCATCGCCACCAGGATGTCCCGCTGCGCGCCGATCTGCTGCGGCACCCAGCGGGCGAAGCTGTCCCACACGTCGATGCCCGCCGTTGCTCATCAGCCGGTCCACCTGCTTGACCGCATGCTTGGTCACCAGCCCCCGCGCCTGCGCCAGCGCCTGGCCGATCATGGCCACCGCCAACGAGGCGCCCGCCATCACCCCAAGCGTCGCGCCCGCCAGCGCATCAACCCGCTTGGCGTGAAGGTCAGGCCCATACAGACCGCCAATAAACCCGCGAACCTCCCCCAGACGCTCGCGCACATGCTCCGCCTTGACCATGCTCCAAACCCATCCCTCGCTACCACGAAGGTTCTACGGAGCGCCTGCGAATTCGGGCCTATAGCCCGCTCAGATAAATGAGGGGATTCGTGAGGCGAGCGCCACCTCGTGTTTAGCCCTGACAAGGCAACAGGTTCAGAGAGCACCATCCTCGGCGGTCTGAAGACGAAGAACGTCGATGTCGTGATCACGAAGCCGTCGCTTGGACCAGTCGTGGCTGTGTCGTGCAAGGGCACCATTGGCGCGTTTCGCAATTTGACCAACCGCATGGAGGAAGCGGTCGGAGACTGCACGAACTTGCACATTACCTATCCCGCTATGGTGTGCGGCTTCCTGTCGGTGATCCGGGCCAATCGCTTCGAGGAAAGCGCGGTCGGCGAGGTCGCGCCCGAGACCGCCTCCCCGTCTCGCCAGCTGCAGGCCAACGACATCGCAATCCAACGCGGCGGCGAGATGGTAGAATCGGTTATCGGGTACCACAACGCGCTTCGCGAGCTGACCGGGCGGCGCGGCATCCGCGACGACGTGAGCCGCTATGAAGCGGTGTCACTGGCCCTGGTTGAGTCCAACTCGGCGACACCTGGATATATCTTGCCCGACTTCCCGCCACCGGACAGCCCGCTCCGCATCGAGCAGTTCTTTCAGGCGATTTACCTCCGATACGACGAGCGTTACATCTACGCTGCACCTGACTTGAAGCGCGTCACGCAGCGGAGTGAATGGCATCCCAATTCGCCAGCACTGACAGACGACCTGGCCGGCGTGCCGCGTCCCGCTTTCGACTTCATACCACGCCTATCCGATCTAGCTGCCGCGGACGGCCGAAACCCGGACGGTGAGGTTCTTAAGCCGCGAAAGCTGCTATCTCTGCATCGCGTGCAGGGCGGATGTTACGGCCGAAAATCATCTGTAGCCGCTTCCAACCTGAGAGCGGTACCGCAACAGCGCTGGCAAGGCAGGAAACGCACTTTTACTCCGCGGCGCGCGTTCAGTCCTGGACAGGGATGCGCGGCATGTCGAACAGATCCCGCGTCCGCGCATACAGCCCTCGGCCGTGCATCCGCCCGATCACGTCCAGCTTCGCCGGGTCCATCACGGCATCGTCTCGCACGTGCATCGCGAGAACCTTACCGACGATCAGCGACCAGCTCGGGCGCAGGTCGAGGATGACCAGCCGCTCGCACAACATCGCCTCCGGACCACGACCGGCGCACCTCTCATTACGCGAGCCACTCGCCCCTTGACCCCGCGCGCGAGAAACCCCCTATCTCCTCCCCGATGTCCCCCACGCCCTCCCGTCCCGACCCGGCCAGACGCAAGCCCCACCCGGCGAGCCAGCGCGACGAGGACGCCCAGGTACTACCGCCAGGTCCTGCACGAGCTGATCGAGATCGGCACCGACCTCGCCCGCGCCCTCCACCGCCAGGCCGCCCCAGAGACACACACCGCCCGCGCGCCACCCGGCCCCCCCGACCCCACCATCGCCTTCGACCGCATCGCCCGCACCCTCCGCCGCACCATCGCCCTCGCCCGCAAGCTCTCCGACCCCGCCCCGCCCCGCCCAGCCGAGCGCGCCGCCGAGCAGGCCGCCGGCGCCGCCGCCTCGCCCGCAAGCAGGTCATCCGCGCGGTCGAGGACTGCATCCAGCGCAACACCGACGGCGCCGACGCCGAGGCGCTGCAGGCCGAGTTCTCGAGCGCCTGGACGACCACGACTCGACGACGACCTCGACCAACCTGCCCATTGCCGAGCATCATCGCCCTGATCCGCCGCGACCTCGGCCTCGCCGCCCTGCCCGGCACCCACCCCTGGAAGCGCCGCACGCCCGCAGGACCTGGGCGAGCTCTACGCCCGCGCCAGCCCAGCCCAGGACGGCGCAGCCCAGCCTCGCCCAGCTCCCGCCCGTGCTGCCGCGCCCCTTCGCCCCCACCACCCCCGCGCCCCCCGACCCGCACCGGCCCGCCGCGACGCTGAGAGGCCGGGCCGGTCATCCTCGATACTGTTAAATCCACGACACGAAGCGCCCCCCTACTCCGCCGCGCGCTTCCACTCCTTGACCGGAATCCGCGGCATATCGAACAAGTCGCGCGTCCGCGCATACAGCCCGCGGCCGTGCATCCGCCCGATCAGGTCCAGCTTCGCCGTGTCGATGTAACACTTCGCCGCGTCCATCACGGCATCGTCGCGCACGTGCATCGCGAGCACCCGGCCCACGATCAGCGACCAGCTCGGGTCCAGGTCGAGGATGACCAGCCGCTCGCACTCCATCGCCACCGGGCTCTCCGCGAGCCGCGGCGGCGCCACCTTCACGGACGGCACCGCCGTCAGCCCGGCCTCCGAGATCTCGTCCACCTCGGGGCCGAACTCGATGGCGGTCACGTTCATCGCCTCCGCCGCTTCCGCGCTGACGAGGTTCACCACGAACTGCCCCGTCTCGTGGATGTTCGCCGCCGTATCCTTCTTGTCGCCCGACGACCGCCGGCCGACCCCGATGCAAACCACGGGCGGCTCGTCGCCGAAGGCGTTGAAGAACGAGAACGCCGCCGCGTTCCGCCGCCCGTCCCGGCCCTGCGTCACGACCCAGGCAATCGGGCGGGGCACGATGGTCGAGACCATCAGCTTGTAGCGATCCTTGGTGGAGAGGTCGGCGAAGTCGAACAGCATAGCGATGGCTCCGGCAGAGGCCGGACCCTCGCTTGCTCGACCGCCTCTGTCCAGCCCGGCCACCAGAGATAGATTGCCAATCGGAAAGAGCGTCGTGTCTCCCGAAGCCGGACCCGCGCAGAGCGGTTCCGGCCGGAGAAGCCCCGCTCCCTTGGGACGTGCGCTACTGCGCCGTGCCAGGCGCCTCGCCCATCGAGGGTTGGCCCATCATGGGCTGAGCGGGAGCCTGCATCGAGTCAGCGCGGGAGCGCTGCAGGCTCTGCGCGTTCAATCGGTCGGCCATGTTGTCCTGCGAGCGTCCACTGCGGCTCGCGACGGAGGTCGCGTGCATATGGCCCGAATGACTGTGGTTCATGGCTTGCATGTGGTGGGCGTGGTGCCGGGTCGCGGCGCTTGCGGCACCGGCCGTCGCGCCGACGAGGAGAAGGGCGGCGAAGACTGCGGAGGAGTTTTGGCGGGGAGTCATGCTGGGCCTTCATGGAGGAGGTGGCGGGACTTGGATATCCCGAGCGGCGTGATCATCGCGCGTGTAGCTGCATGTGATAATCCCGGAACTGTGACTATCAAGGATTTTAGGTAGTCTGTTGCCGATGGGTCACGCACGGCCGCGCGTGACCAGCCCATCGCGAACATCCCGCGCCACCGCCCCGGCATCACGCTCCGCCGGGTCGCCCATCCCTCCGCCACCCGGCAGCAGCAGCACGAGCCGATCCCCCGCCGGGATCACCTGATACCCCTTCGTCCGCAGCTTCGCCCCGCTCTTGAGCAGCACCGCACCCGCCGCCCCATCCTGCCCGCCGTCACGTCCCCGTGGCGCGTTCCCCACGCGGTCGAAGATCGCGTTCACGGCGAACTCCTGCTCGCCCTTCGTCCCGATCTCGATGACCTGCCCCATCCCGCCCCGCTGCCGCCCGGCGCCCCCGCTGTCCGGCCGCAGCTCCTTGCGCCAGAACACCACGGGCGCGACGTTCTCCGTCGCCTCCACCGGCATCGTCCGCACCCCGCTCGGGAACGCCGTGCCGTCCATCCCGTCCGCATCCGGCCGCGCGCCCGTGCCGCCGCTGTTGAACGTGACCACCTCGAAGTCGGGGAGGCTCGTGTCCTGCCCGCTCACTAAGCCGCCGCCCCGCAGCGGCGGGTTCCACAAGCAGGACGACCCCTCCGCCACGACCCGCTCCGGCACGCACTGCGCGAGGCAGCCCATCATCAGATCCGGCAGCAGATGCCCGATCACGTGCCGCACGGCGACGGGGTAGGGCCGCGGCGCGTTGAGGATGCACCCCTCCGGGATGCTCATCCGGAACGGCTCCAGGCTCGCCGTGTTGTTCGGGATGCCGGGCGCGACGACGCACTTGATCCCGAAGCAGGCGTAGGCCCGCGTGTAGGCGGCCGGCACGTTGATGCCCCGCCCCGAGAGGCCCGACGTGCCCGCGAAATCCACCGCGATCCCGTCCCGCTCGATCCGCATCCGTGCCCGCAGCGTCACCGGCGCCTCGTAGCCGTCCGAGCGTATCTCCGCCGCGAACTCGCCAGGCGACAGCTTCGCGATCTCGGCGAGCGTCGCCCGGCGGCTGCTCTCGAAGATGCTCTCGGCCAGGCCCTCGATGCCCTCCAGCCCGAACTCGTCCATCATCTCGACGAGCCGCCGCGCGCCCGCGTCATTGCAGGCGCACAGCGAGTAGATGTCCCCCTCCAACTCGACCGGCAGCCGCGACCCGGCGCGCATGAACTCGAAGAACGTCTCGTTCGGCCGCCCCGCCTCGAAGCACTTGAGGATGGGGATATAGAGCCCTTCCTCGAACACGCTCCGCCCTTCCGGCCCCAACCCAAGCCCGCCCACGTCAATGACGTGCGCCGTGTTCGCGAACAAACCCACGAGCGTGCCGCGCCGGAACGCCGGGCTGACCACGGTGAGGTCGTGCAGGTGCCCCGTTCCCAGCCACGGGTCGTTGGTGATGAGATGGTCGCCGGGCCGCAGGGCCTCGGCCGGGATCTTGCGCAGGAAGTGGCCGACGCTCTCCATCATGCTGTTGACGTGGCCCGGCGTCCCGGTCACGGCCTGCGCCAGCATCCGCCCGCGCAGGTCGAAGATGCCCGCGGACAAGTCGCCCGCCTCCCGCACCGTCGTGCTGAACGCGGTGCGGATCATGGTCTGCGCCTGCTCCTCGACGACCGCGATGAGCCGGTTCCACATCACCTGCCGCTGGATGTCCTGCAGCGCACCCCGCTCGCCGCCCATCATCCATCCTCCCGCACCAGTTCCAGGAAGCCCCGTCCGTCCAGGCTGGCCCGCCAGCCCGGCCCCACGAGCGTGCTCGTCTCGTCCTCCGCGATGATCGCCGGACCCAGCACTGTCGCACCCGGCACCAGTGCCCCGCGCCAGTATAGGCCCCAGCGCCCGACCACGCCGGTCGCCGTGTCGCGCACGTCGCGCACACCGTCGGCGTGCGCCTCGGAGGCAGGCGGGCCGGGCAGGATAGCAGGCGGCGCTGCGCCCGCCAGGGTCTCGACCAGCACCGTGTAGCCCAGCACCTCCACGTCCGACCCCGGCACCGGGCGGGCATAGAACCCGGCGTACGCCTGGTCGAACGCCGCCTTGAGCAGGGACGCCGCCGTCTCGTCCAGCATCCCGGAGGGGAGGGACACCGGGATCTCGTGCCCCTGGCCGACGTAGCGCATCAGCGCCGTCCGCACCTGCCGCGTCGGCTGCCCGGCGCCGCCCTTCTCGACAACAGCGAGCGCCTCCGCCTCCATATCCATGAGCAACGCGTTCACGGGCGCAACGTCGAAGCTCCCGAGCCGCCCGTAGAGGCTGCGCACCACCTCGTAGCCGACCGGCGCCCGCAGGAACCCGATGGCGCTCCCCACTCCCGCGCCGGGCGGCACGAGCACGCGCCGGATGCCCACCTTCTCCGCGACCCGGCACGCATGGACCGGCCCGCCCCCGCCGAACGCGATCATCGTCCGGCCCGCGTAGGTCTTGCCGCTCTCGACCGCGTGAACGCGCGCCGCGTTCGCCATCGTCTCGTCCACCATCTCGACAACGCCGAGCGCCGCCATCCCCGCATCCAGTCCGAGCCTCCCGCCGACGTGCTCTGCGAGCGCGGTCCGCGCCGCTTCCTCATCGAGCGCGAGCGCGCCGCCCGCGAACCGTGCCGCGTCGTAGCGCCCGAGCAGCAGGTTCGCGTCCGTGACCGCCGGGCAGGTCCCGCCCCGCCCGTAGCAGGCCGGCCCCGGCTCCGCCCCTGCGCTCTCCGGCCCCACCTGGATGCGCCCGAGCGCGTCCACGCCCGCGAGACTGCCGCCGCCCGCCCCGATCTCCACCATCTCGATCACCGGGATGCGGAGCGGCAGCCCCGACCCCTTCTGAAACCGCCCGATCCGCGCCACCTCGAAATTGCGCGCCGTCTGCGGCTGCCCGCCGTCTATGAGGCAGATCTTCGCCGTGGTGCCGCCCATGTCGAAGGAGAGCACCTGGTCCAGCCCCGCCCCCCGTGCCACCCAAGCCGCGAAGATCGCGCCGCCCGCAGGCCCGCTCTCCACGAGCCGGATCGGGAAGCGGCACGCCGTCTCGACCGTCGTGAGGCCCCCACCGGAGAGCATGAGCAGCACGGGGCAGGCCAGGCCCATGGCGCGCAGCCCCTCTTCGAGCCGCCGCAGGTAGCCCGCCATGAGCGGCTGCACGTAGGCGTTCGCCGCCGTCGTCGAGAACCGCTCCCACTCGCGCATCTCAGGCGACACCTCGCAGGAGAGCGAGACGGGGATGCCGGGCATCGTCGTCGGCGAGGATGTCGCGCGCCCGGCGCTCATGCGCCCCATTGCGGAAGGAGTGCAGGAACCCGACCGCGACGCTCTCGACCTTCTCGGCGCGCAGGATCGCCGCCGCCGCCCGCACCGCGCCCTCGTCGAGCGGCAGCAACACGCCGCCCTCGTTGTCCAACCGCTCCGGCACCGGCAGCCGCAGGTAGCGCGGCACCAGCGGCTCGGGCAGGCGGATGCCGAGGTCATACTGGTCGTATCGGCTCTCGTTGCCGAGCGCGAGCACGTCGCGGAACCCTTCCGTCGTGAGCAGCGCCGCCTTCGCCCCCTTGCGCTCGATGATGACATTCGTCGCGAGCGTCGTCCCGTGGACGAGAAGCCCCACCTCCGCCGCCTCGATCCCCGCCCGGCGCAGGATCAGCGCGACGCCCTCCAGCACGCCCCGTTCCGGCGCTGCCTGGGTCGTCAGCACCTTCGCCGTGAACCGCTCGCCGCCGCGCTCCAGGGCGAGGTCCGTGAACGTTCCTCCGATGTCGGCGGCGAGCTTCGGCTGCATGGCGCTCGGAGGGTGCCGCCCCTTCCGCCCCGCGGCAAGGCCGGGCATGGTGCAACCCAGGGAGGAATGCCCATGCCCAAGCACCGCCTCGTCGTCGCGCGCCCTGTTCCCGACGCCGTGACCGAGCGCGCCCGGACCGAGTTCGACGCCGTGCTCAGCGAGGATCGCGACCGCACGCCGGACGAGGTCGTGGCCATGCTCGCCCGGCACCTGGCCGAGGCGCTGTTCTTCAGCAGCAACCTCAAGCTGGACCGCGACCTCATCGCCCGCCTGCCCGAGACCGTGAAGGTCGCCTCGACCTGCTCCGTGGGCTTCGACCACATCGACGTGGAAGCCGCCCGCGAGCGCGGCCTCGTCGTCACCAACACGCCCGACGTGCTGACCGACTGCACGGCCGACCTCGCCTTCATGCTCATCCTCAACGCCTGCCGCCGCGGCTGGGAGCACACCGAGATCATGCGCGCCGGATGGCGCCGCAGCTTCGGGATGCGCGACATGCTGGGGATGCGCGTGAGCGGCAAGACGCTCGGCATCGTCGGTATGGGGCGCATCGGCCGCGCCGTCGCCCGGCGCGCGCGGGGCTTCAACATGCCCGTCCTCTACACCGACATGCGGCGTGCGGATCCCGAGATGGAGGAGGGCGCCGAGTTCGTGCCCTCGCTGCGCGAGATGCTGCCCCGCTGCCAGATCGTCACCCTGCACGCGCCGGGCGGCGCCGCGACCGACCGCCTGATGAACGCGAAGACCATCGCGCTGATGCCGCGTGGCAGCGTCCTGGTGAACGCCGCCCGCGGCACGCTGGTGGACGAGGACGCGCTCATCGAGGCGTTGCGCTCGGACCACCTCTTCGCCGCGGGACTCGACGTGTTCCGCCGGGAGCCGGACTTCGACACACGGCTTGCGGAGCTGCCCAACGTGTTCCTCAGCCCGCACATGGGGAGCGCCACGACGGAGACCCGCAACGCCATGGGTTTCCGCGCGCTCGACAACATCGCCGCAGTCCTCGCCGGCCGCCCGGCGATAGACGCGCTCTGGAGCTGAGGTGATGCCCAAGCCCGGCCTGCTCGTCACCCGCCGCCTGCCCGAGGCCGTCGAGGCCCGCGCCACGCGCGACTGGGACGCGCGCCTGAACGCGGACGACCATCCCGTCCGCGGCGAGGATATCCCGGCGCTCGCGGAAGGCTGCGCCGCCGTCCTCTGCTGCCCGGCGGAGCGGCTCGATGCCGACACCATCCGCCGTCTCCCCGCGAGCGTGCAGGCGCTCGGCACGTTCAGCGTAGGCCACGACCACATCGCGCTGGACGCCTGCCGCGAGCGAGGCCTCCCCGTCGTCCACACGCCTGACGTGCTCTCGCTCGCCACGGCGGAGTGCGCGCTGCTGCTGATCCTCATGGCCGCGCGCCGGGCAGGGGAGGGGGAGCGGCTGGTGCGCGCCGGGCGCTGGACAGGCTGGGCACCAACGCAGCTCCTGGGCACGGGGGTTGCAGGCAAGCGCCTCGGCATCTTCGGCATGGGCCGCATCGGCCGCGAGCTGGCCCGTCTCGCGCGCGGGATCGGGATGCAGATCCACTACCGCGACGTGGCGCCCTTGCCGCCCGACCTGGAAGGCGCGGCGACCTACCATGCCGACGACGAATCCTTCCTGGCGGCGTGCGACGTGCTCTCCCTCAACGCGCCGGGCGGCGAAGGGACGCGCGCCTGGCTGAACCGGGAGCGCATCGCGATGCTCCCGCGCGGCGCGGTCGTCGCCAACGCCGCCCGCGGCACGCTGGTGGACGACGCGGCGCTGATCGAGGCGCTGCGGTCGAGGCACATCGCGGCGGCGGGGTTGGACGTCTATAACGGGGAACCGAGGCTCGATCCGGGGTATCTCGGGCTGGAGAACGTGGTGCTGCTGCCGCATCTCGGCAGCAACACGGTCGAGACGCGGGACGCGATGGGATTCCTGGTCCTGGATGGGCTGGACGCGCTGGTCGCGGGGCGGAAGGCCACGAACACAGTGGCTTGAGGACCGCCTTGCTCCTCACGGCTGGCCGGGGGTCTCCAGCAATCTCACGTAGCGCGCCGCCGACCGCGCGACCACCGCGCTTCCGTCCGTGGGGACGACGCTCTCCCAGAACGCGCCGTAGATCCGGTCGAACTCGTAGGCCGCCACGCGGTCCGCGATCTGCCGCACCAGGCCCGCGGGCAGCGGGAGGAAGTCCGGATAGCTCCACATGAAGCTGACCATCTTGTCCGGCGTGACCTGCGCGATATCGCCGCTGAGCAGCACGCCCTTGCCGCCCGCCCCCTCGCGCCAATGCAGGACCGTCCCGCCGGCGAAGTGCCCGCCGAGGCGGACGAGCGTCGCGCTGGGCAGTAACGGGTTCGTGTCACCCTCCCAGAAGCGCAGGGCCGGGTCGTCGCGCATCACCCACTGCCGGTCCGCCGCGTGCAGGTGCACCGGGCAGCCGAAGGCGTGCGCCCACTCCACCATGGTCGTGTAGTAGTGGGGGTGGGAAATCGCGATGCCGGCAAGGCCCCCGATCCCTCGGACCATCTCCACCGTCGCGTGATCGAGCAGGGAAATGCAGTCCCACAGCACATTGCCGGAGGGCGTGCGCAGCAGGAGCGCGCGCTGGCCGATGCCGAATTTCGGGGACGTGCCGAAGCCGATCAGGCCCGGCTCCTCCTCGCGCGATGTCGTGAAATGGCTGCGGCGGAGGGCGTCAAGCGTCGTCCAGGCCTGCCCGTTGGGGTTCACGAACTGCCGTTCCTCGGTGCAGATGGTGCAAGTCTCGGGCGGCCGCTCGGATGGCTGGAACTGAGTCCCGCAGGTCGTGCAGATGAATGCTTGCATGATGCAACCCCTCCCCGATGTGCCGCGCAGGCGACGACCATGAGGCTAAGCGTCTTCGGAGCAGCCTGGTTGTGCGAGACTGAGCCAACCTCACGCAGTCCGGCGCGCGGCCTGCACGGCCGCGTCCAGCGCGCCGAGGAAGCGGGAACGGTCGGCCTGGGTCAGCGGCGCCGGACCAGCGGTGTTGACGCCGGTCTCGCGCAGGTGACGGGCGACTTCGCGGCCGGCAAGCGCCTGGCCGATGTTGTCCCCCGTCCAGTGCTTGCCCACGGGCGAGACGGCGCGGGCGCCGCGGGCGAGACAGCGGGCCGCAAGCGGGATATCGGCGGTGACGCACACATCCGCGGCCGTGATGCGCTCGGCGATCCAGTCATCGGCCGCGTCTGCGCCTTCGCCGACGAGGATCATGCGCACGTTCGCCCGGCCCGGCGGACGGATCGGGCGGGAGCCGTTGGAGACAACGAAGACAGGCAAGCCGAGACGGTCGGCTACGCGATAGATCTCCTCGCGCACCGGGCAGGCATCGCCATCCACGTAGATGTCGGTCATGCTTTCATCTCCGTGATCGGTTCCGTCCATGGTGCCGTGATAGCGCCGTGGTAGCCGCCGCGGCATCGGATGGGAACTCGTGTCGCGCCTCTGCGCGGCCACCCTGCGATGCGATTCTCACCATTAAGCCGGGGGCACCGTCGAGCGATTTCAGAACCAGCCCACCTAATCTGCGTTACGGCAGCAATGTGGCCGTAGGTAGTAGTCCTGCGATAGTTGCTGCGGCTCGGTGCCGCGGAGTCCGCCAGGAGGAGGTTCGACGCCGATGCATCTCCGGACTTTGCGTAGCTTTCCTCAACGGATGCTTGCGCGGCGCTGCTCTCGGAATGTTCATTCGCCGAGGGGAGCATCATGGCTGGTCATCCCCGTGCAGCCGTGTCGCGCAGTGCATGGCGTGGTACGCTGATCCCGATGCAGAGCCTCTTAGGACGCTGGACGGCGGTCGGAATGGGCAGGAGCCGGCCCACATGGTCCGATGATGCCGTGCAGGACCTGGATCGGGGCACATGGCGCGACGAGACCTGGGCGGCGCTGATCGGCCGCTTCGACATCGTCCTGCGGCGCTGCAACGGCGTCTATGAGTTCACCGCCGACCCGCAATGCGTGCTGCGCGTGAGCCTCGACCGCGCCCGATCCTCGGTCGAGCTCGCCGACGGGACACGGCTGCAGGCTGGGGAACCCGTTGGCGTGCTCCACTTCTGGAATGAGCATATGCCCCGCTTCCCCCAGGGAGGACCCGATCTCCATTGGGCGAAAACCATCCGTCTCCGGCTCAAGATGTCGCTCTCGACGCTGGCCGAGCATGTCGAATGCGACCCTCTGTGGCGAGACGTGCAAGCGATCCGAGGCGGTGCGACCTTCTCCGGCGCACTGCGCGCGGGTCAGATGCGGCGCGTTGCCGAAGCCTTCGGGTTCGAGGTCATCCCGGCGGAAGTTTCCGGCCTCCGGCGTGCTCACGCCCTCGGCGAGGACTTCCTGCTCTGGGGCTTCGCCCGGGCCTTCAACCCAGCGACCCTGCATCAGCAACGATTTTTCCGGGGACGCCGAGACCTCTGGATATCGCGCACGACCCTTCTCAGCCGGTATGGGCGGCCTGGCGATCGGGCGTGCTTCGGCTCGTCCGTGCGCGAGCCGGCCTGAGTGGGAGCGCTCCTTGCTGGCGCAGCCTGGTTCGGGCTCGTAGCCTTCCTCCTCGCGCGGGTAATTCGACAGTCCCAAGCTCACGGTACGACCGAGATCGTGGCTGCCGCGTCGTGTGGGAGTGATGCGCCGGGCGTCGCGGTGATCGTTCCTGTCCGGGATGAGGCAGCCAATATCGGGCCGTGCCTCGCCGGGCTGCTCGCGCAGACCTATCCTCCGAGCAATTATGCCATCCTTGTCGTGGATGACGGCTCGCAGGACGGGACGGCGGAGATTGTGCCAGAGATCGTGAAGGACGCCGCCATCGCGGGATCGCGGGTCGAGCTCCACCGCGCGGGCCGCCTGCCGGACGGCTGGCTCGGCAAGCCCCACGCCTGCTGGCAGGGCGCCTTGCGCTCAGGCGCCGCGGAATGGCTGTGCTTCATGGATGCGGATGTCCGCGCGGCGCCGGACCTGCTGCGAGACGCAGTCGGGACGGCGGAGGCCCAGGGCATCGCGATGCTCTCGCTCCGACCCTTGCAGGAGTTGGGGAGCTTCTGGGAGCGGCTCATCGTTCCCGCGGGAATGCTCATGGTGGCCTGCGCGAAGGATCTACGCCGCGTGAACGACCCAAGCTCGCCGGAGGCGGAGGCCAACGGCCAGTTCATCCTGATTCGGCGCGACGCTTACGCCGCGGTGGGCGGACACGCCGCCGTGCGCGGCGAAGTCTGCGAGGACACGGCTCTCGCCCGGCGCGTGAAGGGGGCCGGGCTTCGCCTCAGCGTGCTCGCCGCGGAGCATCTCGCGCGCACGCGCATGTATCGAGACCTTCCGTCCTTGTGGGAGGGTTTCTCCAAGAACGCGGTCGAGATCATGGGCGACAAGCAGCGGACCCTGGCCGTCGCCGCGGCGGCGCTGGTCGTCGGCTGGGCCGTGCCCCTGCTCCCGGTGGTACTAGGGATGGCGGCGTGGCGGTATCCCTCTGACCTCACGGTGGCCGGCTTCGGCCTCGCGCTGGCCGGCTCGCTGACGGTGCTCGGTGTAGCGATCGGCACGCTTCGCTATTTCCGCGCACCCGTGGCACTCGGCCTGCTGTTCCCGCTTGGCACGACCATGACAGCCGCCTTGGCCTGGCGCAGCGTCCGGCTGCACCGCGCCGGGCGCGTAACCTGGAAGGGGCGGACCTGCCCGATCGGTTCCATGCCCTCCGAGGATTCGACATGACGCCGCCTGACAGCTCCCCGGCGACGACAGCCGACGCGCCCCCTCCGGACAAGCCTGGGAGCGGCGCCACGCCGTACCGCTCCAGCGCACGCGGATGGGCCATGTTCGTGGCCTTGGTCGTGGTCGCGATCATCCTCTTCTCCATCCGCGCCGTGCTGCTGCCCTTCATCCTCGCCATCGGCATCGGCTTCGTGCTCGACCCCTTGATCCAGTATCTGCAACGGCGCTTGGGCCTGCGGCGCGGCCTGATCGCGACGGTGTTCTACATCCTGCTGCTCGTCGTGTTCGTGGCCGCATTCTACTGGCTCGCGAAGACCATCTTCCGCGACGTGTCCGAGCTGGCCTCCAAGGGGCCGGACATGATCCGCAAGCTGCTCAAGGAAGTGGTCGGCCCGAACGGCGTCGAGATCGGCGGTCAACGCCTGACCGCTGACTCGATCGCCAAGGATGCCATGAACAACATGAGGACTATCATCGGCGCCAGCGCGTTCGCCCGCCTCGGCGAGTTCGGCGTCGAGTTCCTGCTCGGCCTGGTGCTGCTGCTCGTGCTCATCCCCTACTTCCTCGTCTCAGGCCCGCAGATCGCCGACAGCACGATCTGGCTGATACCCCCGGAGCGGCGGGAGTCCGTGCGCAGTCTCCTCCCCAAGGTCATCCCGATGATGCGGCGCTACCTGATCGGGATCGTGTGCGTGGTGACCTACACCGCCGTGGCGGCCTACATCGGCTACGGCGTGATCTTCCATCTGCCCCATGCGATCCTGCTCTCGATCGCGATTGGGCTCCTGGAGATCATCCCCTCCATCGGCCCGACCGTTTCCTTCCTGCTGGTCGGGTTGGCTGCCGTCCAGGACGAGCATACCCTTACCACGATCGCCCTTCTCGGCGCCTACGCCGTCGCGCTGCGGCTCTCGATCGACAACGTCATCGGCCCCATGGTCCTGGGGCGTGCCGTGAATGTGCCGCGCGTGGTGATCCTGTTCGCCTTCGTCTGCGGGGGAGTGCTGTTCGGGATCATCGGCCTCATCCTTGCCGTGCCTATAGCGGCATGTACGAAGATCGTGCTCGAAGCCTATTACGCCGAGCCGATCGTGGACGGGACAGAGCCGAGAAGAAGCCTCGCGGCAAGCCTGCCGTGCGCGTGCCGCGCTCAACCTAGATCCTCCTCCGTGAACTCTGCCTCTCCCCGTGCGCCCTGCGCCCGCCGCGCCGCCTCCGTCCGGCGCAGCTCCACCCGGCGTATCTTCCCCGAGATCGTCTTAGGGAGCGCCGCGAACTCGATCCGCCGCACCCGCTTGTAGGGCGCGAGCCGCCCTCTGAGATGCACGAAGATCGCCCGCGCCGTCGTGGCGTCCGGCGCCCACC
The DNA here is from genome assembly GCA_963790535.1 of uncultured Alphaproteobacteria bacterium. Taxonomy (GTDB): domain Bacteria; phylum Pseudomonadota; class Alphaproteobacteria; order Acetobacterales; family Acetobacteraceae; genus CAWKEH01. Next base: position 14,904 of record CAWBOZ010000008.1, on the reverse strand, counting down.
CCTCCGCCAGCACGATGAACGCCTTGGGCAGCGCGGTCCGCGCCGGGTCGGGGGACGGAACCACGGCGGCCTCGGCGACCGCCGGGTGCTCGATCAGCGCGCTCTCCAGCTCGAACGGGCTGATGCGGTAGCCCGACGACTTGAACACGTCGTCCGACCGGCCGACGTAGGTGAGGCTGCCATCCGGATTCCGGCTCGCGACATCCCCGGTGCGATACCACGCGCCCTCGACCGGGTGCACTTGGCCGTCGTCCCCCGCGTAGCCCTGCATCAATCCCATGGGACGGGCGTCGCCCAGCCTGAGCGCGATCTCGCCCTCCTCGGCTGCGGCCCCGTCCGGATCGAGCAGGGCCACCTCGTAGCCCGGCATCGGCCGCCCCATGCTGCCGGGCGTCAGCGCCATCCCCGGCGAGTTCCCGACTTGCAGCGTCGTCTCCGTCTGCCCGTAGCCGTCCCGGATGGTGAGGCCCCATGCCCGGCGCACCACCTCGATCACCTCCGGGTTCAGCGGCTCCCCCGCCGCCAGGACCTCGCGCAGGGCGACCTTCACCGGGGTAAGATCCTCCTGCACCAGCATCCGCCACACCGTCGGCGGCGCGCAGAACGTCGTCACCCGGCACCGCTCCAGCACGCTCAGCAGCGCCTTCGCGTCGAACCGCGGCTGGTTCAGCGCGAGCACCGCCGCACCCGCGTTCCAGGGTGCGAACAGGCTGCTCCAGGCGTGCTTCGCCCAGCCCGGCGAGGAGATGTTGAGGTGGAAGTCGCCAGGGCGGCAGCCCAGCCAATACATCGTCGAGAGATGGCCCACTGGATAACTCTGGTGGCTGTGCAGGACGAGTTTGGGCTTCGACGTGGTTCCCGACGTGAAGTAGAGCAGCAGGGGATCGGTCGCCAGCGTCTCCCCGTCCGGCTCGAAATACTCGCTCGCCTCGTAAGCGTCCTCGAACCGCTCCCAGCCAGGCGCCCCTCCGACCGCCCCGCCGACTGCGATGCGCGTCCACCCCGCTCCCAGCCCCTCGAACCGCGGCGCGAGCGACGCGTCCGCGATGGCGTGCCGGGCGTGCCCGCGCTCGATCCGGTCGCGTAGGTCGTCGCCCGTCAGCATCGTCGCCGCCGGGATCACCACCGCCCCGAGCTTCATGCAGGCGAGGGTCGCCTCCCAGAGCGGGCGCACGTTGCCGAGCAGCAGCACCACCCGGTCCCCGCGCCGCACGCCCCGCGCCCGCAGCCAGTTCGCCACCTGGTTCGACCGCGCCCGCATCTGCGCGAACGTCAGCCGCTCCTCACCCTCGCCCACGATCCACAGGGCTGCCTGATCGCCCGGCAGCAGGTCGAAGTGATCCAGCGCCCAGTTGAACCGATCGAGCACGGGCCAGCGGAAGGCGGCGCGCGCGGCTGACAGGTCATCGCGGTGCTTGAACAGCATCTCGCGCGCTGCGTGGAAAGGATGCGTTGCCATGCACCGACGTTACGGCCCGTCGCACCGCAGCGACAAGCCTCCTCAGGCTGCTCCCCTGCCGCGCCATCTCCGCCTAGCTTGCTCGTGCCGGGGGGAGAAAAGGCCATGTCGCCGCAGCGTGGGACAGGAGCAGGGAAGGCAGCGACCGAGGAGATCGCCCCGGGCTGCGCCGAGTTGGCAGGGGCATTCTGCGGCGTTGGGCTGCTGGGCTTCGGCGGTGTCCTGCCCTGGGCGCGGCGCATGGTCGTCGAGCAGCGGCGCTGGCTCTCGCCCCCGGAGTTCAACGACCTGCTCGCGCTGTGCCAATTCCTGCCCGGCCCCAACGTGGTGAACCTCTCCGTCGCCCTGGGCGCGCGTTTCCAGGGTGCCCGCGGCGCGCTCGCGGCCCTCTTCGGGCTGCTCGCAGCGCCCGTCGCCATCGTGATCGCCCTCGGCGCGCTCTATGGTCGCTACGCCAGTCAGCCAGTCGTGCATGGCGCCTTCACCGGCCTCGCCGCCGCGGCATCGGGCCTCGTCGTCGCCAACGCGGCCAAGATCGCCTGGCCCATCCGGCACGAGCTTCGCCCGGTGCTCGTGGCGGCCGTCGCATTCGCTGCATTGGCCGTCCTGCGGCTCTCCTTGCTGCCGACGCTGGTCGTGCTCGTGCCGCTCAGCGTCCTCATCGCGAAGGAGCGCGCGTGAGGACGCCGCTCGTCTGGCTGGCCCTGATCTTCGGACAGCTCTCGCTCCTCGCCGTCGGCGGCGTGAACGCGACCTTGCCCGAGATGCAGCGGCAAGTCGTGGACGTGCATGGCTGGATGACGGCACGCGATTTCGCCGCGCTCTACGCCCTCGCGCAGGCGGCGCCCGGCCCCAACATGCTGATCAGCACCCTGATCGGCCGATACGTCGCGGGCATCGCCGGGGCCATCGTCGCGACTCTTGCCATGATCGGCCCGAGCAGCGTGCTGACCTGGGCGAGCGCGAGCGCTTGGCACCGCTTCCGTGCCCGGCCTTGGCGACGCCGGGTGCAGGCGGGGATCACGCCCGTGACGGTCGGCCTCGTCGCGGCAGCCGCGGCGCTGCTCGCGGCCAGCACGGCGGCTACGTGGCAGGCCGGGCTCGTGACCCTCGCGGTCGCTGCCGCCGTGCTCGGCACGCGGCTGCATCCGCTGCTGCTCCTCGCCGCCGGCGGCCTGCTCGGGGCGGCCGGCGTGCTCTGAGCGGTCCGTTCAGCCGTGATAGCTATGCCGGTGCCCGTGATGGTGATGCCACGCCTCGTTGGCGCGGAACCGCGAGTGTCGCGAGCCGTGCGCGAACCGGGGCGAGGCGGTGTCCGCCAATTCGGCGACCTCGTCCACCTCGGTCGGCGCCCCGGCGCCCCGCGCGTCGGCGAGCAGCACGCGGCTGTCCGGCCGGTCGTAGATGAAGCCGTAGGTCGGATAGACGCTGCCGAAGCCGTCGGAGCCGTGCGCGAGGGCGACCCGCACCTCCGTCCAGTCGTTCGCGGGCGAGACGTCCACCACGCGGACACCGCGGCTCACCCGGCCCCGTGCCGACCAGTTCGCGTGATCGATCTCGACTACCCGCGGGGTGAGCATCTCGGTGACGACCGCGACGTGGCCGAGACGCATCCGCGGCGTCGCCCGAAAGTTAAGCACGCTGCCGATTTCCGGCCGGTTGCCGCGCGCATAGACGCCCGCGGCATGGCCCCACCAGGTCACGGCGTTGCCTGTCAATTCGATCCCGCTGTTCTCCCGCGCGTAGGGCACGCAGGAGATCCCGCGGCGGCTGGTCGGCTCTGCCACGGCATACTCGCCGCGAACCTGCCCCCACTGAGCACTGTTCTCCCAATCGAGGGACGAAGCGTTGTGGCGGGGTCGCGCAGCCTCCGCGTCGCCGGGCACGAAAGGCGCGCCCAGCGCGACTGCTACCCCAAGGACCATGAACCGGCTGCCCCAACCTTGTGCTGCCATCCTCAACCCTCCTGGTCACTGCGGCGTGACCGGGGGTAGCCGGGCCGGACGGGCTGGGGCAACGGAGGGAGGGCGAGTAACTGTCAGTAACAGGCCAATTCGCCGAACCAGGCCTGTGGATAACATCGCTGGGCAGGAAAGTGCTCCCATTCACGAGTTCGTGAAACGAAACGAAGCAGAATACGATGACTGCCGCGACTGCGCAATGAAGTTGCTGCGTGACTAGGCGCCGCGGTTTTCCGTTTACTTGCAGACCGTTACCATGATCTCGACGAGATGGCGCGGGTCCGCCATATGCGCCTGAACGCACGCCCTTGCTGGCGCGCCTTCTCGCGGCAGCCATGCCGACCACACTTGGTTCATGGCATCCCGGTCGCGGATGTCCTTCAGCCAGATCTGGGCCTGCAAGAGCCGGGTATTGTCGGTCCCGTGCTGCTCCAGGATCTCGTCTATCTGGTCCAGCACCTCACGGGTCTGCCCCGCGACATCCTTGGTCAAATCCTGGGCCGTGACGCCTTGGCAGAACACGAACCCATGGTATTCCACAGCCCTCGCCAAGATGGCGTTCGGCTCCGTGCGGATGATCCGGCTCACGCTATGCTCCTCCCGTTGCGGACGCGACGGGTTCTAGGCGCGGCCGCGCCGCTCGGCAACGCGCCCCTAGGGCCGGTCTGGCGTGAACCCGGGCCCGATGCTCGCGGGGCCCGTCGCCGCGGCGCCGACGCCCTTGAGGCAGTTCGCCTGCGTCTGGTCTTGCCCGAACAGGTGGCCGAGCCCGCGCGACACGTTGCCTGGCTCATAGCTCGTCGAGAACGGCGTGTCCCGCTGGTCCGTCGCCAGGAGGTTCGCGGCGCGGTCCTGCACGCGATAGATCTCGTCCGTCCGTGCGCGGCACGCAGCAACCTTGTCAGGATCGGCTCGCGCCTCCCGCGGGGCCTGGCAACCGGCCGCCAGCAGCGGGACGATCAGGAGGAGGGCGGGCGTTCTCATGAGTTTGCTCCTAGCTCTTGTGAGCGGGGGATGGCGGGGACGCTCGCAGGATCGAGCTGCCCATCCGCGGTCAGTCGCGCCGTCGCGGCGGCGCGCAGCAGAGCCGGCCGCAGCGAAGCCCGTCCCGGCGCACGCGCCATCAGCTCGACCAGCGCCAGCACCCGCAGGCACAGCGACACGCCGCGGCATGTGTGCAGCCCAGCCACGCCGTCCACGCCGGCAGCCCAGCGCCGCGCAACCTCGGTGCCGAGGCTGAGATCGAGCGGCCCCGCCTTCCCCTCGAAACGGAAGGCGCGTCTCACGGCCTCGCCGGACTGCACCGTCCGCGCCGCCTCCCATGCCGCCTCAAGGTCGCGCGCCGGGATAGGGGGAAGGTCCTCTGGCCCGAGCGCGAGGTTGTAGGTCAGGGTTCCGTCGCGGCCGCGGCCGACGCGGACCGGGGGAGCCGCGAGTTGCATGGCGCTAAGATGGACCTCCCTGGCCGTCTGCGCCAGTATCCGTCCCGCCTCGGCTCCGGCACGGCGGCCTCATTGTGCTGCGTCGCTGGCATCGGATGCGCCGGGCCGGTCCCTGGGTCCGCTCGCCGTCGTGCTGCGCTTGACGCCAGGGACCCCTGCCAGGGCGTGCAACGCCAACTCGGCTGATCTGTGCTTCCGCTTGAGCAGCTTGAGATCGGCGGTGTACGTGCCGTCAGCCGCCTGGGCGGACACGCTGATGTTGCTGACCTGCAATCCGAGGTTCTCGACCGTGGACAGGATCTTCTCAAGCGACACGATGCTGGGATCGAACACGGTGCGGATGGTCTGCTCCCGCCAGACCTGCGCGAGGCGCCGTTCCAGCGGCCGCATGACTTCCAACACGATCAGCGCCAACGCGGTGGCGATCAGTGCCGGAACATACAGCCCCCCGCCTATCGAGAGCCCGATGGCCGCGACCGCCCAGATGCTGGCTGCGGTTGTCAGCCCGCGGACGATCTGCTGCTGAACCAGGATCGTGCCGGCGCCCAGGAAGCCGATCCCGGAGACCACCTGCGCCGCCATCCGCGACGGATCGAGCACGACGTTCGGCGTCCCCAGCACGTCCGAGAAGCCGAAGGCGGACGCGATCATGATCAAGGCCGAGCCAAGGCCGACCAGCGCGTGTGTGCGCAGCCCGGCCGACATCTCGGCGCGCTCGCGTTCCAGGCCGATCACGCCTGCGCACAGCGTCGCGCTCAGCAGCCTGATGCCGATGTCAACCCACGGCAGCGACCCGCCCGGCGACATCATCCTGGCGCCGACTATCGCTCGGCCGCAAGATGCACCGCTGCCGGCCGCAGCGCGTCCGGCAGGTCGGCCAGGGACTCCACCGTGTCGAAGTCGCGCAGCACCGCGTCGCTCTCGACCTCGACCTGCGCGACCTGCTCCGCGTGCCTCTCCAGCAACCCTCGGCCGCCCACGTCGCCCGCGAGCGCCATCAGCTCCGGGAAGAAGCGGCGGTCCCAGAGCACCGGGTTGCCCGGCCGCCCCCGCCAGGTGGGCACGACGATGCCGCGGCCTTCCTCGGCATCGTGGGTCGCGATCAGCGCGTCGAACACCTCCGGCGCGACGAGTGGCATGTCGCCGAGGCACACGATCGCCCCCGCCGCCTCCGCCGGCACCGCCGCGATCCCCGCCCGCAGGCTCGCTGACAGCCCAGCGGCGTAGTCCGGCGCGTCAACGAACCGCACCTCCCGCCCGGCGAGCGCGCGCCTCACCTGCGCCGCCTGGTTGCCCAAGACGACGAGCACCGGACGCGCCCGGCTCGCGAGCGCCGTGTCCACCACGCGGGCGACCATGGGCGTCCCGTCCGCCCCAGGCACCAGCAGCTTGTTATGCGGCGCCATGCGCGACGACCGCCCCGCCGCCAGCACCACCGCGGCGGTCTGCCGCGGTGCCGCGGGACGCCCCGCGCGTGACCGCGGCACCGGCCGCGCGCCAACGTCCTTGAGCAACCCGCCTACCCCCATGTGCGCGACCGCCGTCCGATCCACGGGCAAGGCCGCGAAGACGCGGTTCAGCACGAAATCTATGCCGTTGAGCGCCGGGCTGCGGGCGCAGCCGGGCAATACCAGCGCCGGGCGGTCGCCGATCGCGCCGATGCAGATCAGGTTGCCGGGGTCCACCGGCATCCCGAACCGCTCGATCCGTCCTCCGGCGGCCACGATCCCCGCCGGCCCCACATCGCGCCGGTCCACGACCGCGCTCGCGCCCGCGACGAGCAGGACCTCCGCCCCGTCCGCCATCAGCGCCCGAAGCGCATCCCGGATGGCGTCCGTCTCGTGCGCGCAGGTCAGCGGCGGGAGCATCGTGCCCGTGAGCGCGTGAACGCGCGCCGCCGTGGCCTCGGCGGTGGCCGCGAGGATGCTCTCCTTGAGGCCCGGCAGCCGCGTCATCACCAGCCCGACGCGCAGCGGCCGGAACGGGTGCACGGAGAGGACCGGCGCCTCGCGCGCGAGCGCCTCCACCCGCGCGAGCGCGTCACCGGGCGCTGCGAACGGGATGACCTTGAGCGTCGCCACGATCGTCTCTGCTGCCACCACCGCGTAGTCCGCGAGGGTGCCGACGGTGAGCGACTCGTCCACGTCGTCCAGCGCGTCGAGCCGTGCAGCGTCCACCCGCAGCATCCCGGCCTGCTCCGCGGCCAGGTTAACGCGCCCGTGCACCGGGGGCTTCACCCGCAGCCCCGGCCCGGCCAGCGCCACCCCGAGCCGCCGCGCCGCGTCCTCCTCGCCTACGTCGCCGGGGTCGAGTTGGGCAGCAATCACGCTGTCGCGCCCGGCGTCCCGCAACAGCGCGATGGCCGCCGCATCCAGGACGCTGCCCTTGCGAAGCATCCCGCCCGGCAGGCGCTGCGTGTGCGCGAGCACGGCACCCTCCGCCTCGTCGAGCGGCACGGGGCCGAAGCGCATCAGGTCGCCCTTTTGGCGAGCGCCGCGCCGCGCCGCGCGGCAACCATCTCGGCGAGGATGCTGACCGCGATCTCCGGCGCCGTCACCGCCCCGAGCGAGAGGCCCACGGGACCGCGGATGCGCGCGAGCGTCACGTCGTCATGCCCCAGCTCGCGCAGCCGCTCCAGGCGCTTCGCGTGCGTGCGCTTCGAGCCGAGCGCGCCGATGTAGGGCGCGGGCGAGCGCAGCGCACGGTCGAGCGCCGGGTCGTCGAGCTTGGGGTCGTGGGTGAGGGTGACGACTGCCGTGCGCCGGTCGGGCCGGAGCGCGTCCATGGCCTCGTCCGGCCAGTCCTGGCTGACCTCGACGCCAGGGAACCGCTCCGCCGTCGCGAAGGCGCCGCGGGGGTCCACGACATGGACGCCGAAACCCATGCGCGCCGCCATGGGGGCCAGCGCCTGCGCGATGTGGACGGCGCCGATGATGACGAGGCGGCGCGGCGGCGCGTAGGGGTGCAGGAACCAGGTCTCGCCCCCCGCTTCACCAGCAATCTCTACCGTCCGCCCGGCATCCGCCTCGATGGCGTCCTCAGCCGGCCCGGCGAGCGCCGAGGGCGCGTCCGGGCCGGGAACCAGAAACTGCAGCCCATCCGGCAGCCGCGTCGCGAGCGCCACCGCCCGGCGCGCGTCACGCGCCTCGCGCAGCGCCGCGAGCGTCTCCGGCGTCAAGCCAGCCGCTCCACGAAAACCTTGATCTTGCCCCCGCACGCCAGCCCGACTTCCCAGGCGCGCTCATCGCTCACGCCGAAATCGAGCAGCTCCGGCTTGCCCGTCTCGATGGCGCGCATCCCCGCGTCCGCCACCGCACCCTCGACGCAGCCGCCGCTCACGGAGCCGGCCATGCGCCCCGAGCGCGTGACGGCCATCTGGCTGCCGGACGGGCGGGGCGAGCTGCCCCAGGTCTCGGTCACGGTCGCGAGCGCGACATCCTCGCCAGCGTCGCGCCATCCGGCGGCGGTGGCGAGCACGTCCTCGCTGTTGCTTGGAACATCACTCATGCGGCGGCTCCGATGCCTAAATCCCTTGGGGCCCGGCCGCGCGGAGGCGCCGGGCGGGAAAGCAGATCTACCAGGGCGCGCAAGCTGTCCAGGTTGTGAACCGTGCGGAACTCGTCCACGTGGGGCAGGATGGCCCTGATGCTCGCGGACTTGGGCTGGAAGCCGGACCAGCGCAAGAGCGGATTGAGCCAGATCAGCCGCCGGCACGAGCGGTGCAGCCGGTCCATCGCCGCCGAGAGCCGGGTGATCCCGTCCGCTTCCGCCGGTCGGTCCAGCCCGTCGCTGACGAGCAGCACGACCGCGCCCTGCGCCAGCACGCGCCGCCCCCAGCGCTGGTTGAACTCGGCGACGGCATCGCCGATGCGCGTTCCCCCCGACCAGTCCGGAACCAGGTGCGAGACGAGCTGGAACGCCACCTCCGGGTCGCGGTGCCGGAGCTGGCGCGTGACGTTGGAGAGCCGAGTGCCGAACAGGAAGACGTGGACCCGTTCGCGCTCGTTCACAACGGCATGGAGGAAATGCAGCAAGATCTGCGCGTAACGCGCCATGCTTCCCGAGATGTCGCAGAGCACGACCAAGGGCGGCGGCCGAACTACGGGCGCGGTCCGCTCCAGGTCGGCGATCTCGCCCCCCTCGCGCAGGCTGCGGCGGAGCGTGGCGGCGAGGTCGGGGCGGGAGCCGTTCGCGTCGAGACGGTGCCGCCGGGTGCGGCGCTTGTCGAGCGGCAGGGAGAGGCGGCGGATCGTGGCCTTCGCGGCCGTGACCTGCTCGGCGCTCATCTGCTCGAAGTCCATGGATTGCAGCTGCTCCTGGCCGCTGCTGGTCAGGGCGACATCGAGGGGAGGCGGATCGCCCGGCGGCTCCTTCCTCGGTCGGGGCGGTGCCATGGCTTCGGCAAGGCGGCGGGAGCCGGGCCGGGGCGGCTCGCGCGGCTGGCGGCCGTCGAGCATGGAGAGTGCGGCGGCTTGCCGCGCCGCGTCCGGGTCGCGCCAGAACAGCGCGAATGCCTGGTCGAAGAGGTCGTGGTGGTCGCGGCGGTGAATCATGCTGGCCCGCAGCGCGGCCCGCACCTCGCCGCGGGCGCCGAGGTCCACGTGAGCGAGCGATTGGCTGGCAGCGATCGTTTCCGCCGGGCCGACCGGCAGGCCCAATCGGCGGAGCAGACGGGCGAAGTGGACCAGATTGTCCCCGAGCCGGCTCCTCTCCTCGCTTGCGCTCACGTCCCTTCGCTCGCGCTCACAGCCACGGCGGGCGGCTGTGCCGCGCTCTTGGCCTCGTCCACGAGCCGCGCAGCCTCCGCGCCGCGGATGCGGGCGATGTCGTCCTGATACTTGAGCAGCGCGCCCAAGGTCTCGTCCACCGTCTCGGGACTCAGCTCGTGACGGTCGAGGTAGTTCAGCGCCGCGGCCCACTCGATCGTCTCGGCGACGCCGGGCAGCTTGTAGAGGTCCATGGTGCGCAGCTTCTGCACGAATGCGACCACCTCGGCGGAGAGGCGCTCCGGAAGGCCCGGCGCCTTGGCCGCGAGGATCGCGCGCTCGCGGGCGGCGGAAGGGTAATCCACCCAATGGTAGAGGCAGCGCCGCCGGATCGCGTCGTGGACCTCGCGCGTGCGATTGCTGGTGAGCACGACGACGGGCGGGGTCTCGGCGCGGATCGTGCCCAGTTCGGGCACGGTGATCTGGAAGTCGGCGAGCACTTCGAGGAGATACGCCTCGAACGGCTCGTCGGCGCGGTCCAGCTCGTCCACGAGCAGGACCGCGGGCGGGAACCGCGGGTCAATGGCGGAGAGCAGGGGGCGCTCGCGCAGGAACTCGCGCGAGTAGATGTCGCGCGCGAGCGCCGACCCTTCCCGCCCGCCCGCGGCCTCGGCGAGGCGGATGGCCATGAGCTGGCGCGCGTGGTCCCAGGCGTAGGCGGCGGCCGAGAGGTCCATGCCGTCGTAGCATTGCAGCCGCACGAGCCGGCGGCCCAGCCCGGCGGCGAGGACCTTGGCGATCTCGGTCTTGCCGGTGCCGGGCTCGCCCTCCAGCAGCAGCGGACGGTGCATGGCGAGCGCGAGGTGGACCGTCGTCGCCAGCTCCGCGTCCGCGACGTACCCGCCGGCGGCGAGCAGCGCGGCCGTTTCGGCGGTAGTGGTGGGCAGCGCAGCCAAGGACATAGCCGCTAGAGATAGCCGCTGAAGATCAGGAAGATGATGATGATGAAGATGGCGATGCCGAACCAGGCGATGCGGGGGAAGCCGAACGGCTCCGCCGGGATCATGCTGAGCAAGTTGACCCCGGCGGCACGCACGGGCTCTGGCCTCTGGGGCGTGCCGTGGGGCTCGGCGATCATCGGCTCATCGCCGCTGACGGCCGCGATGACGCCCGACGAACCCTCGGCGAGGACCTCGGCGGGGCCGGCGACCTCGGCCGTGAAGCGGTTGAAGAACTGGTCCGCCATCTGCTTGCTGGTCGCGTCTATGAGACGCGCGCCGAGCTGGGCGATCTTGCCGCCGACCTGCGCCTGGACATCGTAGCTGAGCAGCGTGAACGGCCCGTCGTCGGCGAGACGGACGGTGGCGCCGCCCTTGGCGAACCCGGCGACGCCGCCCTGGCCTTCGCCCTGGATGCGGTAGCTGTTCGGCTCGTCGAGGTCGAGCAGGTTGACCTTGCCGTTGAAGCGCGCGGCGATGGGGCCGAGCTTGACGGCGGCGGTGGCCGTGAACTCGTTGTCGGCGGTGCGCTCCAGCTTCTCGCAGCCGGGGATGCACGTCTTCAGCACCTGCGGGTCGTTCAGCGCGTTCCATACCTTCTGCCGCGGCGCGGGGATGCGCCGCTCGCCTGTCATGTCCATCCGTGGTCTTTCCCTTGGGGCACCGTATCGTCGCGCGACCCTAGAGGCCGATGCACCATGGCGCAACACAGCCCCGGCTGGCGCGGCGGCACGGAGGTGATAAAGCAGGAGGCAGCGCCGGGTTGCACCCGGCATGCCGGAGGTTCCGCCATGACCTACCTCGTCGCCGACGACTTACCCCGCGAGGCGCCGGGCGTTCGCTTCCGCGCGCTGCTCGCGCGGCCCGGCATCCTGGCCATCCCAGGCGCGCATAACGGCATGGCCGCGCTGCAAGCGAGAGCCGCCGGGTTCGAGGCGGTCTATCTCTCGGGCGCGGCCATGACGGCGAGCATGGGGTTGCCGGACCTCGGCGTCATCACCGTGGACGAGGTGGCGTTCTTCATACGGCAGGTGAGCCGGGCCGCCGGGCTGCCCGTGCTGGTGGACGGCGACACGGGCTACGGCGAAGCGCTCAACGCCATGCACATGGTCCGCACGTTCGAGGATGCGGGCGCCGCCGCAGTTCACATAGAGGATCAGCTCCTGCCTAAGAAGTGCGGGCATTTGAACGATAAGAAGCTCGCAGAGCCGCATGACATGGCGGCCAAGGTCGCGGCCTGCGCCCGCGCTCGGCGGCACCTCTACCTGATCGCGCGCACGGACGCGGCGGCGAGCGAGGGGCTGGACGGGGCGGTGGCGCGGGCACGGCTCTACATGGAGGCGGGGGCGGATGCGATCTTCCCGGAGGCGCTGCACTCGGCCGAGATGTTCCGTGCGTTCGCCGACGCCATGCCGGGCGTGCCCTTGCTCGCGAACATGACGGAGTTCGGGCGCACGCCGTTCTTCACGGCGGATGAGTTCGAGGCGATGGGCTACCGCATGGTGATCTGGCCCGTGAGCAGCCTGCGCGTCGCGGCAAAGGCCCAGGAGGAGCTTTACGCCGCCATTCGGCGCGACGGGGGAGCGCAGAACCAGGTCGAACGGATGCAGACCCGCACGGAGCTGTATCAAACGATAGACTACGCGGGCTACGAGGCGCTGGACGCGAGCATCGTCGAGACCGTCATCCCGCAGGGGATGCCCCAGAGGGCGTAAGATAGAGGACGTAAGATTGCACGTGACCAGGCCGCGCTACATCGGCAGCGAGATCTACCGCGGCAGCACGTATGGGCCGCTGCACCCGCTGGCGGTGCCGCGGGTCTCGACCTGTACGGATCTGTGCCGGGCGCTCGGGTGGCTGCCGGACGATCGGTTCATCGAGGCGCCGATGGCAACGCCAGAGCAGGTGGCGCGGTTCCACGATCCGGACTACGTCGCGGCGCTCCGGCGCGCGGAGGAGACGGGCGGCGTCTCGGAGGCGGATCGGGCGCGGTTCCGGATCGGCGCCGAGAACAACCCGGTCTATCCGGAGATCTACCGCCGCCCGATGACCTCCGCGGGCGGGGTGCTGCTCGCGGCCAGGCTCACCCTAAAGCGGCCCCAAGGGCAGCCCCAAGGGCAGCATCGTCCACTGCCCCGGCGGCGGCACCCATCACGGGCGCCCGGCGCGCGCGTCCGGGTTCTGCTACCTCAACGATCCGGTGCTCGGCATCCTCGCCTGGCTGGACGCCGGCCTGCGGCGCGTCGCCTACCTCGACATTGACGCCCACCATGGCGACGGCGTGCAGGACGCCTTCCACGGCGACGAGCGCGTGCTCACGGTCAGCGTCCACGAGGCCGGGCGATGGCCTCACACGGGACGGGTTGAGGACCGGGGTGGGGGAGGGGCGCGCAATCTGCCTGTGCCAGCCGGGTTCAACGATACCGAGATGCGCTGCATCATGGAGCGGGCCGTCCTGCCGATGATCCGGGAGTTCCGGCCGGAAGCGCTCTTCCTGCAGTGCGGGGCGGACGCCTTGGAGGAGGACCCGCTCGCCAAGCTGTCGCTGTCGAACAACGCGCATTGGGCGGTGGTGGAGGCCGCGAAGGACCTCGCGCCGCGCCTCGTCGTGACCGGGGGTGGCGGCTACAATCCCTGGACGGTGGCACGCTGTTGGGCCGGCGCCTGGGCGACGCTGAACGAGTATCCCGTCCCTGCGCGCCTGCCGCCTGCGGCGGAGGCGGTGCTGCGCGGGTTGCGCTACAACCGTGCCGCCGGGCGCAACCCGCCGGAGCATTGGTTCACGACGCTGCGCGATGCGCCGCGGGAGGGGCCGGTGCGCGACGAGGTGCGCCGGCTCGCTGATCTTGTCCTGGAGAATGCCGCATGATCGCACGCCGACTTGCCCTTGCCCTCGTCCTGCTCGCGCCGCTCGCGGCGCCGGCGAGAGGCGGCGCGCAGGAGGAGCCGACCGGGCCGCAGCCCGAGCTTCCCAAGGAGAAGCTCGTCATCGTGACGAAGGACGGCAAGCAGCACGATTTCCAGGTTGAGGTCGCGCGCACGCCGGGGCAGCAGGAAGTGGGCGAGATGTTCCGCACCACCGTGCCGCCGGACCAAGGAATGCTGTTCGACTGGGGCACGGTCCGGCAAAGCGACATGTGGATGCGCAACACGCTGGTGCCGCTCGACATGCTGTTCATCGGCCCGCACGGCACGATCCGCCACATCGCCGAGGACACGGTGCCCTATAGCGAGGCGATCATATCGAGCGGCGGTCCGGTGCGCGCGACGCTGGAGGTGGCGGGCGGCACCGCGAAGCGGCTCGGGATCGTCGTGGGCGACAAGGTGCTGAGCCCGGCATTCGGGACCCAGCCTTGAGCGTGACACCTACCCAAACCCAAGCCGCGGAGGATTGTGATGCGTGAGAGAACCACTGCGATGCTGGCCGCGGGCGCGCTCGCGCTCGCCGCCGCGATCCCGGCACCTTCGGCCTCTGCCCAGCAAGCAGGCGGGGCGCACCAGGGCGGCACGCTGCACCTGATCGCAGCCGCCTCCTCGGGCACCATCGACCCTCAGATCAACTACAACTCGGAGTTCTGGGAGGTCTTCTTCGTCACCTATGACGGACTGGTCTCGTTCGCCAAGACCGGCGGCAAGGCCAGCAACGAGGTCGTGGCCGACCTCGCCGAGGCGCTGCCCAAGCCCGAGGATGGCGGCAAGACCTACACGTTCAAGCTGCGCGAGGGGATCAGCTTCTCGAACGGCCAGCCCGTGACGACGCGCGACGTGGTGGCGTCGTTCCAGCGCCTGTTCAAGGTCTCGAACCCGAACGCCGGCACCTGGTATAACGTGATCGTCGGCGCCGACGCCTGTCTCAAGACGCCGGCCTCCTGCACGCTCGAGGGCGGCGTGGTCGCCGACGAGAAAGCGCGCACGGTCACCTTCCACCTGACCAAGCCCGACGCGGAGTTCCTCTACAAGATCGCGATCCCCTTCGGCGCCATCCTGCCCGCCGACACGCCCGCTCAGGACCTGGGCACCAAGCCCCCGCCCGGCACGGGCACGTACATGATCGCGAGCTACGACCCGAGCCGGCAGCTCCACCTCGTGCGCAACCCGCACTTCAAGCAGTGGAGCGAGGAGGCGCAGCCGCTCGGCCACGTGGACGAGATCGCCTACGATTTCGGGCTGAGCGACGAGGCGGCCGTGACCGCCGTGGAGAACGGCCAGGCGGACTGGATGTATAACGTGGTGCCCGCCGACAGGCTGGGCGAGATCGGGTCGCGCTTCGCGAGCCAGGTCCACATCAACCAGCTCTTCGCCTTCTACTACGTCGCGATGAACGTGAACCTCGCGCCC
>CAWBOZ010000007.1:0-378896 GCA_963790535.1 uncultured Alphaproteobacteria bacterium | reverse complement strand
GACGCGGAGGTGACTAAGCAGGACGCCAAGTTCTTCCCGAACTGGCTCGTGTCGCCCATCACCAGCCCTGGGCAGGTGCGCCGGGCGGTGCGCGCGTGCATGGAAGCCAAGGGCTACCCGCCCAGCCCCCCAGGCACGGCCTAGACGCCGCCTGCCGGACGATCCGCGGGCGGCGACGCGCTCATTGGGCTGCCGGACACCGATGCTGTCGGGGGCGCGATTGCGGCGGGCGGGGGCGGCATCGTGCAGGCGGCGAGGCCCAGCGATGCAAGCGTCACAGTGACGAGGGCATTCATTGGCGATCCTGATCCTCGTCGAGCGGCGTGGACATTCCGACACCGGTTGACGGCTGGTTTCCCTGAAAGCCGGACGGATCTGCAAGCGGCGGAAGGGTCGCATTCGGGTCCATGGGCGCCGCGATGTTCGCGGCCGGCGTGTTGGCCGTGCCCGGCGACGACGGCCCGTTCGCGCAGGCGGCCAGGGCTAGCATCGCCCCGAGCAGCAAGGGGAGCGTGAGGGCAGGGTTCATCGTGAGGGGCACTCCATGAGAGCGGACGATCATGCTAGCGCTCGCCGACGGTGGCTCGCGTCCGCAGGCGGTTCCAGACGAACCAGGCGACCGCGAGCACGACGACCGCGATGATGACGTAGTCGAAGCGGTGCAGGATGGCGCCGAGCCGCGGGTCGCTCTCCCATTTGGCGCCGAGCTTCTCGCCGATCCAGGCCAGGAGGTAGCACCAGCCTAGGGAACCGACGAACGTGTAGGCGTGGAACCGGAGCAGGGGCATGTGAGCGATGCCGGCGGGCAGCGCGATGAAGGTGCGCACGACGGGCAGGATGCGGCCGATCAGCACCGCGATGCCGCCGAAGCGCGCGAAGAACCGCTCGGCCCGGTCCAGATCCTCCCGGCTCATCAGCACCCAATGACCGTAGCGCACGATGAACGCCCGGCCGCCGCGGGCGCCGACCCAGTAGGCCAGCGCCGATCCAAGGTTGCAGCCGATCGCTCCCGCGACAGCGACCCCGATGAGACTGAGCCGTCCCGTCGAGACGAGGTAGCCCGCGAACGGCATGATGATCTCGCTCGGCAGCGGGATGCAGGCGGACTCGATGGCCATGAGCAGCGCGACGCCAGCGTAGCCCGTCGCGGCGATGAAGCCGGTGATGAGCCCCGCGATCGCGGCGAGCGGCCCGTTATGCATGAGTCTGTCCCTCGCAGCGCCGGGATCGGCGGCCGAGCCATACTCCAGGAGCGAGGGTGACGGCCAGGCGCTTGCCGAGAGCGACGCTTCGTCCTTGCGACGCCCTCACGCGGCTGTTAAGGCCAAAGCCATGCGCTTCCGGAGCGGCTGATATGCTTTCACGTCGCAACGTCCTTCTGACGGGAACAGCCGGCGCTGCCGCGGGCCTGGCCGGTGTCCGTGCGGCGCACGCCGCGGACAAGGTGGTCAAGGTCGGCATCAACCTGTCCTTCACGGGCGGCGATGCCGAGAGTTCCGAGCGCATCAAGAACGGCGCTCTGCTCGCCTTCGACGACGCGAACGCGACGAATGAGATCCCCGGCTACAAGATCGAGGTCGTGCTCTACGACGACGGCACGGCGACCGCCGGGCAATACGACCCGGCGCAGGCCGCGACCAACGCACGCAAGATGGTCGCCGACAAGCTGGTCATGGCCGCGGTCGGCCCGCAGATGAGCGGCTCGGGCAAGGCCATGGCGCCGATCCTCAGCGAGGGCGACCTCGCGATCATCACGCCCACCTCGACCAACCCGGACCTCACCGATCCCAAGTTCGCGGAGCAGTATCGCCCGGCCGGCAAGGCGGTCTATTTCCGCACGGTCACGACCGATGCCTACCAGGGGCCGAACATGGCGAACTTCTACGCCGAGGTGCTCAAGGTGCCGGCACTCTACATCTTGGACGACAGCGGCGCCTACGGCGTGGGCCTCGCCGACGCGTTCCAGGGCGAGGCCGAGAAGAAAGGCATCAAGATTCTCGGCCGCGACAGGCTTGACCCCAAGGCCGCGGACTATCGCGCGGTCCTGACCAAGATCAAGGCGCTGAAGGCGCCCGCGATCTACTACGGCGGCGTGATGCAGGCCGGCACCAAGGTCGCCAAGCAGGGCTACGAGATCATCCCCGAGGCCATCAAGGGCGGCGGCGACGGCGTGTTCGAGCCCGAGATGCTCACCGCCGTGGGCTTCCCCGCCGCCGAGGGCTGGTACGCCACCGTTGCCTCGCCGCATATCGTCTCGGACCCGGCGGCGCGCGACTTCGTCGAGCGCTACACCGCGCGCTTCCACACCAGCCCCGACGACCCCACGATCTGCGCCTATGACGGCGCGCTGGTCATCATCGACGCCATCAAGCGCGTGGCCGCCTCCGGCAAGCCGGTGACGCGCAGCGCCGTGCGCGACGCGATCCAGGATTCCAACGCGAAGACCCTGCAAGGCATCGTGCAGTTCGATGAGAACGGCGACATCAAGGACCGCACGGTCAGCGTCTTCCAGATCCGGAAAGACCCCGGCGCGCCGAGCGACGACATGCTGAAGCAATACCATTTCGTCGGCATCGCGCCGCAGGCCTAAGGCGGAAACCGTGGGCGCCCTGCTGCTCCAGCAGGCGGTGAACGGGCTGAGCCTCGGCGCGATCTACGCCCTGCTCGCCCTCGGATTCACGCTGGTTTACGGCATCCTGGAGCTGATCAACTTCGCCCATTTCAGCGTGTTCATGGTGGGTTCCTTCATCGGCCTGTGGACCTTGCAGGCGCTCGGGCTGAGCGGACAGGCCGTCGTGCTGACGGGCCTGCCCCTCGCGGCCGTCCTCGCCGCCGCGTTCGCCGCCACCATGGCCGGGTCGGGCGTGCTGGGCGTGGTCATCGAGCGGCTCTCGCTGCGTCCACTCCGCGGCGTGCGCGGCCCGGCGGCGATGATCACCACCATCGGGGTCTCCTACATCCTGTTCAACGCCATCCTGCTCACCGTGGGCGCGGATGCGCAGAACTATCCGAACCCGCTGCCGCCCCTACAGGTCACGGTGGCGGGCGCCACGATCCGCCTTGCGGACGCCTTGGTCTGGGCGGTCTCGCTGCTGCTGATGGTCGCCCTGCAGGTGTTCGTGCGCCGCACCCGGCTCGGCAAGGCCATGCGCGCGACGGCGCAGGATCCGGAGGCCGCGCGCATGATGGGCGTGGACGTGGACCGGGTTGTGATGGTCGCGTTCTTCCTCGGTTCGGCGCTCGCCGGGGCGGGCGGGCTGATCTTCGGCCTCTACTATAATTTCACGAGCTTCATCATCGGCTTCACCGCCGGGCTGCGCGCCTTCACGGCCGCGGTGCTCGGCGGCATCGGCAACATCCCCGGCGCCATGGTCGGCGGCCTGCTGATCGGGCTGATCGAGGCGTTCGGCGCCCAGTTCATCGGGGCGAGCTGGGCCGACGTGGTGATCTTCTCGATCCTGGTGCTCGTGCTGGTGCTGCGGCCTGCAGGGCTGTTCGGCCAGATGGCGCCCAGCAAGTCGTGAGGGCCTGGCTCCCTACCCGCATCGGCCCTGCCCGGCGACGGCAACTCGCCCTCGCGCTCCTCGCCGTCGGCGTCCTCCTGTTCCCGCTCGTCCACGACGATGACGCGGATGTGGACTCGGTCGCCAACGCGCTCGCCTACGCGATGCTGGCGCTGGGCCTCAACATCGTCGTCGGCTTCACCGGCCTGCTCGACCTGGGGTATGCGGCGTTCTTCGCGATCGGCGCCTACACCTACGGCGTGCTCTCCTCGTTCCAGTTGACACCGCCTTGGTCGCCGGCCTGGGAGCCGGTCGCAGCCCTGGGCCTCGTGCGGCACATGGGGCAAACAGTCCACTTCACCTTGTCGTTCTGGCTCGCGCTGCCGCTCGCGGCGCTGACCGCGGCGCTCTGCGGCGTCCTGTTCGGGGCGCCGACGCTGCGGCTGCGGGGCGACTACCTCGCGATCGTCACGCTCGGCTTCGGCGAGATCGTGCCCATCCTCGTGCGCAACGTGCCGAGCGTCACGAACGGCGCCGCCGGGCTGAACGGCATCGCGGCGCCGCGGCTCTTCGGGTTCCGGTTCGGCGTGGACGCGATGCCATACTACTACGTCGCGGTCGCGATGATCGCGGTGCTCTTGTTCGTCTCGGTGCGGCTGCGGGACAGCCGGGTGGGGCGGGCGTGGATGGCGATCCGCGAGGACGAGATCGCGGCCAGCGCCATGGGCGTGGATCGGGTGCGCTACAAGCTGCTCGCCTTCGCCATCGGCGCCGCGTTCGCCGGCATGGTCGGGGTGTTCTACGTGGCGAAGCTGCAGACCGCGACGCCGGAGATGTTCGGCTTCCCGGTCTCGGTGATGATCCTGGTCATGGTGGTGCTGGGCGGCATGGGCAGCGTCTGGGGCGTGGTGCTGGGCGCGATGCTGCTCTCGTTCCTGCAGAGCTGGTTCCTGCCGGACCTCACGGGATGGCTGCATGCGCTGGGTCGCGCCGTGGGCAGCGCCGTGATGCAGCGCGTGGACCTGGTGCAGAGCACCGAGCTGATCTTCGGGATCATCCTGGTGGGCATGATGCTGTTCCGCCGCGAGGGGCTGATCCCCGCGACAGGGCACCAGGCCGCGCTCTCCTTCGAGGCGCAGCACGCGGAGGTGCGGCGTGGGGCGGTGGCCGGTCCGGTGGTCGCGGGCGAGGCCAAGGCGCTGCGGGTGCGCGGCGTTACCGTGCGCTTCGGCGGGCTGACCGCGCTGCGCGGCGTGGACCTCGATGTTCCGGCGGGCAGCATCGTCGCGGTGATCGGGCCGAACGGGTCGGGCAAGAGCACCCTGTTCAACGCGATCACCGGGCTTGTGCCTGCGGCCGAGGGCAGCGTGCTCTGGGGCGGGGAGGAGGTCCTGGGCCTGCGCTCGCACGAGGTCCTGGCGCGCGGGATCGCCCGCACCTTCCAGAACATCCGAGTCCTGCCGAGCCTCACCGTGCTCGACAACGTGCTGCTCGGAGCCCATGCAAGGCTGCGGAGCGGTCCGCTTGGCGCCGTGCTGCGCTTGCCCCGCACCCGGCGCGAGGAAGCCGCCGCCCGTGAGCGCGCTCTCGACATCATGGCGTTGTTCGGCAACCGCCTGACTCCCCGCGCCGCCCAGGCCGCGGGCGCGCTGTCCTACGCCAATCGCCGCCGCACCGAGATCGCGAGGGCGCTCCTCTCCCGGCCCGGCATCCTGCTCCTCGACGAGCCGACCGCGGGCATGAACCCGGCCGAGACCCTGGAACTGGCCGAGCAGGTCAGGGCGCTGCACCAGGCCGGGCTGACCGTGCTCCTGATCGAGCACAAGCTCGACGTGGTGACGCAGCTCGCCGACACGGTCGTGGTGCTGGACGGCGGCGTGAAGCTCGCAGAGGGCACGCCCGAGGCGGTGCGGCGCGACCCGGAAGTGCTGCGCGCCTATCTCGGCCGGGCCGCGGCGGAGCAGGTGGCCCAGGAAACCAAGTCAGAGGCGGCTCATGCCTGACCTGCTGCTGAGCTTCGAGGGCGTGGATACCTTCTACGGGGACCTCCACGTCCTGAAGAACGTCTCCTACGAGATCGGGCGCGGCGAGATCGTGTGCCTGCTCGGCGGCAACGCCTGCGGCAAGAGCACGACCATGAAGACCATCATGGGCGTCGTCCGCCCGGCGCGCGGCCGGGTGGTGTTCGATGGCAAGCCAATCGAGCGCCTGCCCACCAGCGAGCGCGTCCGGCGCGGCATCGCCCCCGTGCTGGAGGCGCGGCGCCTGTTCCCGCGCATGACGGTGTTCGAGAACCTGGAGATGGGCGCCTACACCCGCCCCCGCGGCCCCGAGTTCCAGACGGACCTGGAGCGCGTCTATGCGCTCTTCCCCCGCGTCAAGGAGCGGCGCGACCAGATCGCCGGCACGCTCTCGGGTGGCGAGCAGCAGATGGTCGCCATCGGCCGGGCGCTGATGGCTCGCCCCCGCCTGATCTGCATGGACGAGCCGAGCATGGGCCTCTCGCCGCTCTACGTGGAGCAGGTGTTCGACATCATCCAGGCCATCAACCGGCAGGGCACGACGATCTTCATGGTAGAGCAGAACGCCGCCATGGCGCTCGCTATCGCGCACCGGGCTTACGTGCTGCAGACCGGGCAGGTCGTGCTCTCCGGCCCGGCCGCGGAGCTGGCGCGCGATCCGCGCATCCAGGAGGCCTACCTGGGCGAGATGCAGATCGCGGCATGATTGCGCCGCGATCTGCTGCTCCGCTCCATGGCAGGCCGCGCGTTTCAGCGCCGGCGAAAGGTCCCACGGGCAACCGCCGGAATGTCGCTGCGATCCAGGCCGAGTTCGCTCAGCTCGCGGTTGGTGTAGGCTTGCAGCTCCCGCGTGAACCGGGCGATCCTCTGGCGCCGAGCCCTTGAGCGATGCCACTGGCGCATCATCCGGTCACGCTTGGCCCTTATGGCGGCGCGGCCAGGAAACGGGGCGGCGCTGGAAATGATAGCGGGCAGGATACCCATGTGAAACTCCTATCAGGCTGATCGGAGTCCCTCCCCACGCGTCCGCATTCTATCAAGGCTGCGGCCCGCACGCCAACGTTATGGTGCACTGCAACATGAGTGTCCAATCACGCCCGCGCGACGCGGCCGAGTTGCCCTGAGACAGCCTACTGGCGTTGCAGGAAGCCCCAGCGATCAACAGTTGGCTCCGCCCTGGCCCAGCGCCAGCCCTGCGGGTCGCGGCAAAGAGTCGTCGTGAACGGGCGCTGCTCCTTCCCGCTCTCCACAAGGAACACCACCTCGCGGCAGGTCGCGAGCGGCGTCGCGAACTCGCGAGTCACCATGAAATGGCCGTGTTCGTCGCCGATCGGGATGGTGTGGTGGATGACCCAGGGCTCGGGCGTGCCGGGCGGTGCGCTGCCTGCGGCTTCGGCGATCGCGTCCTGCTCGCCGCGCACGCGAACACGCACGATCCACTCGCTCAGCTCGTCCACGCCCACCGCCACGCCGACGCCGACGGCGAAGCCGAGCGCGGGATTGGCGGTCGCAGCACCCGCGGTGCCGCCCGCGGCTAGCCCGACGAGGTTCGAGATCTCGGTGCAGCCCGCCAGCAAAGGTAAGAGCAGCAGGGGCGCGAGCCGCCTCACTGCAGCCCGACCCAGCGCGCCGTGGACGGCTCCGCCGCGGCCCAGCGCCAGACGGTCCCGTCCTGGCACACGGTCGTCGTGTAGAAGTCGCGCCGCTTCGCCTGGTCCACGGAGAACACCACCTCACGGCAGCGGAACGCCCCAGTGCCGAACTCGCGGCTGATCACGAGGAGGCCGTGTTGGTCCGCCTCGATCGGGATCGCGTGGACGACGGCCCAGCCGCCGACCTCGCCGGGCCGCAGCTTGCCCGCGGCTGCCGCGATGGTGTCCTGCTCCGTGCGGTGCACCTCGCGCTCGGTGTAGCGCAGGCCGATGAGCGCCACCGTCTGCACGCCGAGGCCGATGGCCGCGGCGGCGGCGGCGCTCTTCGTGATGCTGCTGGCGACTCCGGCGCCCGCGATGCCGCCCACGTCCGCCGTGCCCTCCGTCAGGACCGAGCCGCAGGCCGCGAGCAGCACCAGCGGAGCCAGGACCGCTGCGCGCGGGATCGGACCCATGGCGTTCCCTTCCTCGTCGTGATCCCTAGCGAATCTGGCGGATGCCGGCCGCGCGGATGCGCCAGCGCCCAAGTTGCCGCATCCTGCTCGGCGAGGTCCATCCAGCGCCGCTCGTGCCGTCTAATGACGAGGATGCCGCCCACCACCAGCACCACGGCGGCGACCGCGACCGTGATCCCGACCGGCCCCGCCAGGTGATCGACCTGATGGCCGAGCGCGTTCGCCCCGAACCCCATCAGCGCCGTCCAGAGCAGGCTGCCGACGACGGTCCAGGCGAGGAAGCGGCCCCAGGGCATCCGGTTCGCCCCCGCGAGCAGCGCCGCGAAGGCCCGCAGCAGCGGCGTGAACCGCCCCAGCACGATCACCAGCCCGCCGTAGTGCCGGAACAGGTATTGCCCGAGCAGCAGGCGGCGGCGGTCGAAACCGACCCGCGGGCCGTATCGCTGCAGGACCGGCGCGCCCAACCATCGCCCGACCAGATAGCCGACCACGTTGCCCAGCGTCGCTCCCAGGGCCGCGGCCAGCACGACGGCGGTGATGTCGAGCTTCCCGGTGCTTCCCGCATAGAGCGCGGCCGCGACCAGCACCGTCTCGCCGGGCACCGGCAGGCCGAGGCTCTCCAACCCGATGATGAGGCCGACCAGCCCATAGCCCGTACTGCCCGAGGAGCGTGATGATCTCGTGATGATGCAGATGCATTATGCCTACCCTTGGACCCGCCCCTGGCTACGTGGCATTCGCAACCCGTCGCGTCCCTCCCTATCTTCCCTCGCATGGACCTCGATTTCACGGAAGACGAGATCAGCAGGTATTCGCGGAACATACTCTTGCCGGAGGTGGGCGGCACGGGCCAGGCCCGGCTTCGGGCGGCGCGCGTGCTCGTCGTGGGCGCTGGGGGACTCGGCAGTCCCGCGCTGCTCTACCTCGCCGCCGCCGGCGTTGGCACCATCGGCATCGTGGATGACGACCGGGTGGAACTGAGCAACTTGCAGCGCCAGGTGGCGCACACCACTGGCCGCGTCGGCGTGAGCAAGGCGCTCTCGGCGGCCGAGGCCGTCACCGCGCTCAATCCCGAGGTGCGCGTCGAGCCTCATCCCGTGCGCCTGCGGGCGGCCAACGCGCTCAGCCTGATCGGGCGCTACGACCTGGTGCTCGACGGCAGCGACAGCTTCGCGACCCGCTTTTTGGTCGCCGATGCCTGCGTGCTCGCCGGGCGCACGCTGGTCAGCGCCGCCGTGCTGCGCTTCGACGGCCAGCTCAGCACCTTCAAGCCCCATCTCGATCCGGACGGACCCTGCTACCGCTGCCTGCACCCGGCGCCGCCACCGCCCGGCCTCGTGCCCAGCTGCGCCGAGGCCGGTATCCTCGGGGCGGTCACGGGCGCGCTCGGCGCCATGCAGGCGGCGGAGGCGTGCAAGGAGATCATGAGCATCGGCGAGGGTCTCTCCGGCCGCCTGCTGATCTGGGACGCGCTGCTCGCCCGCATCGCGCATCGTGCGGCTTCGCAAGGACCCGGCTTGCCCGCTCTGCGGCCCCGATGCCACCATCCACGACCTCTCCGCACATGACTGACGCTTTGAACATCCTCCTTGCCTCTGGAGGGCACGGCCCGGCGCACGCAGCCTTCACGCTTGCGGCAGGCGCCGCGGCGCTGGGGCGGCCGGTGCTGGTGTTCGCCATGGGTGCTGGGTGCCGGGCGCTGCTGGCTGAGCCGGGGGAGGGGGAGCAGGATGCGTTGGTGCGCTCGCGCGGCGTCGCGGGCCTGGCCGAGCTGCGCGAGGCGGCGGCGGAGCTGGGTGCGCGACTGGTCGCTTGCGAGGCCGGGCTGCGCGGGGAGGGGCTGGACCGAGCGGCGCTGCTGCCCGGTGTCGAGGTCGCGGGCGTGGTCGCGTTCCTGGATGCGGCGCGGGGTGGAGACGTGATATCGTTGTGACGACCAGAACGGCAGGGAACCCAAGCAGCTTTGTGCCATGAGCCACAATCAGCTCCACAAGCAGCTAGAGCAAGGCTCGTGACCGAGGACACATGCAGGACTTCATAGCAGAGTGGGAAAACAAGACGTTCGGCAAGTCAGCTCTCGTTCATGCGGACTGTCTTGACTGGCTTGCTCGTGTTCCGAAGGAGAGCATCCACGCCATTTTGACCGACCCTCCCTATGGCGTCCGCGAATACGAGTTGCAGGAGCTTGAGAAGCTCACTGCCGGACGGGGGGGCATCTGGCGCATCCCGCCGTCGTTCGATGGCAACGTGCGCGCGCCTCTGCCCCGCTTCACGGCCCTGGACGAGCGCGACCGCGAGAAGATGGCCCTGTTCTTCCGCGAATGGGCGCGGCTTTGCTGCATCGCGCTGCGCCCTGGCGCGCACGTCTTCGTCGCATCGAACGCCTACATCGTGCCGCTGCTGCTCAAGAGCCTGATCGAAGGGGGCTTGGAGTTTCGGGGCCAGATAATTCGCCTCGTGCGCACGCTGCGGGGGGGAGATAGGCCCAAGAACGCGGAGCAGGACTTTCCGCTGGTCTCCTCGATGCCGCGCGGGTGCTATGAACCGTGGGTGCTACTCAGGAAGCCGTTGCCTGATGGCATGAGGGTGAGCGATGCGCTACGGGAGTTCCAAACCGGAGGATTGCGCCGTTTACCGGACGGGAACCCCTTCGAGGACATCGTCCCTAGCGAGCGAACGCCTCGCGCGGAGCGCAACATCGCCGATCATCCTAGCCTGAAGCCGCAATCGCTCATGCGGCTGCTCGCCTACGTCGCGCTTCCCTTGGGAGAAGGCGTGATCGTTGATCCATTCGCTGGTTCGGGTTCTACCGTCGCCGCGGCGGAGGCCGTGGGCGTCTCTGCCGTTGGCATCGAGCGGCACCGCCCCTACTACGATATGGCGCAAGACGCCGTGCCGAAGCTTGCGGCGCTGCCCTCGCCCGTGGACGGAGTCGTCGGGCGCAGGGACAGCCCCAGTCTATTCAAGGGACGGGCCGAGCGCGCTGGCGCGGCGATAGCGGCCGAATAGACGGGTCGCGATATATCCAGTTCGCGGCCATCTTTTTGTAGCCGCTCGGCTTCACGGTTGCAGTGATGGTGCGGCGACTCGTGTCCCCCCGGCCGGCGAATTGCCAGTCCTCGAACTCTAGCTGCGCTCCAAGAACCTCGACGAAGCGGAACGGCCTCGGCAGCGGCTGTGTGTCGTTCTTCACGGCGTCCGCTTCGTCGTTGGCGCTGTTAGCGTCGAAGATGAAGACCATCAGCCAAATGTTCTCAGGGTTGTGGCCCTGCCACCCCGAGCGATTGCGCGAACCCTTCACCTCGATGCCAACAGTCGAGTGCTGGACTGCATCATTCGGGTAGTGCCCTGCCGGAATCAGGTCAGGGTGGCCATTATGGAAGCGATTTTTGACCACGCTTGGGCAGAATAGCGGGATACGAACGTTCATGAACTCGCCCACCAGGCTGCTGAAGCTGGCTGGCATAAGAAACGTCTCCAAGCGCGGGATGAGCTTCGTTATAAGTTGACGATTTAAGAAACCTAGGAAGTCCACGAAATCAGCTAGAGCCGAGAAGACATGATCTGACGCGACACCATACGGTATTTCACACCGCGGGTTGATGCCGGACGGATTGACTGGAACAGGATCGAACAGTTCCAAGCCGAATTTTTGGGCCACCATCGGGATCGCTTCTCTCGACCCGACTCATGGCACTCTCAAGTCCAGCAGGTCAACGGATGATGGACCTCGTCGCCGCCGCTGGATAGGCTCGCGCCGGTGTGGCAGGGTGCAGCGTAAGAACCATGCGATTGGTGTCAGGTCTCCTCCGGCTCGTGTGCCCGCCTACTCAGCCTGCCTCACCGCGCTGCTAGCCGCGTCGGCAGGTGGCCAGCCATCTCCACCTCCACCCAGCCGCCATCCGGACCAGCATCCCAGCCCGACGCCGCGCACCCAGCAGCACCCGGCGTCGCATCGCGCCCCGGCCCATGCCTCGCCGCATCCGGCTCCGCACCCCGTCCCGAAGCCGGCACCTCCTCCAACCCCGACCCCCGTCCCCCATCCCGCACCCCCGCCCCCCGACAAGGGCAGCGCCACCGGCCTGCCGCTGCCGCGGTTCGCGAGCCTGCGCACGGACGACGTCAACTTCCGCGCCGGACCCGGCACGCGCTACCCGATCGAGTGGGTCTATAAGCGCCGCGACCTGCCCGTCGAGATCGAGCGCGAGTTCGATGTCTGGCGCCTCGTCCGCGACCCGGAGAACAATCGCGGCTGGGTCCACACGGCCACGCTCGCGAGCCGGCGCACCCTCATCGTGACGGGCCGCGCGGACCAGGTCCTCCGCGCCGCCCCGCGCGATGACGCAGCACCCGTCGCCAAGCTCGAACCCGGCGTCATCGGCCGGGTGCGTGGCTGTGAGGCCGCGACGGACTGGTGCCAAGTCCAGGTCAAGGACTACAAGGGCTGGATGAAGCGCAATGCGTTCTGGGGCACCCTGCCGGGCGAGGCGATCCAATGACGGGCCAGGAGCCTAAGCCACGCGCGCACCATGACCTCGGCGGCGTGTCGCGCTATGCCTGCGAAACGATCCCGACCGAGCCGCACGCGCTGTCCGACTTCGACCGCGAGGTGGACGCGATCCGCCAGATCCTCGGCGCCAAGGGCGTGATGAGCGTGGACGAGCTGCGCCGCGGCATCGAGGCCATCCCGGAGGCGGAGTATCACCGCCTCGGCTACTACGAGCGCTGGATAAGGAGCATCGCCGACAACCTGCTCGCCCGCGGCGTCGTCACCGAGGCCGAGCTGCGCGCCGCGCTGGAGCGGGCGTGACTTACCAGCCTGGTGCCCCGGTCCGCGTGCGCGACGATTGGCCCGAGGCGCGCGGCCCCTGCCATGTTCGCACGCCGCATTATGTGCGCGGGCGAGAGGGCCGGGTCGTGCGCCGTCTCGGCACGTTCCCGGACCCGTCCGCGCTCGCCTTCGCGCGGCCCGCGGAACCGCTCGCGCTCTATCACGTCTCCTTCTCCGGCCACGATCCCTGGCCCGATGGCGGCGCGGACGAGCTTCTCATCGAGATCTACGAACCTTGGCTGGAGCCAGCATGACTCTTCTCGAAGAGCCTCCCGAGCGCCTGCTCGCCGCGGTCCGCCGCCTGCTCAGCGAGAAGGGCATCGCCGGGCCGGACGAGATCAGTGCGCGCATCCGGATCACAGATGAGGCCACGCCCGAGCGCGGCGCCCGCCTCGTCGCGCGCGCCTGGCTCGACCCCCAGTTCCGCACGCTGCTGCTCCGGGACGGCACGGAAGCCGTGGAGAGCATGGGCATCCCGATGCGCGGCCTGCCGCCGCTCGGCGTGCTGGAGAACACGCCCGGGCTGCACAACCTCGTCGTCTGCACGCTCTGCTCCTGCTACCCGCGCGCCGTGCTCGGCTACCCGCCGCTCTGGTTCAAATCCGCCGCCTACCGCGCCCGCGCGGTGCGCGACCCGCGCGGCACGCTCGCCGAGTGGGGCACCGTCCTGCCCGAGGGCACGCGCATCCGCGTCGTGGACAGCACGGCCGACTATCGCTGGATGGTGCTGCCGCTCCGCCCGCCCGGCACGGAAGGCTGGGACGAGGCCCGCCTCGCCGCCCTCGTGCGCGAGGGCGACATGATCGGCGTCACCGTGCCCGCTGCGCCCAAGGGCATAGCATGAAGGACGTGATCGCGACGCCCGAGGACGCGCCCGGCCTCAAGGATGCTCCCGGCGCGCCAGGCATCGAGCCGCGCTGGACCAGCAGCAACAAGAGCGGCGTCGGCACCGCGCTGTCGCCCCTCTCGCGCGTCTGGTTCACCCTCAGCCACGGCATCGTCAACGAGGTCTATTATCCCCGCGTGGACCAGGCCTGCATCCGCGATTTCGGCCTGATCGTGACCGATGGCAGCGCCGGGTTCTTCGCGGAGGAGAAGCGCGACACGGACAGCGAGGTCGAACCCCTCGACGACGGCGTGCCCGCCTTCCATTTCCTCAATACCCACAAGGGCGGGCGCTTCCGCATCCGCAAGCGCGTCGTCACCGACGCCCGGCGCGAGTCCCTGCTGCAGAAGGTGCGCTTCGAAGTACTCAAGGGTGGTCCCTTGCGCCTGTTCGCGCTGCTCGCGCCGCACCTCGTCAACTGCGGCGCGCACAACAACGGCTGGCTCGGCGAATACAAGGGCGTGCCGATGCTCTTCGCCGAGGGCGGCGGCACGGCGCTCGCGCTCGCCTGCTCCTCGCCCTGGGTTGCGCGCTCCGTGGGCTTCGTGGGGTATAGCGATGGTTGGCAGCTCCTCCATCGCGACGGCAAGCTCACCGAGTATCAGCGTGCCGCCGACGGCAACGTCGCATTGACGGGCGAGATCGAGCTTCCCGCCTCGGGCGAGGTCGTGCTCGCCCTCGGCTTCGGCCGCACGCCGGCGGAGGCCGCCTTCCGCGCCCGCGCCAGCCTGTTCGACGATTTCGACGAGACCGAGGAGCGATACGCCCAAGCCTGGCGAGCCTGGCAGAAGCGCCTGCGCCCGCTCGACCGCCTCACCGCCGCGGGCCACAACAGCTACCGCACCAGCACCGCCGTGCTGCGCACGCACGACAGCCCCTCCTTCCCTGGCGGCTTGATCGCCTCCCTCAGCATTCCCTGGGGGGCCAGCAAGGGCGACAACGATCTGGGCGGCTACCACTTGGTCTGGCCGCGCGACCTCGTGCAGACCGCGGGTGCGCTGCTCGCCGCGGGCGCTGCCGATGAAGCGGTGAAGGTGCTCGACTATTTGCGCGCCATTCAGGACGCCAATGGCCGCTGGCCGCAGAACGCCTGGCTCGACGGCACCCCCTACTGGGGAGGCGTGCAGATGGACGAGTGCGCCTTCCCCATACTGCTCGCCGATCTAGCATGGCGGGAAGGCGCGCTGCCGGGTGGCGTCGCGGGCTACTGGCCCATGGTGCGCAAGGCCGTGGGTTTCCTCGTGTGCAACGGACCCGCCACCAACCAGGACCGCTGGGAGGAGAACTCGGGATACTCGTCATTCACCCTAGCGGTCGAGATCGCGGCCCTGCTCGCCGCGGCGGACCTGGCCGAGCAGTCCGGCGAGGCGCACCTCGCGCCGTTCCTGCGCGACACCGCCGATGCCTGGTTCGACATGCTGGATTCCTGGACCTGGGCGAGCGACACGAAACTTGCCCGTGAGGTGGGCGTGCCGGGCTACTACGTGCGCATCACCCCCAGTTTCCCGCCAGGCGCCGACACGAAGCTCGACGCGACGGTGCCCGTCCGCAACCGGCCCGAGGGTGAGAACGAGATCGCCGCCGATGCCCTGGTCAGCCCGGACGCGCTGGCCTACATCCGCTTCGGGCTGCGCCGGGCGGACGACCCGCGCATGGTGGCGACGATGCAGGTCGTGGACCACGTGCTCAAGCGCGAGATGAGCGCCGGCCCGTATTGGTACCGTTACAACGACGACGGCTACGGCGAGCATCCGGACGGCAGCGCCTACGACGGTACCTGGCGTCGGCCGGCTCTGGCCGCTGCTCACCGGCGAGCGCGCCCACGTCGCCGTCGCCGCGGGGGATCGCGCCGAGGCGATGCGCCTGCTCGCCACGCTGGAGGCGGCGGCGTCCCCCGGCGGGATGCTGCCCGAGCAGATCTGGGACACTCACCCGATCCCCTATCACGAACTCGAGCCCGGCCGCCCCAGCGGCTCGGCCATGCCGCTCGTCTGGGCGCATTCCGAGCACATCAAGCTGCTGCGCTCGCTCGCGGACGGCCAGGTCTATGACATGCCGCCGCAGACGCGCGAGCGCTATCTGGAGCGGAAGGCATACCCTCGGGTGCAGGTCTGGCGCCCCAACTTCCGCACGACGCGCTTGCCCGTGGGCCGCGCGCTGCGGCTCGACCTGCCCGCGCCGGCGACCGTGCGCTGGACGACGGACGGCGGCGCCACCTGGCGGAACGCCGCGACGCTCGATACAGGCCTCGGCTTCCACGCCGCGGAACTGTCCGCCGAGCACCTCAAGCCCGGCACCGAGATCGTGTTCCGCTGGGCTGAGAGTGAGGAAGCACGGGTCGCTGTCGTGTAGAAGGAGCAACGCCGTGACCGATTACGTCATCCCGCCGCCCGCCCAAGCTGCCGTCCCTGTCGCCGGCGGCGGCTCATTCCCGGTACGGCGGATCTACTGCGTGGGCCGCAACTACGCCGAGCACGCCCGCGAGATGGGCCACGACCCGGACCGCGAGCCACCGTTCTTCTTCATGAAGCCGGCCGACGCGCTCGTCACTGGCGGCCGGGATATGCCCTATCCCCCGGCGACGCACGACCTGCACCACGAGATGGAACTGGTCGTGGCACTGGGGGAGGGCGGCACGGACGTAGCCGAGGCGGACGCGATGCGCCTTGTCTGGGGCTATGCCGCCGGCCTCGACATGACCCGGCGCGACCTGCAAGGCGAGGCCAAGAAGCTTGGCCGCCCCTGGGATATGGGCAAGGGTTTCGACCACTCAGCGCCGGTCGGCGACCTGGTCCCGGCGGGGGGTCGCACACCGGGGCGGATCGAGTTCCGCGTCAACGGCCAGATCCGGCAATCGAGTCATCTCGACAAGCTGATCTGGAGCATTCCCGAGACTATCGCCTATCTATCGCGGCTGGTGCGGCTGGAGCCAGGCGACCTGATCTTCACAGGCACGCCAGAGGGCGTTGCCGCCGTCCAGCGGGGTGATGTGCTGGAGGGAAGCATCGAAGGCGTCGGCAGCGTCCGGACGCGGCTCATTTAGCCCGAGCCTGGATGCACCCGGCGTGCTGCTGCTGGCGCCGCTTATCTGTAGTAGCCGGGCGGGTAGGCGTATGGTGGCGGCGCGTAGTAGGGAGACGGTGCATAGTAGGGAGGCGGCGCGTACGCGTATGGTGACGGCGCGAGCGCACCGGCGATAAGCGCACCGGCACCGATGCCGAGCGCGGTACCGGCGAGCACCCCGCCGATGCCGGGACCGCCCCGGTGGTAGCCGCCGTGAAAGCCGCGGCCATGGAAGCCACCGCCATGGTGGCGATCGGCCTGAGCTGCCGGCGCTACCAGAAGGCCCACGGAGACCACCACGGCCGCGAGAAACCTACCCTTGGACAGCATTGCTGCCCTCCATTGATCGAGGCGGGATCGCCTACTGACCCTGTCTAGTATCCGGGAGCATAGCCGTAAGCCGGCGGCGCATAAGCGTACGGCGGCGGCGCGTAAGCATACGGCGGCGGTGCGTAGGCGTATGGCGGCGGCGCATACACAGGAGGAGCGAGCGCACCAGCGATGAGCGCGCCCGCGCCGAGTCCGAGCGCAGTGCCGGCGATCACCGGGCCGACGCCCCAGCCGCGTCGGTAGTAGCCGCCGTGCCAACCGTACCCATGGCCGCCCCATCCGCCGTGCCAGCCGCCACCGTGCCAGCCGCCGCCATGGTGCCAATCGGCCTGGGCCGCCGGCGCTGCCAGCAGACCCGCAGAGACGACGACGGCCGCGAGAACCTTACTCTTGGACAGCATTGCTGCCCTCCATTGATCGAGGCGGGCGGGATGCCCGTCGCTCCTGTAAATAGGCAGTCTCCGTGGCAGGAGTAAGGCGGTCAACTGCCAAGGTAGGCCGCCGCAACTGCCGGATCTTGCGCGATTTCGAACGCCGGACCGCTCAATGTGATGCGGCCCGTTTCCAGCACGTAAGCGTGATCGCTCACGTCGAGCGCCGCCAAGGGCGTAGATCAAGGACTTTGTAGGTCCAGAGCAGGTCAGCGAACACCGCCGCCGATATCACCAGCAGCATCTCGACCAGCCACGCATTTGACCCATGGGTGAGCGTCAGCTCGAACCCGGCAAAGCGGGCGGCAAGCTCCTAGAGCACGGGAACAAGCAGTGCCGTCGTGACCGGGGTGCAGAGGCCGAGCCGCAGCGGTGCCGTGTCCCGGCGGCGCAGGCTCTCGGCCCCGGCGCGAACCGCCTCGGCTGCGTCGGCGATGCGCTCCAGGAGGGGGAGCATCGCGCGGTCCAGTTCGGTGAGCTGAGTCAGGCTACGCTCACGCAGGAGAAGCGGGCCTCCCAGCTCGTCCTCAAGACGCTGGATGGACCGGGTGAGCGCCGGCTGGGTGACGTTGCACTGCTCCGCCGCCCGCGTGAAGTTCAGGGTGCGGGCGAGCGCCAGGAAGTAGCGGATCTGGACCAGGTCCACGCGCGTCTCCGTCGGGTCGGGCGCTAGTCTAGCCGTGCCCCAGCATTCTTGTCGAAGCGAGGCAGCCATCCCGCTCCGCGTTGGTTCCGACCACTGCGCACCATGTGGGTCCGTGCTTGCGGCAGTATGCCCTGTTGGCCGGAGCGCTGGAGCGCACGCCTTACTTTTCTAGCAATAGTGAGCTGCTAGACCCGGTGTCACTTATGTCTAGGGGTGGTTACATACTTCTGAATTCTTATCCCAATGAATCCTACATACCAAAATGACTACTTATTCGTAAGACAGCCGCGACCGGGAGACCCTACGTCGGGAGTGACTAGGTCCCCAGGTCATAGCCGTCACCCCCAAAGGTATTGAGAACGACAGTGAGGCAAGGATATCTAACGTCCGAGCGATGCATGGAGTGCCTGAACATGAGCGAGGACCCTACCCCCGATTCCCCAGAGAAGGTAATCCCCTTCCAGCCCAAGGCGGCGCTGAAGGCCAGCGAGAAGAAGTGGGGCCACGACGTGCTGCGACACGGCTGGTGCCTGCTTCCTTCGCTGTTGTTCCGCGCGCAACGCAAGCTGAACATCACCGCCCTGCAGATGGCCGTGCTGCTCCAACTCCTGGAGCACTGGTGGGAGGCGGAGCGGGCGCCCTATCCCAGCAAGGAGACCATCGCGCACCGGTTGGACATGAGCGCGCGGCAGGTACAGCGGCATATTGCCGCGCTAGAGGCGGCCGGCTACGTACAGCGCCGGGAACGCAAGGCGGTCAACCGCGGCCAGCTCAGCAACTTTTATGAGTTTCATGGGCTGGTAGCCGCGCTGAAGCGGATCGAGCCGGAGATCGCGGCAGCGTTCGCGGAGAGTCGGCGACTTAATCGCGCGGCAACTGGCCGCGGGCTGAAGCCGCGTGCCGCCGGGATGCGTCGCGGCGCCGACCTGGTGATCTAGGCGTGGCATGTCCAACTACCGCCCGCTCCGGATCAAGACGGAGACCGCAGGGTTGAAACGGCCACGCTACCCTGCCGTCGCGCTGGGAGATCTACCCGTCGCAGCGATCAACGCAGCATTGGGCACGGAGTTGGAAGCCGGTCTGGTGCGCTTGAGCGAGACTGCCCACAGGCATATTGCCGAGGACCACCCCCATGACTACTCGGACTGTATCGCGGCTCTTCCCCAGGCGATTGCGCTGCCAACCTTCATCGGTCAGGCGCCAGGGCACGCGCGCAACTTCGAGATGGTAAAGCGAATCGCTAGGTCGGACGGCCAGGCGGTGCTGGTTGCGATCGGCCTGGAGCCGGACGAAACCAGCGCCTATCGCGTGAAGAGCTGTTACCTGATCTCGGCGGAGAAGGTGGATGCCCGCCGCCGAGCTGGCACGCTGAAGCAGCCGCCTCCTAAATAGACCAAAGGCCCGGCGCGCTGCCGAGCCTTCGATCACCCGAGCCGGATGCAATCCCGGATCTCTTGGCCAACCCGCTTCCCCGTGGAACAGGGAGGTCTAGGTCGGTTAGTTACCTGGCTAGCCAGGTGTGTGGGGTAGCCGTTCCCACCTCTACGGGCACCCTGAATATCGGGATTCCTACCCCTGATGTCAAAGATGACCGGGGGCTGCTAGGCTCGGCATTCAAAAACTCGCTACCCATTCCCGATCCCGAGATAAGTCTCGACCACGCGCGAGTTGGCCGCCAGGCTGGCGCTCGGACCTTCGAGCGCGAGGCGGCCGGTTTCCAGCACGTAGCCCCAGTCCGCGACCTCCAGCGCCGCGCGCGCGTTCTGCTCGACCAACAGGATCGCTCGCCCGGCGTCACGCAGGCCGCGGATCGTGCGGAAGATGTCGCGCACGATGAGCGGCGCGAGGCCGAGGCTCGGCTCGTCGAGCATGAGCAGGTCGGGCCGAGCCATCAGCGCGCGTCCCATGGCGAGCATCTGCCGCTCGCCGCCCGACAGCGTCCCGGCCGCCTGGCGCCGCCGCTCAGCGAGACGAGGGAAGAGCGCGAAGACCTCCGCGAGCGAGCGCGCCAGCGCGGCCCGGCCCTCCGCGCGCCGTCGCCAGGACCCGAGCCGGAGGTTGTCCTCGACCGGCATGGTCGCGAACAGCTCCCGCGTCTCAGGCACGAGGCACAGCCCCCGCGCTACCCGCTCCTCCGGCGAGAGGCCGCGCAGGTCGCGCCCCTTGAACACGACGCTTCCCGCGGCCGCCGGCCGCACGCCCATGACCGCGTTGAGCAGCGTGGTCTTCCCCGCGCCGTTGGGGCCGATCACGGTCGCGATCCGGCCCTCTTCGACGCGCAAGCTCACGCCATGGACGGCGCCGACGCCGCCGTAGGACACGGAGAGCGCCGCCACGTCGAGCAGCGCCGTCACACCGCCCCCAGATAGGCCTCGATCACGCGCGGGTCCTGCCGGATGGCGTCTGCGGAACCTTCGGCGAGCTTCTGGCCGAAATCCATGACGACCAGCCGGTCGGTCAGGCGCATCACGAAGTCCACGTCGTGCTCGACGAGCAGGATCGCGACACCCTCCTCGCGGAGACGGCGGAGCAGGGTGGCCAGCTCCTGCTTCTCCTGCAGCCGCAGTCCGGCGGCCGGTTCGTCGAGCAGAAGCAGCACGGGGTCGAGGCACAGCGCGCGGGCGATCTCCACGGCGCGCTGCTGGCCGAGCGCGAGGCTGTCCGCCGGGCGCTCGGCGTGGGTGGCGAGGCCGACGCGGGCGAGCTGGCGGTATGCCTCGGCGAAGAGGCGATCCTCCTCGGCGCGGTCGAGGCGCAGCATGGCGGCGAGCGCGCCTTTTCTGCCGCGAAGGTGGGCGCCAAGGGCCACGTTCTCGACCGCCGACATGCCCGGCACCAGCTTCACATGCTGGAAGCTGCGCGCGATGCCTAGGGCGGCGACGGCGGGGGGTGCGAGGCCGGCGATGTCGCGGCCCTCGAAGCGGACCGCGCCGGCAGTCGGGCGGGCGACGCCCGTGAGCAGGTTGAAGGTAGTGCTCTTGCCGGCGCCGTTGGGGCCGATGAGGCCCACGATCTCGGCCGCATCCACGCGGAGCGAGACGCCGCCCACCGCGACGAGGCCGCCGAACTGCTTGCGCAGGCTGTCCGCTTCGAGGAGCGGCGTGCCGGGTGAGGGAAGGGCGCGGGCGGGCAGCGGCGCGGCCTCCGCGGGGCGGGACCGTGGCGGGCGGCGGGGGAGCAGGCGGCGGACATGGGGCCACAAACCCTCGGGCGCGACTTGCAGGACAAGGACGAGCAGCGCCCCGAACACCACTGTCTCGAAGCCGCTGCGGCCGCCGAGCAGGCGGGGCAGAAGGTCCTGCAGCCAGTCGTTGACGAGGACGAAGAGCGCGGCGCCCAGCACGGCGCCGGGCAGGAAGGCGGCGCCGCCGAGCACGGCCATCAGCAGGTACTCGATGCTCGCGTCGAGGCCGAAGGGGGTCGGGTTCACGCTGCGCTGCATGTGCGCGTAGAGCCAGCCCGCGAGACCCGCGAGCGTCGCTGCCCAGGTGAAGGCGAGGAGGCGTATGCGGGCCAGGTGGACGCCGCAGCTCGCCGCCGCCGAGCCGCCCCGCAGCGCGCGTAGGCTGCGGCCCACGCGGCTGTCCAGCAGGTTGCGGGTGAGCAACAGCGCCGCCGCGACGGCGATCCAAATCACGACGAAATACGCGCGCCCGCCCAGCAGCGCGTGGCCGAGCACGCGGACAGGCGGGATGTCCGAGATGCCGTCGTTGCGGTTCACGAGGTCGGAGTTGCCGAAGAGATAGTAGAAGCTCACGGCCCAGGCAATCGTGCCGAGTGCCAGGTAATGCCCGGATAGCCGCAGCGTGATTGCGCCGATGAGGAGGGCTGCCAGCGCGCTCACACCGAGCGAGGCCGGGAGCGTGAGCCAGGGCGACCATCCCAGGCGGGTGGTGAGCAGCGCGGTCGCGTAGGCGCCGAAGCCCATGAACGTCGCCTGCGCGAAGCTGGTCATGCCACCCACGCCGGTGAGCACGACGAGGCCCACGGCCACGACGGCGCCGATCCCGGCGTAGTTCGCGAGCGTGACCCAGTAGAGCGGGACGCCCGGCACGAAGGGCAGGGCCAGCCAGAGCACTAGGCCGAGCAGGGCCAGGGCGGGCCTCACTCCTCCTCCACCGGGCTGCGGAGCGAGCGCCAGAGCAGGACCGGGATGATGACCGCGAACACGATGACTTCCTTGTAAGCGGAGGCATAGAAGCTGGCGAAGCTCTCGACGCAGCCCACGGCCAGCGCCGCGAGCACTGCGCCGGGAAAGCTCGCGAGGCCGGCGACGATGGCGGCGACGAAGCCCTTGAGGCCGATCAGGAAGCCGCTGTCGTAGTAGATCGTCGTCAGCGGCGCGATCAGCACGCCGGAGAGCGCGCCGATGATGCCCGCGAGCGCGAAGGCGAGTCGTCCGGAGGCGGCCGTGCCGATGCCGCAGAGCCGGGCGCCGAGCCGGTTCACCGCTACCGCGCGCAGCGCCTTCCCCGCGAGCGTGCCCTCGAAGAACAGGGCGAGGGCGACCATCAGCGCCGCCGTCGCGCCGAGCACCCACAGCGCCTGGCCGCTGATCTGCACGGGACCGAGGGTGATCTGCGCGTCCGAGAACGGGGGTGCGCCATAGCCCTCCGGCCCGAAGAAGGCGAGGCCGAGGCCGACGAGGACGAGATGGACGCCGACGGCGGCGATGAGCAGCACGAGCACGCTCGCCTCCGCGAGCGGCTGGAACGCGATCCGGTAGAGAAGCGGCGCGAGGGGCGCCACCAGCAGCACGGCGAGTCCCGCCTCGACGAAGGCACCAAGCTTGAGCGGGGCGAGCGCGCGGGCGAGCAGGACGGCGGCGCCCGGCAACAGCAGGGTTTCGGCCGCGAGGCGCAGGAGGGATTTGCGCCCCCGTTCCTGGAACAGCCCGGCGAGGAACGCAGCCACGCCCAGCGCGAGCAGCAGCCACGCGCAACCCGGCAGCCGCCCCTGGTCGAGCGCCGCGAAGGCGAGGGCGCCGTAGGCCACGAACTCGCCCGCCGGGATGAAGATGACCCGCGTGACGGCGAAGACGAGCACGAGGGCGAGCGCCAGCAACGCGTAGATCGCGCCGTTGACGATGCCGTCCTGCAGGAGGATCAGGAGGGTGCTGGCGTCCACGCGGACCCGTCCGCGCGATCTACTCCTGCAGCAGCTTCCAGGTGCCGCCCTGGATCGTGACCATGACGACGGCGCGCTGGTCGAAGCCGTTGTGGTTCTCGGGGGTCATGTTCATGACGCCCTGCGTGACGACCAAGTCGTGCGCGCCCTCGATGGCACTGCGGAGTGCGGCGCGGAACTCGGGGGTGCCGGGCTTGGTTTGCTTGAGCGCGATCGGGATGGCGTAGCGGAGCAGCAGGCTCGCGTCCCAGGCGTGGGCGCCGAAGGTGGATAGGGTGCCTTCGCCATACTTGGCTTCGTAGAGACGCGTATAGTTGAGGGCGACGGGCTTGATCGGGTTGCTGTCGGGAAGCTGGGCGGCGACGAGCACGGGGCCGGCGGGCAGGATCGTGCCCTCCACGTCGCGTCCGCCGACGCGGATGAAGTCCATGTTGGCGACGCCATGGGTTTGGTAGTAGCTGCCCTTGTAGCCGCGCTGGTGCAGCTCGCGCTGGGGAAGCGCCGCGGGGGTGCCGGAGGCGGCGATCAGCACCGCGTCCGGGTGGGCGGCGATCAGATGGAGCACCTGTCCGGTGGCGCTCGTGTCGGTGCGAGCGTAACGCTCGGTGGCGACGAGCTTGATGCCCTTGGCATCCAGCGCGCGGGTCGCCTCGCGCAGCCAGCCGTCGCCATAGGCGTCATTGAAGCCGATGAAGCCAACCGTCTTGACGCCGTGGGCGGCCATGTAGCTCGCGATGGCGTCGGCCATCAGGCTGTCGTTCTGCGGCATCTTGAAGACCCAGTGCCGCTGCGTGTCCATGGGCGAGATGATCGCGGCGCTCGCGCCGAGCGAGAGCATGGGGGTCGTCTTCTCGGCGGCGACGGGGATCATGGCGAGGGAGGCAGGCGTCGTGGAGCTGCCGACGATGGCGTCCACGCCGCTCTCGTCCGCGAGCTTGCGCGCGTTGGCGACGGCGCGGGTCGTGTCCGAGCCGTCGTCGAGCACGATATACTCCACCTTCTGCCCGGCGATCTCGGCCGGCAGCAAGGCGACGGTGTTGCGCTCGGGGATGCCGAGCGAGGCGGCGGGGCCGGTCTCGGAGAGGGTGAAGCCGATCTTGATCTGGGCCGCCGCGGGCTGCGCGAAGCCGGCCAGGGCGGCGCAGGCAAGGAGCAGGCCGAGTGTGCGGCGAGGCATCCGGACGTTCCCTTTTCTTGGCGCAAGGGCATAGTGAACCGGGGTTGGATCGTGTCAAGGGAGAGTGCATGGAGCGCCAAGGGGAATATCTAACAGCGGCGCAAGCCGTGGTGGAGACGCTGGCGGCGCATGGGATCGGGCAGGTGTTCGGCGTGCCGGGCGTGCACAACGATCCGCTCTTCGATGCGCTCCACGGGGCGCGGGACCGCATCCGGGTGATCCACCCGCGGACCGAGCAGGCGTCGGGCTACATGGCGCTCGGGGCGGCGCTGGCAACGGGACGGCCGCAGGCCTTCGCGGCCGTGCCGGGGCCGGGCATCCTCAACGCTGCCTCGGCCCTGCTCACGGCCTGGGGCATGGGAGCGCCGGTGCTGGCGCTCGCCGGGCAGATCCCGTCCTTCGCGCTGGAGCGGGGATACGGGCACCTGCACGAGATCCCGGACCAGCTCGGCCTGCTGCGCCATCTCACGAAGCACGCAGCCCGCATCACCGGGCCGCACGAGGCGAGCGCGCAGGTCGCGAACGCGATCTGCGTAGCACTTTCGGGGCGGCAGCGGCCCGTGGCGGTCGAGTGCCCGATTGACGTGTGGGGCCGGGCAGGGCCGGCGCCGCTCGTGGGACC
The DNA here is from genome assembly GCA_963790535.1 of uncultured Alphaproteobacteria bacterium. Lineage (GTDB taxonomy): Bacteria > Pseudomonadota > Alphaproteobacteria > Acetobacterales > Acetobacteraceae > CAWKEH01. The sequence goes on along the minus strand of CAWBOZ010000007.1, from coordinate 354,152 downwards.
GATCCCGCCCGTGGTGCCGCCACCCGACCTTGAGGCGGTGGAGCAGGCGGCGCGCATCCTCGGTGCGGCGCGGCGGCCTCTCATCATCGTGGGCGGCGGCGCGCTGGACGCGGCGGACGAGGTGCGACTCGTCGCCGAGATGCTGGAAGCACCCGTGGGCAGCTATCGTCGCGGGCGCGGGGTATTGCCGACCGAGCATCGGCTGGCCGTGAACTATCCCGTCGCCCGGCGTCTCTGGGCCGATGCCGACGCCGTGCTCGCCGTAGGCACGAGGCTGCACATGCAGCAGGCAGCGTGGGGCGTTGACGAAGGTCTCGCGGTCGTGCGGCTCGATGTGGACCCGGAAGAGCCGGGCCGCCTACGCCCGCCTGCCTGCGCAATCGTCGCCGACGCGGCTGCCGGGCTGCGGGCGCTGCTGGACCGCCTGCCCGCCCACAACCGGGCGCGGCCGTCGCGTGAGGAAGAGTTGGCCGGGCACCGGGCTTGGCTGACCGAACGGCTCTCCCGTTTGGAGCCGCAGATGGGGTTCCTGAGCGCCATGCGCGCGGCGCTGCCCGAGGACGGCATCTTCGTGGACGAGGTAACGCAGATTGGGTTCGCGGCACGCCTCGCCTTCCCCGTGCCAGGGCCGCGGCTGTTCTTCTCGGGCTACCAGGATAACCTCGGCTACGGTTACGGCACGGCGCTCGGGGCCGCTGCGGCATGTCCGGACCGATGCGTGCTCAGCATCGCGGGGGATGGTGGGTTCGCCTATCAAGCCATGGAGCTGGCGACGGCGAAGCTGCACAACCTTCCAGTCGTCGTGGTCGTGTTCAGCGATGGGGCGTTCGGCAACGTGCGCCGCATCCAGGACCAGGTCTATGGCGGGCGCCGGATCGCCGACACGCTGCACGACCCGGATTGGGTCAGCTTCGCTGAGAGCTTCGGGATTGCCGCCTACGAGGCGCGGGACGCGGCGGCGCTGGAGGCAATGCTGCGCGAGGCGTTCGCGCTGCGCGAGCCGGCGCTGGTCCACGTCCCCGTGGGCGAGATGCCTAGCGCTGGGACCTCATCATGATGGGCCGGGTGCGCGGAACGGTCGAGCGGCCGTTGCTGCCCTAACACCTGCTCTTGACAGCGCCGGGTGGCACCCGCAAGCCTCGCGTCGAACGCGCCATGACGCGGAGGAGGAGATAGCCCATGCACGACCAGGAACCCGACGCCACCAGGCGCGCGCTGATGCGCGCCGCCGCCCTTGCTGCCGCAGCCGGAAGTGTGGGTGCCCTCGCCGCACGGCCCGCGCTCGCGCAAGGAGCCGGTGCAAACCCGTTCCCCAGCCATCCGAAGTGGCGGTTCGTGTTCGTCAACCACGTCACCACCAACCCGTTCTTCGTGCCGACGCAGTACGGCGTCCAGGACGCCTGCGGGTTGCTCGGCTGCGACTATCAGTGGACCGGGTCAGCGACGAGCAACGCTGGCGAGATGGTCAACGCCATGGACACCGCCATCGCGGGCAAGGCTGACGCGATCGCGGTGTGCCTCGTGGACGCGCAGGCGTTCAACCGCCCCATCCAGCGCGCGCTGCAGGCCGGCATCCCGGTGTTCTCCTACAACGCGGACGAGCCGCAATCGGGCCGGCTCGCCTATATCGGGCAGGAACTCTTTCGCGCCGGGCAGCTCATGGGCGAGCGGATCGTGCAGCTCGTGGGTGAGGGTCCCGTGACCCTGTTCATCGCGACGCCGGGCCAGTCCAACATCCAGCCGCGCATCGACGGCGCGCAGGACGCGATCAAGAAGAGCGGCAAGAACATCACGACGAGCGTCATCGCGACGGGCGCGACCGTGAACGACGAGCTGAACGCCATCAAGGCGCACTACCTCGGCCACCAGGACGTGAAGGGCATGTTCGCCGTGGACGGCGGCAGCACGCAGGGCATCGGCCAGGTGATGCGCGAGAACGGGCTGGCGAAGAAGGGCGTCAAGGCCGGCGGCTTCGACCTGCTGCCGCTCACGCTGCAAGCGATCCAGGCCGGAAACCTGGACTTCACCATTGATCAGCAGCCTTATCTGCAGGGCTTCTACACGGCGATCCAGATGTTCACCTTCCTCGCGAGCGGCGGGCTGGTGGGTCCCGCGGATTGCAACACGGGCCTCAAGTTCGTCACCAAGGACAGCGTGAAGCCCTACCTCGCGACCAAGACGCGCTATGAGGGCGACAGCGAGAAGCCGCAGATCGTGCCGCGCCAGGGGCCGATCTAGCCATGAGCGCCGCGGCGGGCGCGCGTCCGCAGGGAACTGGCGGGCGCCTGCTCAACGCGGCGCTGCGCTGGCGCGAGGCCAGCATCCTCGTCGTCGCCGTCCTGCTCGTGATCTACTTCCAGGCGGCGAATTCCAACTTCCTGACGGGCGCGAACCTGCAGACGCTCTCGCAGTTCATCGCGGCGTCCGCGATCATCGCCTGCGGCGAGGTGATGCTGCTGATCTGCGGGGAGATCGACCTCTCCGCGGGCATGATGTTCGCGCTGGCGCCGTTCGTGATGTATTTCGCGAACGGCGCCGGCGTGCCGCTCTTCCCCGCCCTCCTGCTCGGCATCGCGGCGGGGGCGGCGGTCGGGCTGGTGAACGGGCTGGTCACGGTGCTGCTGGGCGTGCCCAGCTTCGTGACCACGCTGGGCACGCTCTACCTGCTCAACGGCTTCACCCTGACGATCTCCCACGGCAGCCCCGTCGCGACGCCCGGCGGCGAGACCTTCGCCGCGGTGTTCGGGGCTTGGAGCTACAGCCAGTTCCTCTGGGCGCTCGCCGTCGTCGCGGTCATGCACGTCGTGCTGCGCCACACGCGCTGGGGGCTGCACACGATCGCGACGGGGGGCAACCCGGTGGGCGCCTCCGAGGCGGGCATCCGCACGGCGCGCATCCGCGTGGGCACCTTCGTGCTGACAGGCGCGCTCGCGGCGTTCACGGGCATCCTGGAGGCGTTCCGCATCGGCAGCACGGACCCGCTCGCGGGCGGGAACGACGTCATGTTCCTGGCGGTGGCGGCGGGCGTGATCGGGGGGACGCCCCTTGCAGGGGGCGCGGGGACGATCATCGGGGCGCTGCTCGGCGCCATCGTGCTCGGCGTGCTGCGCGACGGATTCATCCTGCAGGGCGTCAACGCCTTCACGTTCAACATGATCCTGGGCGGCGCGATCCTGCTCGCCATGATCGGCAACGTCCACCTGCCGAAGCTGCGGAGGTCGGCGTGAGCGTCGCGCTGGAGGTGCGCCCATGAGCAACACCAAGGGGAGCGAGGCCCTCAAGGCGGAGAACATCACCAAGCGGTTCGGCACCGTGGTCGCGCTCGACGGCGTGTCGCTCATGCTGCGGCGGGGCGAGATCCTGGGCATCCTCGGGGACAACGGCGCGGGCAAGAGCACGCTCATGAAGGTGCTCACCGGCTTCCACCCGCCGACGACCGGGCGGCTCAGCGTGGACGGGCAGCCCGTGGCGCTGGGCTCGGTGGACCATGCTCGATCCCTGGGCATCGAGTGCGTGTATCAGGACCTGGCTCTCGTGGGCGGCCTCAGCATCGCGCACAACATGTTCCTCAACCGCGAGATCGTGCGCCGGCCATTCCCCTTCCTCGATCATGCCGCGATGCGGCGAAAGGCGCGGGAGGTGCTGGACGGGATGCAGGTCCACATTCCGGACGTGGGTCTGGAGTGCGAGCGGCTCTCGGGCGGGCAGCGGCAGGCCATCGCGGTGGCTCGCGCCGTGAACTCGGACGCGCGAATCCTGCTGCTCGACGAGCCGCTGGCGGCGATGGGCGCGCGCGAGGCCGGGCTGATCCTGGACCTGATCGCGCGCCTCCGGGCGCGGGGCGACCTCGCGATCGCGATGATCATGCACAACTACGCGCAGACGCTCGACATCGCCGACCGCATCATCCTGATGCAGCGGGGCCGCATCACCTATGAGAGCGAGGCGGCCAAGACCAGCGTGCCGGAGCTGATGGAGATCGTGCGGCGCGAATACCGGGAGGTGCGACGAGCGTGAGCGAGCAGTTCGCCAAGTATCCGAGCCTGAAGGACCGGCCGGTGCTGGTCACGGGGGGCGCGTCGGGCATCGGCGCCGCCATCGTGGAGCATTTCGCGGGCCAGGGGGCGCGGGTGGCGTTCCTCGACCTCGACGAGGACGGGGGCTGCGCGCAGGCGGCGCGGACGGGGGCACATTTCGAGCGATGTGACTTGCGCGACATCCCCGCCTTGCAGGGCGCCGTCGCGCGCGCGGCGGAGCGGGTGGGGCGGATCGCCGTGCTCGTCAACAACGCGGCACGCGACGACCGGCACAGCTGGAGAGCGTGACGCCCGAATACTGGGACGAGCGCATGGCGACGAACCTGCGCCACCAGTTCTTCGCGGCCCAGGCCACAGCACCCGGCATGATCGAAGCGGGCGGCGGCTCCATCCTCAACTTCGGCTCGGTGAGCTGGCGGATCGGGCAGGGCGGGATGCCGGTCTATACGACGGCGAAGGCGGCGGTGGAGGGACTGACGCGCAGCCTCGCCCGCGACCTCGGGCCGCACCACATTCGCGTTAATACGGTGATCCCAGGGTGGATCATGACCGAGCGGCAGAAATCGCTCTGGCTCACGCCCGAAGCGGACGCGGAGCGGGCGCGGGCGCAATGCATCCCGGACCAGCTCGTGCCCGCGGATGTGGCGCGGCTCGCGCTGTGGCTCGCGGCCGACGACAGCCGGATGTGCACGGACCAGTGCTGGGTGGTGGATGGGGGGTGGACGTAGGCGGATCAGCGCGCGAGCGCCTCGACGGTCGTGGCGAGGTCGTCTGGCAGCCTCCCTACGTCCCAAAGCTGCCAGGCGCCGCCCAGCTTGCCTGCGGTACGAACCGGCGCCTCGGTGTTGTCGAACACCAGCACCAGATCGGCCTGGCGCGCGAACCAAGCGAACAGGACGTGCGACCGGATGCGCCGGGCCAGAACCCGCGCAGCGGGCACGTCATGGCCACCCTGAGCCGTGCGCTGCGCGACGCGCATCACGTTCAGCTCGCCCTCGCGCAGCGTCACGTAGATGAGGGCGACCTGGTAGCCGCGAGCCTGCGCCGCCTCGACGCGGGGCTTGAGCTTGTCCGAGGAGAGCACCGTCTCGACCATGACGGGCTGCGCGGCCGAGATCGCCGCGTCGAGCTGGGTGTCGGCAAGCTGTGCGGCGTACAGGCTCTGCTCGGGCGTGGGCTGGGCGCCGCTCGCCAGGATCCGCGCAATGTCGTCGGGGTTGATGGAGAGGTCGGGAACAGGCAGGACGGCAGAGAGGACGCCGCTTCGGGCCAGGGTTGTCTTTCCGGAGCCGTTTGGCCCGGCGACGATGACTAGCCAGGGCAAGCGAGGAAGGGACTAAGAGTGCGGCACCGGGTCAGCGTTGGTTGGACGAACCGTGCCATCAGGATGCAGCCAGGCAGGCCGACCCGCGCCGTTCAGCACGGCTACGGGGACGCCCGCCCCGTGTGCCTCACGGATGGCCAGGGCTGCGGCGTCGCGGAAGCCAGCCTCGATCTGCGCGGCCAATTCATCCAGCTGCGACGCTGGGGCATCGGGGCCGGGCTTGGCCTCACCTCGCGCGCGGGAGATGGGGGCCAGGACTGTTCGGGAGGTCGCAGCGCTCATGACGGCAATATAAGGCTTCGCGCGGCCGAATGCACCGGATATCCGTGCGCTCGGGAGTCTCGACGCAAGGAGGCTTGCAACGCGACATCCTGCACTCAGGAGAGCTGATTTCATGCACCTCGGTCTCGATCTCGGCACCTCTGGCGTCAAGGCGGTCCTGACCGACGAGGCTGGTGCCGTCGCCGCGCAGGCAACCGCGCCGCTCAGCGTCTCCCGACCGCGGCCGGGCTGGAGCGAGCAGGACCCGGCGGCGTGGTGGGACGCGCTCGTCCAGGCGGTCGAGGCGCTCGCGGTCGGACCGCGACCTCTCCGGCGTGCGCGGCATCGGGTTGTCGGGCCAGCAGCACGGCGCCGTGCTGCTCGACGCGGGCGACCGCGTGCTGCGCCCGGCGATCCTGTGGAACGACGGCCGCTCGGCGGCCGAGTGCGCGGTGCTCGATCCCTTTGGCGCGACAGATCGCCGGCAATCTCGCGATGCCGGGCTTCACGGCGCCGAAGCTGCTCTGGGCTGCGCCGCCACGAGCCGGAGGTGTTCCAGGCGACCGCGCGCGTGCTGCTGCCCAAGGACTGGCTGCGGTTATGCCTCGTGGGCGATGCGGTCTCCGAGCCGTCGGACGCCTCGGGAACGCTCTGGCTGGACGTCGCAGCCCGACAGTGGTCGCCGGCGCTCCTGGACGCGACGGGGCTGACCGAGCGGCACATGCCCCGGCTCGTGGAAGGGGACGCCGTCTCCGGCCGGCTGCGCGAGGAGGCTGCGATCGAGCTAGGCTTGCCGCCCGGCATCCCGGTTGCGGGTGGGGCGGGGGACAATGCGGCAGGGGCGGTAGGCATCGGCTGCGTGCGGCCCGGCCAGGGGTTCGTGTCGCTGGGCACCTCGGGCGTCGTGTTCGTCTGCGACGCCGGGCCGAAGCCGGCGCCGGAGCGGGCGGTCCACGCCTTCTGCCACTGCCTGCCCCAGACCTGGCATCGCATGTCGGTGATCCTGTCGGCGGCGGGGAGCCTGGCCTGGTTCGCGGGTGTCGCCGGCGCACCGGAGGCCGAATTGCTGGCGGAGATGGAGCACGAGCCGGAGGGAGACGGGCACGTCACGTTCCTGCCCTACCTCTCGGGCGAGCGCACGCCGCACAACGACGCGCAGGCGCGCGGCGCGTTCCTGGGGCTGGATGCCGGGACGTCGCGCGCCGCCCTCACGCGGGCGGTGCTGGAGGGCGTGGCGTTCGCGCTCGCGGACGGGCTGGAGGCACTGCAGCCGGGCGGGTTGCCGCAGGGGCCGCTCTGGGTGATCGGGGGCGGGGGGCGGAGTGCGGCGTGGCTGCGCATCCTGGCCGCGGCGATGGGGCGGGCGCTGCTGCCGGTGACGGGTGCGGAGGCCGGGCCGGCGCTCGGTGCGGCGCGGCTGGCCCGCGCGGCATGCGGCGACGCTCCGAGTGAAGCCTATCCAGCGCCGCCTGCGCTGCCGCTGATCGAGCCTGAGCCGGGCATGGCCGAGCGGCTGGCGCCGCGCCGGGCAGCGTTCCGCAGGCTCTATCCGCTGCTGCGGCCGGAGTTCGCCGCGAGGGCGAGGGCCTGACGCCAGGCTACGCGCGCGTCACGGCCTGAAGGAAGGCGTCCATGCGCGCGTTCGCGGCCGCAGCGAGGGCGAAGGCGAACATGGTGAACCCGTGCGCGCCGCCGGGATAGACCGCCAGCTCCGCTTGGTTGCCAGCGGCGACCCAGCGGGCGTGCATGAAGAGCGTGTCATCGAGCAGCGCATCCCGCGTGCCCACGGTGAACAGCGCGGGCGGCAGGCCGTGCAGATCGGCGTAGAGCGGCGAGACATCGGGATCGCGCCGGTCCACGCCGCCGGGGAGGAAGGCGGCACCGAACTGCTTGATGTCCACGGTGCGGAGCACCAGGCGCTGCTCGTCGCCGAAGGCGTGCTGGCTCGGGGTCATGCCGAGGTCGAAGGCGCCGAACACGAGGTTCGCGCCGCGGAAGCCGGTGTAGCCGTGGCGGTCGCGGAGACGGAGCAGGGTGGCGGCGGAGAGATGGCCGCCCGCCGATTCGCCGCCGACGGTGAGACGGTCCGTGCCGAACTCCTGTTTTGCGTCGCGCGCGAGCCACAGAGCCGCCGCTTCGCAGTCGTCGGGGCCGGCCGGGTAGGGGTGCTCGGGAGCGAGGCGATACTCCACGCTGACGCAGGCGAGGCCGGTGTTGGCGGCGATGCGCTCCAGCATGGGGTCCTGCTGGTCGGCGGCGCCCAGCACCCAGCCGCCGCCGTGGATGTGGAAATAGACGCCGCGCGGGTTGTCGGGTGCGATGACGCGCAGCGGGATGTCGTGGCCGCCCTGTCCCTTGATGGTCCGCGTGACCGCGCGCTCCGACATGGGCGTAGGTGGGAACGGCCCCTCGCCGCGCCGCCTCGCCTCACGCACCGTCTCGGCGCCGACCTCCCACCAGTCCGCCATCCCGGTCATGGCGGCGACGATCTGCTCGTTGACGGCGCGCGTCTCGTCCGTCTCCGACTCGGGGGCGAAATCCAACGGAATCATGGTGTCTCCACCTAGCTCATGCCGGCGTCGCGAAGCTCCAGCCGCTTCTCGACCAAAGCAAGCTGCACGTCGAGCCGGTCGGTGCGGCTGTTCTGTGCATGGAACGTGGCTGCGAAGCTGGCAACCGAGGCGTCGAGGCCGGTGAGGCGCATCTTCACATCATGCATGTCGGCGTGCACGCGATCCACCTTGATCTCGACGGAGTTGGTCAGCGCCGCGAGGAGCTTCACGCGGCCATCCAGGTGATCGAGCTTCTCGCCCTGGCGCGCGACATCGTCGCGCAGCCCAGTCACTTCGGCTGTAAGGTGGGTCAGCATTCCCAGAATCTTGCTCTCGCCTTCGATGGACATGACGCCTCCTCGCTTCACGCTATAGCAGGAGGGTGGTGGACGCTATGGCTGGCCGCCGAGCGCCGCACGGGTCGTCTCGTCGGCCGGGAAGAAGCACTCGAGCGCGAGTTCGGACAGCGTCACGTCGGCGGGGGTCCCGAACACGGTCGTGGTGCTGAGGAAGGAGAGCACGCGCCCGGCGCCGTCGCGCAGGCGGAGCGGCACGGCGACTCCGGCTAGGTCGTCATGGGGACGCGTGGCGCTGGCCCGGCCTGGATAGGCCTCAAGCTCGTCGAGCAGCCCGGCGAGGATCGGATCGGCGCTCGCCGCGAGCTGATGGCGGAGACGCAGGAGCAGATGCCCGCGCCACTCGCCTAAGTTGTCGATCCGCGGCGCAAGCCCCTCCGGGTGTAAGCTCAGCCTGAGCACGTTGACTGGCGGCGCAAGGAGGTCAGGTGCTGCGCCGGCGAGCAGCGGCGCCACCGCCGCGTTCGCCGCGACGAGCATCCAATGCCGGTCAACCGCGAGTGCCGGGAAGGGTTCGTGGCCCTTCAAAACGAGTTCGACCGCCCGGCGCGCGGGTTCGAGCTCGGGAGCGTCAAGCGGGCGCTCGGGGTAGGTCGCGGCGAAGCCGGCGGCGGTCAGCAGCGTGTTGCGCGTGCGCAGCGGCATGTCGAGTTGGTCGGCGAGCCTGAGCAGCATCGCGCGGCTCGGCTGCGCGCGGCCGGTCTCCAGGAAGCTGAGATGCCGGGTCGAGATCTCGGCGTCGCACGCGAGGTCGAGCTGGCTCAGCCGCCGGCGCTGACGCCATTCGCGGAGCAGGTCGCCCACGGCGGGCTGGGGAGCGGCGATCAACATGCAGCCTCGATACGCCAAGCGGCGCGTCGCTCTCCATTACCTCGGAGGTAATCGCTCCGCGCCATCGCACCCGCCATGGTCGGAGGGCATCGAGCGAACCGCCGGTGCAAACCAGAGGAGACCATAGGATGAGCAATCACCACGACGTCGCCGAGCGCTACCTGGCGATCTGGAACGAGGGCGACAATGCCCGCCGCCGCGACCTGATCGCTGAGACCTGGGCCGAGGACGCCCAGTACAGCGACCCGCTGATGAAGGGCGAGGGCCGTGACGGCATCGCCGCGATGATCGCCGGAGCCCGCGCGCAGTTCCCCGGCCATCGCTTCAGCCTTGCCGGGACGCCTGACAGCCACGGCGGGAATCTCCGCTTCTCCTGGAGGCTCGCACCCGAGGACGGCGGCGCGGCCGTCGCGCGTGGCACCGACTTCGCGACGCTGGATGCGGACGGCCGGCTGGCGCGCGTCACCGGCTTCCTCGATCAGCTCCCCGCGGACGCCTAACGGCGCCCCTTCCCCAAACTCTATCCTCTCAAACAAGGAGATGACTATGAGCACGACCACGCCAGCGCCCCCCGGCCTCGTCCGTACGCGTGACGGCGCCGACCTCTTCATCCGCGCCTGGGGAGACGGCCCGCCAATTCTGCTGCTCAGCGGCTGGGGGCTGACCACGGATGTCTGGGGGCCGGTGATGCTGCGTCTCGCCGACGCCGGCCATCGCGCGGTCGCCTACGACCGGCGCGGTCATGGCCGCTCGACCGAGGCGGGGCGCATCAGCTACGACACCCTCGCCGACGACTTGGCACAGGTGCTCGACGCGCTTGACCTCCGCGATGTGACCGTCGTCGCGCATTCGGGTGGTGGCGGGGAGGCGGTGCGCTGCATCACTCGCCACGGCGCCGGCCGCATCGCCCGGCTGCTGCTGCTCGCCCCAAGCCTGCCGTTCCCGATGAGGACCGACAGCAACCCTGAGGGCGTTGACCCGGTGATGTTCGAGGCGCAGCGCCGGGCGTTCCGTGACGACCTGCCGAGATGGCTCGCCGAGAACGGGCGGCCGTTCGTCAACCCGGACACGGCGCAGGAGGTGATCGCCTGGCTGTCGGCGATGGTGCTGTCCTGCTCGCTCAAGACGTTGATAGACTTCCAGCGGGTCATCGGTGAGACCGATTTCCGGGCGGAGCTGGCCAGGCTTGCGCTTCCTACCGCCGTGATCCACGGCGACCGCGACGTTTCGGCACCCCTCGACCTCTGCGGCCGCAGGGCCGCCGCGATCGTGCCCGGCGCCACCCTTACCATCTATGAAGGCGCCGCCCACGGCCTCATGGTCACTCACGCCGATCGGCTGGCGGAGGACATCGCCGCCTTCGCCCGGGTAAGGCCGCGCCGGGGCGTGCGCTCTCGCGGTCAGCTCGCGGCGCAGGCCGGGGTCATGGGAGCGAAAGCGTCGGCGGCCGGGATGGTGGCGAGCGGCGCGTAGTAGTCCCAGGGCTGCTTGCTCGCGCCGGGCGCCTTCACTTGGTAGAGCGTGAGATCGTAGAGCGCCCGGCCGTCGGCGCGGATCGTGGCGGGGCGGCCCAGGTAGTCGGCCGGCATCGCGCGCATCGCCTGGTTCACGGCCAGCGCGTCGCGGGTGCCGGCCTGCGCCATCGCCCGCAGGAAATGGAGCGTCGAGGCGTAGATGGCCGCCTGATTGCGGGTCGGCATGGCTTGGCGGGCGGCGTGGAAGCGCTCGGCGAAGGCGCGGGCGGGGTTGCCTTGATCCCAGTAGAAGCCGGAGGAGAAGGTGAGGCCCTGCGCCACGGGCAGGCCGAGGGCGTGGACGTCGGTGATATAGACGAGGAAGGCGACGAGAACGGGTCGGTCGCCGCGGACGAGGCCGAATTCGTGGGCCTGCTTGATGAGGTTGACCTGGTCGTTGCCGACGCTTGCGAGGCCGATCACGTCGGCGCCGCTGGCTTGGGCGGCGAGGAGTTGGGAAGCATAGTCGGTGTTGCCCAAGGGATAGCGCACGGCGCCGACGACTCTTGCGCCCTTGGGGCCCCCAGCAGACGTGATCACGGCCTGGGCCTCGCTCTGCAAGCCGAGACCGAAGGCGAAGTCCACGGTGATGAAGAACCAGCTCTTGCCGCCGCGCTCGACGACGCGCCGGGCGGTGCCGGCGGCAAGGGCATGGGTGTCGTCGGCCCAATGGACGGAAATGGGGGCACAGAGCTTGGCGGTGAACTCGGTGACGGCTGCGGCGGTGATGATGACGCTGCGCTGCTTCTCGCGCGCGACCTGCTGGACGGCGGCGGCGACGGGAGTGACGGGAAGATCGGTGACGAGGTCCACGCCGCCGTCATACCAACCCCGCGCGATGGCGGAGGCGACGTCGGGCTTGTTCCGCGTGTCAGCGTGGAGAACCTCGACGGGCATTCCGAGAACGGTGCCGCCGAAATCGCGGACGGCGGTCTGCGCCGCGAAGACGGACCCGGCGCCGCCGGAATCAGCATAAGGGCCGGTCTCGTCGGTGAGGACGCCGATGCGGACGGGTTTGCCGGGCTGAGCGCGAGCGAACTGGGCACGGGCGAGGGCCGGGACGGCCAGGGATGCTGCGAGGAGGGTGCGGCGGCTCAGGGCGGGGTGCATCGGACAACCCTACGCCAGTTCCCCGCCGCCGTGCGCGCAGCGTGCGCAGGTGCCATGGAGCGTGAGGAAGGCCCCGGCGATGCCCTTGCCGCAACGCTGGGCGATCTCGTCGAGGATGGGCGCGGGAAGTGCGTAGTCAACGTCGTCCACGGTGCCGCAGCGGTCGCAGAGGAAATGCGCATGACTGGACCGGGACGGCTCATAGACCGCCGGACCTCGACCCGGCACGCGTACCTCTGCGACGAGACCGAGATCGCGCAGGCGGGCGAGGGCGCGGTAAACGGTGGAGAAGCCGATGCGCGGCCGGCGTTGCCTGGCAACGGCGAACACCTCGCCCACCGTGGCGTGGACGCCCGGCGGCAACTCGGACACAACCTCGTGAATGAGGCGGTGATTGCCAGGAAGCCGGGCGCCGGGCTGGTCGGGTACAGGCATCATCCGCGTCAGCATACCTTATTGCGACGGCAAGACACAGAGGCCTCTTTGACCTCCGATGGAGCACGCGGCTTCAGCCTCGTTGACGAGGAACCGCTCCGCGTGCGACGTTGGCAAAGAGTGAACGTGATAGTCATTCTCAGCGTCGGCACGACCAGCACGGCGCGAGCCACAACGGGGAAGGAGCCAGCATGAACGACGATCAGCGCACACTCACCACACGACAGGGGCATCCCGTCCGCGACAACCAGAGCACGCGGACTGTCGGCGAGCGCGGCCCCGCGACGCTGGAGAACTATCAGTTCATCGAGAAGATAACGCATTTCGACCGCGAGCGCATCCCGGAGCGCGTGGTCCACGCCCGCGGCACCAGCGCGCACGGCTACTTCGAGGCTTACGGCAAGATCGGCGACGAGCCTGCCTCCAAGTACACCCGCGCCAAGGTGCTCACCGAGGGCGGCAAGCGCACGCCCATGTTCGTGCGCTTCTCGACCGTGATCGGCAGCAAGGACAGTCCGGAGACGGCGCAGGACCCGCGCGGCTTCGCGGTGAAGTTCTACACCACGGATGGCAACTGGGACCTCGTGGGCAACAATCTCCGCGTCTTCTTCATCCGCGACGCGATCAAGTTCCCGGACATGATCCACGCCTTCAAGCCTGACCCGGTGACGAACCGGCAGGAGCCGTGGCGCTTCTACGACTTCGTGCAGCACCATCCGGAAGCGCTGCATACGGTGACCTGGGTGAAGAGCCCGTGGGGCCGGCCGGCCACCTACCGCGAGATGGAGGGGTCGAGCGTCAACACCTACAAGCTGGTCAATGACGAGGGCGTCGCGCACCTGGTCAAGTTCTCCTGGGTGCCGAAGCAGGGCGCGCGCAACCTGACCAGCCCGCAGGCGGCCGAGATCCAGGCGAAGGAGGTCGGGCACGCGACGAAGGACCTCTACGAAGCGATCGAGCGCGGCGACTACCCGGAGTGGGAGTTCTGCGCCCAGCTCATGTCGGACGACGACCACCCGGAGCTGGACTTCGACCCGCTCGACGACACCAAGCGTTGGCCGGAGGACAAGTTCCCCTTGCTGCCGATCGGCCGCATGGTGCTGGACCGCAACCCGGACAACTTCTTCGCCGAGACCGAGCAGTCCGCGTTCGGCACCGGCGTGCTGGTGGACGGCATCGACTTCTCGGACGACAAGATGCTGCAGGGGCGGACGCTGTCCTACTCGGACACGCAGCGCTACCGCGTCGGGCCGAACTACCTGCAACTCCCGATCAACGCGTCCAAGGCGAAGGTGCGGACGAATCAGCGTGACGGGCAGATGACCTATCACGTGGACGGGGCCGGCGAGAACAAGCACGTCAACTACGAGCCGAGCGCGATGGGCGGATTGCAGGAAGCACCGAAGCCGGAGCGTGAGCATCATCAGTTCGTCGAGGGGCATCTGGGCCGCTACCAGACCAGCCGCACGCAGGACGACTACAAGCAGCCCGGCGAGCGTTACCGGACCTTCCAGGACTGGGAACGCGACGACCTGATCAACAATCTCGTCGGCGACATGAAGGCGTGCCCGGAGGCGACCGCACTCCGTATGGTCTGGCACTTCTGGCACTGCGACGAGGACTACGGCCGGCGCGTCGCCGAGGGCGCAGGGATTGACCTGGAGAAGGCGAAGAAGCTGCCGCCGCTGCCGGGCAAGCCGGCGCCGGGCGAGCGGCGGAGTGCACCGACCTACTCGGATGGGCGCGCCGAGGAACAGGTCCGCGCCAGCACGGGCCAGAACGCGAAGACTCCGCGGCAGCCGCAGATGGCGAAGTAAGGCCAGGAGCCAGGTCTAGGCTAGGAAGGGCGCCGCCGACCCCGTCGGAGGCGCCCTTTCTCTATAGTACAGATTTACGGCCGTTCCACAGTCGCTACAGACGTGACTCTGGACAGATCCGCACGATCAAGAGCACCCTGGGGCGGTGGGCCTCGCCTGTGGAAGGCGGTATGAGCGGCAACGGGATCGAACTGGCGTTCCTCTGCCAGGCTCCGGCAGGTGACGCAGATCGTGACCCGCGCTTCCGCCTTCCACGCCACCTCTGTCGCGCCCCTCACGCGACGCAAGGCTCGCTGCAAATAAGGCTGCAAATACGATTGCACTGCCAAATTCTTGGCGGCGCCGATCCATTTTGACGTTGACCCGAACACTGAGTTGTGATGTTGTCCCATTCGGGATGAGACGGTTGCGCTGGGCGTAGCTGATCGTTTGGGAACGCGCTTTGATCCCATCGTAGTTGCGGCAGGGTTCAGCCACTTATCCCAAGCCACCGTCTCGCTGAGATGGCGAGATCGCCCTACTTTATTATTCAACAATAGGCCTTGCTGGTTGATCCTGGTGGCGAACGCTCTTCGCCCGCCTTTCGTATGGACGCGGGACCTGGGGTCATCCCGGATGGCAGCTCAATAAGCCTGGGAGAATCGGACGTGGACCGTAGAGATTTCCTCAAGTCGGCAGGGGTCGCAGCAGCAAGCGGCGCTCTCGCCGGCACAGCTCTTTCGACGGAGCCGAGCTTCGCGCAGGCAGCGTCTCCCGTGCCAGGGCGGCAGCCGAACATCCTGTTCATCCTGGTGGATGAACTCAGGTTTCCCTCCGTCTTCCCCGCTGGCGTGAACAGCGTGGACGAGTTCCTGGCTCGCTTCATGCCGAACGTGTACTCGCTCTGGCAGAGCGGCGTGAAGTTCGGGAGCCACTACACCGCCGCCTCGGCCTGCTCGCCGTCGCGCGGCGTCCTGATCTCGGGCCTCTACAGCCAGCAGAGTTGGCTGCTGCAGACGATCAAGAACGGTCTCGGGCTTGCGCACAGGTCGCCAACGCCGTCACTGAACCCGGCTTACCCGACCTATGGGAAACTGCTCCGCCGGGCTGGGTATCAGACGCCCTACATCGGCAAGTGGCACGCATCTCTTCCAAGTGACAACCCCGCCTTACGGCTCCAAATCTACGGTTTCCAAGGCCTCACCTATCCGGACCCCGACGGCGCCAACCTGCAGGCGACCGTTGGCAACGAGTCCGAGGGCTACCTGAACGACCAGTACATCACGAACCAGGCGGTGCAGTATCTGAGCGCGCGCCAGGCCAGCGACCAGCCCTGGTGCCTCACCGTCGGGCTCGTCAACCCGCACGACCAGCAATTCTTCTGGGCCGGCACCGAGTTCCAGACCTACAACGACATGTTCCCGCCGAGCTCGACCTTGCAGCCCCTCCTGACTTACTCGACCGAGAAGAATAAGCCGATCGTGTCCTGGGACGACGATCCGCTCAAGGCGCCGCCGCCGCTCGGCTATCCCACGCTCCCGCCGAACTGGGAATCGGGCGCGACCTTGCAGGCGAACAAGCCCTCGACCCAGTTCTTCGCCCGCACGTTCTCGGACGCGGTGTGGGGCGGCGTCGCCGACGATCCCAGCCAGTCCGGCTTCACGATCGAGCAGTATCCAGGCGAGGCGCCGAATGTCGGCGTCGGGATCGCGCCTTACAGCTACTGGCAGCGCAACCTCAACTCCTACACGAACGTCATGAGCATCGTGGACCAGCGGATCGGGGAGGTGCTCGGCGCCTTGCCGCAGGACGTGGCCCAGAACACGGTGGTCATCTTCGGCTCGGATCACGGTGACTACAACGGCGCGCACGGCATCGTCGCCGGCAAGGTCGGCAGCGTCTATGAGGAGCCGTTCCATGTTCCGCTGATCGTCGTGGACCCGAGCGGCCGCTTCACCGGGGACATCGGCACGGTCCGGACGGAGCTGACATCCTCGGTCGATATGATGGCGTTCCTGGTCAGCCTCGGCCATAACGGCAGCCGCTCCTGGATGACCGGAAACCTTGCCGAGATCTATGGCACCCGCCACGACATGGTGCCGATGCTGCGGTCCGCTTCGGCGCCGGGCCGACCCTACGTCCTGCTGGCGACGGACGAACTCGTCCCCGGCTTCTACAACTTCAACAATTCGCCGCTGCACATCGTCGGCCTGCGGACGCAGACGACGAAGCTGGGAACCTATTCGAACTGGAATCCCCTGACCGGGCAGATCGAGGCGGGAAGCACGCAGACGGAGTTCTACGACTACAGCACGCCGCAAGGGGCGGCGGAGCTGGTGAGCACGCCGGGCGACCCGCGTGCCCAACCGATGCTGAGCGCGCTCCTCGGCGACCTCATTCCCAACGAGCTCCGGGCGCCCTTGCCCGGCGCATACGGCGCCGCGCAGACGCTCTCTCGGGACATCTACCTGCTGTTCCAGGCGGGGATCAAGAACCTCCCCCCTGACGGCTTCACAGGGCTGGACCTGCGCAACCTCCTCGGCTTCGGGGCGGAGTTCTGAGTCGCTTTCGCCTCGACGTGGCGGCTGGCCACTTCCATCCCAAACGGAGATGATGTGATGAGAACGCAATACATACCTTCTTACGGCAAGGCATTTCTGAGGATGGCGTTCGTCACCGTGGCGATCGCCGTCCCGCTGCGCTTCGCTGCCATCAGCCCGGCCCATGCCTTCGTATGCGGGCGCGGATTTTACCGCGCGGGGTGCGCCGGCCCGAACGGAGCCGTTGTGGTGCGCAGGCCGGGATACGGGATGGGCTACGGGCCATATTACCGCAGGCCGTATGGGTCCTATTACCGCGGGCCGGCCGTGACCTGCGCCCGTGGTCCTTACCGCGCAGGATGCGCGGGACCGAACGGGGTCGTCGTGCGGCCCTATTGAACGAGTCTGATACCGGGGCGTGGTGAGCTGAACCGCATCATAGAGTGAGATCGTGTCCGTGATCCGCGTATTCCACTATCAATTCGCAATGGCCTTCGCGCTGCTGGCCGCTGTCCCCGTCGCCGGGTGCTCCACTCGGGTGCAGAGCACGGGCACCTACGTTGCCCCGATGCAGGACGCCGCAGTTCCTCTGCCGCGTCCGCGGAAGGTCTTAGTCGCCGACTTCTCGGCCGATTGGAACAGCGTGCAGCTCGAGCAGGGGATTGCCACTCGGCTGCAGCGGCAAATGAGCGGCGCTGACCCCACTGCCGAGCAGCAGCGCACGTCCCTGGAGGTTCAGCAGGCGGTCTCGGAGGCGCTGGTCGAGAACCTGCGGAAGATGGGCCTGCCGGCCGAGCGTGCGGCCGAGGGTGCAATGCCGGGCGGGACCGATCTCGTCATCCGGGGTCAGATCGTTCGAATCAACGAGGGCAACCGTACCCGTCGCCTCGCCGTCGGATTTGGCGCCGGCAAGAGCGACGTGCAGGCCCAGGTACAGGTTTACTATCTGCGCCCGGATGCACCGCCGCAGCTCCTGCAGACCTACGATGCCGATGCGAACAGCGGCCGGAGGCCGGGCCTCGCCATGGGCGGTGCCATGGCGGCTGGCAGCGGCAGCGTAGCTCCGGTGGTGATCGGGGGCGCCCTCGGAATACACGGCGAGACCAAGAAGGCAGGCGTGGCCGGGGAGGGCGAACGTCTTGGCGATCGTGTCGCCTATAATCTCGCCCAGTTCTTCGTGCAGCAGGGATGGATTCCTCAATCGGCGGTCCCCGCCTATTCGCTCCGCTGAGGCAGAGGATGCCGCCAGCAGACCCACGCTGCATATGTGCAACTTAGGAGCGTTGCAATGAACCGAGATCCGATAAGGCGAGATTACCCGTTGCGGAGGGCGGCCGCCTTCAAGGTGGTCTGCGCTCTGGCCGGCTTTTCCGGCCTTGCTAGCGCGGCGGAGCCGCAACGGCCGACCCCAGCCCAGATCGCTGCGATCCGTCAGGCCTGCCGAGCGGACTACCGGGCCCATTGCATAGGGGTCCCGACCGGCGGTGCTGCGGCACTGGCCTGCCTGCGGCGGAACGCAGCGAGCGTATCGCCGGCCTGTCAGCGAGCATTGGGCGCGCTCGGCAACACTCCCGACTCAGGCTGGATGCCATCAGCGAGCCTGCGCCTCGTCGCGGCGACAGCATCCCAGCCGGATGACCAGCAGACGAAGGGGCGCTGGCCCCGTGCCATGACGCTCGACGGCCCGAGCGTCACCTTCTACGAGCCGTAGGCAATCTCGTGGTCGGACGAGACCATGCGAATCTGTGGGGTGATCACCTCGCCGCCGAGAGCGCAGGCGCATCATTCAGATGGAGCCAATATGGACGGTAAAACGCGCTCGAATGCGACCACAGGCTGGAGATTAGGTCAAGAGCTGCCGGAGTATTTAGCAACATCTGTCTATCTATACGTCTGCTTCGGTGCACTCCTTCTGTACAAGACAGCGATCTTGCGCGGCCATGGTATCGACTACGCGCCCTATGGGCTGGCGGCCGGAAAGGCGTTAATCCTAGCGAAGTTCATGCTTATCGGGAGCAAACTAGGGATTGGGACGCATTCCAGGGGCGGCACGCCATTGCACGCCATCCTCTCCAAGTCGGTGCTCTTTCTCCTACTCCTCATCGGGCTCTCAGTCGTGGAGGAGGCAATTGTCGGCCTCATCCATCATCGAACGATCAGCGACTCTCTGGCTGAACTCGGCGATGGCAGGCTGGGAACGATCATCGCGACGAGCCTCCTTCTATGGCTGATCCTCATCCCGTACTTTGCTTACAAGGAGATCGATCTAGCCCTTGGCGAAGGCAAGCTCCGCCAGCTCCTTCGGCGCCACGCCTGAGTGTTCCGCCGTCACCGGACCTGCGCAAATCCCTCCGTCACCTCGGCCACGACCACACCAAGCTTGCTGATGCTCGTCCGGTTCACCATCGCGCCTCCGTCCATCAGATACATCCACTGGTCCATCCGAACGTTCGCGAGCGGGTCGCCGGGCCGGGCCGCGAGCACCCAGCGCAAGTGGAACGTGCGCCCGGCAGCCTCGCCGTGGCCGGTGCCGACCATGTCGTTCGCGGTCGCCTCGAAGCGGCCCGACGCGGCGCGGCGCATGTGCCAGTCGCGCATCTCCGCCGTCCCGTTGCCGTAGGTGAGGCGCTGGACCATGTGCAGGCTGCCGTCCGGCTCCAGCGTGCCTTGGCAGTCGGTCGTGAGCGTGCCTGTGGGCGCGCCGGAGCGGTTCTCCAGCACGCCCCAGGAGCGCACGTGCCCGGTGAAGAAGCGCACCGGGTCGAGCTCCGGCGTCTCCCCCGTGAAGCCCGAGATCGGCAGCGGCCGCGGTACATGCGCATAGCACGGCGGCGAGCAGCAGCGCGGCAGCCCGCACCCTAGCCGGGTCCGCGGCGCGCGAGCGGGGGTACGAAGAGGGGGGCAGTGTCCCAGGGGAACAGGATCCAGGTGTCCTGCGCGACCTCGGCCACGAAGGTCTGCGCCATCGCGCGTCCGGCCGGCTTGGCGTAGAGGCAGGCGAACCAGCCCCTCGGCAGCATCTCGCGCACGATGCGGGCCGTCACGCCGCTGTCCACCAGGTCATCCACGATGAGGAAGCCCTCGCCGTCGCCTGCCGCCACGGGGTGCTTGAGGATGGCGGGCTGGCCGAGCGCCTCCTCGTCGTAGGCGGCAACGGAGACGCACTCGATGAGGCGGCACTCCAGCTCGCGCGCGACGATCGCGGCCGGGATGAGGCCGCCGCGGCTGATCGCCACGATGCCGCGGAAGGGGCCGAGCGGCACCAGCAGCCCGGCGAGCGTGCGCGCGTCGCGGTGGAGCTGGTCCCACGTCACGGTGGCGTAGGTGCGGGCCGCGGCGCTCAGAAGAGTCGTCCTCCGTTGGGCACCGTCTGGTCCGGGCAGACGAGCACGACCTCGCCCGCCGCGTCCGGCATCCCCAAGGTCAGCACCTCGCTGCGGAAGGGGCCGATCTGGCGCGGCAGGAAGTTGACCACGGCGCACACCTGGCGGCCGATGAGGGCTTCGGGCGCGTAATGCCGGGTGAGCTGCGCGGAGGATTGCTTCACGCCCAATTCAGGGCCGAAATCTATCCAGAGCTTGATCGCGGGCTTGCGCGCCTCGGGGAAGGGCCGCGCGTCGGTGACGGTGCCGACGCGGATATCGAGACGGTCGAAGTCGGCGAGGGTGACAGGAGGAACCATGCACTAACGTATTCGCCGATCCGGCCGCGCTTGCCAAGAGAGGGTGCCTCGGTAACACATCACCGACGAGCGGCGTCAGTGATCCGCATAGCACGTCTTGTAAGTAGGTATCACGGGAGCCTAATCTGAAGGGTCAAACGATACCGGAAGCAATGATGTATCCTGTCTCCGTCGCCAAGGTTGCTGCTGCGCTCGGTGGCGTGCGCACGCTTGGGATCGAGTTGGCGACCGTGGACGCCCTCGCCGATGCCGTGGCGCAGGGCTTTCCGCGCGGCGTCGTGCCCCAGGTCGCAGCCGCTGCCACGACGCCACGGAGCGAGCTGGGCAAGCGCGTCGCCGCCTTGGTCGTCTCGCCCGCGACCTATAAGCGCTCGAAGCGCTTGTCTCCCGCGGCGAGTGAACGGGCTGAGCGCCTCGCCCGAGTGACCGCGCTCGCGCGACAGGCGCTGGGCAGCGCGGAGGAGGCACGCGCCTGGCTAGGCGAGCCGCACCCCATGCTTGGCGGTCGCGCGCCGATCCTGGCCGCGGCCACCGACCTCGGCGCGCGGCAGGTCGAGCGGATCCTGCTCAACATCGAGCACGGATTGCCAGCCTGATCGGCGATCCATGCGCCTGTATCGGCTCGGCACTCGTCTGCATCCTGTCTGGGACGGCACGGGCGCGGCATTGGTCGGCGGCCGTTGGAATCAGCCCGGCGTCGCGGTCATCTACGCCGCCTATGCACTCTCGCTAGCCATGCTGGAACGCCTTGTGCAGCGCCGGAACCTGGGCGACACGCTGCTGGTGGAAGCCGAGGTGCCCGATGATCTCGCCTGGGACGACTTGATGGCTGACCCGCCGCGGGGTTGGAGGGCGCTCGGCAGTCCCGAAGCGGCAGCAGCCGGTGCGGCTTGGGCAGCCGCAGGGCGGACGGCGCTGCTTCGCGTGCCATCGGCGCTCGTGCCGCGCGAGGCCAACTGGGTGGTCAACCCGAACCACCCCGATGCCGCGCGCATCCAGGTCACGCCGGCCGAGCCGCTGGAGTGGGACACACGGCTGTTCGGCATCCCAGCCCCGCGCTGATTCCGGAGATTCCTCGATGCACCATGACCTGATCATCCGCGGCGGCACGCTCGTCCTGCCCTGGGGCGAGGAGCAGGCGGGCGTGGGCGTCAGCGCCGGGCGGATCGTGGCCATCGGCGACCTTCGCGCGGACACGGCGGAGCAGATGCTCGACGCTCGTGGCTTACACGTGCTTCCCGGCCTCATGGACCCCCACGTCCATCTGCGCGACCCAGGCGACCCCACGGTCGAATCGATCCCGACCGGCACGCGCGCGGCCGTGCTCGGCGGCGTCGCCTGCGTGTTCGACATGCCGAACACCACGCCCAGCATCACCGATGCGGAGCGGGTCGCGTGGAAGCAGGACTACGTCGAGCGCGAGGCATGGTGCGACATGGGCCTCTACGTGGGCGCGAGCCGGGCGAATGTGGGGCGGCTCGCCGGGCTGGAGCGGGAGCGGGGCGTCTGTGCCGTCAAGGTATTCGCCGGAAGCAGCACGGGCGACCTCCTCATCGAGGACGACGCGACGCTCGCGCGCGTGATGCGCGACGGACGGCGGCGGATCGCCTACCACAGCGAGGACGAGTACCGCCTGCAAGCCCGGCGCGCGCTGTTCCACACCGGAGAGCCTTACGCCCGGCACATGGAGTGGCGCGACGAGGAATGCGCCTTCCTCGGCACGCGGCGCTTGATGGCGCTCGCCCGCGAGACCGGCCGCCCGGCGCACATCCTGCACGTCTCGACCGCGGAGGAACTGAACTACCTGCGGGATTTCCGCGACATCGCGACCGTCGAGGTGCTGGTCAACCATCTCACCCAGTCAGCACCCGAGTGCTACGAGCGGCTGGGCGGCCTCGCCGTGATGAACCCGCCGATCCGCGGCGAGCGGCACCGCGAGGCGGCCTGGGCTGCCGTGCGGGATGGGCGCGTGGACACGGTCGGCTCCGACCATGCGCCGCACGCGCTGGCCGCCAAGCGCCGCCCCTGGCCCGAATGCCCGGCGGGGCTGACGGGCGTGCAGACGCTGGTCCCGGTGATGCTCGATCACGTGAGCGCCGGGCGGCTGTCGCTGGGGCGGATGGTGGATCTGCTGTGCGCCGGGCCGGCGCGGGTCTATGGGGCCGTAGGCAAGGGGCGCCTGGCGGCAGGCTACGATGGGGATTTCACCCTGGTGGACCTCAAGCGCCGCCGCCGGATCGAGGAGTCTTGGATCGCCTCCCCCTGCGGCTGGACACCGTTCGCGGGCATGGAATGCCAGGGTTGGCCCGTGGCGACCGTGGTGCGCGGCAGCGTCGTGATGCAGGAGGATGAGGTGCTGGGAGCGCCGCAGGGGCGGCTCGTGCGGTTCGGGATGTGCTAGAAGCGGTGGCAAGGAGGCGGCCATGCCCGACACGCTCTACAGGCAGGACTTCTACCGTTGGACGCAGGAACAAGCTCGGGCGCTGCGGGCAGGCACGGAGCGGGGCGCGAACCTGCCCGTGGACTGGGAGAACGTCGCCGAGGAGATCGAGAGCTTGGGTCAATCGGACCGCCGTGAGATCATCAGCCGCTTGCGCACGATCATCAGGCACCTGCTCAAGCTGCAATGCTCGCCGGCTTCCGAACCGCGTGCCGGTTGGCGGCGGACCGTGACGCTGCAACGCATCGAGCTCGCCGACGTGCTGGTTGCGAGTCCGAGTCTGAGGCGCGAGCTTCCCACCCTGATCAAGCAAGCCGCCGAAGGTGCCGTAAGGTTGGCGGTTGATGACCTGATCGCGCATGGCGAGTCGGTTCCAGCCAGTCATGCCGCCCTCGTGGGTGCACATTACACGCTGGATCAAGTCCTCGACGATTGGTTCCCGCCGGAGCATGGCCAGCCATGACTGAAGCGCTCTATGAGCAGGATTTCTTCCGCTGGACGCAGGAACAGGCCCAAGCGTTGCGCGCCCTCGCTGAGCAGGGTGCGAATTTGCCTGTGGATTGGGTGAACGTGGCCGAGGAGATCGAGAGCTTGGGACGTTCGGATCGCCGCGAGATCACGAGTCGCCTCGCAACCATTGCCGAACACTTGCTGAAGCTGCAACACTCGCCTGCGAGCGCTCCTCGCGTGGGGTGGCGCGAGACCGTCTTCCGCGAGCGGCTGAACGTGGCGAAGCTTATCGCCGAGAGTCTAAGCCTGCGTCCCGAACTTCCGGAACTTGCGAGATCTGGCTGGGAAGACGGTTCCAAGCTCGCGAGGAACAGCCTCGCGCTACACGGCGAGACCGAAGCCGCCCAGCATCTCGCGCAGGCGGGTGATCCCTACACCCCCGACCAGCTTCTCAGCGACTGGTTCCCGCCCGACCCCGAGTAGCCAGCGGCTGCTGCGGGCGATAAGGTGCATATGCACCTATGGAGAACCCGGCATGACGTCCTTCGCCCCTGTCCCGCACGAGGCGCTGCGCACGATGGCGGGTCTTGACCTGTTTCGGGCGCTGCTGGATGGGCGCCTGCCCGGCGCGCCCATCGCGGGGCTGCTCGGTTTTCGTCTCATCGAGGTCGAGCATGGCCGCGTCGTGTTCGAGGGTGAGCCGGACGAGAGACACCTCAATCCCATGGGCACCGTGCATGGCGGCTACGCCGCGACGCTGCTCGACAGCTGCATGGGCTGTGCCGTGCACAGCACGCTCGATGCCGGGCAAGGCTACACGACGCTGGAGCTGAAGATCGGCTACGCGCGGCCGATCCTGCCGGGCAAGGGCAGGGTACGGGCGGAAGGGACCGTGCTGAACGTCGGGCGCCGGACGGGATTCGCGGAAGGCAAGCTGCTCGACGCGGAGGGCCGGCTGCTGGCGTTCGGCTCGACGACGTGCCTCGTGTTCGCACTTTAGTACTTGCTACTCATTCATCCATTGGGAGGTAGCGTTCACGGAGCTTGATGGAGGGCATCCGCAATGGCAGGTGGACGGGGGAACGGTCGTAGCTGTCTAGGTTTCCCCTTGGGCAGCGCCGAACTGGACGCCTGTGAGCCGTTCGGAAACCTCCCAGAGCCGCGCCGCCGCCGCGCTGTCGCGACCCTGAGGAGCGACCTTGGCTAGCGCCGGATAGCCCTTCATCTCGCGGAACCCGTCCGGCCCGTAGTAGCCGCCGGGCCGCACGCCGGGCGCGGTTGCGGCGTAGAGGAGGGGCAGGGCACCTTGGGCCGATGATTGGGCGATCAGGGTCATGACGAGTGGGATAACCGCCTCCTTCAAGCGTGCGCCACGACCTTGGACAGCGTTCCTGATGATCTCGGTCCGCGCGATGCCTGGATGTGCGGCCACGCTCGTCAGGTTCCAGCCGGCGGCGTCGCTCCGGCGCTGCAGCTCGATGGCGAACAGGAGCATCGCGAGCTTGGACTGGTTGTAGGCCCGAAAGGGGCTGTATCGCCGTTCAGCCTGTAGATCATTGAAGTCAACGCGCCCGGAGCGGTGTGCGATGCTGCTCACGCTGACGACGCGCGGCTGCCCGGCTTGGCGCAGGCTGGGCAGCAGGTGGGCGGTCAGCGCGAAATGGCCGAGGTAGTTGGTGCCGAGTTGCGCCTCGAAGCCGTCGCTCGTGGTCCGGCGCTCCGGCAGACCCATGATGCCTGCGTTGTTGACGAGCAGGTGGAGTGTCGGGTGGCGCTCGGCAATGCGCGTGGCGAAGACGGCGACGTCGCCGAGGTTCGCGAGGTCGAGCAGCTCGAACGAGGCTTTGGACGCTGGGCCGAAAGCGTTGATCCGCCGCATGGCGGCGGCGCCCTTGCGCTCGTCCCGCCCGGCCATCACCACCTCGGCCCCGGCTCGTGCCAGGGCGAGCGCGGTCTCATATCCGAGGCCGCCGGTCGCACCAGTCACGATGGCGAACTTGCCTCGCTGGGAGGGGATGTCGGCGGTGGTCCACATGGCCTTGTGCTCTCCCTAGACCGCTTATCGGAGCGGGTCGTGTCCCCAGTTCATCAGCGATCCGCGCCAGCGCGTCTCAGTGACGTCGCCGTGCGGACGCTGCGCCATGTGGCGATGGACGTAGCCGATCACCTTGCGCATGTCGGCCACGTCCTCGTCCGTGAGATCGGCGTTCTTCTTGGCTTTGATCGCGACGATGCGCTCACCCATGTGGTGGCCCACGCTCTCGTGCTGCTCGGGGCTGGTCACGCGTTCGCCCCCGGAGATCATGCCCACCGACCGGCTCTCTTCCGAGGTGAGCCATTTCCGGAGCGCGGTGGGTGTCATGTTCACGACGCGCTTGAACTCGGCGATCGTCTCCTCGCGCTCAGGCGGATGTGCAGTCATGCACCGCGTCCCAGCGCGTGGGCTAGCTGCACCTTTGTCATGCGCGAGCGCCCGGCAACGTTGCGCTCACGTGCCTGGGCCATCAGCTCGGCCTTGCTCTGCATAGTGCGCCGCGCGTCGCCGGCCTTCTCTGCCACGTCCTCGGGCTGCGCGCTGTGCTGCTTCCCTTTGCGCGTGTCGGCGCGCTTCTTCGCCGTCGTGCGCTTGTATCTCTTCGTCCGTCAGCGCTTCGCGGGCATTCTTGGGTAGGTATCGCTCGCCGGTGTCCGTGCTCTTCTGGCCGGACTTCGTGCCCCACTCCTCGCGCTCCCACTGAACCAGATGGTTGTCCGCGGTCTTCTTGCCCTCATAGCCACCGCCTTCGCGCTTGTACTCGGACACGGCGAGCTGTGCCTTGCGTGCCGACCATTGGCCGGGGTTGCCGCCCTTCGCCCCTTTCGTGACCGTCGCCTTCACCTTGTCCCAGAGCTTGGGATTATTCTTCTTTGCCGTCTCCGCCATGCTGCCCTCCACCTCGCGCAGGCGCAACGTCGCGCCGCGAGGCGGGTTGCAGGATTCCGCCCTCCCTTGCGGCGACAGCTTATCTGTCCCGCGGTGCCGCCGCGCGTTCCAGCCGGTCGTTGATCGCGAGGCCCAGACCGTCGCGCGGGACAGGCATCGCCGCGATCCTGGCGAGTCTGAGCCGAACCCCTTCCTCGTCCAGCCATCGCAGCCCGGCGAACAGCCGCGCCGCTGCCTCGGCGAGGTCGCCTGCCTGACTCAGCTGGAACACCGCGCCCGCACCACCCGGCGCCGGGCCGAAGGCGAGCAGCGCTTCGTCCGCATCCGCCCGCTGCGCGTCGAGCCGCACGGGCAAGCGCGGCGCGTAATGGGAGACCAGCAGGCCGGGGCTGCGCAGCGTGCGCGTCTCCTCGGCCTGCGCCGGTGTGATGCCGAGCGCGACCGGGCCGGCCACGTCTTCCAGCGCCTCTCTAGGCACGCCGCCGGGACGCAGCACGAACGGGCGCTCACCCGTGAGGTCCAGCACCGTGCTTTCCACGCCGACCGGGCAAGGGCCGCTGTCCACCACGGCCGCGATCCGGCCGTCGAGCCCGTCCAGCACGTGTGCGGCCGTGGTGGGCGAGACCTGGCCGGAGCGGTTGGCGGACGGCGCCGCCACGGGGCCGCCGACCCGGCGAAGCAGGGCGAGGGCCGCTGGATGGGCAGGAACACGAACGGCGAGCGTCTCCAGCCCGGCCCCCGCGAGTAGCGCTACGGGGCAGGTCACGCGCCTGGGAAGGACCAGCGTGAGCGGCCCTGGCCAGAAGGCGGCAGCGAGGCGGCGGGCAAGCTCGGGCGCCTCGACGTGGGCGAAGGCGGCGTCGGCATCCGGATAGTGGCAGATGAGCGGGTTGAAGTGCGGCCGGCCCTTGGCGTCGAACACCGCGGCAACGGTGTGTGCGTTGCGGGCGTCGGCGCCAAGGCCATAGACCGTCTCGGTGGCGAAGGCGACGAGCTGGCCGTCCCGCAGCAGGCTGGCCGCACGGTCCAACCCGGCGCCATCATCCGCGAGCACCTCTGTCAAGCCTGGCGACCCGTGCAAACGAAGCCGGGGTTCTCCCAGCCTGGCTTGCCGTAGAGCATCTCGCCCCCGTCGAGGCTGCGCATCGCGCCGCCCGCGGCTTCGAGCACGGCCTGGGGCGCGGCCGTGTCCCACTCCATCGTGCGGCCGAAGCGCGGGTAGAGGTCGCCTGCGCCTTCGGCGAGGCGGCAGACCTTGAGCGCCGATCCCATGTTCGTCACGGCTGCGATCGACCGCCCTTCCAGGAAGCGGGTGAGCCTGGCGTCGTTCCCGTGGCTGCGGGAGGCGAGGACGTGCAGCCCATTCGGCGGGGGCGTGCGGGCACGGATGGCGTGCTCCCCGGCGGCTGTGCGTTTCCAGGCGCCGCGGCCGATCTGCCCGAGGAACAGCTCGCCATAGGCCGGCACCCCGACCGCGCCCAGCACCGCGCGGCCGTCGCGCACCAGCCCGATGTTCACCGTGAACTCGTCCCGCAGCGCCGCGAACTCGCGCGTGCCGTCGAGCGGGTCCACGAGCCAGAACTCGCGGCCGACCTGGGGAAGGTGCCCCGCCGCGATCTCCTCCTCCGCCACGACCGCGATCCCCGGTGCCGCCGCGCGCAGCCCCTCAACGATCACCGCCTCCGCGGCGTGATCGGCGGCCGTCACGGGCGAGGCATCGTGCTTGCGCAGCGTCTCGAAACCGCGCGCACGCACGGCGAGGATAGCCGCACCCGCACGCCGGGTGAGGTCGGCGGCGAGAGCGAGGAGGGCGGCATCGTCCATGACTGTGAAGGTAGCTGTGGACGCTGCCCCTGGCAAAACGGGGGTGCGCTGCTACAGTCCGGCTCCCTATCGCGCCGCAACAGAACCTTGGGAGCTTCCATGCTGGACATCGCCTTCGCCGAACCCGCGCTGCCCGGCGGCGGCGCGCTCGCCCTGCTGATCCCGGAAGGGGCGCTGCCAGCCGGATTGTGGGCGCAGCTCGACGAGGCGACGGGCGGCGCCATCGCCCGCGCGTTGGAGGCGGGAAGCTTCACGGGCAAGAAGGGCCAGACCTGCGTCATCCTGGCGCCCGGCGCCGATCTCGCCCGCGTCGTCGCCGTGGGCCTCGGGAAGGACGTGACCGAGACGGAGATCGAGCGTGCGGGCGGCGCCGCGGCCGTGGCGCTGGCGCGTGACACGACGGCGGCGTTCGCCGCGGACCAGCTCACTCCCGAGCAGGCCGCCGCGGCGGCATTGGGCGCCGTGCTCCGCAGCTACCGCTTCGACCGCTACCGCACCAAGGAGAAGCCGGAAGACAAGCCCAAGCTGACCGGGATTCGGGTCCTCGCCGCCGATCCGGACGCGGCACGCCGCGCCTGGGAGCCAAAGGAAGCGGTGGCGCACGGCGTCGAGGTCACGCGCGACCTAGTGACGGAGCCGCCGAACGTTCTCTATCCCGCCGAGATGGCTGAGCGCTGCCGCAAGCTCGGCGACCTAGGCGTTGAGGTCGAGGTGATGGGGCCGAAGGAGCTTGAAGGCCTGGGTTTCGGCGCCCTGCTCGCCGTGGCGCAGGGGTCGGCCCGCGAGCCGCGCATGGTGGTGATGCGCTGGAAGGGCGCGCAGGGCAGCAAGCCTGTCTGCTTCGTGGGCAAGGGCGTCACCTTCGACACCGGCGGCATCAGCATCAAGCCCGCTGCGGGCATGGAGGACATGAAGTGGGACATGGCCGGGGCCGGGACAGTCGTGGGCCTCATGGCCGCGCTTGCCGGACGCAAGGCCAAGGTTGACGCGGTGGGCCTGGTCGGCCTGGTCGAGAACATGCCGAGCGGCACGGCGACGCGGCCCGGCGACGTGGTGAAGATCGGCCTCGGGCCAGACCGTCGAGGTGCTGAATACCGACGCCGAGGGCCGGCTCGTGCTCGCGGACGTGCTCTGGTATGCGCAGGAGCGGTTCCAGCCCGAGTTCATGGTGGACCTGGCGACGCTCACGGGCGCCATCATCGTCAGCCTGGGACACGAGCACGCCGGGCTGTTCAGCAACGACGACGCGCTCGCGCAGAAGCTGCTCGCGGCCGGCACGAGCACGGACGAGAAGCTGTGGCGGATGCCGCTCGGCGAGGAATACGACAAGCAGATCAAGAGCGACATCGCCGACATGAAGAACATCGGCGGCCGTCCCGGCGGCAGCATCTCGGCCGCGCAGTTCATTCAACGCTTCGTCAACAGCAAGCCCTGGGCGCACCTCGATATCGCGGGCACTGCCTGGGCGGCCAAGGACCTGCCGCTCTCGCCTAAGGGCGCCACCGCCTACGGCGTGCGCCTGCTCGATCGGCTGGTTGCGGATCACTACGAGGCACGGTGATATTTCGTCTCGCCCGGTTCGAGGACCCGCACCTCGCTACGGCTGGATGACGAGCGTGGACTTCTACCACCTGACGCGAACCGGGCCGGAAGCGGCGCTTCCACGTCTTCTGGGCCGAACGCTCGACGCCGGGCAGCGCGCGGTCGTCCTGGTGCGCGACCCGGCGCGCGTCGGAGAGATCAGCCGGGCGCTGTGGGCGAGCCAGGACCCGCCCTGGCTTCCCCATGGGCACGCCGCTACTGGCGAGGCGGACTTGCAGCCGATCTGGCTCACGGTGGAGGACATACCCGAGCTTGGGGCGCCGAACGGGGCGCGCTACCTGTTCCTGCTGGACGGCGCGGAGAGCGCGCGCCCCGCCGAGTTCGAGCGCGTGTTCGACCTCTTCGACGGGCGCGACGATGCAGCGGTGCAGGCAGCGCGCTCCCGTTGGACGGCGGCGAAGGCGGCCGGGTTCACGCTGGCCTATTGGCAGCAGCGCGAGCGCGGATGGGAGCGCAAGACTTGAAGGTCTCCATCTGGCTGGTGGTCGCCTGATGGGGTGGAGGCGCGGGGCGCGGCACCCATATAGCGGCCCTCGTCTTTTCGGCTGTCCTTGTGAAGGCTGCGCCGGAACGGGACGGGCGCTGAAGCCCGGCTTTGTCCTAGGGAGCGGGATCGGCTATGCGGCGACCGAATGTCTGAGGGGAAAGTAGCGGTGGGCAACCACAAAGGCGATGATTTCAACGAACGGAAGAACGCGGCCGCGAGCGCGAAGAAGGCCGCGGCCGAGAAATTCCGCACGAAGGTGGGGACCGACGACCCGGCGTTCGCCGAGCGGCAAGCGGCCCTGCAGGCGATCAGCGACGCGCGTGATGTCCGCGTTGCCGAGCGCAAGGCGGCCCGCGAGGCTGAGGCGGCGCGCCTGGTCGCCGAGGAAGCCGCTCGGGTCGCTGAGCAGGCAGCCCGCGACGCTGAACAGGTGGTCCGTGATGAAGAGCAGAAAGCGCGCAATGTAGCTCTGGAAGCCGAGCGCAAGGCCGCGCGCGACGCTCGCTATGCCGCCCGGAAAGCGCGACGGTGATAGGGCAGGCCCTGGGATAGAAGTGGGGGGCTTCTGTTGCCCGGTGCCCCCCGAACCGCGAACGGAACCGCTGTTTAGGCGGCGACGCTCAGGGCCATGTTGTCATTGGCACTTGTGGTTTGACCCGATAACGGCGGTATCATGCCGGGCAAAGAGCGACCCTTTACTGCGCGTGTCGAGCCTGTTTCGCCCCCTGATATGGTGGAGGCGCCGGGCACTGCCCCCGGGTCCACAACGCTTATTCTGAACGCCTTTTATCGCCATAGCCGCCGAAGCGGCACCGCCATATATAGCATCGCTGCCGGCGCCGCTCAAGAGCATCGCGGCCTTCAGCCCTTGCGCCGACGCCCCGCCTGGTGCGAGAACGCCACCGTTTCGGCACAGGAGATTCCTCATGGAGCGGCGGACCTTCCTCGCCGCGAGCGCCGCCGCGCTCGCCGCCCCGAGCATCGGCCGCGCTCAAGGCATCTCCAAAGACGCCTCCACGCTGCACTTCATCCCGCAATCGGACCTCGCCATCCTCGACCCGATCTGGACGGCCGCCTACGTCACGCGCAACCATGGCTACCTGGTCTTCGACACCCTCTTCGGCACGGACGCCCAGTAAAGGCCCAGCCGCAGATGGCGGAGGGAGCCTCCACCGCGGACCAGGGCAAGACCTGGCGCATCACGCTCCGCGACGGCCTCAAGTTCCACGACGGCGAGCCCGTGCTCGCCCGCGACTGCGTTGCCTCCCTGAACCGCTGGAGCAAGCGCGACACCTTCGGCCAGGCGCTCTTCGCGGCGACCGACGAGCTTTCCGCCGACGGCGACAAGACGCTGATCTTCCGCCTCAAGAGGCCCTTCGCGCTGCTGCCTGACGCGCTCGGCAAGCCCGGCAGCAACATGCCGGCGATCATGCCCGAGCGCCTGGCGCGGACCGACCCGTTCACGCAGATCACCGAGATGGTCGGCTCCGGCCCCTTCAAGTTCGTCGCCTCCGAGCGCGTGGCTGGCGCGCGCGTCGTCTATGAGAAGTTCGCAGGCTACGTGCCCAACCCGAGCGGCACGCCGAGCTTCACCGCCGGTCCCAAGGTCGCGCATTTC
The DNA here is from genome assembly GCA_963790535.1 of uncultured Alphaproteobacteria bacterium. Classification (GTDB taxonomy): domain Bacteria; phylum Pseudomonadota; class Alphaproteobacteria; order Acetobacterales; family Acetobacteraceae; genus CAWKEH01. The sequence goes on along the minus strand of CAWBOZ010000007.1, from coordinate 322,370 downwards.
GACCGGGTCGTCTGGACCGTGATCCCGGACAGCGCCACGGCCGCGGGCGCGTTGCAGAGCGGCGAGGCGGATTGGTGGGAAGCGCCCGCCGAACGATCTCGTGCCGCTCCTTCGCAGCCATGGCGACATCCGGACCCCGGTGCAGGACCCGACGGGCTATCTCGGCATGATGCGGCCCAATTTCCTGCATCCGCCGTTCGACAACCCGGCGATACGCCGGGCGATCATGGGCGCGATCAGCCAGGACGACTTCATGATCGCCGCCGCAGGCACCGATCCCGCGCTCCACAAGACCGGCGTCGGCGTGTTCTGTCCCGTCTCGCCCATGGCCAACGAGGCCGGCATGGCGGCGCTGAGCGGGCCGCGCGACCTCGACAAGGTGGGGCAGCAGATCAAGGACGCAGGCTACAAGGGCGAGAAGGTGGTGTTCCTGGGCGCCACCGACCTGCCGAACATCAACGCCATCGCCAACGTGGGCGCGGACCTGCTGCAAAGGCTCGGCCTGAACGTGGACTACCAGGCCGTGGACTGGGGCACGCTCCTGCAGCGCATCACCAAGAAGGACGCGCCGGACCAGGGCGGCTGGAGCGTGTTCTGCACCTACTGGTCTGGTCTCGACACGTTCTCTCCGGCCTCCGACCCGGCCATCCGCGGCAACGGCGCCGGCGCCTGGGCGGGCTGGCCGACCTTTCCCGAGATGGAGGATCTGCGCCGAGCCTGGCTCGAAGCGCCAGACCTCGCCGCGCAGAAGCGCATCGCCGTGCAGATGCAGGAACGCTTCTTCGAGGTTGTGCCCTACTATCCGCTGGGCCTGCTCTACGCGCCGACGGCTTACCGCGCGAGCCTCACGGACGTGCTGAGCGGTTTCGCGCTGTTCTGGAACGTGCGCCGGGTCTAGGGGCCTGCGTAGCCGAACTCTGTTTGCCCATGCGCGTCCGCGAACGGTGAAGATAGCTACAGCTCCCTGTCAACTGCACAAATTTCGCGCCAAACCCAGGTAATCCTCTATAAGAGGCCCATGGATGCATCCGTACTAGGCAGCTATGACCCTGCGGGCTTCTTCTGTGAGATGCTGCGCGGGGACTCCAACGAGCCGATCCGGAATCGGCTCGCGGCGCTGTCGATCGAAGCCTTGCGGCTGCGGGCGGCCAAGGCCGAGGCGGGGCTATTCGACCAAGGCGTGACCTTCACCGTCTATTCGGACAAGGAGGCGATCGACCGCATCCTGCCCTTCGACGTGATCCCGCGCGTGCTGTCCGCCGCCGAGTGGCGCGTGATCGAGAGCGGCGTGATCCAGCGCGTCACGGCCCTGAACTTGCTGCTGCATGACATCTACCACGACCAGAGAGTGCTGAAGGACGGCATCGTTCCAGCTGACCTATTGCTCGGCAACGCCAACTACCGACCGGTCATGCAGGGGCTCGATCTGCCCCATAAGACCTACGTGAACATCTGCGGCATAGACATCGTGCGCGACGGGGATGGCAGGTTCCTCGTGCTGGAGGACAATGCGCGGACACCGTCCGGCGTCAGCTACGTCATCGAGAACCGGCACATGATGCTGCGGGCGTTTCCCGACCTGCTCAATGGCATCGGCCTCCGCCCGGTCGAGAATTACGGCCTGCAACTCGTGGCCGCCCTCCGCGAGGTGGGGCCGCGTGGACGCGATGATCCCCGCATCGTCCTGCTGTCGCCCGGCACCTACAACTCGGCGTTCTTCGAGCACGTGTTCCTAGCGCGCGAGATGGGCGTGCCCTTGGTCGAGGGCCGGGATCTCCTGGTCGAGAACGATCACGTCTTCATGCGCACCACGGGCGGGCTCTCGCCCGTTGACGTGATCTACCGGCGGATCAACGACGACTTCCTCGACCCCGAGGTATTCCGGCCCGATAGCGGGCTGGGCGTGCCTGGGCTGATGCGGGCCTGCCGTGCCGGGACCGTATCCTTGGCGAACGCGGTCGGGACCGGCGTGGCCGACGACAAGGCAGTGTATGCCTACATGCCGCGCATCATTCGCTATTACCTGGGCGAGGATGCCATCCTGCCGAACGTGGAAACCCACATCTGCCGCGAGCCAGCGGCGCTGCGCTACACGCTCGATCATCTGGACGAGTTGGTGGTCAAGCCAGTGGGGGAGGCGGGCGGCTACGGCATCACCATAGGGCCGCGCGCAAGCCGGGAGGAGCTTCAATCCTGCCGCGCGCAGCTCATCGCCGACCCCGCCAACTACATCAGCCAGCCCTGCGTCAGCCTGTCGGTCTCACCCACCCTCGTCGAAGGCGGGGTCGAGCCGCGGCACGTGGATCTGCGCCCCTTCGCGATCACTGGGGCGAAGACCTGGGTGCTGCCCGGCGGATTGACCCGCGTGGCGCTGCGCAAAGGGTCGCTCGTGGTGAATTCCTCGCAGGGCGGCGGATCGAAGGACACGTGGGTCCTTGAATAGGGGGGTCCTTGAGTGAGGTCCTGCTCGCCCGCTACGCCGAGTGCATCTTCTGGCTCGCCCGCTACGTCGAGCGCGCCGAGAACCTCGCGCGCATCCTCGACGTGAACGAGACGTTCACCCGCGACGCCAGGGGTGACCAGAACTGGCAATCCATCGTGCATCTGCACGCCGATGAGGAAGCCTTCTACGAGCGCCACGCCGAAGCCACCGCCGAGGCCGTGCTGCGCTTCTACGTCACCGACGCCGGCAATTCGAGCTCGATCGTGAGCGCGATCCGCAGCGCCCGCGAGAACGCGCGCGCCTTGCGGCCGTTGATCTCCACGGAGATGTGGGTGCAGCTCAACGTGTTCCAGAAGCGGCTGAACGCGATCGAGGAAGCGGATCTCTCCCCGGAGCGGTTGACCGACGTGTTCCGCGAGATCAAGGAGGCGTGCCAGACGCACACCGGGATCACCGAGGGCACGTTCTACCGCGACCAGGGCTGGTGTTTCTATCAGCTCGGCCGCTACATCGAGCGTGCCGATCAGACCACCCGGCTGCTCGACATGAAATACCACCTGCTGCTGCCCCATGCCGCCGAGGATGTCGGCTCGCCGATCGACATCGGCCAGTGGAACGCGCTGCTGCGTTCGGCGGCCGGGTACCACGCCTATCGGCGACAGCACCCCAGGGGCATCACGCCGGGCCGCGTTGCCGGCTTCCTGCTGCTCAATCCGAGTTTCCCGCGCTCGGTATCCGTATGCGTCCGCGAGGTGGAAGCTCTGCTGACCGAGCTCAAGCGGCACCACGGGCTGCGCGGCGGCACCGCCGCGGCCGAGGAGCTTGATGGGTTGCGCGCGCTGCTCAGCGCGCTGACGATCACGGAGATCATCAGCCAGGGCCTGCACGAGTTCCTCGATATCATCCAGCGCTATCTCGTCGCCATCACCCGCGACCTGTCCTCAAGCTTCTTCGGCATCGGGCCGGTGCAGGCGCAGGGGCAGAGCCAATCCCAGAGCCAGTCTCAGGGACCCTCCTCAACGTCGCAAAGGATGCCGTGATGCCGGTCCTCACGGTCCATCACGTCACGACCTACCGCTACCGGCAGGCGGTCTCCTTCGGCGAGCATCGGATGATGTTCCGGCCGCGCGAAGGCCACGACCAGCGGCTGATCGAGGCGACGCTGGAGATCAGCCCGCAGCCCGCGAGCCTGCGCTGGGTGCATGACGTGTTCGGCAACTGCGTCGCCATCGCCCGCTTCTCCGGACATGCGCGCGAGCTGCGGTTCGACAGCCTGGTCCGCCTGGAGCACAGCTCGGATACGGCGCTGGACTTCGCGATCGAGGAGTATGCCCGGACCTATCCGTTCACCTACGGCGCGGAGGAGATGCCGGACCTGCTGCGCTCGATCGAGCGATACGCCCCAGACCCGCAGCGCGAGGTGGATCGCTGGGTGCGGCAGTTCATTCCTCGGGACGGACGAATCCGCACGCAGGACCTGCTGGTCGCGATCACCATGGCGATCAAGCAGGGCTTCCTCTACGTCGCCCGTGAGGAGCACGGGGTGCAGGAGCCGGCGCGGACGCTGAAGCTCGGCAGCGGAAGCTGCCGGGACTTCGCCATGCTGATGATAGACGCGGTCCGCTCCCTCGGCCTCGCCGCGCGCTTCGTCTCGGGCTACCTCTACAGCCCGTCCGGCGAGGGCCGCGTCGGGGGCGGGGCGACCCATGCCTGGGTGCGGGTCTATCTGCCTGGCGCCGGGTGGATCGAGTTCGACCCGACCAACGGCATCGTCGGCAACCGCGGCCTGATCCGCGTGGCCGTGGCCCGCGACCCACGCCAGGCGGTGCCGTTATCCGGCACTTGGACCGGGTTTCCGGCCGATTGCCTGGGAATGACCGTGGAGGTGGCGGTCATTGCGGCCGATCCTGCTTCGCAGCCCGCGGAGGATTCTCTTGCACTGCCCTCGCGCCGATCCGGCGTGGCTCACCGCTGAGGAGACCATCTCGATGCAGATCCGCGCCGGATACGAAATCATCTACGACTGCCCGCAGCCGACCCCGATGCTGCTGACGCTGAACGTGCATCCGTCCCGCATCCTCGACCTGCTCACCCCCGATCGGATCGCGTTCGATCCGCCGATCGCGGCCACGGAATACCACGACGGGTTCGGCAATCTCTGCACCCGCATCGTAGCACCTGTCGGGAGGCTGACCATCACCAACGATTTCGTCGTGATGGATTCCGGGGAGCCGGACATCAGCGCGCCCGATGCTGTGCAGCACCCAGTGGAGGACCTGCCCGACGAGGCGCTCGTGTTCCTGCTCGGCAGCCGCTACTGCGAGACCGATCTCCTCTCCGACACCGCCTGGTCGCTGTTCGGGACGGCGCCGCCCGGCTGGGGGCGGGTCCGGGCGATCTGTGACTACGTGCACGAGCGCGTCACCTTCGGCTACCAGCATGCGCGCCCGACCAAGACCGCGCGGGACGCTTTCATGGAGCGGCAGGGCGTCTGCCGGGACTTCGCCCACTTGGCGATCACGTTCTGCCGCTGCATGAACATTCCCGCCCGCTACTGCACCGGCTACCTCGGTGACATCGGCGTCCCTCTGTCGGATGCGCCGATGGATTTCAGCGGTTGGTTCGAGGCTTATCTCGGGGGTCGCTGGTACACGTTCGACGCGCGGCACAATCAGTCCCGCATCGGACGCATCCTCATGGCACGCGGGCGCGATGCCACGGATGTCGCGATATCAACCAACTTCGGCCGATCAGTGCTGTCAGGCTTCAAGGTGGTCACGGATGAGGTCGCCCAATAGCAAAGTAACGAGGTCTCGGTCATTCCGCCTGCTGGATGCCGACGAACCCCCGCCGGTGTGCGTGCTGCGCGAGGCTGGTCGGTCCGACTTTTTCCTCACCGCCGATCACGCCGGGCGGACGATCCCGCGCCGTCTCGGCACGCTCGGCCTACCGGAGGGCGAGCGGGCGCGTCACATCGCCTGGGACATCGGCATCGCCGGCGTGACCGAACGGCTCTCTGCCGCGCTGGACGCAACTGCTGTGTTCCAGACTTACTCGCGGCTGGTGATTGACTGCAATCGCGGGCATGGCGTGGACAGCTCGATACCCACCGTCAGCGAGACGACCGAGATCCCGGGCAATCGTGACCTATCCTCGGACGAGCGGACTGCGCGGCAGCGGGAAATCTTCGTGCCGTATCACGCGCGGATTCGCGACCTACTCGACGCGCGAGTCAAAGCTGGTCGGCGGACCGTCTTGGTCGCGATGCACAGCTTCACCCCCGTTTTCAAAGGCACCAGGCGACTGATGCAGGTCGGTGTGCTCTACAATCGCGAGCCGCGGCTGGCGCATATCCTGCTCGGTCTGCTGAGAGCGGAAGGCGACCTGGAGGTCGGCGACAACGCTCCTTACAGCGTCAGCGACAGCACCGATTACACGATACCCATGCACGGCGAGCGGCGCGGCCTCGCGCACGTGGAGCTCGAGATCCGCCAGGACTTGATCGCTGACGACGCGGGTCAGGCAGCGTGGGCAGTCCGCCTCACCAGGCTTCTGTGCGCGGCGGATGCCGAGCTGACGAATCAGGCGCTGACGGCGTGCAAGAAAACATTCTGACTCTCGCGCCTACTCGAACGGGTTCTTCACCGTTCCCGGCTTCTCCGGCGGCGGCAACGCGTCCGGCAGGTCACGCGCGGCTTCCAGCGCCTTCACCGTATCCTGCGCGAGACGCAGCAGTGCCCGCGCATTCGCCAGGCCCTGCTTGTCGCGGGTGAGGTCGAGGCTGCCGTAGAGCGCCACGCAGTCGCGGCCGTTCTCCACGGTCAGCTCGCCGATGCTGGTCGAGACGGCATCGTCGGCGTAGGGGCGCAGGGCTGTCATGGGGAGGTCCTCTCTCGGGCGCGCCGTTCGGACTGGTAGCGGCGGCGGCGAAGCTCTGGGGTGGGCAGGATCAGCGGCGCGGACGCGACGGCAACGCCGGGGAAAGGGTTGATGCCGGTTTGCTGCGCGAGCTGGGCGAGGCTCACGGTCTGGCACGTCGCGTCGTCTTCGTTGGGACAGAGATAGGCCGCGGCCTGGCCAAGTCACCGGGTCATAGACCGCCTTGTAAACGGCGGTCGGCACCAGGACGCGGCCGCGGAGCTGCTGCAGCTGCGCGCCCTGGAACGCCGGGCCGGTGACGACGTAGAGGCTATCCTCCTGCCGTGCGAGCTTGCGCACCGCCTCCTCGATGGCTGCCCATAGATTCCGGTTAAGCTGCGGCGCCTGCGGGATCATGTTGGCGAGGCTGAAGCTCTCCTGCTGACTTTCTGGCGTCGCCATGTCGCCGTTCGGCGAGAGATGCCCGCGGTCGTAGCCGCTGCGGGCGTAGTCGGCCAGGTTCGCGCGCTCGCCTGGCGGCAGGCGGCCCTCGGCATGGAACCGGCCCTGCCGCGGTAGCTGGCGCGCCGCTTCGACGCGCTCCGCCGTGAGGTGCTCGGCGCTCCACAGCGCTGTGCGCGTCAATGCCGAGTGCAGCACGGCGAACGCCTGATAGCAGAGGAGGCGCGTGCCCGTGGCGAGCCGGGCGTTGAGCAGCGCCGGCGGCTGCCCGCCCGCGAACTCCTCCGGGCAGGGCACTGGTCGTGCCCGCGCGGGCAACGCGAGCAGCAGGATCGCGAGGACGAGCAAGACGCGGGGCATGGGTCGAGCCTCCACGCACCACCCTGGCATGACCGGGCGGGACCGCCAAGACGGCAGGCTCTTGAAACCCGGCACTCGACGGTGAAGTCTCCGGTCAGGCCTGAGAGGAGGCAACCGTGTCGGACTTGGCGCAGCTCTACGAGGAGGATTTCGTCCGCTGGACCGAGGTGCAAGCCAAGGCGCTGCGCGATGCCGCCCGGGCCGGCGCCAACCTGCCGCTCGATTGGGAGAACTTGGCCGAGGAGGTGGAGGATTTGGGGGTTTCCCTACGCACGGAGCTGCATAGCCGCATCGCGACCATCATCGAGCACCTCATGAAGCTCGAGTGCTCGCCGGCGATGGATCCAAGACGGGGCTGGATCGAGACGATCGTGCGAGAACGGAACAACGTGGATCAGCTGCTGAGCAGATACCCGAGCCTGCGCGTAGCCTCCGCCGATGTGGTCGCCTCCGAGACGCGGCGGGCCGCCAAGCTCGTCGCAAAGCTCTTCCGCCTCTACGACGAAGCGACGCCGGCGGCGCTCGCGAAATTGGCCGCTGCTGCCTACACGGCGGAGCAGGTCCTCGGCGATTGGCTGCCCGGCGAAGACGCCGCAACGGCCGCATAAGTCCCGCCTCGGTCCAAGCCGCCGCGATCTGGATGTGCAATATGCCCAAGGAGGGCAGGCTCTTGCGTCCGCGCGACTGACGGTGAAGTTTGATCCAATGCAAGGAGACAACCATGCCGGACTTGGCGCAGCTCTACGAGGAGGATTTCGTCCGCTGGACCGAGGTGCAAGCCAAGGCGCTTCGCGATGCCGCCCAGGCCGGCGCCAACCTGCCGCTCGATTGGGAGAACTTGGCCGAGGAGGTGGAGGACTTGGGCAAGTCCCGGCGGAGCGAAATGAACAGCCGCATCGCAATCATCATCGAGCACCTGCTGAAGCTGGAATGCTCGCCCGCGTCCAATCCGCGGCGAGGCTGGATCAGAACGGTCGCGCGCGAACGCCTTCACGTGGAGGATGTACTCAAGGAGAATCCAAGCCTTCGCCGGGAGACAGCCGATGCGGTCGAAGCTGGAATGCGACGGGCGATGAAGCTGGTCGCACTGGACTTGCGCCTCTATAACGAGGCAACTCCGGCCGTGCTCGCCAGATTCGCAGGCCTGTCCTACACAGAGGAGCAAGTCCTCAGCGACTGGTTCCCTACCAAGATCAGCATGACGGCGGCATGATTCCCGTCTCCGTCCACGTCGAGCGCCACGTCGCCACCATCCGGATGCATGAGCCGGCCAAGCGCAACGCGCTCGGCCCCGCCATGCTGCGCGCCCTCGCCGCCGCCTTCGACGCGCTCGCCGGACAGGACATCCGCGCTGTCGTCCTGCGCGCGGCTCCTGGCGACTCCGTGTGGTGCGCCGGGTTCGACATCGCCGAGCTTGCGCCCGGCCTCGATCCGCTGGCGCGGGACGGTGCCCTACAGGCCCTATTCCGTCGCGTCGCCGAGTGCCCGGCGCCTGTCATCGCCATGCTGCACGGCTCGGCCTGGGGCGGCGGCACCGACCTCGCGCTGCGCTGCGACCTGATCGTGGGCGATCCCACGGCGAGCCTCGCCTTCACGCCCGCCCGGCTCGGCCTGCCCTACGACTCGGAGGGCCTGCTCAACGCGCTCCTGCGCCTTGGGCCGGGCCTTGCCCTGGAGATGTTCGCGACCGCCGCCCCCGTCGGCGCCGAGCGGCTGCACCGGGCGGGTGCGCTCGCCCATCTCGTCCCAGAAGCCGATCTGGAGGCGTTCACGCTCGATCTCGCCCAACGCATCGCCGCCAACGCGCCGCTCTCGGTCGCGAGCGCGAAACGGCAGCTCCGCGCCCTGGCCGACGCCATGCCGCTCTCCCCCGCGCTCGCCCAGGCCCTGCACGAGGGCCGCCGTCGGGCGCTCGACAGCGAGGACTATGCCGAAGGTCTCGCCGCCTTCCGCGAGCGCCGGGTGCCCGAGTTCCGCGGTATGTAGCTATAGTTTTCGCGCCTGCATCAGCGCCTCGCGCAACGTCTCGGCGTCATACGGCTTCGTGAGCCAGACGGCGCCGGCCTCCTCGCCCGCATCGCCCGTCGCGATCACGACCGCGATTCCCGGCACGCGCTCCCGCGCCACGCGCGCCAGCTCCCGCCCGTTCGCGTCGGGAAGGCGGATGTCGGTGACGAGCACCTCCACCGAGTTCGTCGAGGGCCGCGAGCGCTTCCCCGGCGGTCTCCGCCTCGCGCACGGCGTAGCCCATTTCCGTGAGCAGATCGGCAGTAACGAGGCGCACCATCTCGTCGTCCTCGACGAGCAGGAGCACGGGCTGGCTCATGCCTTCCACAGCGGATCCTTGAGCTTGGAGAGGAACGCCTCATGCGCCGCGAGTTGCGCCTCGCTGGGCGTCACGAGCAGCACCCGGCGCGGTCCGGCGGGCGCGTAGCTCGTGATCCCGCCCGCCTCCACCGCCGCCAGCTCCAGCCCGCGCTGCCGCCCGCCCGTCAGCTCCACATAGACCTGGGCGAGCAGACGGCAGTCGAGCAGCGCGTTGTGGGTGGTACGCTCGGAGAGATCTATGCCGAAGCGGCGGCAGAGCGCGTCGAGGCTGTTGGGCAGCCCAGGAAAGCGGGTGCGGGCCATCGCCAGCGTGTCCACCATGCGCGCCGGGTCGAGCGCGGGCAGGTCGAGGCGCGAGAACTCGGCGTCGAGGAAGCCGAAATCGAACGGCGCATTGTGCGCGACGAGCGGTCCATCACCCAGGAAGTCGAGCAGCGCGGGCACCATCTCGGCGAAGCGCGGCTTGCCGCGAAGCTGCGCCGTCGTGATCCCGTGGACCCGTGCCGCGTCGTCGGGCACGTTGCGTTCGGGATCAATCAGGGCGTGGAAGCTCCGCCCCGTCGGCAAGTCGCGCACCAGCTCCAGGCAGGCGACCTCGATCACGCGGTCGCCGCCCCTAGGGTCGAGGCCCGTGGTCTCGGTATCGAACAGGACGGAGCGGCTCATGTGCGCATCTCCCGGATCAGGCCGCGCAGCCGGCGCTGCGCATGGTGGCGCGACAGGCCCGTGCGCACCACGATGTCCGCGCGCCTGCGCTTCTCGGCGTCCGGCATCTGCCGGGTGATGAGCTTACCCGACCTGCGCCTCCGTTACGCCCCGGCGCAGGCGGACACGCGCTCGCTGGATATCTGGAGGCGCCGAGACAACGACCACCTGGTCCACCCTCCGGTCCCCACCCGTCTCGAACAGCAACGGAATATCGAGCACGACCAGCCGGTGCCCCGCCCGGCGCGCGGCGGCGAGGAAGCGGCGCTCCGCCGCCCGCACGAGCGGGTGGACGATGGTCTCAAGCCTAGCGAATGCTGCCGGGTCCTCGGTCACGATGGCGCGCAGCCGGGCACGGTCCACTGCACCGTCTCGCACCGCGCCGGGAAACGCCGCCGCGATCGGGGCTACGGCGGCACCCCCGCGGGCTTGCAGTCGATGCACTTCCCGGTCCGCGTCGAACACCGGGATGCGCGCCCGACGGAACGCCGCCGCCGCCGTGCTCTTGCCCATGCCGATCCCGCCCGTGAGGCCGATCACGCGCACGCCTCCTCCCTTTGTTCCTCGCCGAGCAGCGCGGCCCGCGCCGCCGCGTCGGCAGCCGGCCACACGCCGAACCAGGCCGCGAAGCCCGGCCGCGCCTGATGCAGGAGCATCCCGATCCCACCCACGGTCCGCAAGCCGCGCGCCCGCGCCTCGGCGAGCAGGGCAGTCTCCAACGGTACATCGACGATATCGGCGACGGCGAGCGCGGGCTGTGCCCGGTCGAGGGGCATGTCGAGCGGCGGCCTGCCGTCCATGCCGCCGCTCGTCGCGTTGACGAGCAACGCCGCATCCCCGAGGGCGTCCGCGCGCGCCTGCCACGGAATGATCCTGACGCCCGGCATGGCGGCCAGCGCCGCCGCGCGCGCCGGGTCTCGGTTCGCGACGAGCACGGCGGGAGCGCCGGCCGCGTGCAATGCGTGCGCGATGCAGCGCGCGGCGCCGCCCGCGCCGAGCAGGAGCGCCGGGCCGGCGGCAGGGTCCACCCCAGCCTCGGCGAGGCTCGCGACGAAGCCTGGGCCGTCCGTGGCGCTGCCGTGTATCCCGTCCTCGCCGAACACGAGCGTGTTGCACGCGCCAGCCGCCTGGGCGGCGGCGTCGAGGGTGGTGCAGAGCCGGGCGGCCTCTTCCTTGTGCGGCAGGGTGACGTTGCAGCCGCGGAAGCTGGCGGCACGCAGCCCGCGCACGGCGTCGGCGAGCGCGCCAGGCCGGACCGGGAGCGGCACGTAGGCGCCGTCGAGCCGGTGCTGCCGGAGCCAGTGATTGTGCAGCCGTGGCGAGCGCGAATGCGACACCGGCCAGCCAATCACCCCTGCGAGCTGCGTCGTGCCGAGGATTCGCTGCATAGAGTGCACAGGAGCATGGCGGCAGGGTTCGTTCAAGCGTCCGTGAACGGCGGTCAGGCCCGCTGCGCAGCATGGGTGCAGGCGAACGAGAGGAGGGCGACCACGGTCAGCGAGGCCGCGACGGCCCAGGGTGCGCCGCTCTGCCACCGCAGCAGCGACAGCGCGGCGAGCGGGGTGAAGCCGCCTACCACCGCGGAGACCTGATAGGCAAACGACAGCCCAGTGTAGCGCACCCGAGCCGCGAACAGCTCGGCGAAGAAGGTGGCCTGCACGCTCAGCATCAGGGTCGGGCCGAGATTGTAGAACACGATGAAGCCGATCCAGACTGCGGCGGCGGTGCGCGCCTGCAGCACCCAGAAGAGCGGGAAGGCGAGCGCACCGGTGAGGGCCGCGCCGAAAAGGTAGAGGGTCCGCGCGCCGAACTCGGTCGGCGAGCGCGCCGTAGAGCAGCGTGACGACCAGGCCCACGGCCGAGGTCGCGACGAGGGCATCGAGTGCCACGTCCTGACTGAGGCCGAGATGCAGCGTGACGTAGGTCAGGCCGAAGGACTTCACCAGGTTGCCCGCCACGGTCTCCGCGAGCCGGGCGCCGGTGGCGAGAGCCGCGGCCCGCCGGTGCGTTTGCAGCAGCTCGACGATGGGCGCCTGGTCCCCAGCCCTCGCAGGCACGAACTGCGGCGTCTCGGCGACGTGCAGGCGCACGTACAGCCCGACCAGCAGCAACACGCCGCTGGCCAGGAACGGCACGCGCCAACCCCAGGCCAGGAAGGCATCCCGCGGCATCAAGGACGCCAAGCCGAACACGGCCGTCGCGAGCAGCAGGCCGCCGGGCGAGGCTGTCTGCGGCAAGCTGCCCCAGAAGCCGCGCCGGCCCGGCGGCGCGTGCTCGATGACGATCAGGCTGGCGCCGCCATACTCGCCGCCCAGTCCGATGCCCTGCGCTACCCGCAGCACCACGAGGAGCACCGGCGCGGCCAGGCCGACCTGGGCGTAGGTGGGCAGCAACCCGATCAGGAACGTGCCCGCCCCAATGATCGCGAGCGTTGCGATGAGACTGGTCTTGCGGCCGACCCGGTCGCCCAGGTGCCCGAACAGCACGCCGCCCAGCGGGCGCGCGAGGAAGCCGGCGGCGAAGGCGCCGAACGCGGCCATCGTGGAGGCGACCGGGTCGCCCGTCGGGAAGAACAGGCGTCCGAACACCAGCGCCGACGCCGTGGCGAACACGTAGAAATCATACCACTCCAGCAACGCGCCGACGATGCTCGCCGCCCCTGCTTTCCGCATGGACGCCGCCGCGGTCATCGCCGCTCAGCGCGTGGAAAATGCGTCCGATGGCGCCGGGCCGGTGTCGCTGCCGACGACCCACTGCGCCGCGTCGTGCAACGCCGCCCGCGAGGCGTCCCGGAGATACATCATGTGCCCGCCCGGCACGACGAGCAGCCGCAGCCGCCCACCCGCGACCGGCGACGGCACTTGGTCCAGCAGGAGCTTGCTCGCGAAGTAGGGCGTCACGAGGTCGTAGAGTCCGTGCGCGACGACGACGCGGAGCGCGGGATCGAGCGCGAGGTCGCGGCGCAGCGCGTCCGTGCTCTGCGGGTCGCGGTCATCACCGTAGTCCCATTCATGGGCGACGCTCTCGTTGAGGAGGCGGTAGGTGCCCTGGCCCTGCCAGTGCAGGCGGTCGCCGTAGAGCGCCATCGCGGCGCTGCCGATCGGGCCGCGCAGGGAATCGAGCACCGGATCGGAGACCGGCTCGCCGCCGCCGGCGGGGAATGGGTCGAGCGCGCTCACCAAGCCGTCGTAGAGGCTGCCCAACGTGCCTGCCCCGCGCCCACGCTCACGCAGGAAGGTGCGGGCGTCCACCCGGCCGTCGCGCCGGCGCACGAGCGCCGGGTCGAGGCCTGCGAGCGCCGCGACGCGCTCGCTCATGCGCGCGTCGGCGTCGGTATCGGCCTCGCCGCGGGTGAAGTCGAGCAGGTAGTCGCCGGCGGCGTAGCGCTCCACGTCTTGCAGCGCGTCCCGGCTGGTGGCGTCGCGGGCGATGGCGGCGAAGCTGGGCAGGTGCGTCATCCAGGTCCACGGGTCGTTGGCCCTGTCCCGGCCGCCGAAGTCGAGCACCGGCGAGAGGAGCAGGAGGCCGCCGACGCCGACGCCTTGCTGCTGGCGGAGGGCGGAGACGAGCTGCGGGCCGCGGAAGCCGCCGTAGCTCTCGCCCACGACGATCTTGGGCGAGCCGAGCCGCTTGTTGACCTCCAGCCACTGCCGCACCGCCACCGCGAGCGCCGCGATGTCGCCGTCCACGGACCAGAGCCGCTTGCGCGCGTCCTCGCCGCCGAGCACGCGCGCCCAGCCGGTGCCGGGCGGGTCGAGGAACACGAGGTCGGTGAAGGGCAGCCAACTCTCCTGGTTGTCCACCAGCACGGGCGGCTTGCTCGGGCTGATCGTCCCGCCCTGGATGGGCAGGCGCCAGGGGCCGAGCGCGCCGAGGTCGAGCCAGGCGGAGGAGGCGCCGGGGCCGCCATTGACGGCGAAGGTGACGGGCCGCGTCCGTGGGTCGGCGCCCGGCAGCGTGAAGCTGGTCGCCACCACCTCGCCCGGCTCCTTGCCGTCCGTGGTGCGGATGGGGATCGTCGAGACCGTCGCGACCAGGTCGAACGTCTTGCCCCCGATCGTGACCTGGTGCCGGGTGGTGCTGTCGGCCGGCGCCGGGCTGCCTCCCGTTTCGGCCGGCGGTGTTGGGTGCGGCCCTTGGGCAAGTGCCAAAGGGGAAAATGGCGGGACGGCGAGGGCGAGCAGCAGGGCGAGAGCGATGCGCGTCACGGGGTAGCCTCCGCGCGCCGTCGCAGCCAGCGTCCGTCCAGCACGGCCAGGCCTAGGGCGATGAGGAGCGCGCCGCCCACCGCTCGCGCCGTTATAGCCTCTCCGAGCACCGCGGCACCCAGCGCGAGCGCCGTGACCGGCACGAGGTAGGTCACGAGCATGGCATTGGCGGGACCTGCGCTCGCTACGAGGCGGAAGAAGAGCAGGTAGGCGAACGCCGTCGAGAGCAGCGCAAGGCCGAGCATCGCGCCCCACGCGCTTCCGGAGAGCGCGGGCAGCGTCCAGGGCCGGTCAAGCAGCAGCTCTGGCAGGAGCAGCAGGGCCGTGCTCGCCATGAGCTGCGCCGTCACGGTAACGAGTGGGGGCAAGCTGCGCAGCGACGGCATGAACAGCGCGCTCGCGGCGTAGCTCATGGCCCCTCCGATGCACGCGAGCATCCCGAGCGCGTCGCCGCCCACGAGGGCGTTCGGCCCGACCAGCACGAGCACGCCCACGAAGCCCAGCGCGACACCTGCCCAGCGATGCCACCCGAGCCTCCCTGACCGCCCAGCGATGCGAATCGCCAGGACCGTGAACACCGGCGTGAGCGCGTTGGAGATCGCCGCGATCCCAGATGGGACTATGTGCTCACCCCAGGCGATCAGCGTGAAGGGAACGGCGTTGTTGAGCAGCCCAAGCGCCAGGAACCCTCGCCAATGCTGCCGTGCGCGCCAGGCCCGCGGCGCCTGGCCGAGCAGCAGGCCGAGCACGGCCGCCGCGATCCCTACACGCGACAACGCCACCGTGAGCGGCGGCAGCGCGCTCGCGAGCAGCTTGTAGAAGAGGAACGAGCACCCCCAGGGCAGGGATAGCAGGACAAGGAGCAGCCAGTCGGAACGCTTCATGGATCGGACGCTACCGCGTCCGGCCCACGAGTGCCCATCTAGCGTTCCGGCGCCCTCACCGCGCCCTCGCCTGGTTCCTGGACAGCTCGCCTTTGAACGTTCGTTCCGGCCTCAGGAGCGCCCGTGCCCTCCGGGGCGCCGCGAATGCCAGCTTGCGGCGGGGCGACCGGGACCGGGGAGGGTGCCGGGGGCGGCGGAGGCTCCGTCTCCTTCTGAGGGGTAAGCGGGATGAGGACGGGCTGCGCGGCCGCGGGAATGGCCAGCAATCCCGCCGCGAGAAGTGAATACGCCAGCTTCACCGTGTGCCTCCCCAAAGACCAATGCCGATGCTCATGGGATAGGGAACGTGATGAGGTCTCTCAAGTTCTGTCGTCCTGCTCACCGTAGGGTTTACGGAGTGGCCCTGAACACCCGCGTGCCGTCCGCGCCTGTCGTGAAGATGCCGATGTAACCGGCCACGTGCTGGTAAGCGGATGGCTGGGAGGGTTGGTTGCGTGCAGCCAGGGGCGGCAGCGCGGCGCGATCCTGCGGCACTGGTCCGGATTGGGGTTCGGATTGGCCGCGCTCGGCAAGGAAGCCGTCGTCACCGATGCCTTGGTCGCCCGGCACCCTCGTCGGCGACACGCCTTTCCGGACCCACGAGCGCGCCCTCCGGTGGTTGGGCTGCGCTGGAACGGCCGGCGTCGGGGATACGACGGGCGCTGGCTGCTCCACTGCGGCAGCCGATGGCAACGAGGCCGCAGCAACGGGCTGATCCGCACGCGGGAGCGCTGGAGGCGCCGCCGTCTGCGTCCCACCCGGCCGTAGCGCGCGTGCGGCAGGCGGGCCGAGCACCTGCAGCGTCGCTACGCCAACGGCCGAGAGCGAGAGGATGCCGGCCCAGAGCCGGATCAGCGGACGGTATGACTCAAGCATGGCACATCCCTCGTCCCTTACAGGCTGGAGCCTTATATAGGATGCGCATCGCAGCGCATCCAACTAAGGCATCGGCGAAAGCGCGTCAGGCCGCTGGTGTTGGCGTCGCGTCGGCGCGAGAACCTTGGCTAGACATCGCCCTTGCGGGATCACGGAGCCATCATGAAACGATCAGCCGTTCTCGCCCCCGTCCTGGCCCTTGCCGTCGGCGCCTGCGCCACGATGTACCAAGCCTATCCAAGCGTCCCGGCGCCACAGGCGGAATTGGTGCCGACGCCGCCGTCTTCCCCGGTCCCCCTGATCTGGCGGCCTGGCCATTACGACTGGAGCAGCGCGGGCTTCATCTGGACGCCAGGACGCTGGGTAGTCCGCGCCGGGCACGGCACTCTCTGGCAGGACGGTTACTGGCGCCGGGTGGCAGGCAGTTACATCTGGGTTCCTGCGCACTGGATGTGAGCCATGGCGGCGGGGTCGGCGCACCCGATGCCGCACCATGCCTTTGAGCTGACAGCCACAAGGGCTTGCTCATCCGTCCATTTCCGATACAACGCTGCTAATGCTGCCGCTTCCGGTCCATGTCCCCCGGATCAAGAACGACGACGCGGTACGGGTTTCCGTCGTGCCCGCAGCGACGGTCGCGCCCGTTTGCGCGGGCTTGAACCCTCTCGGCTCCCGTTCCGCGCCGGCGCGCATGGCACACTGATGCCGGAAGGCGTCGCCCGCGCCGACGAGCGGCCTGCCCTCATGGTCATCATAGACACTGAGGAGGAATACGACTGGGACGCCCCGTTCGACAGGGAAGCGGTCGGGGTAGGCCACATGCGCCGGATCGGTGCCGTGCAGGCGATCTGCGAGCGCTGGGGCATACGGCCGGCCTATGTGGTTGACTACCCTGTCGCGTCCCAGGAGCCAGGGATCGCGGCGCTGCGCCCACTGCTTCGGGACGGCCGGGCTTTGGTCGGGGCGCACCTGCATCCCTGGGTGTCGCCGCCGCACGAGGAGGAGGTCACCGGCCACAACAGCTTCCCAGGCAATCTGCCGCCCGCGCTGGAACGCGCGAAGCTCGTGGATCTCTGCGCCTGCATCGAGGCGAACTTGGGCATCCGCCCGCTGATGTACAAGGCAGGTCGCTATGGGATCGGCGCGAACACTTTCGCCATCATCGAGGATCTCGGCTTCTCCGTTGATCTCAGCCCGTCCCCGCCATTCGACTACCGGGCTGCGGGGGGACCGGATTTCTCGCGTCGCGGCATCGCGCCGGAGTGGGTCGGGCCGCGCAGGAGCGTGCTGTCCATTCCTGGGACGGGCGCGCTGATCGGCCGCCTGCCAAGCGCGCCGCTCTATCGGCTCGCGGCATCCGCGCGCCTGGCGTCGCTCCGCGTGCCGGGGATTCTCGCGCGGCTCGGGGCGGTGGAGCGCGTGAAGCTGTCGCCGGAGGGGTATAGCTGCGCGGAGATGACGTGGCTGGTGCGCTGGCTGCACGCGCGAGGGCAGCGTTTGTTCGTGCTGAGCTTCCATTCCCCCTCGGTCGAGCCCGGCAACACCCCTTACGTGCGCAGCGAGAAGGAATTGCAGGCGTTCCTGGCAACGCTGGATGGCTTCCTGCGCTTCTTCATGACCACGCTGGGCGGCGTGCCAACCGACCCGCTCGCCGTGCGTGCAGCTTTCGCGGCCTAGAAGGGCCACAAAAGGCAGTCAGCCCCGCGGCCCTGCCTGGAAGCGCTCCCATGCGCTCGCGGCGTAGTGCTTGAGGTCGCGGCCGACGCTATAGACGCGCCAAGCGTAGCGGCCGGGCACCCGCTCCAGCGGCACGACCACCGCGGTCTCATCCAGTGTGGTGGCGAACACCTCGCGTGGCCCCGCGGGGGCGTCGTCGGCAGGATCAAGTGCCATGAGCTGGACGAAGAACCGCACCGGCGCCGCCTGGGCGGGCGCGGTCCAGACCAGCTCGACGGTGCCGCCCGACGTGCCTCCCGAGGCGGGACCCAGGGCAGGGACGGTGTTGCCGTCCACGGGCGCGGCCGGCTGCGCTGGGACAAGCGTCGTGGTCTCCTCGGCGCCTGCGGGCAGTCGTGCCCTGCCATCCCGCTGCATCGCGGCCAGCTTGTCCGCAGCAGCGGGCAAGCTGGCCGCAGCGGCGCGGAAATATGTCTCGGCCTGCTCTGGGTTGCGCGGCACGCCATCCCCGGCGGCGTAGAGCAGCCCCAAATTGTATTGGGCGCGCTGGTTCCCATGCGCCGCCGCACGCGCATACCAGAGCGCCGCCGCGGCGGCATCGTGCGGCACGCCATCCCCCGTGTCGTACATCACGGCCACGTTGAACTCCGCAGCGGGCAACCCGGCTGCCGCCGCCCGCAGGTACCAGCGGTAGGCGGAAGCCGCATCCCGCTTCACACCCTGGCCGAGGTCGTAGAGCATGGCTAAACCGACCTGCGCCTGCGGGTCGCCCGCATCGGCCTCCGGCGTCCAGAGTCGGCGCGCATCCTCATAGCGGCCGGCGGCGTAGGCGCGCTGCGCGTCGTCGGACGCGGCTGCCCCAAGGAGTTGGTTTCCGCCCTGCGCGCCGGCGCTCGGCAGGCTGACGGCCAGCACCGTCAGCACCGCCAATATGGGCCTGATAACGCCGCGCAGCGACGCCCCACCTTCAGCGCCCCACCCTTCAGCGCCCCACCCTTTAGCGCCAAGTGATCTCGACGCGCCTGTTCTGCGCTTCCGCAACGCCTTGAGGTGTCTGCACGGCGAGGTTGGTCTCCCCCTTGGCCAGGATTTGGGTCCGTGTTGCGGGGAGGCCGCGCGCAAGCAGGCCGCGCGCTACCGCGTCCGCCCGCTCCTGGGAGAGGATCAGGTTCTGCGCCGGAGAGCCGGTCGTATCGGTGCTGCCGCTCACGAGCATGATGATGGGCCGGCCCTCGCGGTAAAGCCGCGACGCCTTGTCGAGGATCGCCTCGTTCTGCGCGTCGAGCGTGGCGCTCCCCGTGGCGAAGAGGAGGACGAGCTTGCCCGCTGGTTCCCCACCCTCCGAGGAGCCGCCCGGCGCCGGCGCGTTCACCGACGCCTGCACCGGGTCAGCTTGCGCCGGGGCCGCTTGCGGTGCGGCTTGCTGCGCGGTCGCCATGCCGGTGCCGGCAAGCAGGGCGGCGGTGGCGAGGATGCATGTCTCCGCTGGAAATCGCATGTCGGACTCTCCTCAAACGTTGCGCTCACGACCGCCCAGGGTTGGGTGGCTCCAGCCGGCCGCCAGCCTCAACCTCACCGGGCGGCACGGTCAACTCTATCAAGCCAGGGCGAGGCACAATGTTCAACCCTGCGGCGCTGGCCACGCTGCCCTTGCCGGGCAGCCCAACCGCCCTGAGCACCGCCTCGGCGGCGCCCTGGTCCTCGGCGAAGAAGTAGCGCGCGCCGGGTCTGGCGTCCCGCCGCGGGACGGGGATAAGGGCATCCACCGCGACATCTACGGCGCGCAGCACGTGTGCAAGGCTCGCAGCCCGCGCTGCGGCGTCCGCGCTGCCGCGCGCGTAGCGCACCACCACATGGGCCGGGGCGCCGGATGGCAAAGCCTCGGGTTGGGACGGCACGCCGGCGCCGGCTATCAGCAGCGGTGCTGCCCAGGGCGTAGGCGCTGGTGACGCGGCCTGCGCGCCGATCTCGGGTTCCGGTGGCGCGGCGACCTTGGCCTGCGCCATGGCGATCGCTGCAGGCGCGACAGGAGAGGCGCCGGGCTGCGGCGCGGGCACGACCGGGCCGGGAGGCGGCGGTGCTGGCCGTGCGGCAACGATCAATGGCGACGCGCGCCGGGCGTGGCCGCCGTGCCAGGCCGCCAGCCCACCACAGGCCGCGGCGACGCCTACGATCACGCCCAGGGCTGCCATATGCCGACGGCGCTCCTGCCTGCGCCCGAGGGAAGCAGGCAGGAGCGCCGCAGCCGTAAGGGACGATGCAAGGGGCGCCACCACCGGAGACAGCGGTGACTCAGCCTGCCGGCATGGAACGATGCCCGGCACGATTGGGGCCGCTGGTCCTGTAGCGTCCATCCCTGCATCACCGTCCCGGAGCGCCGCCGCCTGGTCCACGTGCGCGGCCTCGACGCGGGGCGCTCGCTCGGCGCGGGCGAGGAACAATGCCGCGCCGGCCAGCATGTTCAGCACGCGCGGCATGCCACCGGAATGCTCCGCAAGCCGCGCCACGGCTTCACTGCTCAGCAAGTCCGCGCCCAGCCCGGATTCGGCCAGCCGCGCGGCCACGAACGCCCCGACCTCATCCCGCGGCAATGCAGCAAGGCGCACCACCGTCGTGGCCGCCGCGGACGGCCCGTCGGGTTGGTCGTCCCCAGGGTCGGGCATCCCGGCGAGTACGAACGCGCACTCCCCGAGCCGCCCGAGGCGCTCCAGCGCCGCCTCGTTCATCCGGTCCGCCTCGTCGATCAGCACGACCCGGCGCCGCGCCACGCCGGAGTTGGCCGCCATCCCAATCTCGGCCGCGTCAATGGGGAGGTCCCCGCGCGACTGCAGCACCACGTCGGTCCCGGCAGCCCGGAGCGTGCGAGCGAGCTCCTGCAGCAACAGGGTCTTGCCCGTGCCTGGAGCGCCCAGAACGAGGACGAGACTGGGGCCGTCGAGCACGGCGGACAGCACTCGGTCACGCGCCTCGGCCCAGCCATGATGCGCGACGGCCTGCTCGGGACCGATCGTGATCGGGAACGGTGAACCCGTGCTGGGCAGGGGACCGGCAATGCCCGTCCCGCTCACCGCGCCCATCGCGCGCGCGCGCGTTTGGAGATGCATCCAGACTTCCTCGGATTACGCTTGCCCGTGAACAATACGCGACAAGGCGGCTCTTGGATCAGGATTGCATATCGCCACAAGACTGCTCGCCTATCACCACGCCGCAAGCGTCAGCGACAGTCCAACGCCGGCGTCGATTTCACGACAACGTTATCGCATCTTAATATTCTCAGTGGCGAAGAGAGGAGTTCACGATCTATGAAGCAAGGCAGCCCGCGTAACGCAAGCTCTACGAAAGGCAACCCACATGGCGCTGGACGAGATTGACCCACAGATCGCTCTTCCCGCTCCCAGGAGCGAGAGTCTCGGGCTTGATCCCAAGCCGCCGGAGGAGGCAGGCCGCCGCTCGACCCTACGGCGGCTTGGACTGCGCGCAGCAGGCGCTGCCGTCACGCTCGCGGCGGGCCTTGCTGCTACGGCTGAGCCTGCCGCGGCGCAGGCGCTGACCGACGCCGACATCCTCAACTTCGCGCTCAACCTCGAATACCTGGAAGCCGAGTTCTACATCCGCGCCTTCTTCGGCTACGGCCTACAGGGCAGCGACGTCACCGGCGCGGGCACGCGGGGCACCGTGACAGGCGGCACCCAGGTGCCGTTCGTCAACAAGGCCATCCAGTCGTATTGCCAAACCCTTGCCGCAGACGAACTCACCCACGTGCGCTTCCTGAAGACTGCGCTCGGATCGGCCGCGGTCGCTGAGCCGAACATCAACCTGTCCACGAGCTTCACGACGCTCGCGGTCGCAGCCGGGCTGATCTCGTCGGGCCAGACCTTCAACCCGTTCGCGAATGACGTGAATTTCCTGCTCGGCGCCTACATCTTCGAGGACGTGGGCGTGACAGCGTACGCGGGGGCGGCGCGCTACATCAGCAACCCGGACTACTTGACGGCCGCCGCCGGAATCCTCGGGACTGAAGCCTACCACGGCGGCGCCATCCGCACCCTGCTCGCCAACATCGGCGGGGGCGAGGCGGCGAACAAGATCTCCGCCCTGCGCGCCACGCTCTCGGGCACTGCCGACGATCAGGGCATCACCATACCAGGCGAGAACTACAACTTCGTCACCAACGACTACAACGGGTTGGTGTTCCGGCGCACTACGTCGCAGGTGCTGAGCATCGTGTATGGCAGCACCACTGCCGCCGGCAAGGGCGGCCTGTTCTTCCCGAACGGCCTCAACGGCACGATCCGTTAGCAGGCTTTGTCAGACCCACGGCCGCGCGGACACGCGGCGGCACCCAGATCAGGAGACCGCCAGATGGCACTCGACACGACGGAAGCCCAAACCCCGGCACCCGGCATGGATCGGCGCGGCGTCCTGCGCGCGCTCGGCGCAGGCGCCGCGACCACCGCGGTCGCGGGCACGCTCGCGGGCGGCAGCCTCGCCCTCGCCAGCGGCCCGGCATCGGCCCAGACGCTCACCGACAACGACATCCTCAACTTCGCGCTCAACTTCGAGTACGTGGGTGCCGAGTATTACCTGCACGGCTTGCTCGGCCAGGGTCTCGCGTCCTCCCTTACCACCGGGACCGGAACGCAGGGCACGGTCACGGCGGGCGGCCCAGTCGCGTTCCAGAACCCTGCGATCAAGCAATACGTGCAGCGTCTCGCGGTGGACGAGCAGGCCCATGTCACGTTCCTCCGCGCCGTGCTCGGCTCCGCGGCCATCGCCCAGCCGACCATTGACCTCGTGAATCCCTGGACAACCTTCGCCATCGCGGCCGGGCTGATTCAGCCGGGCCAAACCTTCAACCCCTACGCCAGCGACATCGGATTCCTGCTCGGCGCCTACGTTCTCGAGGATGTGTGCGTGACGGCGCTCGCCGGCGCTGCGGCACTCCTCACGAACCCGAACAATATCGAGGGGGCGGCCGGCCTGCTCGGCACCGAGGGCTACCAAGCGGGCGCGATCCGCTCCTTGCTCGCCAACGTCGGCGCGGGCCAGGCCACGGACGCGATCTCCGCCGTTCGCGCGCGCCTCTCCGGCGTGGGTGACGAAGGCACGTCCGTTCAGGGTAACGCCTACAACTTCACCAACACGGACTCCAACGCATTGGTATATCGCCGCACCCCCGCGCAGGTGCTGGCCATTGCCTACGGCGGTGGCACCTCAAGCGGTGGCCTCTTCCCGAACGGGGTCAACGGCACGGTCACCATGGCCTGATTGGCTAGGCGAAGCGGCTTGCATTCATCCGTTGCCGGGCATCCATGGCCGGGCTTGCGCCCACGGGCGTAAGCCGGCGTGCGACTGGGGCGGGCGGCGTCGGGCGAGAAGTTAGCGCACGCCACCTGGCCACAGCACAACGCGGATCGTCTGCAGGATGATCAGCAGATCGAAGAGCACGCTGAAATTCTTCACGTAGTAAAGATCGTAGCTCAGTTTTGACCGGGCATCGTTGGTCGAGGCGCCGTAAGGGTAATTGATCTGCGCCCAACCAGTCAGACCGGCCTTCACCACGTGACGTTCGTGGTAGAGCGGGATCTGCTCGGCGAGCATCCTGACGAATGCCGGGCGCTCCGGGCGGGGGCCGACGAGGGACATGTCACCCCTGAGCACGTTGAACAACTGCGGCATCTCGTCAATGCGCGTGCGGCGTAGGAAGGCACCGACGCGCGTGATCCTGACGTCCTTGCTCGCTGCCCAGACTGCCCCCTGTGCCTCGGCATCAACGCGCATCGTGCGCAGCTTGCTGATGCGGAAGCTGCGCCCGTTCCTGGTCACACGCTCTTGGCCGTAGAGCACCGGGCCTCGATCGTCCAGCTTGATCGCGATCATCGCTGCCAGAAGCCACGGGGAGAAGAGCAGCAGCAGCACGGAGCTGACGACGAGATCGAGACTCCGCTTCAAAACGCGGTCAATGATGCCGAAGTAGAATCCGTCGGAATACAGCAACCAGCCAAGCTCCATGCGCTTGACGTCAACGCGCCGGATCTCTTTCTCAACGAAGCTGAGATACTGCTTCACGGGAAACCCGGCGACCTTGCATTGCAGCAGGCCTTCAAGGGCCATGCCGCGCCGCTCGTCCGGAGCGACGACGACCTGATCAGCCCCGAACGAGCGCGCCGCGCCCAGGATTCCGCACGCGGAGGCAGGGACGATCCGCCCGGCGGACCCGTCGGCGAGTCTCGGGTCAACTTCGCCCAGCACAGGCTCGTGCACGAAGGCGATCTCGTAATTGAGGTTGGGTCCCTCTTTGCGCAGCATCCAGGCCAGATCCCACGCCCGCCTGCCAGCGCCCACCACTAGGAGGCGGCGGCGGAACAAACCTTGGTGCCGCAGCGCGGAGAACACCATGCGGGCCGCGACACCGCTCGCGAGAAAGCAGATGGCCGCCGCAGTGAACAGCCGCACCTGATCGTGCATCGGGCCGAGCACACGGCAGGACAGCATCGTGACCCCGGCGGCGGCGAGCGCCGCCAACCCGGCCACGAGCGGGATGCGGCCCAAGGATTTGCGCGGCTCCATGATCACGTCGCGCCGGTAAAGCCCCAGGGCGTAGAGGAACACGAGGTTGGCTGCCGGGTAGAGCAGCATCGCGAGCCACTCCGGGACGCATCCCGGCGAGGTCACGCCGGCGAGGATGAGCGCCAACGGCCACGCCCATGCCATCGTCGCGACGTCCAGCAGGAACACCGCTTGATCCGAGGTCAGTGCAGCGAGCGTCTTGGAAAGCTTCTTGGGCATGAGGCGAAGCGGACCCTGAGGAACACGGCAAACCGATCTGTAATGGAGAAAAGTTAATGGAATGCGAATCCCGGCACGTCCGCGCGCCGGGAGTTTCGTTCGACCGCTGCATCGTGTCCTGCGGGACCCATCCGTGCGCGCCGCGCAGCCGCGCTCCAGGCCCGTGCTCAGCCTGGTTCGAGGATCTCCAGCCGCGAGCGGCTCACGAAATCCTTGAGATCCTGTCCGGCGTGGCGGAACAGCTCGCGATCGAGGATGAGGTGCCGCGTAGGGGTCGTCTTCTCGCAGCGCTCCTTGAGGAACACGCCGCCGACCGGCTCCTCGTCCGCCGTCGGCTTCCCTTCGGTGCAGGTCCAGCCTTCGTCGCCGTAGCGGGCCTTGACCTGGTCCCCGAACAGGAACGCCTTCTTGCGCAGGTAGAGGCGGGCGGCGGGGTCGGTCTCGATCACGATGCCGTCCACCCGGCCCCCACCTTCCTGGCCATCGCCACCGATCAAGAGGGTGAGCAGCACGGGGTGACCACCGACCTTGGTGCCCTCATAGAGGCTGTTCACCTTCGAGAGCGGATTCGCGCTCTCGTCGTAGCGGAAGCCCACCGCGCGCAGGCCGGACGCCTCCGCGGGGCATTTCCGGTAGTCCTCCCAGCCTTGCAGCGTGCGCCCCGGCGTGTCCTTGGGCATGTCGGCGCAGGTGAAGCCGAGATAGCCGGACTTCGGCAGGTCCGCCACGCTCATGCCGAGGCGAAACTCCCGCAGGTCGTTCTGATCGTTGGCGGCAGGGGCCGCCGCCGCGGGGAGTGCCGCGAGCGCCGCGAGGGCGGCGGCGAGGATGGGACGCATGATCAGTCTCCCTGCTTGCCGGGCTGATCCGTTTTCTGGCCCGTCTTGTAGATGTTGCAGACGCGCGATCCCTCGCCGAAGAAGGCGAGACAGTCGGCATAGGTCGGCGCGCCTTTGCCTTTGATATCGGCGATCACGTAATCCGCCACGGCGGCGATCTCGGGGGGGCGCAGGAAGCTGCCGGGCGCCTCCACGGGCATGTTCTTGCCCAGGTCCTGCCGGCTCACGCCGTAGCACGGGTGCTGGTCGCCGTCGTAGGCACCGCGCTCGAAGTAGGGCATCCCGGTGCCGGGCCGGCCGCAGGCCACGGTCTCGATGATCTGCTCGCGCGTGAGCTGGGTGGCGCGCAGCGAGAGCGCGTCGCCGCCGTAGCCGCCGCCGCCGCCGCCGTGCCACTTGTGGCAGCCCATGCAGTTCGCCCGCTTGAAGACGCTCTGGCCCTCCGACACGTCCCCTTGCCCGTGCGCCTGGGTAGACGGCGAGTCCTGGGCGCGGGCGGCGTCGAAGCTGGGGGCGATCATGGCGGCCGCGCCTACGCCGAGGGCGCAGAGAAGTGACGCGACGATCTGTGCGCGCATGGCAGGCTGGACTCCGAGAGGAACAGGTCCCGCCGGGGAGGCGGGACCGGCCGTAGGTGTTAGAGCAGATCGCAGGACGCTTGGGACAAGCGTCCTGCGTGAAGATGCTCGCCAAAATGAAAGCTGCAGCGTTTCGCGTCCCAACTTGGACGCGAAACGCTGTAGCGGATCAGAGGGCGAAGACGTAGAGCGTGGAGCTCGGCGCCATCGTCTTCAGCTCCGGGGTGGAGTTGATGAACCACTTGTCCCAGGCGCCGCCCATGCCGACCAGGATGGCGATATACTGCTTGCCATCCACGGTGAACGTCACCGGGGGCGCGTTGATGCCGGAGCCGGTCTTGAACGACCAGAGCTTGTCGAGCGACTTCGCATCGAGGGCGAACATCTCGCCGTCCGGGGAGCCTGCAAACACGAGGTCAGGCGTGGCGAGCAGCCCACCCAGCATCGGGAACGGCGTCTCGGCCTTGCCCACTTCCTTGCCCGTGGTGACGTCAATCGCGGTCACGCTGCCGGTGATGCGCACGTCCTCGCTCGGGCCGCCGCCGGTGTACATCTCGCGCGGCTTGAACGAGTCCGGCTTGGTTGCCGCTACCTTGATGTGGTTGCAGCTCTCAATCACCGGGATATACCAGCGCTGGAGCGTCGGGTTGTAGGCGGTCGGCGGCCAGTTCTTGCCGCCCATGTTGCCGGGGCAGATCTCGGTCTCGGGGTTCTCCCGCGTCGGCGTCACGGCGGCATTATATCGCTGCACGGGCTTGTTCGGGTCGTACTCCACCGGCTTGCCTGTCTCCGGGTTCAGCCCTTTGGTCCAGGTGGACTTCTTCACGAAGGGCAGGCCCCAGACGAACTCGCCGTTGGTCCGGTTCAGCGCGTAGGCCATGCCATTGCGGTCGGCCTCCAGGTCGAGCTTCATCGGCTTGCCGTTCACCGGCGCATCCACCAGCACGTTCTCGGAGACGCTGTCGTAGTCGTACCAGTCGTTCGGCGTGTGCTGGTAATACCACTTGATCTTGCCGGTGCCGACATCCAGCGCCAGCGTGCTGTCGGTGTAGAGGTTATCGCCCGGACGGTGCTCGTTGTCCCAGTCGGGGCCGGGGTTGCCGACGCCCCAGTAGAGCGTGTCGGTCTGCGGGTCGTAGCTGCCCGATACCCAGGTCGAGCCGCCGCCGTTCGCGGCCGTGCCCTTGTTCTTCCAGGTCTCGCTGCCAGGCTCGCCGGCGGCGGGAATGGTGTAGGTGCGCCAGACTTCCTTCTGCGTGTTGAGGTCGGTGGCCGCGATCCAGCCGCGGATGCCGTATTCCGCGCCCGCGACGCCGGTGATCGCCATGTTATTGACGACGAGCGGGGCGCCGGTCACGACCTCGCCCTTGTCCGGGTCGGCGACCTGCCGCTGCCAGGCGATCTCCCCCGTGTCCTTGTTGGTGGCGATCAGGCGGCCGTCGAGCGTGTGGGAGATGACCATGTTGTTCCACAGCGCGACGCCGCGGTTGTCCACGCCGCAGCAGGCAACCGCGCCGGCCCAGTCGTGGTCGGTCTTGGGGTTCATCTTCCAGACCAGCTTGCCCTGGCCGCCATGGGCATCGATCTTATAGACGGAACCCCACCCGTCGGTGACGTACATGAAGCCGTCCTCGATGAGGGGCGTGCCCTCCAGCCCGCCATGCGTCCAGATGCCGCCGCCCTCGACGCCGCCGAGCGCCATCGTCCAGGCAACCTTGAGGTTCTTCACGTTGCCGGCGTTGATCTGGTTCAGCGACGAGAAGCGCTGCGCCGAGTAGCCGCCGTGATGCAGGATCCAGTTGCCCGTCTCCTTGCTGGCATTGAGCAGGCGGTCCTGCGTGACGTCGGCTGCGCGCGCGGGTGAAGTCAGCAACCCGGCCAGTGCAGTGCAAGCGAGGGCGAGCGTGCGGATGGACGCAAGCTTGGACATTCTTAGTCTCCCAGTTTTTTGCAGTCGAGGTTTCATTACTTAAAGTTTGACTCTTTAACCGCTAACACGGCTGAAAGCGATTGTGCTAGATCAAAAGAGTGTCTCTCCCCGAATTAAGCATTATTTGACGCCGGTTTCCCAGCAGCGTTGCTGGGCGTCACTCCCGCCCGCCCTTTGTCAGCATTCTGCATTCCGAATTCTCAATCCGCAAGCGGGATCACGAGTGCGCCATCGTCCCACGTCGCGAGGCAGCCTGTGATGCCGGCGTCGGGCAAGACATTGGCGCTTACCCCTTCAGGTCAGTTTCGCGAAGCTTGACACGGCATAGTTCGGGGAGCAACATAGCTTCGGAATTCCGAATGCTAAACCTGGGATGAACCCACTCGAAAGCGGCCCCATCCTCATAGACCAGGTCTATCAGCGTGTGCTGGAGGCCATCGCCGATGGCTCGCTGCCGCCGGGCCAGCGCATCCGGCAAGGCGAACTCGCCGGGCGTCTCGGTATCTCCCGCCAGCCGGTCAGCCACGCGCTGCATCTCTTGAAGCGCCAGGGACTCGTGCAGGAGAGCGGGCGCAAGGGCTTGGAAGTCGCTCCCGTGGACCCGGTGCGCCTGCGCCAGCTCTACGAGGTTCGGGGTGCGCTCGACGGGTTGGCGGCGCGGCTCGCGGCGGCCCGCGCCCGGCACGACGACGCCGGGCGCGGGATGCTGCAGCACGCACTTGCCGCCGGGCAGGCAGTCGAGGCCGGCACGAAGGTCGCGGTTCTCGTCGGCCTCGATGTGGACTTCCATCAGGCGCTCTATCGCCTGTCCGGCAACCCGGCGCTCGAAGAGATGGTCAGGCCGCACTGGCCGCTCCTGCGCCGCTCGATGGCGACCGTGCTGGCCGCGCTCGACTACCGCGCCTGCGCCTGGGCGGAACATGCCGACATCGTCGCGCGCGTGCTGGCCGGCGACGGCGAGGGCGCGGAGCAGGCGGCGCGCGACCACGCGCTCGGCGCCGGGCGCAAGACCGAGGAACGGCTGGGCGGCACTGTTCAAGCCGCGTAACCACGCGAGCCAGCGGAGGACGCAACCATGGCCCTGACCGACGAGCAGATCGCCCAGTTCCACGACGAAGGCTGGCTATTCCTGCCCGAGCTGTTCACGCCCGAGGAGGTGGCGCTGCTGCGCCGCGAGGCCCTCGCGATCTACGAGAACCATCGCCCGGAGGTGTGGCGCGAGAAGAACGGTTCGCCGAGGACCGCATTCGCCGCCCACACCTACAACGAGGCGTTCCGGCTGCTCGGCGCGCATCCCCGCATGATCCGTCCCGTCGAGCAGATCCTCGGCGAGCAGATCTACATGCACCAGTTCAAGATCAACGCGAAATCCGCCTTCACCGGCGAGGTTTGGCAGTGGCACCAGGATTACGGCACCTGGTTGCGCGACGACGGGATGCTGGAGCCGCGGGCGATGAACATCGCGCTGTTCCTGGACGAGGTGATGCCGATCAACGGCCCGCTGCTGCTCGTGCCGCGCAGCCAGGCGGCGGGCAACCTGCAGGCGGCGCACGACACCTCCACGACCTCCTACCCGCTCTGGACGCTGGACAACGACACGGTGACGCGGCTGGTGGAGCAGGGCGGCATCGTGGCGCCCACGGGCAAGCCCGGCGGCTTGCT
The DNA here is from genome assembly GCA_963790535.1 of uncultured Alphaproteobacteria bacterium. GTDB lineage: Bacteria > Pseudomonadota > Alphaproteobacteria > Acetobacterales > Acetobacteraceae > CAWKEH01. The sequence continues at coordinate 292,732 of CAWBOZ010000007.1, read as the reverse complement.
GATGTTCCACGGCAACCTCGTGCACGGGTCCGCGGGCAACATCACGCCGTATCCGCGCAAGATCGTCTATCTGACGCTCAACGCCGTCTCCAACTACATCCGCACGCCGACGCGGCCCGAGTTCATCGCGCACCGCGACTTCACGCCGATCGAGCCTGTCGCCGATGATGCCTTGGCGCGGCTCGCGCGCGGCACGGTGGCGGAAGCGGCCGAGTAAGCGGGCCGTGAACCTCCATCGCCTCCTTGCCGAGCGTTTCGCCGCGGGGCGCCCGGTGCGCGTCGTGCTGATCGGCGCCGGCAAGTTCGGGTCGATGTTCCTCTCCCAGGTGCCGACGACGCCGGGCTTGCAGGTCGCCGCGGTCGCGGACCTCGATCCGGAGCGCGCCCGCGCCGCCTGCCGGGCAGTCGGCTGGGAGGAGGGGCGGATCGCAGCCACCGCGTTCACCGAGGACGCGCCCGCGGCGATCGCGCGGGATGACGCCGAGGTGGTGATCGAGGCGACCGGCAACCCGGCGGCCGGCATCGTCCACGCGCGGGCTGCATTCGCGGCTGGCAAGCACGTGGTCATGGTGAACGTCGAGGCCGACGCGCTCTGCGGCCCGCTGCTGGCCGAGGAGGCGCGGCAGGCCGGCGTGGTCTATTCGCTGGCCTACGGCGACCAGCCGGCGCTGACGGCCGAGCTGGTGGACTGGGCGCGGTCCTGCGGCTTCCGGGTGGTCGCGGCCGGCAAGGGCACCAAGTACCTGCCGCTCTATCACGGTGTCACGCCCGACGACGTGTGGAGCCATTACGGCCTGACCGCGGAGGCCGCGCGGGAGGCGGGGATGAACCCGCAGATGTTCAACTCCTTCCTCGACGGCACGAAGTCGGCCATCGAGATGGCGGCCATCGCCAACGCGGCCGGGCTGAACGTGCCGGAGGGCGGTCTCCTCTTCCCGCCCTGCGGCGCAGACGACCTGCCGCACGTGCTCCGCCCGCGCGAGGACGGCGGCGTGCTGGAGCGGGCGGGGATGGTCGAGGTCGTGTCTTCGCTGGAGCGCGACGGACGGCCAGTGCATCGCGACCTCCGCTGGGGGGTGTACGTGGTGATCGAGGCGCCGAACGCTTATGCCGCTTCGTGCTTCAGCCAGTATGGGCTGAAAACCGACGCGAGCGGGCGCTATGCGGCGATGTATAAGCCCTATCACCTGATCGGGCTGGAGCTGAACGTCTCGGTGCTGTCCGCGGCGCTGCGCGGCGAGGCCACGGGCCAGGCTCGGGAATTTCGCGGGGACGTGGCGGCCGTAGCCAAGCGCGGCCTGCGCGCGGGCGAGATGCTGGACGGGGAGGGGGGCTACACGGTGTGGGGACGGCTGATGCCGGCACAGGCGAGCCTCGCGGCTGGCGCGCTGCCGATCGGTCTCGCCCATGGTGTCCGCCTGCTGCGTGACGTGGGGCAGGGCGAGGTGGTGCGCTGGTCGGACATCGAGCAGCCGGCCAGGGCCGGGCTGGTTGGGGCGGCGGTCGAGGCGCGGCGCCGGATGGAGGCGCGCTACGCACCGCACTCTGCGGCGGCGGCGTAGCGCGCCTCCTCACGCGGGCATCGTCTCGTCGAAGTTCCGGTAATCCAGGAACGTCTCGCCGTTCTCGTCCTCGATGAAGATGTCATGGTAACGCCTGTTCCACAGTACGCTGGCGGCGGCGTAGGCGCAGCGCGCGTGGACCGCCTGACCCGTTGCCTCCTCCACGCCTGTGACGGTGACGATCAGGTTCGCTTCCTCGGCGGCAAGGCTCTCAGGCGTAGCGCCGTGGAGCGGGCTGTCCGGGGTGATGCGGTGGATTGCCGTGTAGCTCAGGGAGAACACCGGCGTGTGCTCGCGGTCCAGGCGCAGCGCGTGGAAACGGCGCAGCTCGACGCCCTCCGGCGAGGTCTCGTAGCGCAGCACATAGAGCTTCACGGTCGCTTCCAGGATCTGGCTCATCCGCTCGTTGCCCATACGTAAGAACAGGGCCGGCGCTCCGTTCCAGGGGGCGATCGTGGCCACGCGCGCGAACAGCACCCGCGCCGTCGGACGGCTCACCCGCGCGAAGACGATCCCCGTGGCGATCGCGACCATGGTGATGCCCACGACCGTCTCGATCAGCATCAGGATGTTGGCGTAGAGCGTCCCAGGGGAGAGCACGCCGTAGCCGATGGTCGCGATCGTCTCCACGCTGAAGAAGAAGGCATCCGCGGTGCTGCCGGGCTTCGCGCCAATGATGCTGCCCGGCTGCAGGAGGTAGAGCCCGGCGAAGAAGGCATTGACGATCAGGTAGATCGCGGTGCCCAGGCTCACGACGGCCCACCAGGGCAGCGTGATCATGCGGTGGTAGAGGTCGCCGCGCCACGGCTCGCGCACGCCGACGCGGCGCATCGTGCCGGGCGAGAAGACCACGGGGCGCGGTTGCGGACGGGTCGCCATGGGCGGAGCTTACACGCGCCAGCCGGCCGTGGTAGCCCGGCGCCCATGGTTCAGAGCGAGTTCCTCGGCGAAGCCATCGCCCGCGGCTTCGTCCACCAGTGCACCGACGAGGCCGCGCTCGACGCGGCGATGCTGGCCGGCCCCGTCGCCGGCTACATCGGCTTCGACTGCACCGCCGACAGCCTGCACGTGGGTTCCCTCGTGCAGATCATGCTGCTGCGCCTGATGCAGCGGCACGGGCACCGCCCCGTCGTGCTCATGGGCGGCGGCACGACGCGCATCGGCGACCCCTCGGGCAAGGACGAGGCGCGGCAGATGCTCTCGGACGCGCAGATCCAGGCCAATATGGCCGGCATCCGCCAGTGCATCGCGCCGTTCCTCCGGTTCGGCGACGGGCCGGGGGACGCGGTCCAGCTCAACAACGCGGACTGGCTCGACCCGCTCTCCTACATCGAGCTGCTGCGCGACGTGGGACCGCATTTCACCGTCAACCGGATGCTCACTTTCGACAGCGTCCGCCTGCGGCTGGAGCGCGAGCAGCCGCTGACGTTCCTCGAATTCAACTACATGATCCTGCAGAGCTACGACTTCCGCGAGCTGCGGCGGCGCCACGGCGTCATCCTGCAGATGGGCGGCTCGGACCAGTGGGGGAACATCGTCTCCGGCGTCGAGCTGATCCGGCGGACGGACGCGGCGCAGGCGTTCGGGCTGACGACGCCGCTCATCACGACGGCGTCGGGCGCCAAGATGGGCAAGACCGCGCGCGGCGCGGTGTGGCTGCGGGCGGATCGGCTGCCCTCCTTCGACTACTGGCAGTTCTGGCGCAACACCGAGGACGCGGACGTGGGCCGCTTCCTGCGGCTCTTCACCGAGCTGCCGCTCGATGACATCGCCCGGCTCGAAGCCCTCCAAGGCTCGGAGATCAACGCTGCCAAGATCAGGCTCGCGACCGAGGCGACCGCGCTCCTGCACGGGCGCGACGCCGCGGAGGAGGCCGCCGAGACCGCCCGGCGCGTGTTCGAGCACGGCGCTGCCGGGGACGCCATCCCGGTCCACGAGGTTCCGCGCGAGGCGCTGCAGGCTGGCCTCTCAGCCTTTCGCCTCCTCGCCGAGGCCGGGCTGTGCGCGAGCCTCGCCGAGGCACGCCGCCTCATCCGCGGCGGCGGCGCACGGGTGAACGGCGAGGCCGTAGGCGACGAGGCCCGGCTGATCACGGTGGACGATCTCCGCGACGGCGCGGTCACGCTCTCCGCCGGGCGCAAGCGTTACGTGCTGGTGCGGCCGGCCTGAGAAAACGGCGCGACCGCGGGATGCGGGTGCTCCAGGAAGAAGCGCAGCATCTCCCGTGTGGCGTCTGGCCCGCGCGGATCGGTGTACGAGCCGGCAGGGCTGCCGCCGGACCAGGCGTGGCCGGCCCCGTGGATCACCCATTGCTCCAGGATGGTCTGGCCATTCGCGTCGGCATGGACGGTGCGGGTGTAGGCGTGGCCGCCCGGCGTGCGGCCTTCCTGTGCCCGCGCCCGCAGCGCCGTGACTGGCGATGACTGCGCGATGACCGCGTCGCCGTTGCTCGGATGCACCGTGGTGTCCCGGTCGCCATGGAACACGATCGCCGGGACGCTCCGCGCATCACCCACGCCGGGACGGGCGCGCGGAGGCTTCCCCTGCCTCATCGCCGCGAAGGCAGAGGGCATGTCGCTGGCTGCCCCGCAGGCGAGGCCGGAGTGCACGCCGATCGCGGCATAGAGGTCAGGATAGGCCTCGCCCATGATCGCGGCAGCCGCGGCGCCTGCGGAAAGCCCGGCGACATGGACCTGCCGCGGGTTGACCGCGTAGTCGCGCATGACCTGGCGCGTGATGCCGGCGATCAGCGCCGGCTCACCCCGGTCGCGGTGCTGGTCGGCGCCGTTGAACCAATTCCAGCATTTCGAGCTGTTGGCTGCGGCCGTCTGCGCCGGGTAGGCGACGAGGCACGTGTGTTCCTCGGCGGCCTCGTTCATGCGCGTGCCAGCGGCGAAATCGTCGGGCGACTGGGTGCAGCCGTGCAGCATGACGATCAGGGGAATGGCTTGTCCATGATAGCCGCTGGGCACGTAGAGCTTGTACGGGCGGCTTCCGGCCGCGCCGCTGAAGGTGGCGGCCAGGAACTTCGCGCCGCTTGGCAGGGCGCTCGGCGCTTCGGCCGGGGCTGGATGAGCCAAGCCGCCCACCGGAAGCGGGAACCCTCCACTCCTGGCCTGGTCGAGGAAGTTGCGCAGCGGCTCAGGCAGGTGCGGCCGTGCCGTGCCGTCCGCGTTGCCCTCCCGTACACGCTGCAGGAGCGCGGCGGCCTTGCTGGCTGCGTCGAGAAGGCCACGATGCGATACGGTCTTCATGGTCATGGTATCCTGTGCTTGGGATCAGGTCAGCCGTTCCCGTTCGGAACCGTGATCGGTTTCCGCCGTGGACGGGCCGACCCAGGCTTTCGTCAGATCGGGGGATGCTGCGGTTCGCTGCGCCGGGTCAGTGCATCCGGTCAGCGAGGGCGGCCTTGACCTCTGGGCTGGCGTGCAGCGCGCCCAGCACTGTAACCGAGGCGATGGTCGCACGGGCCAGCTCGGGCGTGACGTCCCGCGCGATGCTGGCCAGCCCCAGCACGTTGATCCGTAGCCGATCCCCAGCATCCCGCACCGCTTCGAGATCCTCGCGGCCGTAGTGCCTGAGACCGAGATCCAGGGTCTTCCGCGCCACCGATTGCCGGACCACGTCGCCATGCCGGTCGAGCTGGTTGCGGATCGCGGTGCGGATGAAGTCCGTCCGATTGGAGTAGAATCCGTCCTGCACCATGAGGTCGATGTGGCCGAGGTCAACGTAGCCGAGATTGATCGTGATCTTCTCGCTGTCGGCGAGCTTGGGTCGCAACTGGTGCACGTTGTCGCTCATACCATCCTCTTACCATCCGTATGGATGGAAAATTGGCGTGGCTCGGCCTGCTTTCAAGGGCTAGACGTGGAAGACGGGACTGAGCACAGGGGCAGGGCGAGGACTACAGTGCGGCACCGGATGGAAACCCCCGTGGGCCGGTTGACAACTCCTTCCATGTCCGCACAAATACCCTTGGGACGAGCATAGAGAGGACCAATACATTGGGCGTGAGGTCTGTCATCCTGTCGCAGTTCGAGCAGGTTGCTGAGGAGCAGGGCAAGACGCTCACACCGCTGACCGACGACCTGGCGCTCCTCAACTCCGGCCTTGATTCCCTCTGTTTCGCCATCATCGTCGCCCGCCTCGAAGACGCGCTCGGTCTCGATCCGTTCACTACCTCCGAGGATATTGCTTTCCCTGTCACCGTAGGCGATTTCATCAGAACCTACGAGGATGCCGCGAAGTGAGACGACCACGCTCCGGGAGGCGCTGACTGCCGACGGGCGCTTGCCCGAGGGCATCCTCTGGGGCGCGGATGCGAGCATCGCGATGGGCGACTTGGTCCGGGGTACGAGTCTTGCCGGCGGTCTAGACCTGTTGCGCGGACGGTCGGTGCTCGTCGCGACGGACGACCAGCTCACGGCGCTGCTGGCGCTCATCGAACTCGACGGGATCGCCCGCCGGCTCGTCCTCGGCCCGCCTGGCCTGCCGCCGAGCCACGCCGCCTTCATCATGGACGCCGCGGGGGTCGAAGCTATCGTGTCCGACCGCCCGGCGCCGAGCACCGGCGCCCTCAGCAACGCTCGCCACGTCGTATGCAGCCCCGGGATCGTGTCGAGGGATCTCGGCCAGGGCGAAACCTGCCGAACGGAATGGGTCCTGCTGACCTCCGGAACGACCGGCCTGCCTAAGCTGGTGTCGCACACGCTCGCAAGCCTGACGGGGGCGATCGGGCAGGCCGCGAATCGAGGCGGCGGGACCGAGGCAGATGCCGCCGTTTGGAGCACGTTCTACGACATCCGCCGCTACGGCGGCTTGCAGATCGCGCTGCGCGCGGTCCTCGGCGGCGGGTCGCTGGTGCTGTCGGGCGCGCGGGAGCCGATCCACGACTTCCTAGCGCGGGCCGGGGCGCACGGCGTCACGCATATCTCGGGAACGCCGACGCACTGGCGCCGGGCGCTCATGAGTCCGGCGGCTCGCAGCATCGCGCCCCGGTACGTCCGCCTCTCAGGGGAGGTCGCCGACCAGACGATCCTGGACCAGCTCCGCGCGTTCTACCCGGAAGCCAAGATCGCCCACGCGTTCGCGTCCACGGAGGCCGGCGTGGCGTTCGACGTAGGCGACGGCTACGCAGGCTTCCCCGCGAGCTTGGTCGAGACGCCGGGCGCCGCCGTGGCGATGAAGGTCGAGGAAGGATCGCTCCGGATCCGGTCGGCGCGGACAGCAACCCGCTACCTGGCCGGTCAGGGTGCCGCCATCGCGGACGCGGACGGCTTCGTGGACACCGGCGACATGGTCGAGCTCCGCGACGGCCGCTACCATTTCGCGGGCCGCCGCGATGGGGTCATCAACGTCGGCGGCCTGAAGGTCCATCCCGAGGAAGTCGAGGCGGTGATCAACCAGCAGCCCGGCGTGCGGATGTCGCTCGTCACGGCGCGCAGGAGCCCGATCACGGGCGCGGTCGTGGCCGCCGACGTGGTTCCCTCGCCCGAGCCTCGTGACGATGCCGAGGCCGGCGCGCTCAAGGCCGGGATCCTCGCGGCCTGCCGGCACGCCCTTCCCGCGCACAAAGTTCCGGCCGTGATCCGTCTCGTGCCCTCGCTCGATGTCGCAGCCTCGGGCAAGCTGGCCCGTCCCCGTGGCTAGCATCATCGTCACCGGGGGAAGCCGGGGACTGGGTCTCGGGATCGCCCGCAAGCTCGCGGCATCCGGCCACAGCGTCGTCGCCATCGCCCGGCAAGAAAGCCAGCCCCTAGCCGCCGCCATGCGTGACGCCGAGCGCACGCAGCAAGGCGCGATCCACTTCCGGCCCTTCGACCTCGCCGACCTCCGCGGCATCCCCGGTCTGGTCAGGGGACTTCGCAAGGAGTTCGGGGCGCTGCACGGGCTGGTCAACAACGCGGCGGTCGGGACGAGCGGCCTGCTGGCCACCATGCACGACGCGCAGGTCGAGCGCATGGTGCGGCTGAACGTCGTCTCGCCGGTCACGCTAACGAAGCACGTCGTGCGGACGATGATGGCCGACGGGGGCGGGAAGATCGTCAACGTCGCCTCGATCGTGGGCTTCACCGGGTTCAGCGGTCTCTCGGTATACGGCGCGACCAAGGCGGCGCTCATCGGCTTCACGCGCTCCCTGGCCCGGGAGGTCGGACCGCTGGGCATCACCGTCAACGCCGTCGCGCCGGGCTTCGTGGATACGGACATGACCGAGGGTCTCGCGGGCAAGCAGCACGACCAAGTCGTGCGGCGCAGCGCGCTGAGGCGTCTCGCCGAGGTGGACGACGTGGCCCAGGCGGTCGAGTTCCTCCTCGGGGACAAGGCGCGGAACATCACCGGGACCGTGCTGACCGTGGATGCCGGCAGCACGGCGTAGGCGGGGTGCGTGGCTACAGGAGCAAGCTGCCCGCCTGGATGCGCGCGTGCAGCCCGGCGTCGAGCCTGACGAACGCCTGGCGAGAGCGGTCGTCGAAGTAGAGCGCGTCGCCGATGCAGCCGGGGTCGTAACCTTCGCGCGCAAGCTCCTGGGTCTTCGGCTTGAACGTCGCTGTCGCTTCGATCCGCTCGCAGACTCGCACGAACAGCGGCCGGGCATATCCGGGCAGGCGTCCGGCCAGGTGCTCCCGCAACTCGGCAAGGTCGAAGCCGGGGCCGGGCACGATGGCGGCCATCCCGGCGCGGCCCTCGGTGCCGGGCACGAGCACCCCGTAGGCGACCGCCTCCGCGACGCCACGGCATCCGGCAGCCGCCTCGGCGACCTCCGCGGCCGACACGTTCTCCCCTTTCCAGCGGAAGGCGTCGCCGATGCGGTCCACGAAGTAGAAGTAGCCTCTCCCGTCCCGCCGCATCAGGTCGCCCGTGCGGAACCATGCGTCTCCCGGAGCGAACACGTTCCGGAGAATCTTGCCCTCGGACGCCGCCGCGTCGGTATAGCCCTCGAAGCGGCCGTCTGGACCTGAGTCGCCCAAGCTCGGTTCACTGGCGATCTTGCCGATTGCCTCCCCGACCTCGCCTGGGGAGCAGCGGACGCATAGCCCATCCTCGTCTCGGACAGGCTGGCCTAGTGCGACATCGAGCCGGACCAGCGCCACCGGGAAACGGTGAGCGAGGAACGAGGGGATGCGGCCGATGGCGCCAGGCTCGCCCTCGGCATTGCAGAGGGAGAAGCTGCCCTCGGTCGCCGCGTAGAACTCAAGGATCTGCGGGATGCGGAAGCGCTCCTTGAATCCCTCCCAGACTTCCGGCCTCAAGCCGTTGCCGCAGCACAGCCTGAGCCGGTGCGCCCTTTCCAGCGGATGCGGCGGGCTGTTCAGGAGGTAGCGGCACAGCTCGCCGACGTATTGGAACAGCGTGCACTCCCATCGGGCGACATCGCTCCAGAACTCCGCCGCCGAGAAGCGCTCGCGGAGCACGACGGACCCGCCGCCGACCAGCGCCGCCCCGGTGGCCACCACGCCGCCGACGCTGTGGTACATCGGGAGGCAGTTGTACATCCGGTCGCCTGGCCCCGTGTCCATCATGCCGGCGAACCAATGGCTCCACTGCATCAATCGGCGATGGCTGACATTGGCGGCTTTGGGCAGACCCGTCGTTCCGGATGTGTAGATGCAGAGCGCCCGGTCGGCGATGGTGGGTGCCGGGCACTCCGAGCCGCGAAGCCTGTCGCCGGCGAGTTGCATGGCCTCGTGGTCGAGCCGCGGGAAGCCGTGGCCATCGCCGCCATGCACCCAGCAGCGGAGGTCGGGAGCGAGCTGCGGGAGGACGGTGGCGACGGCGCCGGCGCACCCGGCGCCGGCGACGACGCCCCTGGGCGAGGTGATCCGGATGGAGTGGGCGAGCGAGGCGCCGGTGAGATTGATGTTGACGAGCGCCGTGACCACGCCGGCGCGCGCCAGCCCTAGCCAGATCGCCATGTAGTCCGGGCAGTTCGGCATGACGAGGCAGACCGTGTCGCCGGGGGCGAACCCCTGCGCCACCGCCCAACGGGCATACTGGTTCACTCTCTCGGCAAGCCCGCGGAAAGTCAGGCACGCGTCGTCCGAGAGGAGGGCGGGTGCCGTGCCGAACCGATCGGCCAGATCGTCCATGAGCGTCGGGAGAGTCGTGCTGGGATTTCGGGCAATTGGCGCCGTCATCGCGAGCGCGCGCGCCCACGCCTTGAGAGGCGCCTCGCCGGCCTCGCGCGCTCTCACGCCGCGTCCTGCAGGGCGTCCACGAGCGCCTCGATGTCGCCCGGTGTTGTCCCGCCATGCGTCACGCAGGCCCGGATGACGTCGCGCCCCTCGAACGATGCCACGGAGATCCAGGCGCGGCCCGAGGCGAGGACCCGGCCGACGATCGTCCCGGACCTCGCCCGTCCCGCCCGGAGGCTCGATGCACGTCACGGCCAGCGATGACTCGTTGACCGTGCGCCATCCCAGCGCCGCGAGCCGCTCCCTGAGCAGCGCGGCCAGCTCGATGGCGTGCTCCACGTGCTGCCCGTAGCCAACCCATCCGGCCGACGCGAGCGCCAGGAACAGGCGGAGGCCGAGGAAGCGCCGCGACCACTGCGCCGACGTGACGTATGGGTCGAGGCTGGGCACGTTGGACGGCATGTAGCTCGCCGAGACCTGGAACGCAGCCGACAGCGCGGAAGGGCGGCTCGTGATGAACATGCCGCAGCCCATCGTGGTCGCGAACCATTTATGGGCGTCTATCGTGGCCGAGTTCGGCCAGCTCGAGGCCCGCGAGCAGGCCGCGCAGCCGCTCGGACGCGACGAGCGCCCCGCCCCACGCCGCGTCCACGTGATACCAGAGCCCGGCACGCCGGGCGACGGCGCCGCAGGCTTCGAGCGGGTCTATCATCCCCGCACACGTCGTCCCTGCCGTGGCAGCGACCATGACGGGAACGCAGCCCCGCGCGCGGTCCGCTTCCACGGCGTCGGCCAGGGCGTCCGGGTCCATGCGCCCGGCACCGTCGGTCGCCACGAGGCGCGCCGCGGCACGGCCTATGCCCAGTTGATGCGCGATCTTGAGCCAGGCGAGATGGCTCTCGCGCGAGGCATAGAACACCGGGGGGCCTGGGAAGGCGCGGGCGCCCTCCGCCGCGAAACCCGGATGCGCGCGGGTCAGGGCGCAGAGCAGCGCCGTGAGGTTCGCCTCTGACCCACCGCTCGTGAAATGCCCGGCGGCCTCCGCCGGGAACCCTGCGCGCCGGGCGACGGCGCGGACGACATGGGCCTCGATCTCGACCGCGGCTGGCGAGGTTGTCGCCGTCGCGAGCTGCGGGTTGAACGCCGCTGCGATCCGGTCCGCGCACTGCGCGGGGAACGCCGGCGCTGGGTTGAACAGGCCAAGGTAGCGCGGATGCGTCACGTGGACGACGCCGTGCTCCATCTGCGCGATGGTCCACGCGAGGAGGTCATCGAGCGGGCGCGGCGCCTCGAAGTCGAAGCCGGCGAGGTCGGCCCTGAGCGCGGCGAGGTCGAGCGTCGGCATCACGGGGCCCGCAGCCACGCGCGCGTCGGCGCGGGCCAGATCCCGGGTCAGCAGGTCGTCCCACCGCTCACGCTCCTCGGGCGGCGGGAACAGGGCGGAGGCACTCACCCCCGGAGCGGCTCGTGCCGGGTCTCTCGGGCGAAGAGCGCGGCAACGAAGGTGACGGCGGCGAGGCCGACCAGCAGCAGGGACACCCCGGCCGTGCCGCCCATGGCGTCGGCGAGGAAGGCCGCGAGGATCGGTGACAGGCCGCCGCCAAGCGCGGCAGCCACCTGGAAGCCGAACGAGGCGCCGGTGCAGCGCACGCGCGTCCCGAACAGCTCCGGAAGGTAGGCGGAACTCCAGGCCGAACATGGCGCCGTGCCCGAGATTGAGGGCGACGACGATGGCGAGCGTGATGAGCGCCGGGCTTCCCGTGTCGAGCATCCAGAACAGGGGATAGGCGAAGCCGGCCGTGAAGACCGCGCCGAGGAGGAAGAAGACCCGGCGTCCGACCTGATCGCTCAGCCACCCGAACGCCGGGATCGTGAGCACCTCGACGGCCGCCGCGATCAGGATGGCGTTGAGCAGGAGGCCCTTCGGCACACCGAGCTTCGTCGTGGCGTAGATGACCACGAACACGGTCAGGATATAGACCCACGAGACCTCGGAGAGCTTCAGGCCCACCGAGACGAGGAAGCTCCTCGTGTCCTTGAGGATCACGTCGAGGAACGGGCGCCGGGCGATGCCGCCGCTCTCCCGCAGGCGCTCGAAGTGCGGGGTCTCGGGGATCCGCGCGCGCACGAACGCGCCGACCACGAGCAAGACGATGCTGGCCAGGAAGGGAACGCGCCAGCCCCAGGACCGGAACGCGGCGTCCGGCAAGTGGCCGGCGAGGGCGAAGGCTCCCGAGGCCGCGACGAGGCCCAGCGGGAACCCAACCTGCACAAGGCTCCCGTAGAAGCCGCGCCGCCCGGCGGGTGCATGCTCCAGCACCATCAGCGACGCGCCGCCCCACTCGCCTCCGAGCCCGAGGCCCTGAACGAGGCGCAGCATCACCAGGAGGACAGGCGCCCAGATCCCGACTTGCCCGTAGGTCGGCAGCAGGCCGATGCCGAACGTGCCGAGCGCCATGACGAGCATCGTGACCAGCAGCATGGTTTTCCGGCCGATCCGGTCGCCGAAGCGGCCGAACAGGGCGCCGCCGAGGGGGCGGGCGAGGAAGCCGACCGCGAACGTCCCGAGCGAGGCGATCGTCCCGGTCGTCGGGTCGAGCCTGGGGAAGAACAGGCCGTTGAACACCAGCGCCGCGGCGGTGCCGTAGATCAGGAAATCGTACCACTCGATGATGGTTCCGATGGACCCGGCGAGCACGATGGACGCCATTGGCCGGGCAGGCGCCGATACGGCCTCTCCGGCCCAGCGTTCCGGATGTCCCGCTGCACTCACTCCACTTCTCCTTACAGCACAGCGGCCCGGTCGCCCGGCACCCACGCGGCACCGGGCGACCGCGACCTCCGTTCCGCGAGGCACGACAGCCAGTTCGCGTAGAGCCGCACGGCCGGCTCGCGCCACGGATGCGTCAATCCCCGCGACGCCGTCACCGGGAAATCGGGAAGCAAGTCCGGGGTCCGCTCCCGCAGCGCCCGCTCGCGGAACGCGGCGAGCGCAGCCTCGGCGCCCTCGTCGAAGGTGCCGCAGGGCATTTCGGGATAGCCGTCCCGCTCGCCGGCAAGGAAGCGCCCGATATCCCTGTAATACTCGCGCAACAGCGTCTCAGGACCGTATTCGGGATGGCCCTGCAGGAAAAGCGAGTGGGTGCCCGGCCGGGCGAAGATGTCAGCGCCCGCGTCGTGCGACCTCGACAGGATGCAGTAGCCCTTGGCCGCGAGCGCCTCCTCAGGCACTTCATTGTAGCGGGAGTGAGGGACGCGCCAGCTGGACTCGACGCCGCCGAGGACGGCGTGATCGGCGGCCTTGGTGCAGTCGAACACGCCGGAGAGCTTCCGCGGGAGCCTGCGCCTGCCGATCCCGTCGAGGTGGAGCACGGCGGCGTGAGCGGCAAGGCACGACCAGATGGCTGGCATCGCCCGGCCCTCCACCCAGTCCACGAGCCCCGTCAACGCGGGCCAGTAGGGCTCGTCCGTGAGTTCGCGCGCCCGCGGCTCTGTCCCGGTCACGATCAGCCCGTCGAGGTGGCTCGTCCCACAGGGCATCGAAGCTCTCGTAATGCTGGTGGAGATGCGCGCGGGCAGCCTCCGTGCGGACGGCGCCGGGCAGCGAGAAGAGCCGCAGGTGCACCGTACGGCCCTGGGACGCCGCAGCCAGCAGCATGCGGAACTGCTGCTCCGTGCTCCGCAGCGCGGCATCAGGCATGTTGTTGACCAGCCCAACGCTGATCGGACCGTCTCCCTGGCCAGGCCAATCCTTCCCAGGCCAATCCTCCCTGGGGAGGAAGCGCAGGCTGGCCGGCGCGGCGTCAAGCGCTCCGGACAAGGCTGGGGCCATGGTCACCTCCCCACAACTTCACCTCGCCAGTCGCTGCTTCGAGCGCTTGGTCGAGGTCGGCCAGGATGTCGTCCACGTGCTCGATGCCGACGCTGAGCCGGATGGTCTCGGGCGTGATCCCAGCCTGACGCTGCGCCTCGGGCGGCATCTGCCGGTGCGTCGTCGAGGCGGGGTGGCACGCCAGGGACTTGGCATCGCCGAGGTTGACGAGCCGCTTGACCAGCTTGAGCGCGTCGTAGAACCGCATGCCGCCCTCGAAGCCGCCGCGCACGCCGAAGGTCATCAGCGAGCAAGCCCGGCCACCAAGGTACTTGCGTGCGAGCGCGTGGTGAGGACTGTCGGGAAACCCGGCGTAGTTGACCCATGCCACCCGGTGGTCCGCGCGCAGCGCCTCGGCCACGACGCGCGCGTTCTCGACATGGCGCTCGACCCGCAGCGCAACGGTCTCGATCCCTTGCAGCAGCAGGAATGCGCTCAACGGCGAGAGGACGGCGCCGGTGGTCCTCTGATAGACGCTCCGGCAGCGCGCGATGTAGGCGGCCGCGCCGAAGCGCTCCGTGTAAACGAGACCGTGGTAGGACTCGTCCGGCTCATTCAGCATCGGGAAGCGCCGGGGATGCTCCGCCCAGGGGAAGGTGCCCCCGTCCACGATGATGCCGCCGAGGGTCGTCCCGTGTCCGCCCAGGAACTTGGTGAGCGAGTGGACGACGATGTCCGCCCCGTGCTCGATCGGACGCAGCAGGATCGGACTCGCCACCGTGTTGTCCACGATCAGCGGGACGCCATGGCGGTGCGCAGCACTTGCGACGGCCGCGATGTCGCAGATGTTGCCGGCAGGGTTGCCCACGCTCTCGCAGAACACGGCACCCGTGTCGTCGTCGATCAGCCGCTCGATGGCGGCGGGATGATCGGTCTCGGCGAACCGCACCTGGATGCCGAGCCTGCGCAGCGTGTGCGCGAACAGGGTATGCGTCGTGCCGTAGAGCTGCGGGGCAGAAACGATGTTTCGGCCTGTCTCGGCGACGTTGAGCACCGCGTAGTAGAGCGCGGCCTGCCCCGAGCTGACGCTGAGCGCCTCCAGGCCCCCTTCGAGCGCCGCGACGCGCCGTTCCAGCACCGCCGTGGTGGGATTGCTGATCCGGCTGTAGCGATATCCCTCGGCCTCGAGGTTGAAGAGCGCGGCTCCGTGCTCGGCGCTGTCGAACGTGTATGAAACGGTCTGGTAGATGGGCACCGCCACGGCATTCGTCGTGGGGTCGCCGTCATAGCCGCCGTGGATCGCGATGGTTTCGTTACGCATTAGCCACAATCTTTCCTACTCTGTGGCATTCCGATAGAATAGGCTTATTTGCCGAAAAGATCAAGAAATTGTTGGGCATTGGATGTAAATGCCGGTATATATCATAAGTAAATACGCGATCTATGCTGCGTGATGTCGTGCTCCCGCAGCCGATAAGCGAGGCCTGGCCGCGCAGCATGATGGAGAACTTCCGCAGTCGGTCCAGGCTCGTGCGCCGATGGCGGCTGGCTCTTGCCGGGGCGATGCGCTCCAGGCGGCGAGCGGGTTGTAGGTGAACGCGATGAGATCGCGCCGCCGCTTCGGCACGGCGGCAGGCGACGATATGACCGGCCTATGTCGGAGCCGACGTGCTTCCACACTCATCCAATCGCCCTCGGATCAGCTGCTTTCCAGCGGGCATGTCTCATAAAATGAGAACAGCACGCGCTTTTCAGCCGAAATCGCTTTCCAGTTATAAATTTAGAAAACACATCGCAGCTTCGTTGGCAAGTCATTAAATCTGCGTTATCCACCCCTCCCTTGGATCCGCTTAGTACGACGCTTCGAGATTAGGCAAGCAGGGCCCGAAACGCGCCGGAGCCCGGGTGGCGGGTGGGGAGAAGCGGGTGGATGAGCCTGGCGGCAGGATCCCGCGAGCGAGCCGTGGCTGAGAGCCAAGTGCTCTCCCTGTCGTCTTGGGATTGGCTAACGCTGGGAGGCGTCCCCTGTCCTGATGGCTGGCTGCCGGTTGAGGTTAGGCTAGCTCCGCCGCCGGTGACCGCGACGTGGTACTCCGTGCCCCGCTTGCCACGGTCCGTCAGGTCGGGGGGCCGGTGAGATCGCCGACCGGCGCACCTCCCGCCCCGCCACCAACTCAGCGCTTGACCCGGCGCGCGAGAAACCAGTTTATCCTCCCCGATGTCCTCCACGCCCACCTCTCCCGAGCCGGCCGGCCACGCTACCCAGCGTGACGAGGACGCCCAGTACTACCGCCAGGTCCTCCACGAGCTGATCGAGATCGGCACCGACCTCGCCCGCACCCTCCACCGCCAGGCCACCCCAGCAGCCCAACAGCCAGCCCGCCCGCCGCGGCACCCGCGCCCGACCCCACCATCGCCTTCGACCGCATCGCCCGCACCCTGCGCCGCACCATCGCCCTCGCCCGCAAGCTCTCCGACCCTGCCCGGCCCGCGCCCAGCCGAGCGCGCGACGCGAGCGCCGCCTCGCCGCCCGCAAGCAGATCATCCGCGCGGTCGAGGACACCATCCAGCGCCGGACCGACGGCGCCGAGGCGGAGGCGCTGCACGCCGAGCTTCGCGAGCGCCTGGACGACCCCGACCTCGACGACGACCTCGACCAGCTGCCCATCGCCGACATCATCGCCTCGATCTGCCGCGACCTCGGCATCGAGCACTTCCCCGGCACCCATCCCTGGAAGCGCCGCACGCCCCAGGACGTGCGCGACCTCCGCGCCCGCGCAGCAGCAGCCCAGCCATCGCTCAGCCCAGAATGGCTCAGCCCGGAACCGCGCCCCCGCGCCCCCTCTCTACCACCGCCCCCGCGCCCCCGGACCAGCACCGGCCCGCCGGCACCCTGATCCGGATCCCCGGCCACGACGCGACGGGGCACCTTCGGCTACTCCCCAGGGACCAACTTGACCGCCCCCGCCGCACCGATCCGCTGCCCGCGCAGCTTGAACTGCTGGTCCGCCAGCACCCCGAGCAGGATCACCGTGCCCATGACCGCGAAGTTGAGCGAGCTTGGGATGCCCAGGATGTTGACCAGGTTCTGCAAGACTTGCAGCAGCGCGGTGCCGAGCACGATCCCGACGATGCTCCCCTCGCCGCCGCGCAGGCTGCACCCGCCCAGCACCGCGGCAGCGATCGCGTACAGCTCATAGAAGCTGCCGAAGGAGGAAGGCGAGACCGAGTTGGTGTAGAACACCAGCAGGATCGTGGAGACTCCCGCCAGCCCCCCCGAGATGATGTAGGCGCCCGCGATCACCGCCCCCGTGCTGATCCCCGAGAAGCGCGCCGCCTCCTCGTTCTTGCCGATCGCGTAGAGGTAGCGGCCGAACACCGAGCGGTGCAGCACCACCCACATGATCACCGCCACGAGGATGAGCAGCATGAAGCTGTGCGGGATGCCCCAGGAGCGGCCGGAGGCGAGCCAGCCGAGCCAGTCGAAGTCGCTGCCGTAGCCGAAGCCCATGGTCGCGTCGTCGGTGTAGTAGCGCGCGGCGCCCCGGTAGATGAGCAGCCCGCAGAGCGTGACGATGAACGGCTGCAAGCGCGCCTTCGTCACCAGGAAGCCCTGCACCGCTCCCAGCACGACGCCTCCCGCCACGGTGGCCAGCAGCGCCGCGGGCCAGGGCAGGCCGCGGTTCACCAGCAGGTCTATGAACACCACCCCGAGCAGGGCGAACATGGAGCCGACCGAGAGGTCTATCCCCCCGGTGATGATGACGATGCCCTCACCGATGCTGAAGATGCCGAACAAGCCGATCAGGTTCGCCATGTCCAGCAGGTTCACGCCCGACAGGAACAGCGGGTTCAGCGCCGCGGTGATGCCGCCGACGACCAGCAGCAGCACGAGCAGGCCGAGATCCTTCTTCGCCATCAGGCCGCTCCCACGTGCACGGGTTCCGGCTCGATGGCCTGGCCGACCGCGAGCCGCAACACGTTGTATTCGCTGAATTGCGGGCGTTCGAGCGTGCCGCTGACCTCGCCCTCGTGCATCACCGTGATGCGGTCGGAGACGCCGATCACCTCCTCCATGTCGCTGGAGATCATCAGCACCGCGACGCCCTGGTCGGCGAGGCCGCGCATCAGCACGTAGATCTCGCCCTTGGCGCCCACATCGACCCCGCGGGTCGGCTCGTCGAAGATCATCAGGCGCGGCTGCATCGCCAGCCACTTGGCAAGCGCCACCTTCTGCTGGTTGCCGCCCGACAAGGTCACGGCAAGCACGTCGCAGGACGGCGCCTTGATGCCCAGGCTGGTCCGCTGCGCCCGGCACGCCCTCGCCTCCGCGTCCCGATCAATGAGCAGGGCGCGCGCATAGGTGCGCAGGCTGGCCAGCGACACGTTCTCGACCAGCGGCATCTCCAATACGAGACCCTCGCGTTTGCGGTCCTCCGGCACGAGATAGATCCCCTGCGCGATGGCGTCCCGCGCCGAGCGGACCCGGACCGGGCGCCCCTGCAGCCGGATCTCGCCGGAGAGCGCCGGATCAATGCCGAACAGGGTGCGCGCGAGCGAGGTCCGCCCTGAGCCGACCAGCCCGGCGAGGCCGAGGATCTCCCCCCTGCGCACCGAGAGCGAGAGATGGCGGTCCGGAAAGGCCGGCGTGACCAGTCCCGTCACGGTGCAGCCCTCCTCCGTGGGCGGCTGCTTCGGCGGGATGTAGAGCGCCTTCAGGTCGCGGCCGATCATCAGCCGGATCATCGTCGCGTGCGCGATCTCGCCGCGCCCCAGCTCGCCGACCACCCGCCCGTCGCGCAGGCAGACCACGCGGTCGGCGCAGTGCTTCACCTCGCCCAGGCGGTGGCTGATGTAGATGACGCTGACGCCGGCCGCCTGCAGCTCCGCGACGACGCGCAGCAGGCGCTCGGTTTCCGACAGGGTGAGGCTGGAGGTCGGCTCGTCCATGATGATGACGCGCGCCTCGACCGAGAGCGCCTTCGCGATCTCCACCATCTGCCGCTGCGCGATGGACAGCGCGGCGACCGGGGTCTCGGGAGTGAAGTCGGCGCCGAGCCTGCGCAGCAGCGGCGCGACCTGCTCGTGCATCCGCCGCCGCCGGACGAGCCGGAGCGGCCCGCCGAACAGAGGCTCCCGCCCGATGAGCACGTTGGCGGCAACGTCCAGGTTGTCGAAGACGTTGAGCTCCTGGTGGACGAAGGCGATCCCGGCGCGGGTCGCCTCGGTCACGGTCAACGCGGCGTGCGAGGCGTCGCCCACGCGGATGGTCCCCGCGCTGGGCGCGACGATGCCGCCCAGGACCTTCATCAGCGTGGACTTCCCGGCGCCGTTCTCGCCGATCAGCCCGACGACCTCGCCGCGGCGGACCGTCAGGCTGACGTCGTCGAGCGCCTGGACCCCAGGATACTCCTTGCTGATCCCGGACAGATGAAGCAGCGCGTC
Source organism: uncultured Alphaproteobacteria bacterium (assembly GCA_963790535.1). GTDB lineage: Bacteria > Pseudomonadota > Alphaproteobacteria > Acetobacterales > Acetobacteraceae > CAWKEH01. Next base: position 273,782 of record CAWBOZ010000007.1, on the reverse strand, counting down.
GGACATGGTGACCTCGTCAGCCTGCGCGCGGGCGGGCGAGCGATTGCCCGCCCGCCGAACGTCCCACCCTACTTGAGCAGGTTCTTCATGGAGGTCTGGAATTCCGCCACGTTCGCCTTGTCTATCACGCGGGTCGGGATGATGATGAGGTGGTTAGCGGGGATGAACGACTTGTCGCCGTTGATGTACTTGATCATGTCGGTCATGGACTGGTAGCCGAACTGGAACGGCTGCTGCACGATCGTGGACTGGATCGTGCCGTCCGCGACGCCGCGCAGGGTTTGCGGGTCCTCGTCGAAGCCCACGATCTTGATCTTGCCGGCCTTCCCGGCCTCCTTCACCGCCGTGTAGATCTGGGGGGTGTTGTAGGAGTAGAGGCCGACCAGGCAGTCAACGTCGCCCTTCGCGAGCGCGTCCTGCACGTTGGCCTTGGCCTTGGCGAAGTCCACGCCGTCGGTGCGGATGTCGGTGATGCTGATGTTGGTGCCCTTGAGCACGTCCTTGATGCCTTCGACCCGCTCGCGGGCGTTGTCGGCGTCCATCGTGCCGACGAACATCACGACCTTGCCGCCCTGCGGCAGCGCCATCTTGATCTGCTCGCCGGCCTGCTTGCCCGCGGCGACGTTGTCGGTGCCGATGTAGGCGACCCGGTTCGACTGCGGCGCGTCGCTGTCCGTGGTGAACAGCACCGCCTTGCTGGCGACCTTGTTGAACTCCTCGGTCGAGTTCTTCGGGTCGATGGCCGAGATGGACACGCCGGCGATGCCGCGGGCGAGCAGGTCGTCCAGCTCGCGCCGCTGCTCGGCGGCGGTGGCCTGGCCGGTGATGACCACCTCCATGGCGTAGTCGGGGTGCTCCTTCTGCGCCTTCTCCACGCCGCGCCGGGCGATGGTCCAGAAATCCGCGGCGGCGTTGGTGACGAGGGCGAGGGATTTCTTGCCGCCTGTTCCTTGGGCGACGCTCGGGCCGCAGAGCGCCCCCGCGACAAGGGCGCCCATGAGAAGGGATGCAACGCTTCGGTTCATTCAGTCCTCCCGACGTTTTCTAGCTCGTTGCGGCGCAGAGCAAACTCGCCGCTCGCGCACTATGCCATGGAAATCGGCGTTGGATAGGTTGCCGGGACGGCGCTGAACGGTGCCCATCTTGCGCGCCCCATCTTGCGCGCGGATGCTGGCCGATGGAGTGTTGCCCCGCAGGCCGTCTCGGCGTGGCCCATCCGGGCCATGCAGTCACCTGGACCAAGACGTGCGTTCGGCCGCATCCATCCGAGCACAGGCATGGGGAGCACAGACATGGGCGAAGGGGGTCCGCCGCCCGCCAGCTTTCTCACGAACCCCCTCGCGCGCAAGCTGGAGCACTTCATAACGATCACCTCGGAGGATGTGCGCGTCCTCGACGGCCTCGAACGCTCGCACGAGAGCATCGACGCGCACCAGGACATCATCGAGGAGGGCCAAGTGCCGCGCTCGGTATTCGTCGTGAAGGAGGGCTTGGCCTGCCGCTACCGCATCCTCCCCGACGGGCGCCGACAGATCATGACGTTCCTGCTGCCGGGCGACCTCAACGACCTGCACGTCTTCCTGCTTCAGGAGATGGATCACTCGATCGAAGCGATAACCCCGGTCCGGATCGCCACCATCACCCGGGAGAGCGTGATGGAGCTGGTGATCCACCATCCCCGGATCACGGCGGCGCTATGGTGGGCCTCGTTGCAGGAGGAGGCGCTGCTGCGCGAGCGCATCGTGGCCCTGGGTCGGCGCGACGCGGTCGGCCGGGTCGCCTATCTGCTCTGTGAGCTGCTCTGGCGGTATCACGCCGTCGGCTTGGCCGTTGACCATTCGTTCGAGCTGCCGCTGACCCAGGTGGAGCTCGCGGACACGCTCGGCCTGACCGCCGTGCATATCAACCGCATCCTGCAGGACCTGCGCCGGCAGGGCTTGATCGTGCTGAAGAACCGCACCGTCGTGCTGAACGACCTAAAGGCTTTGCAGGTCCTGGCCGAGTTCACGAGAAGTTATCTCCACCTGGGAGGCGCGCCGGACAACGTCAAGCGCTACCTCGCCCAGCTTGAGAACGATCGAGCTAACGGACTGGCCGGGAACACTAAAGCAAGCTGAAGCCGCGGTCCTGCGACGCCGGCCCGGCGGAGCGCCCAACGAACCGCCGGCCCGAGTAGGCTCTAGCCAGTGTTAACTCACGTTAATGCGCAGTGCCGCCAACGAGACGAGCCTGCTAGCCACGATACGGGGCGCGCAAGACTTGGAGCTGCGATATGCCGTGGGAATACCCTCAAGCCGTCCCGTATTGCGGCCTGCCGCCTTCTCCCGACGCGCTCTGGTCGCGCTGGAACCTCGATCCGGTCCTGCTTGCGGCGCTCGCCGCCCTGGCCTGCGCCTACCTCCTCGGCGCCCGGCGCCTTGACGGCAGCGACCGCGCCATCGCGCGTGGCGAGCGGGGGGCCTTCTGCGCCGGCTGGCTCATCGCGTCCGCGGCCTTGGTGTCGCCCCTGTGCGCGCTCTCGGTGGCGTTGTTCTCTGCGCGGGTCGGGCAGCACATGATCCTCGCCCTGGTCGCCGCTCCGCTGGTAGCGGCGGGGCGGCCCGCGGCGGCTCTCGCCGGCCTGCTTGCCAAGCCCGGCAGCCCCCTTCTCGACGGCCGGGAGCATTCGCCTATCTCTACGGCGCCGCTGCTCGCGGCCGGGATGTTCGCCGTCCTGCTCTGGTTCTGGCACGCTCCGGCCCCGTATCAAGCGACCTTCTCCAGCACGCTCGCCTACTGGGCGATGCATGTCAGCCTGTTCGGCGCCGCGGTCTGGCTCTGGAGCGGCTTGCTCGACCGGAGGCCCGCGAGGATGGTGCACACGCTCGGGGCAAGCATGATCTCGACGGTGCAGATGGGCCTCCTCGGCGCGCTGATCACGATCGCGCCGCGGCCAGCCTACGCGCCGCACGCTCTCACCACGGCTGCCTGGGGCTTGACGCCTTTGCAGGACCAGCAGCTCGGGGGAGGGATCATGTGGGTGCCGGGCTGCGTCGTCTTCTTCGTGGCCTCGATGCTCGTGCTGTGGCTCGCGTTGCGGCGCATGGATTGGGAGTCCGGCCGCCCGGCAGGGCTGGGGCTGCGGTGAGACGGTTGCCATGACGCTCGGGCGGCTCGCCCCGTGCGGACTCGCCCTTCTCCCGGCCGCGGCGCACGCGGCGTTCCCGATGTCCTACATGAGCGGCAACGGCGCGAAGGCCTATCCGGTGGTGACGCTGACCTGGGCGTTGCTGATCCTCTCCATCGCCGTCTCGGTCATCATCGGCCTGCTCGTGCTGGTCGGGGCATGGTATCGGCGAGCAGGCGTCGCGGCGGACGCCATCGACCAGGCGCCGGTCGCGCGCACCGGGAGCGGCCTGCGCTGGATCACCATCGGCATCGGCATCACCTCCGTGTTTCTCGTCGCCATCCTGGTGTGGACGACCGTCGTCCTCGCCGCCGTGAACAGCCCCCCTAGCAAGCCCGGGCTGACCATCGAGGTGACAGGCGCGCAATGGTGGTGGAAGGCCCGCTATCTCAGTGACGAGCCCTCGCGCGTCTTCACCACGGCCAACGAGATCCACATCCCCACCGGCCAACCCGTGCGCGTGAAGCTGATCGGGGCGGACGTGATCCACAACTTCTGGGTCCCTGCGCTGACGGGCAAGACGCAGACCATCCCCGGCCAGATCAACGAGACCTGGCTGGAGGCGCGCGACCCCGGCCGCTACCGAGGGCAGTGCGCCGAGTTCTGCGGCGCGCAGCACGCGCACATGGCGCTGTTCGTGGTTGCCGAATCGCCGGCCGACTTCAAGGCATGGATGGACGGCCAATTGCAGCCGGCGCCGGAATCCGCGTCGGCCGAGATCGCCAGGGGCGAGCACACCTTCGTGTATCGCTGCGGCGTGTGCCACACCGTCCGCGGCACCGAGGCGGGCGGCACGGTGGCGCCCGATCTCACTCACCTGATGAGCCGCAGCACCCTCGCCGCGGACACGATCCCAAACACGATCGGCAATCTCTCAGGCTGGATCGCCGATCCGCAGGCAGTCAAGCCCGGCACGCGGATGCCGAACCTCGATCTCTCGGGGCCGGAGTTGCAGGACGTCCGGACCTTCCTCGAAACGCTCAAGTAGGACTAGGCACCATGAGCGCGACCGACATCGAGAGAATCCCCGAGGTCGCCACCGCCACCGGCGCGTATGGGCATGGGCTGCAGGAGACGTGGGAGACCGCGCCCGGCCTCTTCGGCTGGCTCAGCTCCGTGGACCACAAGGAGATCGGCAAGCGATACCTCGTCACCGCCTTCATCTTCCTCATCTTCGGCGGCATCGAGGCGCTGATCATGCGCGTGCAGCTCGCCGGGCCGAACGGCAGGCTGCTCTCGCCGGAGACCTACAACGAGCTGTTCTCGACGCACGGGATGACAATGATCTTCCTGTATGCGTTCCCCGTCCTCTCCGGCTTCAGCAACTACTTCTGGCCGCTCGTCCTCGGCTCGCGGGACATGGCCTTCCCGCGCCTGAATGCCCTGTCCTACTGGATCTATCTGGCGTCGGGCATCTTCATGTACGTCGGGTTCGTGATCGGCGCCGGGCCGAACGACGGCTGGTTCAACTACGTGCCGTATGCCAACCGCACCTACAACCCCGGCATGAACATGGATTTCTATGCCCTGGGGATCATTTTCCTGGGCATCTCGACGACCGTGGGCTCAGCCAATTTCGTTGTGACGCTCATGCGCACGCGCGCGCCGGGCATGTCGGTCAACCGGCTCCCCATCCTGGTCTGGGGCACCTTCACCGCGTCGGTCGCGAACCTGCTGGTGGTCCCGGCCGTCAGCCTCGCCTTCTTCCTGCTGTGGATGGATCGGCAGTTCGGGACCCACTTCTTCGACGTGTCGCAGGGCGGCCAGCCGCTGCTCTGGCAGCATCTGTTCTGGATGTTCGGGCACCCCTGGGTCTATGCGCTGGTGTTGCCCGCCATGGGGATCGTCTCGGACGCGCTGCCGACGTTCTGCCGCCGGCCGCTGGTCGGCTACGCGCCGGTGGCGCTCTCGACGGTGGCGACCATGATCCTGGGCTTCGGGGTGTGGGTCCACCACATGTTCGCGACGGGGATGCCGAACCTCGCGCTCGGGTTCTTCGGGGGCGCGTCCATCATCATCACCATCCCGAGCGCCGTGGCCGTGTTCGCCTGGACCGCGACGATCTGGACGGGGCGGCCGGTGTTCACCACGGCGTTCCTGTTCTTCGCGAGCATGATCTTCCTGTTCACGGTCGGTGGCGTGTCGGGGGTGATGACCGGCTCCGTCCCCGTGGACTGGCAGCTCAACGACACCTACTTCGTCGTCGCGCACATCCACTACGTGCTGATCGGGATCAACGTGTTCCCGGTCGTGGGCGGCGTCTATTACTGGTTCCCGAAGATTACCGGCCGGATGCTCGATGAGCGCCTCGGCCAGTGGAACTTCTGGACCATGTTCATCGGCTTCAATCTCGGGTTCCTGCCGATGCACCTCTCCGGTCTCTGGGGGATGCCGCGCCGCATCTATACCTACCCGGCCGGCCTGGGTTGGGGCGTCGTCAACCTGATCACCACGATCGGCTCGTTCCTGTTCGCGCTCGGGGTGCTCCTGCTGCTGGTCAACGTCGCCGTGAGCCTCCGGCGCGGCAGGCTCGCCGGCGCCAACCCATGGGATGCGCCGACGCTGGAGTGGTCCGTGCCCTCGCCGCCGCCCCCCTACAATTTCGCGGTGATCCCGACCGTGGGCAGCCGTTACCCGCTCTGGGAGGGTCGCCTGGGAGAGAGCGAGGATCGGTCCTCCATCACCGAAGGTCTTCTCCTCGACCATGGGCGCGAGACGATCGCGACGACCGTGCTCGATGGCGAGCCGGACACGATCCTCAAGATGCCGGGTGATTCCTACGCGCCCTTGCTGCTCACCATCGGGCTGTCGGCGTTCTTCGTCGGGCTGCTGGTGCATTGGTGGTGGCTGGCGGTGGTCGGGGCCATCGCCGTCGCGGGGGCGATCATCGTCTGGCTATGGCCGGAGCGGGAACTGGGCCAGGTCGCGAGTGCCGACATGGGAGCCAGCCATGTCTGATATGGCGCTCGACGAGAGGCCGCTGCCGATCGGCGCGGTCGGGCGGACGGGACCGGGTTGGTGGGGCATCGTCTGCGTCATCGCCACCGAGGCATCCCTGTTCGTCTATTTGCTGTTCAGCTACTTCTACTACGCGGTCCAGATCGCCGACGGCTGGATCCCGAAGAGCCCGAGCTTCGGCTACTCGCTGCCCGCCATCATCGCCTTGATCATCAGCGGCGGCGCCGTCTGGTGGGGCGAGCGAGGGGCCGAGCGGGGCGTCCGCTCGCCCACCCTGCTCGGGTTCCTGGCGGCGTTCCTGCTCGGCATCGTCTTCATCGTGCTGCAGTTCCTGGAGTGGTTCAGCGAGCCGTTCACCTTTCGGACCGGCGAGTACGGATCGATCTTCTTCATCACCACGGGGTTCCACCTGGCGCACTTAGTCGTGGGCGTGGTGGCCTTGCTGCTGATCCTGGCCTGGTCCGCGCTCGGCTACTTCGACGCGCGCAGGAACACGCCGGTCCTGATCGTCGCCGCATACTGGTATTTCGTCGTCGCGGTCGGGGTCGCGGTGTTCATCTCCTTCTACGTTCTTCCTTACCTGTGGTGATCCCGATGTCGGCGAGCGCAGGTCCCATGGCTGAGTCCTCCCATCCCTCGCCGCACCGCGACCGCGTTGGGTTGGTGCCCCTCTTCTTCGGGCTGTGGGCGGCCCCGGCCGTCTGGGTGGGGCAGCTCATCGTGGATTACGGGCTGGCGAGCTACTCCTGCTACCCGCGCTATGTCCCCCGCAACCACGTCATCGCGGGCTGGGGCGGCATCTGGTGGGGCCTGCTGGCGATCAACATCGTGTCCATCCTCGCCGCCGCCGCGGGGGCGGCGGTCTCCTATCGGAGCTGGACGGCCACTCGCCACGAGAATGCTGGGCACACCGGCCACGTCATGGAGACCGGCGTTGGGAGGACGCGGTTCCTCGCTCTCCTTGGACTCCTGACGAGCTGCGGCTTCGCCGCGGCCATCGTCTTCGACCTGATCGTTCTGCTCGTGGTGCCGCTATGCTGAGGCAGGGCGCCGCGCTGGCACTGTCCTTGGCGCTCGGCCTCACGGCCTGCGGCGAGGACCCAGGCCGCAGGGAGGCGACCGACTTCGGTGGCCACCCGCACCACGGCGCGAAGCTGATCGCGCAGCTCGGCTGCGGGTCGTGCCACTCCATTCCGGGCATCCAGCAAGCCTACGGCCGGGTCGGGCCGCCGCTCGGCGGCATCGCTGGCCGCACGATCATCGCGGGCATCCTGCCGAACACGCCGCAGAACATGATGTCCTGGCTCAAGGCGCCCCAGAGCGTGGTGCCGGGCAACGTGATGCCGGATATGGGGATCAACAGCCATGACGCACGAGACATCGCCGCTTACCTCTATACGCTGCGCTGAACGCGCCACGCGGCGCCAGCGGTGGCGCTGCGTGTTGACGGGCGCCACTGCGCTCGCCCTGGTGCCGATGCTGGCTGCCGCGCAAACGCCCCAAGCGACGACGCCTGCCACGACGGCGTCCCAGGGCCAGGCCCTGCCGATGCCGCCGGCCTCCGCCGCCCCGAAGGACGACGGCCAGTGGACCATGCCGTCGAAGAACTACGCCGCCACGCGCTACTCCGAGCTGGACCAGATCAACGGCTCGACGGTCAAGAACCTGCGCGTCGAGTTCACCTTCTCCATGGGGATAAAGCCCCACGGGGAAGAGGGGGCGCCGCTGGTCGTGGGCGACACGATGTATGTCCTCACCGCCTACCCGAACAACCTGTTCGCGCTCGACCTCAGCAAGCCCGGCGCGCCGATGAAGTGGGAATACCAACCCTTCCCCGAGCCGGCGAGCCAGGGCGAGGCCTGTTGCGACGTGGTCAACCGGGGCGCCGCGTTCTGGGACGGCAAGCTCTACTTCAACACGCTGGACGGCAACACCATCGCGGTTGACGCCAAGACCGGCAAGGAAGTCTGGAAAACCAAGCTGGCCCACATCAACCTCGGCGAGACCATGACGATGGCCCCGCTCGTGGTGAAGGGGAAGGTACTGGTCGGCAACTCTGGTGGCGAGATGGGCGTGCGCGGCTGGGTGAAGGCGCTCGACGCCAACACCGGCAAGGTCGTCTGGACGGCCGACTCCACCGGCCCGGACAAGGACGTGCTGATCGGCGCCGACTTCCACCCGTTCTATCCGCAGGACCAGGGGAAGGACCTCGGCGTCAAGAGCTGGCCGCCAGGGGCATGGAAGACCGGCGGCGGCTCGATGTGGGGCTGGATCGCCTATGACCCGGACCTGAACCTGATCTATTACGGCTCCGGCAATCCGGGTCCTTGGAACCAGGAGCAGCGCCCCGGCGACAACAAGTGGACGACCACCGTCTTCGCCCGCGACCCCGACACCGGCATGGCGAAGTGGGCCTACCAGACCAACCCGCACGACGAGCACGACTACGACGGCATCAACGAGATCATCCTGCTCGACGTGCCGTTCCAGGGAAAGATGCGCAAGGTGCTGCTGCACCCCGACCGCAACGGCTACCTCTACATGATCGACCGGACGACAGGGGAGGCGCTGCAGGCCAGCGCCTACGCCTACGTGAACTCGATCACTAAGGTGGACCTGAAGACCGGCCGGCCGGTCATGAACCCGGCCAAGGAAACCAAGCTCGGGACGGTCGTGCGCGACATCTGCCCGACGGCGTCCGGCGGCAAGGACTGGAACCCGTCGGCCTACTCGCCGCGCACGGGCCTCCTCTACATCCCGCACGAGTGGCTGTGCATGGACTGGGAGGACGTGCAGGTGAACTACATCGCCGGCACGCCCTATGTCGGCGCCAACGTGATCATGAAGCCGGCGCCGGGCGACGGCCACCGCGGCGAGTTCACCGCGTGGGACGTGGAGAAGGGCAAGCCGGCCTGGACGATCAAGGACGACTTCCCGTTCTGGAGCGGCGCGATGGTCACGGCCGGCGACCTCGTCTTCTTCGGGACCATGGACGGCTGGTTCAAGGCGGCGGACGCCCGCACCGGCCAGATCAAGTGGCAGTTCAAGACCGGCTCGGGGATCATCGGCCAGCCGATCGCCTACAAAGGCCCGGACGGGCGCGAGTATGTCGCCGTGTATTCAGGCGTCGGCGGCTGGGCCGGGGCCATCGTGCCCGGCAACCTCGACCCGCGCGACCCGACCGGCGCGCTCGGCTTCGTGGGCGCCATGGGTGACCTGAAGAAGAAGACCACTGCTGGAGGGACGCTCTATGTCTTCGCCCTGCCGCCCTCATAATCTCCGTCCCGCGGCCGCTGCCACCCTCGCCGCCGCGCTGGCGCTCGCCGCCGCGGCACAGGCGCGGGCCGCCGACGTCACCTCCGACTTCCCGGCGTCGGAGAACGGGCCCTTGTCTGTCCCGACGACGACGATCTTCCCAGGGGGCGGCTCGGCGCCTCCCGTGGACCCTCGCGTCAAGCAGTATGAGGGCAACCCCCAGGCGATCGCCGAGGGCCAGCGCTTGTTCAACTGGTATAACTGCGTCGGCTGCCACTTCCACGGCGCCGGCGGCATGGGTCCGGCGCTGATGGACCAGCAATGGATCTACGGTGGGCGGCTCGACCAGATCTACGCCGACCTCGTCCAGGGCCGCCCGAACGGGATGCCGTCCTGGGGCGGCAAGATCCCCGACAACGAGCTTTGGGAGATCGCGGCCTACGTCAAATCCTTGTCCGCGCCCAATAACGCGAACGGCCCAGGCCAGGTGATGCCGACCACGCCGCCGCCGCCCGGACCTCCAGCGCCGCCAGCGCCACCCAACCCGGTCAGCCCGCCGAAGTGAGGCGGCTCGCACTCTTCTGCGCCCTCGCCCTGTGCGCCGCGGCGTCCTCCGCGCGAGCAGGCTCCCGCGAGCTCCGCGTCTGCGCCGACCCGAACAATCTTCCCTTCTCCAACAGCCAGGGCGAAGGCTTCGAGAACAAGATCGTCGCGCTGATCGCCAAGGACCTCGACGCGACGGTGAGCTACACTTGGTGGGCGCAGCGGCGCGGCTACGTGCGCAACACGCTCAAGGCGGGCCTGTGCGATCTCTGGCCCGGCGTCGCGGCCGGCGTGGACATGCTCGCCACCACCCAGCCCTACTATCGCTCCACCTACGTCTTCCTGACCCGCGCCGACCGCGGGCTGGACATCAGCTCGTTCGACGACCCAAGGCTGCGGACGCTGACGATCGGGGTGCAGATGGTCGGCAACGACGCCATGAACACGCCGCCCACCCATGCGCTCGCACGGCGGGGCATCACCGGGAACGTGCGCGGCTACATGCTCTGGGGCGACTACAGCCAGCCGAACCCGCCGGCCGTGATCGTGGACGCGGTAGCGAAGGGTGACGTTGACGTGGCCGTGGTCTGGGGGCCGCTGGCCGGCTACTTCGCCGCCAAGGAGCCGGGGAAACTGCGGCTCACGCCGGTCCAGCCGGCCTTCGACGGGCCGCAATGGCCAATGGCGTTCGACATCTCCATGGGCGTGCGCCGGGGGGATGCCGCGTTCAAGCAGGAGATCGAGCACGTTCTGGAGCAGGACCGAGGCGCCATAGACGCGATCCTCGCTCAGTACCACGTCCCACTCAGCCCAGAGGCCGAAGGAACCCCCGAGGGAACCGGTGGCGGCGCCCAGCCGTAACGCGGTCGGATCGCGCAACCCAGCAGGAGATACCCATGCTGCAGCAACAGACCGTGTCGCTCGACGACGCGCGGCGCGTGATCGCCGGCGACATGCCGCTGCGGCAAGGCGATCAGATCGTGGGCGCTGTGGGCGTCAGCGGCGTGCAGGACCAGACGGTCGTCGAGGGCTACCGCTGCCGGCCTGCCCTGAGGCTGCGCCGCCGCCCTATCACCCGAATCTCTGCTCGTGGATACTGCCCTCCGGCAGGGCGCGGGCCAGATCCAGCACATGATCGTGGTGAGTGAGCACGATGATCTGGGTCTGCTCGCTCAACGTGAGCAGCGCCCGTAGCGTGGCAGTCGCGCGGGCGTTGTCGAAGGTTTGCAGGATGTCGTCGGCCACGAAGGGCAGGGGCGGGGACTCGGCGACGTGATCCTCGATCGCGACCAGGCGCAGCGCCAGGAAGAGTTGGTCGCGCGTGCCTTCGGAGAGCGCGTTCACCGCCCGCGGTTCGCCAGGGAAGGCGCGCTCGATTGCCACCAGCCGCAACGTGCCGTCCTTGTCCGGGTGCAGCGCTACCCCGTCATAGGCTCCCAAGGTAAGCGCCCGCAATGCCGCGCCGATGCGCGCGAGCAGCACCCCGTCCCCGCCCCGCTCCACCGCCTGCAACCCGTGGTCGAGCAGGGCCATGGCCACCTCCATCAGGACCGCGTCCTCCAGCACGCGGGCGAGCGAGGCCGCGGCGGACGCCTCGGCGTGCGCTGAATGCAGCGTGCCGACCGCGTCGGCGTCCCTCTTGAGCTCGTCCCCAAGCCGTCCCGCTTGCTCGGCCGCCGCCTGCGCCCGCGCATTGGCGTCCTGCTGATGCCGCTGCGCTTGCTCGCTCCGGGCGGCTTGCTCGTCGAGCGGCACCGCCGCGACTTCCTCCCGCAATGCTTCCAGCGTTCGACCGTCCCCGGCCCCGAGCAGGTCTGCCTCGGTCTGAATGCGGCTGGCCTCGCGCAGGGAGCGTGCCTCGGCCAGTTCGATCCGCCGCTCCGCGTCCACCTCGTCCGCTGCATCCGCTGCCACGAGCACGGCACGCAGCTCGGCCGCCGCGGCGCACTCCGCCTGCTCCCCTGTTGCGGCTTCGCGCACTGAGTCATCGAGCTGCCGACACCTCTCCTGGCGCTTGGTCTCTTGCTGCCGGGCTCGGCCGAGCCTGTCGCCGAGCGCCCGTGCCGCCTCGAACGGGGCCACGCCGCCCAAATCCGGTGCGACAGCGCGGATCGCGCTTGCCACCTGCTCATGGAAGCCGGCGACGCGCGCCTGCACCGCCCGCACCTGCTCGGTGGCGCGGTCAGCCTGCCCGAGCGCGCCGTCCAGCTCATCGAGCAGGTCGAGCACGTCCCCGGCCGCCTCCGGCCGTAGGTCCGATGGCTGCCTCAATGCGGCAAGGCCGCTTGCCCACTCCGTGCGCCAGGCCTCGAACTCAGCATTGAACCCGGCTTCCTCGTCGTGCAGGTCACGGAGCTGCTCCTCAGCAGTGCGGAGCCTCTGTTCCGCAACGGCGCGCTCCGTCCGTGCCGTCTCGATGATCGCGGCCTTGCGGAGCAGCTCGGGCAAGCTGGAGCTGCACTCCACGCCGAGGGTCGCCGCCAACACCTTGGCCCAGTCGGCGTGCTGCGCGGTGAGCGCCGCGGCGGCCTCGGCGGCGTCCCGCGCCTTGCGCTCCGCCTCCAAGGCGATGCCGCGCTGGGCAAGGATCTCGCGGACCGCCGCGATCGCGGCCGTGTCGGGCAGGCCGAACGGCGCTACTATCGCCGCCCAGTTTTCGCGTGTCTGCCTGGCGAGATCCTGAGCGTCTCGGAGCGCGGATTGCGCCTCCGCCCGCTCCGCCTCTTGCCGCCGCCGCGTCCGAGCCCTCTCCGCCGCACGCTGGACGCGCTCGGCCTCGGTCACGCGTCGGTCGGCGGCCGAGTCCGCGGCTGCGGCCGCGCGCTCGTAGGCAAGCGGCAGCGGGACGCCTCCCGTCCACGCCTCGACCTCGCCAGGCTGGGGCGGGTCGGGGGTGAAGGCGTGGCGGAACACCAGCTGCCAGCCTTGGTCCCGGTGCTGCCGGGCGGCGGCGACCGCGGCCTCGTCCGGGACATCGCCGTCGGTGGCCGCTTCCTGCGCTTCCCGCTCGGTCGTCGCCAGGGCGCCGCGCGCGTCCTCGGCCCGGCGAGAGTATTCACGCATCACGCGCTCGGTGTCCTCCAAAGCGTCGTGCCGCTCCTCGTAGATTGGCAACGGCAGCGGCGCCAAAGCGGCCAGGGCCTCGATGCAGCCAGTCCAACCCGGCACGTGACGCAAGGCGAGGTCGGCCTCGTTTCGCAGTCGTTGGCTCGCCTGTGCTGCAGAGGCGGCCTGTAGCGTTGGGTCTCCGTGGTCGCGGATATCCTTCACAAGCAACGCGAGGCTCTCGCCTTCCATTATCGGGGGCAAGGCGGCGAGTCGGCTCTGAGCCTCCGCCGCGTTGCGCTCCATGGCAGCGAGCCGCCGCGGCAAGCCCTCCCGCTTTGCCGCGATCTCGCCGTAACGCTCGATCAGCCTGCGAATTTCGCGCCGAGCACGCGCCGGCGCGACCGCCTCGGACGCCCGCTCGACTGGTAGGGAGCTGCCCAAGTCGCGCAGCACGGTCTCGACCCGGCGCAGGCTCGCCCGGCTCTCGGCCTGAGCATCCGGCAAGCCCTGCTCGTCTTGCTCCGCAGCGCCGAGACCCTCGATCACTACCTGAACCAGGTCGGCCGCCGCGAGTAGCGCGTCATCGGGCGTGACCTCGCCCGCGTGGCGCGCCGCCTCGTCACGCCGCGCCACTGCGCCTTGCAGCTTCTCCCGCGCTCTGTGCAGACCCTCCCGCGCCTCCGCCAGCCGCGCCCGAAGCCCGTCCGGCAGCACCGGCGCCTCCGGGTGCGCATCAAGCCAGGCTTGCGCGGCGTCGAGCCTGGTGATCAGCGGCGCGACGCGGCGGACGCGCTCCAGCCGGGCGAGCGCCGCGGCGGCCGAGTTCGCGTCCTGGTTGGCGCGGGCCTGTTCGTCCTGTGCAGCCTGCCACTCCCGCTCGCGGCGTTCGCGCTCCTTCGGCAGCAGGAGGCCCTCGCGCCGCGTCTTGCGCGCGTCTTGCCAGGCACCGAGCGCCTTGTAGAACGGGCGCGACGCGCTCTTGCGCTCCGGCGCCGCCTCGTCGCGCTGCCGCTCTATGTCCGCCCGGATCGCGCGGGCGTGGTGTAGCCCACCTGCGGCGGAGATCAGGGCATCCGCGAAGTATCCTCCCGAGGCTAGCAGCCCGTGCCCGCCGGCACGCAGCCGCTCCGTATCGAGGGCGAACAAACGCTCAAGCTGCGCGCGATCCGTGCGGCCCAGCAGACGGTCCAGCACCGCGAGGGGGAGCTCGCCATCCACCTCGTCGAGCAGCGTGTTGCCATGGCCCTTTCGCCGGCCGAAGCGCACCGCGGCGCCATCCGGGCCGACAGCCTCTGCCCGCAGCCGCATAGGCTTGTAGCCGAAGCGGAAGTCCAGTGGCGTCTGACCGGGGATGCCGAACAGGAGGTCCGAGAAAGCCTGCCGCAGCACCGACTTCCCCGCGCCGTTAGGCGCCACCACCACATTGATCCGGCGCGGCGCCGGGTCGAGCTGCAGGCGCAGGCGATCCAGGTTGCCATACCGCTCGATGTCGAACGCCGTCAGCCGCACTGCGTCAGCCCTCGGCGAGCCGGGCCAGGAGCAGGTCCCGTGCGCGCGCCAGCAGCTCCGGCGACACCTCCCCGGCTGCCGCCAGCACAGCCGGATGATCGAGGCCGAGCGCATCTCGCAGGTGGGGCGCCCTGTCGAGGAGCTTGCGGGCATACTCCTTGACCGCGGCAGCGGCCTCGGCCGTGCCGGCCGCCTCGATGGCGTGGACGAGCGTGCCTACCGCGTCGTCGCGGGCGCGCAGAGCCTCTCGGTCGAGCGCCGGGCGCGTGCGCACCCGCACGTCCTCGACCCAGGCGGCATCGGCGCCGACGCTCGCCTGCACTTCATTCCGCACGAGGTCACGGATCGCTCCGGGGTCGCGTGCCAGAGCGGCATGTACTTGAGTTGCTCCAGCGAGGGTGACGCGGAGGGCCAGCAACCGATCCTCGGCGCTGGCGAGCGCTTCGGCCAAGGGACTGTTCAAGAGCGCGATGCTCCCGGCCAGGTCGCGCGCCCCCGTCACGTCGAGGACCAGGTGTTCCCAACGCACCGTGTCGAACGTAACGTGCTCGACACCGACGACCCGGCCGCGCTCGACCGTCACCAGGGTCGCGCCTTTCGCGCCGGTCTCCTTGGCGTGCCGACCTTGCAAATTGCCGGGGAACACGATCCAAGGCTCTTCGTAGAGCACCTCGCGCGCGTGGACGTGTCCCAGCGCCCAATACTGGTAGCCGTGGTTGGCGAGCTGCTCGATGCTGCACGGGGCGTAGTTCGCGTGCCCATCCCGCCCACCGCTCGCGGCCGTGTGCAAGAGGCCGATGTTCACCCGGTCGCTCCGGGGCGGGGGATAGCCGAGGGCAAGGTTGGCCAGCGTCTCGCGGTGGGCGAAGCTCTGCCCATGCACGGCCGCGCCGATGCCGGGCAGGTCCACCGTCTCGGGCGATTGCGCGCCGAGCAGCGTAGCGCCCTCGGGCAGCGACATCGCGCGCGTCAGCACGCTCTCAGCGTCGTGGTTGCCGCGGATCATGACAACCTGCACGCCCGCACGCGTGAGCCGCGCGAGCTGCTTGGTGAGATAGTGCCCCGTGCGCCAGTCCTGCCAGTCGCCGTCGAACAGGTCGCCCGCGACCACCACGAGCGGCACCGCCTCGGCGAGGGTGAACTCGACGAGGTTGGCGAGCGCGCGGCGCGACGCCTCGCGGATGCGGCCGGCTGGCGCCTCCGGGTCCTCCTCCAGCCCGCGCAGGGGGCTATCGAGGTGCAAATCCGCGACGTGGAGGAATCGGAAGCTCGGCATGGGCGGCGGCGCGAGGATGCCCGGAGCCGCTTGCCGTGTCGAGGTCCAGCGCCCCCAGCCTTGACGCGCCGATCTTGACGCGCCGATGCGGGCGCCGCCACCTTGCTCCTTCATCAGGCAGGGATGGCGCGCGTGCAGATCAAGGATCGCGTCTTCATCGTCACCGGCGGCGGCTCCGGGCTAGGTGCCGCCGCCGCTCGCGTGGTCGTCGAATCGGGCGGCAGGGCCGTCATCGCGGACGTGAACGCGGCGGCGGGGGAGGGGATGCGGCGGGAACTGGGCGAGAGCGTCCGCTTCGTGCGCGCCGACATCATGCAGGAAGCGGACGGCCAGGCGGTGGTGGCCGAGGCGGAGAGCGCGTTCGGCGGCCTGCACGGGCTGGTGAACTGCGCCGGGGTAGCCATCGCCGAGAAGGTGCTGGGTCGGGAGGCGCCGCATCGTCTCGACTCCTTCGCGCGGGTGATCGGCGTCAACCTGATCGGCACGTTCAACATGATCCGCCTCGCCGCAGACGCGATCGCCAAGGCGGCGCCCACGGCGGACGGCGAGCGCGGCGTGATCGTCAACACTGCCTCGATCGCGGCCTATGACGGGCAGATCGGCCAGGCGGCCTACGCGGCGAGCAAGGCAGGGGTGGCGGGGCTGACCTTGCCGGTCGCGCGCGAGCTGGCCAGGGTCGGCATCCGTGTGGTCACGATCGCGCCGGGCCTGTTCGAGACGCCGATGATGGCGACGCTGCCGGCCGAGGTGCAGGAGGCGCTGGGACGCTCGGTGCCCTTCCCGCAGCGGCTCGGCCAGCCGCGGGAGTTCGCCGCCCTGGTCAAGCACGTCATCGAGAACGCCATGCTCAACGGCGAGGTGATCCGCCTCGACGGCGCGCTGCGCATGGCGCCGCGATAGCATGGGTCCGCTGGCCGGACTGCGGGTCATCGAGTTCGCGGGCCTTGGGCCTGGCCCGTTCGCCGCCATGGTGCTGGCGGACATGGGCGCCGATGTCGTGCGGATCGACCGCGCGGGTGCTGCGGCGGCGCTCGGGCTGAAATACGACGTTCTCAACCGAGGGCGCCGGTCCATCGCGCTCGACCTGAAACGACCGGAGGCGGTGGAGGTCGCGCTGCGGCTCACCGAGCGGGCGGATGCGCTAGTCGAAGGCTTCCGCCCCGGCGTGATGGAGCGCCTCGGCCTCGGGCCGGACATTTGCCTCGCCCGCAATCCGCGCCTCGCCTACGGCCGGATCACCGGCTGGGGGCAGGAAGGGCCGCTGGCGCACGCGGCCGGGCACGACATCAACTACATCGCCCTCTCTGGCGCCCTGCACGCGATCGGCACGGAGGGAGGCGGCCCGGCGGTCCCGCTCAACCTGATCGGTGATTTCGGCGGCGGCGGGATGCTGCTCGCCTTCGGGCTGGTCTGCGCGGTGCTGGAGGCGCGCAGCTCCGGCATGGGGCAGGTGGTGGACGCCGCCATGACCGACGGCGCCGCCGCGCTGATGGCGATGATCTATGGCATGACCGGCAATGGGCAGTGGACCGACCGGCGGGAGGCCAACCTGCTGGACGGCGGCGCCCCGTTCTACGGGACTTATCGTTGCGCGGGCGGCAAGTGGGTCGCGGTCGGCGCGCTGGAGCCGCAGTTCTACGCTCTGCTGCTCGACACGCTCGGCCTGACCGACCCGGCGTTCCAGACCCAGTCGGACCGGTCCATGTGGCCGAGGCTGCGCGCGGCACTGGCCGAGGCCTTCGCCCGGCGCACCCGGCAGGAATGGTGCGATGTCCTGCAAGGAACCGATGCCTGCTTCGCCCCGGTGCTCGACCTGGCCGAGGCGCCGTCCCATCCCCACAACGCCAGCCGCGGCACGTTCGTGGAGCGGGACGGCATCGTCCAGCCTGCCCCGGCGCCCCGCTTCAGCCGCACCGCCGCGGAGATCCGCGGCGCACCGCCGCGGCCGGGCGAGCATGGTCCGCAAATCCTTGCCGAGCATGGCTTCAGTCCTGCCGAGATACAGGCCTTGCAGGCTTCCGGCGCGCTCTCCCCATAAGAGACTCAGCCCCGCTCAGGGCCGAAGGTGACGGTTGAGGACGAGTTCCAGCCCGCGGAAGACGCGCGCGATCAGGAAGGTCAGCACGATGTAGATCGCGCCCGCCAGCAGCAGCGGATCGGTCGAATAGCTGGCCGCGGCGAGGCGGCGTCCGACCCCGGTCACGTCGAGCAGGGTGATCGTGCTCGCGAGCGAGGTGGACTTGAGCTGGATCACCACCTCGTTGCTGAGCGCAGGCAGCATCAGTCCGTAAGCGCGTGGCAGGATGATCCGCTTGTAACGTGTCCAGGGCCGCATCCCCAGCGCGATTGCCGCCTCCACCTCGCCGCGCGGCACGCCCATGATGCCGCCGCGCACGACCTCGGCGACGTAGGCGGTCATGTTGAGCGAGAAGGCGATCAGCGCGCAGGGATAGGAGTAGCGCAGCACGTCCCAGAGGAACGAGTGGCGCACGAAGCCGAACTGCGCGAGGCCGTAGTAGATCAGGAAGATCTGCACCAGCAGCGGCGTGCCGCGGAAGAAGCCGGAATAGGCCGCGGCCGGCAGCGCGATCAGCGGCGAGGGCGACAGCCGCGCGAGCGCGAGCGGCACGGAGAGCAAGAGGCCGATCAGCGACGTGATCACGAGAAGCTGCACCGTCACCCATAGTCCGCCCGCGAAGGCGGGTGCCGCGGCGGCGATCTCGTCCCCCCATCCTGTGAACCATGCCCCCAACCTTCAGCCCTGCGCCGTGCCGCGGCTCGCCCGCCGCTCCAGGAAGCGGAACACCGGGTTCGAGAGGTTGAGGAACGCGAGATAGATGAAGGCGGTGGTCAGGAAGAAGACGAAGGGCTGCTTGGTGACCTGCGCGGCGATATCTGCCTTGCGCATCAGCTCCTCGAGTCCGAGCACCGAGACCAGGGACGTGTCCTTCAGCAGGGCCTGCCACTGGTTGTTCAGGCTGGGCAGGGCGAGGCGCCAGGCCTGCGGCAGGTGAATGTGGAGGAAGATATCGCGTGGCCGCATCGCCAGCGCCCGCGCCGCCTCGATCTGGCCGCGCGGCACAGCCAGGAACGCGCCGCGGAAGCTCTCGGACGAATACGCCGCGAACACGACCGAGAGGGCGAACACGCCGCCCGCGAACGGGCTGAGATTCACGCTGCCGCCCGTGGTGCGGTAGAGCAGCGCGGTCAGCCCGAAGTAGCAGATCAGCAGGATGACGAACTCGGGGATGCCGCGCAGCAGGTTGCCGAGCCATACGCACGGGGCCCGCACCCAGACGCGCGGGGACAGCTTGCCGAGCGCCCAGAGGATGCCAGCCAACAGGCCGCAGGCGAGGGAGGAGAAGGCGACTTCGAGCGTGACGAGCGTTCCCTGCGCGAGCTGACCCGCGTAGCCGTGCAGGTCGATCATCTAGGGACGACGGGTCCGGGCATGACGCGCGGGAGCGTGACGTGCGGGAGACTGGGACATCTCCCGCTCGCGCCCGCTACTTCGCCTCGATGTTGAACGGGAAATACTCGGCATTGATCTTCTTGAAGGTGCCATCCTTCTCCACGTCAGCCAGCGCCGCGTTCAAGTTTGACAGCAGCTTGGTATCGTCCTTGCGCACCGCCATGCCGGTGCCGGTGCCGAAGATCGCGGGGTCGTTCAGCGGCTTCCCGACATACTCGAACTCGCCCTTGCCGTCCTTCTGCAGCCAGTCGGTACTCGATCGTGCTGTCGGCCAGCGTCGCGTCTATGCGTCCCGCCTTGAGGTCCTGGAACGCCTCGTCCTGGCTCTGATAAACCTTGATGTCGGCGATCCCGGCCAGCTTCTGCCGGGCGTAGGCTTCGTGCGTCGTGCCGCTCTGCACGCCGAGGGTCTTGCCCTTGAGGGTCGCCGGGTCGTCGGTGATCTTCGATCCTACGGGCGCTACGAAGCGCGCCGGGGCCAGGGTGATCGGGTTGGTGAAGGCAACCTTCGTCTCGCGTTCCGGCGTGATGGACATCTGCGACAGCACGGCATCTATCTTGTGCGCGTTCAGCGCCGCGATCATGCTGTCGAAGTCCATGTTGACCCACTCGCACTTCAGGTGCTCGGCGGCGCACATGGCGTCGCCCAGCTCGATCTCGAAGCCCTTCAACGTGCCGTTGGCATCCTTGTACTCGAAGGGCGCGTAATCGGCCTCGGTCGCGATCCGCACGACGTCGCCCTGTGTCGGCGCCGCGTTCACCTGCGCGGCCGCTGCGATGCCGACCGCCGCCAACGCGCCGAAGAGCCAATGTTTCATCGAGAGATCCTCCATTCCGGTTGCTTGTCTTCTACTGCGTCAACATGCGGGAGAGGAACTGCCGGCAGCGCTCGGACGCCGGAGCGCCGAACACCTGCTGCGGCGGCCCTTCCTCCTGCACTTGCCCTTGGTCGAGGAAGACGACGTGGGTCGCGACGTGGCGGGCGAAGCCCATCTCGTGCGTCACGACCAACATGGTCCGCCCCTCCCCGGCGAGGTCCTGCATCACTTTCAGCACCTCGCCGACCAGCTCGGGGTCCAGTGCGCTGGTGGGCTCGTCGAACAGCAGCACGGCGGGCTGCATCGCCAACGCCCTGGCGATGGCGACGCGCTGCTGCTGCCCGCCGGAGAGCTGACCCGGATAGGCACCACCACGATGCGCGAGCCCGACCTTGGCCAGCATCTCCTCGGCGCGGGCGGCTGCGGATTTCCGGTCGAGCCCGAGAACATGTATCGGCGCCTCGACGACGTTCTGCAGCACGGTCATGTGCGGCCATAGGTTGAACTGCTGGAACACCATGCCGCAACGCCGGCGCAGGCGCTCCACCTGGCGCGGATTGGACGGAACCGGCCTGCCTTTGCGCAGGGTCATCTCGATCCGCTCCCCGGCGACGGTGATGCGCCCCCGGTCTGGGGTCTCCAGCAGGTTGATGCAGCGCAGGAGCGTGCTCTTGCCAGAGCCGCTGCTGCCGATGATCGCGATCACCTCGTGCTCGCGCGCGGCAAGCGAGATGCCGCGCAGCACCTCCGCGCTCCCGAACCGCTTGTGCAGGTCCTCGACCATCAGCGCCGTGCTGCCGCCGTGGTCGGGGTCTGCGCGCACAAGCGTGTCCATCTGCTCTCCCGAATGGGCCGCTAGAGGGCTGGCCGAAGGACCAGGACCGGAAGACGAGAGTGCCAAGGCGGAACCGAATACCTCACCTTATGCTACCATGTTTCGGTAGAGGGTGGCCGAGGTAGAGTCAATGCCACGCATCCCACTCTGCAAATCCCAGCATGCAAGAACCCTGCCAAACTCTCGTGGACTTGAGCCGGACGCTGGAGGAGAACGACTTCAAATCGACCCGCTCACCATCGCCGGCCCATCCTCGTTGAAACCTTCAAAGGTTGCATGGCATCAAAGCAACCAAGCCGCAGCAAGCGGCGCCGCGCTGTGCTTGAGAGGGGAAACGGAACATGCGGATGGACGCGAAGATCGCTATCCTGGGGGCCGGCCTCGGTGGGATCGGCATGGCGCTGCGGCTCAAGGCAGCGGGCGAGACGTCCTTCATCCTCCTTGAGAAGGCCGATCGGGTGGGCGGCACCTGGCGCGACAACACCTATCCCGGCGCTGGCTGCGACGTGCAGTCGCATCTCTACTGGTTCTCCTTCGACGACCAGCCGGACTGGACCCGCGTCTATTCGCTGCAGCCTGAGATCCAGGCCAACATCGAGCGCATGGTCGAGCGCCACGGGCTGATGCCGCACATCCGCTTCCACGCCGAGATCGAGGATGTGCGCTGGGATGACGCCGAGGCGCTCTGGCGCCTGCGCACCACCGCCGGCGATGAGGTCATCGTCCGTTCGGTCATCACGGCCTGGGGCCAGCTCAGCCGGCCCAGCTTCCAGGGCATCGAAGGAGTGGACAGCTTCGCCGGGCCTTCCTTCCATTCCGCCCGCTGGCAGCATGACGTGGCCCTCGAGGGCAAGCGCGTTGCCGCCATCGGCAACGGCCCGAGTGCCGCGCAGTTCATCCCGGAGATCGCGCAGGAGGCTGGGCGGCTGATAGTGTTTCAGCGCTCGCCGAACTACGTCGTGCCGCGGCTCGACCGCGCCTACGAGGAAGAGGAGCGGCGGCTGTTCGTCGCCGAGCCGGAGCGGCTGTTGGCGAGCCGCGATTTCTTCTACCAGGACCACGAGACCTGGCACGGCGCGATGCGCCAGGCCACGGAGACGGCGGCCGGGTTCACGGCCGTGGCGCGCGCCCACCTGGAATCCCAGGTCGCCGACCCGGCGCTGCGCGAGCGGCTGTGGCCGGACTACCCGATCGGCTGCAAGCGCATCATCATCTCCGACGACTTCTACCCGGCGCTGACGCGGACCAACGTGGACCTCGTCACCGAGCGCATCCAGCGCATCGAGCCGAAGGGCGTGCGGACGGCGGACGGGACGCTGCACGAGGTGGACGTGATCGTGTATGGCACCGGCTTCGAGACGCACTCGTTCCTCGGCTCGATCAACGTCACCGGGCGTGGCGGCCGGACGCTGCACGAGGCCTGGCGCAACGGACCCGAGGCGTATTACGGCATGGCTATCGCCGGTTTTCCCAATCTCTTCATGCTTTACGGCCCGAACACCAACCTCGGCCACAACTCGATCCTCACGATGCTGGAATGCCAATACGACTACATCCTGCAAGCGTTGCAGGCGATGGACGAGCGCGAGGCCCGCGCGCTCGACTTGCGCCCCGAGGTGATGGCGCAGTTCAACCGCCAGCTTCAGGACGATCTGCGGGAGAGTTCCTGGGCCGGGAGCTGCACGAGCTGGTATAAGACCGCGGACGGGCGCGTGACCAACAACTGGTCGGGCACCGTCGAGGAATACAAGGCACGCACGGCGCATTTCGACCCGGCCGAGTATCAGGTCGTGGGTGCCCGCGATGCCGCCACGGCCGGCTGACAGGGCGTGGAGGTGCTGGCGGAGGCGCGGAGGGCCGGGCGAAGCACGATCGGCGACGCGATGGGCCGCGCGGCGCAGCAGCACCGTGACCGGGTCGCGCTTCGCTTCGGCGAGCGTGCCTGGACCTATCAGGCGCTTGACCAGGCAGCGGAGCGGGCGGCACGGCAGCTTCTGGCGGTCGGGCTGGCGCCGGGCGATCGGATCGTCGCCTACGGGCGCAATTCCGACCTCTACCTGATCGCCTGGCTCGGCTGCACCAAGGCCGGCCTCGTCCACGTTCCCGCCAACTACGCCCTGTCGGCGCGGGAGCTTCGCTACATCCTGCAGCAATCGGGCGCGAGCCTGCTCCTGCACGATCCTGCCCTCGCGGAGACCGCCGCCGCGGCCGGTTCCGAGCGCCGGCGGACCTTCGCGGAGGCGCTCGCGGCGCCGCTGGACGGGGCGGCGGAGTGTGAAGAAATCGGCGCGGAGGTCGGGGACCACGACATCGCGCAGATCCTCTACACCTCCGGCACCACGGGGGCGCCGAAGGGCGCGGCGCTGACGCATGCGGCCCTGCTCAGCGAATATGCGAGCTGCATCGTCGAGCTGGAGTTCAGCCGGCACGACCGCGCGCTGGCCGCACTGCCGCTCTATCATTCGGCGCAGATGCACTGCTTCACTATGCCACAGATCCTGGTGGGCGCGGAAACGGTGCTGATCGAGAGCCCGGTGCCCGCGACGTGCCTGGAGCTGATCGAGCAGCACCGCTTGACCTCGTTCTTCGCGCCCCCGACGGCCTGGATCAACCTGTTGCGCCACCCGAACTTCGCGGCTCGCGACCTGTCCAGCTTGTGCCGCATCTACTACGGCGCCGCGATCATGCCGGTGCCCGTGCTGCACGAACTGCGCCAGCGCCTGCCCGGCGTGCGGGCGTTCAACTGCTACGGCCAGAGCGAGATTTCACCGCTGGCAACCGTGCTGAAGCCGGAGGAGCACGATGCGCGGCCGAACTCGGTCGGCCGCCCCGCCCTCAACGTGCTCACGCGCGTCGTGGACCTGAATATGCGCGACGTGGCGCCGGGCGAGCGTGGCGAGATCGTCCATCGCTCACCCCACCTGATGGTCGGCTACTGGGACAAGCCGGACGAGACCCGCCAAGCCTTCGAGGGCGGTTGGTTCCACTCCGGCGACATCGGCACCCTCGACGAGGAAGGCTACCTCTACGTCGTGGACCGGATGAAGGACGTGATCAACACAGGCGGTGTGCTGGTGGCGAGCCGCGAGGTCGAGGACGCGCTGTTCACCCATCCGGCGGTGTCGGAGGTGGCCGTGATCGCCGTGCCCGATCCCGTGTGGATCGAGGCGATCGCGGCGATCGTCGTGCTGCGCGACGGGCAAGAGGCCGAGCCGGAGGCGCTGATCGCGCACGCGCGCGGCCAGCTCGCACCGTTCAAGGTTCCGAAGCGGGTGTTCTTCGCGGAGAGCCTGCCGAAGAACACCGCCGGCAAGCTGCTGAAACGGGAGCTGCGCGAGCGCTACAGCGGGACGGCGGCCGCCGTCATGGGCGTGGCACCCATGCCGGATTCAGCTGGCGGCGCAAGTCCCTGATGTGGCGCGCTATCCGAACGCCCAGGCATCCATTCGCAGGATACCGTACATCGCCGAACTGTGCAGATGCCGGGCGGGTGCCCCTGCGCCGCCGGCGCCCAGCGCCACGTAGAGGGGCAGCAGGTGCTCCTCCGTGGGATGCTGCTGGGCGGCGCCTGGTGCGCGCGTTCGGTAGGTCACGAGGTCGCACATCCGGCCTCCCGTCAGCGCCTGCTCGAACCAGCCCGCGAAGGCTTTGACGTCAGTGGCTTCCTCGGTGTCGAGCGCCTGCCCGCGGAAGCGCGACAGGTCGTGAGTGAACGATCCAGACCCCAGCACCAGGACGCCTTCGTCCCGCAAGGGCGCGAGCGCGCGGCCGATCTGCACATGGTGCGCCGGGCCGAGATGAGACTGCACAGAGAGCGGCACGACGGGGATGTCGGCGTCGGGATACATGAGCAGGAGCGGCACCCAGGCGCCATGGTCGAGGCCGCGCCGCTGGTCGAGTTGGCTGCGGATCCCTGCGGCGCACAGGAGGTCGCTCGCCCGCTCGGCCAGTTCGGGCGCGCCCGGCGCCGGGTAGAGAATTCGGGACAACTCGGGCGGGAAGCCGCGAAAATCATGGATCGTTTCCGGCCGTTCCGCAGCGCCCAACCCAGGCACCTCCGTCTCCCAATGGGCGGAGGCGACCAGGATCGCGCGTGGCCGTTCCAGCTCCTGGCCGAGTCCTTTCAGGAACTCGCGGGCAGGCACGTCATCCAGCGGCAGCGTCGGCGCGCCGTGGCTCAGGAACAAGGCCGGCAGCATCTATTTTCCCCCATAGGTCAACTTTATTGCGTCATACCAGTTTCATGACACAATATCGTGACTCCACCTAGGAAGGCGATAGGCGGCCGACGCTGACCCCATGTGCGCTGGTGCATAGTGCCGGGACAACGCCACAGCTCGGCTTAACGCCGGACTTCCATCCCGGTCGGACACTCCAACCGCATCGTAGGACCGGCTACCATGCGCTCTCGCATAGGAGCCGGCCATGCTCGATTGGGACGACCTTCGCTACTTCCTCGCCATCGCCCGGCACCGCACCCTCTCCGGCGCCGCCCGCGCGCTTCACGTCCAGCAGAGCACCATGGGCCGCCGCCTCGACGCCTTGCAGGCCCGCGCCGGCGCAACCCTCCTACAGAAGACCCCCTCGGGCTACACGCTCACTCCTGCAGGCGAGAGCGTCCTTGCCCACGCTGAGCGCATGGAGGCCGAGGCTCTCGCCGCCGAGCGCGCCGTCACCGGCCGTGACGTGCGCCTTGCCGGCCTCGTCCGACTCACTACGGTCGAGACGCTCTTCGTCGAGGTGCTGACGCCGATCCTGGCCGAGTTCTGCGAGCGTTACCCAGATATCACGGTGGATGTCTTGGTGGACTCGCGCATCCTGAGCCTCAGCCGGCGCGAGGCAGACGTGGCGCTCCGCCTTGTGCGCCCGGAAGGGAATGAATTGGTCGCTCGGCGTGTCGGGAGTGTTGGCTACGCGCTCTATGCCAGCGAAGCCTATCTCGCCCGCTACGGCCACCCCGACGTCACCGCAGGCTGCCCAGGGCATCGCGTTATTCTCGCCGAGGAGGACGTGATGCACTTGCCCATCTTCGCATGGGGCCTTCAAGCAACGCGCGAGGCCGCTGTTTCCCTGCGCACCAACAGCTTCCATGGTCAGGCTACGGCCGCCGAGGCGGGGATCGGCATGGCCGGCCTGCCCCACTATCTTGCCCGGCGCTATAACCTCGTCCGCATCGAGGCACCGTCGGGTCCGGGCCGCGATCTCTGGCTCGCCGTTCACGAGGACACGCGTCACACACCGCGCATCCGCGCCCTCACCGATGCGCTCAGCAAGGGGTTACGGGATCGATCCGCGTTGCTATGCGATGACGCATAGCTGGAGAGTGATCTTGGCGGATGGCAACTAAGTTTCGCATAGACCATCTTCTGGCTCAGCGGCACCAACGACGACGCCGCTTTTGAGAGAGACCTCAGCCATGAAGACCATCCTCCTTTCCGCCGCCGCCTCGCTGATGATGCTGGGTGCTGCTTCCGCCCAAGGCTTGGGCGGTGTTGGCAACCCGTTCACCAGCGGTGCGCCGTCCCACTTCGTGGTCACCATCCCGACCGTTGACACCGGCTCGCAGGCGTATCCCTCGACCCAGGGTGCTGGCTCGAACGGGGCAGTGATCACCTATGGCCCGCGGTTCAACCCGGCCCTCCTGCACAGCCCCGACACGGGCAGCCAGCAGATGCCGGTGGGCCTGCGCTAACCCGCGCTGAACGGCATACGCCGCACTCTGCCGACAGGCGGAGTGCTGCGGATCGCGATGAAGGGGCGGCTCCCAGGAGGGGGCCGCCCCTTCGCCGTCTTAGGTCGCCTGCGTTCCAGCTTAGGCTCGTACCTCGGCACATCACTGACCAGGCGACGCTCGGATTCGATGCGAATGCTGGAAAAAATGACATTGACTTCGTTAGTTAGGTGAGATTATTCTTCGTTGTCGCCGCACTCGTTGCGGGATTTTGTAGAAACGGCGTGTTCTCTCGAAATGTAGCAACAAGTCTCCACAGAGGCCATGCAGAACATCAGGGGATATCTCATGCGAAAAGCCCTTCTGGCGACCGTTGCTGGTGCCAGCTTGCTGTTCACGACGAGCGCAGTTTTCGCGAGCGGTCATCGCAGTTCGGGTTCGACCGGTAGTTTGGTGCAGAGTGACATCAATAGTGTGAACCAGGCGGCGTTCGGCGGCAACGGCGGCAACGGCGGCAATGGTGGCAACGGCGGCCCTGCCTTCGGCGGCTGGGGGGGCGTGAACATCGCCGTCGCTCCCACCGTGAACATCGGCTCTGGCAGCGCCTTTGGTGCCAATATCACGCAGATCTCGAATGGCGGCAACGCTACGGGAGGCAATGGCTCTGCCGGTGGCAATGGTGGGGCGGGATCTCCCGCGAACGGCTTCTCAATCCCCCATTTCTGACGGACGGGGAAGGCCATTGCCATGAGGATCAAGCTGCTCATAGGGGTGGGGGCGGCGATGGCCGCCCTCGCGTCCCCGCTGACGTCCTCGGCTGCATGGGCGCAGCAGACGCCGGACAACAGCGCCTTCCTCAACGAGACCATCGACAACAAAGGCCTGCCGCACCAGGCGCCGTCCATCGGCCTGCCCGCCATCTACGGCCTCAACCCCTGCGCCACCGGGGCAGCGGTGGGCATCAGCACGCCGCTGTTCGGCATCTCCGGCGCGATCAGCAACATCGACCGCGAGTGCGAGACCCGCAACAACGCCGCCGTCGCCGTGACCGCGATCAAGGACGAGGCGGTGGCGCGCGAGATCATGTGCAACGTGAAGGATTTCCGCGAGGCGGCGTTGCGCGTCGGCAAGCCCTGCCGCGTGGACCAGCCCCGGCCCGTCGCCGCCGCGGCGCCACCCGGCGCGCTTGCTGCCACGCCAGCCGCGGCCGTCGCCCCAGCCGCGGCAGCGCCAGCCCCGTGGCCGCGATCTCGGCCGCGACCCCGCCCGCGAGCCCGGCGCCGGTGATCCTCGGCGACGCGCCGGCCTTCTGCCATCAGCCCGACCTCGACCTCACGCTCTACCCCGATTGCACCTCGCACGCC
The DNA here is from genome assembly GCA_963790535.1 of uncultured Alphaproteobacteria bacterium. Classification (GTDB taxonomy): domain Bacteria; phylum Pseudomonadota; class Alphaproteobacteria; order Acetobacterales; family Acetobacteraceae; genus CAWKEH01. The sequence continues at coordinate 245,867 of CAWBOZ010000007.1, read as the reverse complement.
GCCCAGGCCAGCACGCAGGCCGATGCCGCCGACCAACGCGCCGCCGCATATCGCATGGGCAGGCGTGAGATGTTCGCCCATCGGCGTCGTCCTAGCGCTCCGGCCAGAACCCTGGCAGCTGACTAGCAACGACGATTTGCTGGTGACGGTCGCCTCAAGCCTACGCCCGGCAAGGCTGGGCATGATCCCAGCTTCTCACGGGCGGGATCACGGATTGGCTGCGAACTCCTTCAGCACCAGCACCAACGCCTCAGGGGTCACCTGGACATCGCCAGTGTAGGGGTGATCTATCGCTATGATAACCAGCAGGCCCATGAAGATGATGAGAGACAGCAGTCCTGCCATCAACGACTGAGCACGCAGGTTCTCCGTCCCGAAGAAGAAGGTGAAGCCGATGGTCAGGACGGCTCCGGCGAGCAGCACCAACCAGACGACGCCGGGCACGACGCCGGCTGCCAAGACGATCCTGGTGCGCCGGGTTTGGGTCACGAGGTCGAGTTGGTGGAAGATCTCGGACAGTATGACGGTCTCGCGGTTGTCGTGAGGGGACAGGGACAGGGTCGCCGAGTATAGCGCGTTCAGCGCTTGGGTGCCGACCGGGCTTGCCTCGTCGCGCGACATGGCGGGCCAGTCATCGTTGATTGCAGCCTGGAGATAGGCGGTCAGCCGGCTGCGTATCGCCTCCCGTCCCTCGGTGCCGATTCCGTTCGCTAGCCGATAGAGCGTGACCGTGGCGCCCGCTTCCTGGGCGACGGTGGTCTCGGCGTCACTGAACTTCTCCCAGACGACGATGACGGCGAAGGCGATCAGGACCGCATAGATCACGCCGACCGTGGCGAACTTGAAGCCTGCGACTTCATTGTTCGTCGAGAGCCTCTCCAGCGGGATGAAGCGCCGAACGACGACGGGACCGAGCATTGCCAAGATCGTGGTCAGGCCCACCAGGAGCAGCCCTGATTTCCACAGCGGCAGGGCTGCGAGGTAGAGCGTCATGTCCCTTTGATCTTGATGTAGCTTGTCGAGTTTTACGTCGAGAGTCTCTGGAAGGCCAGTCTGACCAGTTCCATGCCTAATGCCCTCGCAGGATCTGGCTCAGGAACAGCTTGAGCCGATCGGTCCTCGGATTCGCGAACAGCTCGCGCGGTGGACCCTGCTCCACGATCTCGCCACGGTCCATGAACACCACGCGGTCGGCGACTTGCTGCGCGAAGCCCATCTCGTGCGTCACGCACACCATGGTCATGCCGCTCTCGGCCAGCGTGATCATGGTGTCGAGCACTTCCTTGATCATCTCCGGGTCGAGCGCGGAGGTCGGCTCATCGAACAGCATGATCCGCGGCTTCATGCAGAGGGCGCGGGCGATGGCGACGCGCTGCTGCTGCCCGCCCGAGAGCTGGCCGGGGAACTTCGCCGCCTGCTCGGGGATCTTGACGCGGGTGAGATACTCCATCGCCAGCGCCTCCGCTTCCGCCTTGGGCATCTTGCGCACCCAGATCGGCGCCAGCGTGCAGTTCTGCAGGATCGTGAGGTGCGGGAACAGGTTGAAGCTCTGGAACACCATGCCGACCTCGCGCCGGATCGTGTCGAGCGCGCGCGTGTCGTCGGTCAGCTCCGTGCCGTCCACGACGATGCGCCCCTGCTGGTGCGTCTCCAGCCGGTTGATGCAGCGGATCATCGTGCTCTTGCCCGACCCCGACGGCCCGCACACCACGACGCGCTCGCGCTCGCCGACCGTGAGGCTCACGTCGCGCAGCACGTGCATCGCCCCATACCACTTGTTGACCTTGTCGAGCACGATGGCGGGCTGAGCCTCCGCCGCCACATCCGCCCTCTGGGCCTGGCTCAGGCTCATCGTTCCTCCTAGCGCCGGACGGACCGGCCAAGCTCGCGCTCCAGCCCGCGCGAGTAGCGGGCCATGGTGTAGCAGAAGACGAAGTAGATCGCGGCAACCGTCAGATAGACCTCGATGCTGTAGGACTGCCAATGGGGGTCGTCGAGCGCGACCTTAGCGGCCGTTAGGAGGTCGTAGATGCCGATGATGAGCACCAGACTCGTATCCTTGAACAGACCGATGAACGTGTTGACGAGTGGCGGGATCACGAGCCGCAGCGCCTGCGGCAGGACGATGAAGCCCATCTTCCCCCAGTAGCCCAGGCCGAGCGCGTCGGCCGCCTCGTATTGGCCGCGGGGCAACGCCTGCAGCCCGCCGCGTATCACCTCGGCGACGTAGGCGCCCGCGAACAGGATGATCGCGACCTGCGCACGCAGTAGCTTGTCGGGGTTCAGGCCGGCGGGCATGAACAAGGGGAACATCACGCTCGCCATGAACAGCACGGTGATCAGCGGCACGCCCCGGATCAGCTCCACGTAGGCGACGCAGAGCGCCTTGATCGCCGGCAGCTTCGACCGCCGCCCGAGCGCCACCAGCACCGCGAGCGGGAACGAGACCGCGAGGCCGAAGGTGGAGAGGATGAGCGTGATCGGCAGCCCGCCCCAGCTATCGGTTGGCTCGTAGGGCATCCCGAGCACGCCGCCCCACATCAGCACGCCGACGGCCGCGAGCGTGACCACCCAGACTCCGATCAGCTCCTTGCGCCAGAGCCGGCGCCATGCCGACGCCGCGTAGAGGCCGAGGAACAGGAACAGCACGATGGCCGGACGCCACTGCTGCTCGTAGGGGTAGCGCCCGAACAGGATGAAGCGATACTTGTCGCCGATCACCGCCCAGCACGCGCCGACGCCGATCCGCGCCCGGCACGCCGCCGGGTCCGGCGCCCCTGCCGCTGTCTGCGGCACCGTCCAGACTGCGTGGACGACGCCCCAGCTCAGGATCTGCACTCCCCAGCGCACGATCAGGTAGCCGAGCAGCAAGGTGACGGCCGTGCTCCACCAGGAGCCGAACAGGTTGGCGCGCAGCCACGCGACTGGGCCGAGCCGGACGCCAGACGGGGCGGAGATGCGAACAATGGGTGTCGCCGCCATGCCCTCGATGGCGGGCACTGGATGGCCGGCGGCCTCGGAAACCTCTCGTGGGCCTGGGGCAGCGGTCCCGGACATGGCTTATCGCTCCACCAGGGCGATGCGGGCATTATACCAGTTCATGAAGAAGCTGATGCCGAGGCTGATCGTCAGATACACGGCCATGATGTAGGCGATGCCCTCGATGGCCTGGCCGGTCTGGTTCAGCACCGTGTCCGCGATGCTCGTCACGTCTTGGTAGCCGACGGCGACGGCGAGCGAGCTGTTCTTGACCAGGTTGAGATACTCGCTCGTCATCGGCGGCACGATGATGCGCACCGTCTGCGGCAGCACGATGCGGCGCAGCACGGCGCCGCGGCTCAGCCCGAGCGCCTCCCCCGCCTCCCACTGCCCGGTAGGCACGGCGAGTATCCCGGAGCGCACGATCTCGGCGATGAAGGCCGCCGTGTAGAGCACGAGGCCGAATGTCAGCGCGAAATACTCGGGCGTGAGCGTGGCGCCGCCCTGGAAGTTGAAGCCGCGGAGCTGCGGCATGTCCAGTTGGAACGGTGCCCCGAGCAAGGCCCAGACCAGCACGGGCAGGCCGATTATCAGGACCACGCCCACGGGCCAGACGGGTGGCCGCCGCCCTGTCGCCGCCTGCCGCTCCCGCGCGCGTCGTGACCACGCGAGCGTGAGCGCCAGCCCGACGAGAAACGCCGCGAGCGTCCACCAGTGCGCCGTCGCCCAGTCCAGCACCGGGACTTCTGATGCCGCGGTTGCTGAGGAACACCCCCGGCAGCGGTCGCCACGCCCGCCGCGGCGCGGGCAGGCCTTCGAGCAGCAGATACCAGAACAGCAGTTGCAGCAGCACGGGGATGTCGCGCAGCACCTCGACGTAGAGGGCCGCGAGCCGGGACAGCAGCCAGTTGCGGCTGAGGCGCGCGACCCCGATGAGCGTGCCCAGGATCGTGGTCAGCACGACGCCGACGACCGCCACCCGGAGCGTGTTGAGGATGCCGATGATCAGCGCCCGGCCGAACGTGTCCACCGCCGGGTCGTAGGGGATCAGGTGCTCGCCGATGGGGATGCCGGCGGTGTTGCCGAGGAAGCCGAAGCCGGTGGCGATGTGCCGGGCGGCGAGGTTGCGGTTGGTGTTGCCGACCAGATACCAGACGACCGCGGCGACGATGCCCACCACGACCACCTGCCACACGATGCCGCGCACGCGCGGGTCGGACCACGAGAGACGCAGCGCCTGGCGCGGCGGCGGGCGGGGTTTGACCAGGCGTGGATCGGCGGCGGTTCCAGACATCAGGGGCGACCTTGTTCGGCGGCGTTCAACGTGCCGGAACTCGGTAGGGCTATGCAAGTCCTATGCGCGTCGCGACGCTGCCTCAGCGCAGCAGCACTTTGGGCGCCGCCTCGGTGTCCAGGCACGCGAAGACGAGGGCTGCCGTCCAGAATGCCAGCGACAGCGCCCCTGCCGTCCGTGCCGAGAGCGGCATCCGCGCCTCTGCCGCCAGCGCGGCCACGTAGCTCGTGCGATGGAACAGGGCGGCGTTGGCCAGCCCGAGCGCCACCGCGATCAGCTTAGGCGTCCAGTAGGCGTGCGATCCAACGTGCACGGGATCGTAAAGGAACAGCGCCACCCCGGTCGCGGCGGCGAGGGCGAACGTAGCGTAGAGCCAGGGCAGCACGTGCTCGGCGAACGCCCGCAGCGGCACCGTCCCACGCCAGCCCATGAGCCTGAGGTCGAGCAGGCCGATGCCGCCAAAGAAGGCAGCCATGGACACGATATGGGCGGTGCGCACCAGGTAATGATATGGCTGCAGCGCGAAGTGGTAGGGTCGCCAGTCGAGCGCGACCAACGCGTGCGCGGGGATGCGGATCGGGTCGAAAAGGCTGGGATCGGCCATGCGGGTCCGGAACAATCCATGCCGGCACCTGTTCAGCGCCGTTCGGCCCCTTGATATTGCGAACGCCTCGCATTAACAAGTGGCGGGCCAACCCTGGAAGGCAGTCCCATGACGAAGCCGACGCGGTCGTGCTCGACCGCTCTCCCGTTCTTCGCCGCTTGCGTCGCAGCGTTCCTGCCCGGTGCTGCTATGGCGGCCGAGCCGGTGCAGCTCACGCTCAAGGATCATCACTTCGTTCCCGCCGAGGTCAGCGTGCCCGCGGACGAGCGCTTTCGCATCGAGGTGAGCAACCAGGACGCCACGCCGAGCGAGTTCGAGAGCAGCGACCTGCGCGTGGAGAAGATCGTCGTCGCCGGCGGCAAGATCACCGTCATGGCCGGTCCGTTGAAACCCGGCACCTACAAATTCTTCGACGATTATCACCCTGACACGGCCACCGGGGCGCTCACCGCCGCCGAGCACCCGACGCCTAAGCGCGAAGGGGGATAGTAGGCCCATGCTCGCGAGCTTGCTCATCGTCTTCCGCGAAGTGTTCGAGGCGGGGCTGATTGTCGGCATCGTGCTCGCGGCTACCCGCGGCATCGCGCACAGGGGCACCTGGATCGCAGGCGGGATCGGCGCGGGCGTGCTCGGCGCGGCCCTGCTGGCCTGCTTCGCGGGCGCGCTCTCCGGTGCGCTCGCGGGCGCCGGGCAGGAGGTGTTCACGGCTGCGGTCCTGGTCGTCGCCGTGGTGATGCTAAGCTGGCACCAGCTCTGGATGGCGAGTCACGGGCGCGAGATGGCGCAGCAGATGCGCGCCATGGGACAGGCGGTGGCGACCGGGCAACGATCGCTGCTCGCGATGGCGGTCGTGGTGGCCACGGCCGTCCTGCGCGAGGGATCCGAGGTGGTGCTTGTTCCTCTACGGCGTCGCTGCCTCGACCAAGGAAGGGCCTGCAGCCCTGCTCGCCGGTGGCCTGCTCGGCATCCTCCTCGGCGCGCTGGTCTCCTTTCTGCTTTATCGCGGACTCGTCGCGATCCCGGTCAAGCGTCTCTTCGCGGTCACGGGTTGGCTTATCGCCCTGCTGGCGGCCGGCATGGCCGGGCAGGCCGCGGCGACGCTGGCCGGCGCTGACCTGATCCCGAGTTGGGGCTACCAGCTCTGGGACACCTCATGGCTGCTGCCCGAGGACAGCCTGACAGGACGCGCCCTGCACGCCCTGGTCGGCTACTCTGACCGCCCCATGGGCGTGCAGATCGCCGCTTATCTCGCGGTCCTGGCCGCACTCGTGATCGGGGCGCGCCTGATCCGTGGCGGGCAGCCACCCCGACCGGGCAGCATAGCGCAGCACCGCATCTCCTGAAAGGAACAACCATGAACCGTCCTGCCCGGCTCGCCGCTGCTGCGACCGTGCTCCTTCTCGCCCACGCCGCAAGCGCGCGCGAATACTTCGTCGGCGGCCCCGTCCATGCCCACGATATGGAGATCGTCGCCAACTATCTGGTCGGCATCGAGATGGCCCCCATGCCGTCCGGCATGGCCATGGGGCCGGACGCGATCCACCTCGAAGCCGACGTGCACGCGACCGCGGACAACGCCTACGGCTACCCGGACGGCGCCTGGATCGGCTATCTCACCATTGCCTACACGATCGAGAAACCCGGCACTGCATGGAAGGTGAGCGGCATCCTGCGCCCGATGGAGGCGAAGGATGGCCCGCATTACGCCGACAACATAAAAATGGACGGTCCCGGCACCTACAAAGTGACCTATCGCTTCACCGCCCCCGAGGCGAACGGCTTCCTGCGCCACGTGGACAAGGAGACGGGTGTCCCTGCATGGTGGGCACCGTTCAGCGAGACGTTTACCTTCACTTACCCGCAAGGATAGGCGCTGCCCCTCCTCAGCGCAGCGGCGGCGCGTAGTGCAGGCCGCCCTTGTTCCAAAGATTGTTGATCCCGCGCGGCACGCCCAGCGGCGTGATGTCGCGGTCCCATATCTCGCCGAAGTTGCCCACGGCCTTGATTATGTTCACGCCCCAATCGTTGCTCACGCCGAGCGCCTTGCCCATGTCGCCTTCGAGGCCGAGCAGGCGGCGCGTTTCCGGGTCGGTCGCGCTCTTGGCTTGATCGGTGACGTTCGCCTGCGTGATGCCCTTCTCCTCGGCGATCAGCAGCGCGAAGTTGGTCCAGCGCACCAGGTCAAAGAACTTGTCGTCGCCCTTGCGCACGGCAGGGCCGAGCGGCTCCTTGCTGATGATCTCGGGGAGCAGCACGTAGTCATCCTTGTTTGGCTGCTGCGAACGGAACGAGGCCAGCCCCGACACGTCCGTGCTGTAAGTGTCACAGCGCCCGGCGACGAACGCGTTCTGGATGTCGCTGAGACTCTCGATCAGGATCGGCGTGAATTTCAGGTTGTTGGCGCGGAAATAGTCGGCGATGGCCAGCTCCGTGCTGGTGCCGGGCTGGACGCAGACGGTCGCGCCGCCCAGATCCTTGACCGAGCTCACACCCGCACTCTTCTTCACGAGGAAGCCAGTGCCGTCGTAGAAGTTGATGCCCGCGAACAGCAGGCCGAGGTTGGCCTCGCGCCCGAGCGTCCAGGTCGTGTTGCGCACGAGCAGGTCAATCTCGCCCGATTGCAGCGCGGTGAAGCGGTTCTCCGTCGTGAGCGGCACGAATCGCACCTTGTTGCCGTCACCTAGGATCGCCGCCGCCACCGCCCGGCATCCGTCGGCATCGAGACCTTCCATCACGCCCTTGCTGTTCGGCAGCGCGAGGCCCGCCACATTGCCGGACACACCGCAGACCAGCTCACCCCTGGAGCGGATCGCGCTCATGGTCGGCGAGCTGCTGTTGCTGTTGGGGGCGGCAGCGGTGCCACCCTGGGCGTTGCCTTGGGCAAGCGCCGGCCCGGTGAGTGCTGCCGCGGCCAGGCTGGCCGCCAAGAGTGTGGTGCGGAGCATCAGGTAACTTCTCCTTGAACGCGAGATGTTGGCGCACTGTGCGGGACGCAGGCCAGGAGTGCAACAGCCGCAACCGTAGTTGCGGGAATCGCTGCGGGGTCCCACCATGGAGACCATGCTTCACCTTGCCAAGCTCGCCGTAGGCGTCCGGGACGTGGCGCATCTGCGCCGGGTGCAGGCGAAGCGCGTGCCCTTGCGGCACCTCACGCGCAACCAGCCGCGGCGGCGGGACGAGATCCTCGCGGGCGGCAGCCTATACTGGGTCGTGGGTGGCGCGATGGTGGTGCGGCAGCGCGTGCTGGACATTGCCGAAGCCGCCTACGAGGACGGCTCGCGCTGCTGCGCTTTCGTGCTCGACCGCGATCTGGTGCCAGTGCTGGGACGGCCGATGAGGGCGTTTCAGGGCTGGCGCTACCTGGAAGCCGAGGCGGCGCCCCTCGACGTTCCCGAGAACGCCACCGATGCGGATGGCCTCCCGGAGCCACTGCTGCGGCAGTTGCGGGAGCTGTGCCTGATCTGACGCGGTCTGCCTCTCTATCCCGTGAAGAAGCGGAGATACTCCTGGGCGAGCGCCTGCGAGCATTCCTCCGCGAGCTGGTGCCCCCGCGGCAGGACCACGCCGCGCACATCGTCCGCCACGAGCCTCGCGTCGTTCTTGCGCAGGCGCGGCAGATCGAGTCCCTGCAAGGCCGCCTCCAAGGCTTGGGCTGGGTGGGCGAGGTTTGTGAGATGGACGATCCGACCCTGCCCGATGCGATGCGAGGTCGCGGCCACCGTGCCCTTCGCGTGCAGGGCGTGCTTCTCCGTGCCGCGCAGCGGCGAGAGCAGCGCGCCGGGTCCTCAACGATACGGCGCGGGAAGCCGAACCAGTTCATCTCGCCGTTGATCTGCGGAATGGGCGAGCTTGAGCAGCTTTCCCTCGTCGTGGATGACGATGATGCGCGGTCTCGCGCTCGCGGATTGCAGCACGAGCGCTTGCAGGTTGCGCCAGTGGCCCACGGCGATGTCAGGCATCAGCACGTCTTCGCTCAGCATGGCCCGATCCCCGAACTCGCGGATGCGGGTCCCAAACCGGCCAGGAGTGGCCGAGTTGCGCCATCGTCGCGCGCAACTGTGCGGGAGTGCTAGCGTTGGCGCCGCACCTGCATGGGAGGGGTTGCCGTGCCGCGGACCGCCGCAGACCTGATGTGGGCCGACGCGCTCGCCGCCGTGGCGCGCGCGGATCGGCTGCACCGCGAGTTCTTCCGTCCTGCGCTGGGCGGCTGGGAGCCGCCTGTGGACCTCCTGGAAACCGCGAACGAGCTGATCCTTGTCGCCGCCCTGCCTGGCGTGCGCGCGGCCGACGTGGACTTGGTGATCGGACGCGGCGAGATCGCGGTCATCGGAACCCGACGGCTGCCAGCGGTGCCGCGCCCGGCGCGCATTCACCGGATGGAGCTGCCGCACGGGCACTTCGAGCGCCGTGTCGCGCTTCCGCCGGGCGCCTACGAGGTTTCCCGGCGCGACCTGGTGGATGGCTGCCTTACAATAGTTCTACGAAAGCTCGGCTGATGGACGCGCCCCCGCCTGTTCCCGCCGAGGCCGCGCTGCCTGACGACACCCTCGTCCTGGTCGTGGTGCGCGAGACCGTGCTGTTCCCCGGAGTTGTCGTGCCGTTGGTCGCCCAGCGCCCGGCCATGGTGGCGGCACTGCAGGAAGCAGCGCGCGCCGGGCGGCACGTCGTCGTCGTGCTGCAGCGCGACCCGGCCGTGGAGGAGCCCGCGCTCGCCGATCTTTATCCTATCGGCACGGAAGGCCGGCTGCTGCGCTATGTCACGGCTCCAGACGGCTCGCACCATGCCATCGTCCAGGGCACCGGCCGCGTTCGCCTCCTGGCGCCCGTCGAGGGTCTCTCCTATCCCGCCGCGCGTGTCGAGCGCATCCCCGAGCCGGAGGCGGGCGGCGCCGAGGTCGAGGCGCGCTCCCACCAGCTCCGTGAGCGCGCGCTGGAGACCCTGCGGCTGATCGAGCAGGTGCCGCCCGAGCTGGTCGCGACCGTCCAGAACCTACCGAACCCTGGGCTGCTGGCCGATTTAGTGGCGAGCCTGCTGGACCTCTCCCCCGCCGAGAAGCAGGAGGTCCTAGAAACCGTGGAGCTGCGCGCGCGGCTGGATCGCGTGCTGTGGCGCCTCTCGTACCGGCTGGAGGTGCTGCGCCTGTCCGCGGACATCGGCAAGCGCACGCGCGAAACGATGGAAGGCCGGCAACGGGAGTTCATGCTCCGCGAGCAGCTCAAGACCATCCAGAAGGAGTTGGGCGAGGACGACGACCGCTCCCCGGAGCTGGCGGATCTCAGGCGCGCGCTGGACGAAGCCGGGCTGCCCGAGGATGTGAAGCGCCAGGCCGACCGCGAGATGCGCCGGCTGGAGCGGATGCCGGAGGCGAGCCCAGAGGTCGGCATGGTGCGGACCTACCTCGAATGGCTGTCCGAGCTGCCTTGGAAGCTGGGCGAGCAGCCGCCCATAGATATCGCGCAGGCGCGCCAGGTACTTGACGAGGATCACTTCGATCTCGACAAGATCAAGCGCCGTATCCTGGAGTTCCTGGCCGTCCGCAAGCTGAACCCGGAGGGCAAGGGACCGATCCTGTGCTTCGTCGGGCCGCCCGGCGTCGGCAAGACCAGCCTCGGCCAGAGCATCGCGCGCGCGACCGGTCGGCCTTTCGTGCGGGTCAGCCTGGGCGGCGTCCACGACGAGTTCGAGATCAGGGGCCATCGGCGCACCTATGTCGGTGCGCTGCCGGGCAACATCATCCAGGCGATCCGCCGGGCCGGGTCGCGCGCCTGCGTGATGATGCTGGACGAGATCGACAAGCTCGGCAGCGGCGGCTTCCAGGGCGACCCGGCCTCGGCGATGCTGGAGGTGCTCGACCCCGAGCAGAACCACTCGTTCCGCGACGCTTACCTCGCCGTTCCGTTCGACCTCAGCCGCGTGCTGTTCATCGCGACGGGCAACCAGCTCGACACCATTCCCGGCCCGCTGCGCGACCGCATGGAGGTGGTGCAGCTCTCCGGCTACACGGCGGAGGAGAAGCTCGCCATCGCGCGCCGCTATCTGGTTCCGCGCCAGCAGACGCAGAACGGCCTCGCCGAAGGGCAGGTGGAGATCATCGACGACGCGCTCAACGCGATCATCAGCGATTACACGCGGGAGGCCGGCGTGCGGAACCTGGAGCGCGAGATCGGGGCGGTGTTCCGCTTCGCCGCCGTTCGCGTCGCCGAGGGCGCCGCGGTGCCGATCCGGGTCGGTCCCGAGCAGGTGCGCGAGATCCTCGGCGCCGGCCGCTTCGAGCGGGAGGTAGCAAGCCGCGCCGCATCGCCCGGCGTCGCGACTGGCCTAGCTTGGACGCCGGTCGGCGGCGACATCCTGTTCATCGAGAGCACCCGGATTCCGGGCAACGGCAAGCTGATCCTGACGGGCCAGCTCGGCGACGTGATGAAGGAGAGCGCGCAGGCAGCACTCAGCCTGGTGAAGTCCCGCGCCGTGCATCTCGGCATTGAGCCGGGACTGTTCGAGAGCGGCGACATCCACGTCCATGTGCCCGCCGGAGCCATTCCCAAGGACGGTCCCTCGGCGGGAGTGGCGATGTTCATGTCGCTCGCGTCGCTCATGCTCGGCCGCGCCGTGGACCCGGCGGTCGCTATGACGGGGGAGATCAGCCTGCGCGGCTTGGTGCTTCCGGTCGGCGGCATTCGCGAGAAGGTCGTCGCCGCAGCGCGTGCTGGCATCACCACGATTATGCTGCCGGCGCGCAACCGCCGGGATTGGGATGATATCCCGGCCAGTGCGCGCGACACGCTGCGCTTCGTGTGGCTGGAGACTGTGGACGACGCAGTCGCCGCGGCGCTGGCGCCGGGCGGGGAAGGGCAGGGGGCAGCGCAAGTAGCCGCCTCGGCGTAGGCCAGCGGGTCCGGCCCGATCTACCCAGTCCTTTGCAAGGGATGCTCGGTGCCAGTCTTCTCCGCGACGTGCTGCACGATCGCGTGGGCGAGATCGCGGTAGAAGCTGGCGGGACCGCTATCCGACGGAACGAATTGGATGCGCTGGACCGTAAAGCGAGTGCCCAGGGCCGCGTTCGCGTCCTCGACGCCTGCGCACACCTCGCGTTGCACGTCCGCCGCTTCGAGTTGCCTTGTGCCAGGCGCGTCCAGCTCCTCGACTTCGGCACTTATGGGTTCGGTCGCGAGTTGCAGGCCAAGCAAATTGTGCGTCGGCCCAGTGATGTGCACGACCCTGATCAGATCGCCGCGCCGAGTGAACCGCATGGATTACCTCGCAGGTGATAAGGCCAACGGTGACGGGAACCTAGCATGGGCTACGTCGTGCGCCGCGGTGTAGCTGGGGCCGTGCTGCCGCATATACCACGCCTCGGCCGTCTCATGCAGCAGGAGTTGCAGATCCTGCGGCGTGAACGTGCCGGCCTGCAATCGCTCCCAAGCAGCGACTATCCGTAGATCAGCGTCGAACCTGCGGAACTCGGCAGGTTCGCCGAGGTACACATACCTGTCGAGGAGATGAAGTTCGTTAAAGATGTGGTCCTTCACCTTCTGGATGTTTCGCGGCTTGATGCCTGTCGTCTCAGCGATCCGCGCGACGTTGGTGTTGGTCGCCCGGATCGCCTCATAACGCTCGTCAGGGGACGGTGCGTGCATCGTTAATATCATCGGCGAGTCTCCTGCTTACGCGGGGGACGCTATAGGGCGACTGTTGCGGGAGGGTTGCGGGGATGTCCTACCTATGCGGGAGCTTCCAAGTGGCATCCGCGAGGTTCGGATTTTCGCCGCAGGAATCACACCGGCAGCTTGACCTGCGCCCGCAGTCCTCCCATCGGGCTTGTCTGCAACTCGATGTCCCCGCCGTGCGCCCGCACGATATCGCGTGCGATGGTCAGCCCCAATCCCGTGCCGCCGCGCGCGCCTGTCTCGAACGGCCGGAACACGCTTTCCCGCCGCTCCGGCGGGATGCCTGGTCCGTCGTCGTCCACGGTGACGATCACGGTGCGTCCTTGCCGCTGCGCCGCGAGCAGCACGCGCCGCGCGTGGCGCCGGGCGTTGTCCACTAGGTTCGTCAACGCCCGGCGCACCGCATCCGCGCGCAGCGTGAGGCTCAGCGCGTCCGGCGCCTCCAGCTCGACCGCCGCCCCGCTCCGCCGCGCCGCGCCCGCCACCTCCTGCAGCAGCGCCGCGAGGTCCACCTCGCGCGCCGGCTCCTCGCCCTCGCCGCGCGCGAAGGCGAGATAGCCGCCCACCATGCGGTCCATCTCGTCCAGATCGGTCGTCATCTCGGCCACCTCGGCGCCCAGCGCCGGGTCGGCGGGCAGCATGGCGAGGGCCAGCCGCAGCCGGGTCAACGGCGTGCGCAGGTCGTGGCTGACGCCGGCCAGCATCTCCGTGCGCTGCTGCACGAAGCGCAGCAGTCGCTCCCGCATCCGGTTGAACGCGGTCGCGGCCTGTCGCACCTCGGCGGCGCCCTCGGGTCTCAACTCGCCCGGATCGCGCCCTTTGCCGAAGGCGTCCGCGGCGTAGGCGAGACGGCGGATAGCCCGCACCTGATTGCGCAGGAACAGCGCCGCGAGCGCGAACAGCAGCGCGGCCGTCCCCAGCAGCCAGAGCAGGAAGATGTAGAGCGCGCTCCCGTAGAGGCGCTTCCGCGGCGCCTCCGCTTCCAGCACCCCCTGGGGAAGCTGCACGCGGACGAGCACGTAGCGCGGATCGCTCGTCCAATCCATCACGAAGGGTCGGCCGACCTTCTCGCGCAGCGCCGCAGCGAGGTCATCGTCCATGGGCCCGATCTGGTCCACGTGCGTGTCTGGCGGCAGCACCGCGCCCGATGCCACCCGCATCGGGATCTCGTAGGTGAGCCAGGCGTCGCGCAGGGTCCATTCCTGGTCGTCGGGCAGCGGATACCGCTCCAGCAGGTCCGCCGTCTCCGCGATCTCGCCGGCCACGGCACCGGAGAGGCGCCGGGAGATCATGTCGAGATGGCTGCCGTAGAAGATACTGTAGGCCACGGCCAGGACGGCCAGCAGCGGAACGAGCACGATCAGCAAGCTGCGCCCGAACAGCCCACGCGGCAGGAATTGCTTGATTGGCAGGGCTATGGGTAGCCGCGAGGGCAATTGGAGCCGCATCAGGTCCCCGGAAACAGCGCGTAGCCGCGGCCACGCACCGTCTGCAGGAATCGCGGCTCGCGCGGGTCGCGCTCGATCTTGCGGCGAAGCCGCGTGACCTGCACGTCGATGGCGCGCTCGCCCGCGTCGTCCATGCGCAGCGCCTCCGCGATCTCCTCACGCGACAAGGTGTCTCCTGGACGCCGGGCAAGGGCGGCAAGGAGCTGCGCCTCGCCTCCCGTGAGATGGACAACGCCATCCGGCCCGCTGAGCAGCAGTCGCGCCGGGTCGAATTCCAGTGTTCCAAGCCGCAGCGGCCCGGTCGGCTCCGGTACCGACACCGTTCGGCGCAGCATGGCGCGCAGCCGCAGCACCAGCTCGCGCGGCTCGAAGGGCTTGCCCAGGTAATCGTCAGCGCCCGCCTCGAACCCGCGAATGCGGTCCTCCGGCGCCCCGCTCGCCGTCAGCAGCAGCACCGGCACCGTGCTCCGCCCGGCACGCAGCGCCTCCGTCAGCGCGAGCCCGCTCTCGCCGGGCATCGTCACGTCGAGCACCATCGCGTCCGGCTGCATGAAGCGCAGCTTGTCCCGTGCGTCCTGGGCATCCTCGGCGACGGTCACGCGGAATCCCTGCTCGCCGAGATATCGGCTCAGCAGCGCTCGCAGCCGCACGTCGTCATCCACGACGAGGACGTGCGCCTCGGCCTCGGCGCTCACTTGCGCACCTGCGGCGCGACACTCATCGGCGCACCTTCGGCGCGACACTCATCGGGACGGCGCCCGGTCCGGCTCAGCGTCGAGGAAGGCCCGCGCATCCGGCTCAGCGATGGCGCGCAGCACCCGGCGGAACCCTTCCACGGCAGGGCCGCCCGCCTCGCGGAATGCCGCGAGCAGCCGCTCCCGCTGCGCCTCGAACAAGCGCCGTTCCAGCGCCCGCCCGGCGTCCGTGAGGTGCAGCAGGCGCTGCCGCCGGTCGCTCCGCCCCGCTGCCTGCGTGACAAGCCCTTGCTCGACCAACGCCGACAGGACGCGCGCAAGGCTCTGCTTGGTGATGCGCAGGATGGCGAGCAACTCGCCCACCGGAAGCCCGGGGTTGCGCCCGATGAAGTGCAGCGCCCGATGGTGCGCGCGTCCCAGCCCCAGCTCTTCCAGGACCTGATCCGCCGCCCCCGTGAAATCGCGGTAGGCGAAGAACAGCAGGTCCTGCGCCAGCCGGAGCTGCTCCTCGCGCAGGAACAGGAGGCTCGCTTGCGCCTCCCCCCGAGGTCCGCCCCGCGCCTCCGGCATGGCAGCCAGCGATCTATTTTGTGTCAGGTTCGTTGACATATTCGACTCTCGATTATACCGTCAGCTTGGTTCAAGCAACAATCTTGCCCAACTGCTTGATTAGGGGGAGGAAGGGATGGCCCTGGTCCCGTTCGACGACCGTGACGGCGTGATCTGGATGGATGGCGGCATGGTGCCCTGGCGCGACGCCAAGCTCCACGTCCTCACCCACGGGCTGCACTATGCTTCCGGCGTCTTCGAGGGCGAGCGTGCCTACAGCGGCCACATCTTCAAGCTCCGCGAGCACACCGAGCGTCTGCTCAACAGCGCCCGCATCCTCGGTTTCGGGATTCCCTGGAGCGCGGAGCAGATCGACGAGGCGTGTCGCCAGGTCCTCGCCGGGAACGGGCTGGAGGACGGCTACGTGCGCCCGATCGCCTGGCGCGGCGCCGAGCAGCTCTCCGTCTCCGCGCACAACACCTCCATCCATCTCGCCATCGCCGCCTGGGCCTGGCCGAACCTGTTCGGCGCCGACCGTATGAAAGGTGTCCGCCTCGGCATGGCCCCTTGGCGCCGTCCGCACCCACAGACTGCGCCGACCGCCGCGAAGGCCGCCGGCCTCTACATGATTGGCACGCTGAGCAAGCACGCCGCCGAGGCGGCAGGCTTCGACGATGCCCTCATGCTCGACTGGCGTGGCAAGGTTTCCGAGGCCACGGGCGCCAACATCTTCTTTGTCATGGACGGCGAGCTGCACACCCCGGACCCCGACTGCTTCCTTGATGGCATAACGCGCCGCACGGTCATAGGCATCGCCCGCAAGCACCAGATCAAGGTCGTGGAGCGCGTCATCGAGGAGAGCGAGCTGCCGCGCGCGAGCGAGGTGTTCCTGACCGGCACCGCGGCCGAGGTCACGCCCGTCCGCCAGATCGGCGATCATCACTACGCGCCTGGCCCGATCACGGAGCGACTGCTTCACGACTACGAGGCACTCGTGCGTCTGCCGCCCGACGAGGCCGCCCGGCAGGCAGCATGAGCAGCGGCGGCACGAGCAGCAACCAGGCGATCCGCGCCTGGTAGCGGTCGTGCGGGCCGCTCAGCGCGCCCGTGCTGAAGGCATTGGCGAGCAGACCGCCTAATACGAGCAGCGCGAGGCTCGCCAGGCGGGCATCCCGTCGCCACCGAGTGAGCGCCCAGAGCGTGCCGCCCAGGCCTAGCACGAGTGCAATCCGTTGCGGCCAAGCCAGTGGCGCGACCAGGGCGCGCAGCCTCCCTTGCGCCTGCAAGCTCGATTGATAGCGCGCGACCTCTGCGGCCGGGAAGTAGGTTCGCAGGCGGGGCAGCACGGTGAGGTCCAGGTAGTCCGGGCCGAGCGTGTCACCGAGATCCACGCGCGGGAGTTGCAGCGCCGTGTTCCTTGCCATCGCACCAGCGACCTCGGCCGGGTGCGCGAGCACGGTCTCCCGTACGACCCGGCCCGCTTCGGGCGCGAAGAGGATCGGCCCGTAGCGGTCATTGTCCCACACCGGCCCTTCCCGCGCCCAGAGGAACGCGTCGCTGTCGCCCGACAGTCGCCCCTTCCACGCGCAGAGATGCCATCCGGCTGTCGGGCAGCGTGCGTCCACGACCTGGCGCGCAGGACCGTCCGCGACGAGGCGAGCGAGCATGAACACCGAACCGTAAGGTGAGACCCCGAGCACTCCGTTGCCAATTATATTGGTGAGCACGAGCAGCCCAAGTGCCGCCCAAAGGGGCGAAATCAGCCGCAGTGCCGCCTGCCACGGCATCGTCCGGCGGCGCACGGCGAAGGCGAGCGCGATGCACGCGGCGGCGAGGATCAGATGCGCGAGATGGACCGCGACCGCAAGCGTTCCCACGGCGGCCGCCCACCCCCGCTCCGGGCCACTGAGCCGCTCTGGCCACGCAAGGGCGAACACGCACAGCACTACCATCGGCGCGAACACGTCCGGCATGAGCAGGCTCGCGAACCAGGGCGCTGCAGTGAACAAGGCAAGCACCGCGCAGAGCGCGACGTGCAGCGTCGGAGACCAGGACCGAACCGCTTTTGCGGCGAGCCAGAGCATGTGGGAGAGCAGCAACGCCTGCCCGGCCGCCGCGAGCCATAGCGTCGTGCGCCCGTGGAGCAGGAACAGGAACGGGCCATAGATCCATGGCTTGTCCCAGCCCATGCTGGGCTCAAGCGCCATGGCGAGCAGTCCGCCCGTATCGCTGAAGAGCAACGGGTAGCCGTTGAGGAAGGCGGGCCAGAGGAAGAGTGCAGCGCCAGCGAGCACTGCAAGGAAGATGGGCATGACCCTGGCCTAGCCGGGGATCATGGCACGGGGAAGGCCGGGGTATGCGGCCATTTCGGGGCCTGCCGGCCTCGTTGCAGTCCGGCAGGCCCTGGCGATAGCCCTACTGGTTCTGTGTCGCGGGTGCGCCGTTGTCTGCCGGAGCCTGGTTCTGCTGCATCGCCGGGCTCTGGTTCTGCTGCATCTCCTGCTGGCGCGCCCGCGAGTTCGCCATATGACGGCCTACGGCGCAGCCCCCAGCGGCGCCGAGCACCCCATGATGTGCCATGTGGCCGGCTATGCCGCCGACGATCGCACCTTTGATGCAGCCCTTGGCCTGCACCGGCTCGACGGCCACGCCCGTGGCCAGGGCAGCGATCAAGGTGACTGGGATCAGGATGGCTCGCATGACGTTGTCCTCTCGTTGATGCCCAATGGGCTGGTTGAGCGCGGCAGACAGGAAAATGTTGCCTAATCGCACCGGCCTTGTTGCCGTCTATTCTTATAGGAACTCCGCGGCCGGGACCAGAGCGACACGGAGTATCCACGGCGCGCCCGGCGCACCTGGCTTGCAGAGCAGGGGCAAGGCGTTCGGCGTGCGCTCGTTGACTGGCAGGCCCATCTCCGCGCGCAGCGCGCGGAACAAGGCTCCGTGCGCAACGATGAGGACGGGCGGCTCGCGCTGCAGCGCCTGGTTGACTGCGGCCGTGGCGCGGGCGCGCAGGATCGTGAACGTCTCGGCCCCCGGCGGCGTGAAACCGCCCGCGATCCAATCGTCATACCAGTCGCCCATGGGCTGACCTTCCTGGGCGCCGAACGCGACCTCGCGCAGATCCGGCTCGACCTCGACGGCAAGGCCGAGCACGTCGCCGACGATAACCGCCGTGTCGCGCGCGCGGGAGAGCGGCGAGGCCACGAGGCTGTGGATGCCCCGCTCGCGCAACGCCTCGGCCGCCGACCGTGCCTGGGCAACGCCGCGAGGGTTCAGGGGAACGTCCACGTTGCCCTGGGACAAACCCTCGGCGTTCCAGTCCGTCTCGCCATGGCGGAGGAACCAGAACGCCTGCCGGGTCAGCACTACGAGGACAGCCCTTCCTGCTCTATCATCCGCTGCACGGCAGGCCGCTCCATCATGCGGTCGAGGTGCGCGGCGCAGCCCGCGGGGAGCTGCATCCCCATGCGCTTGCCGCCCCAGTATTCCACGTAGAACAAGGCGCTGTCCGCGTAGGAGTAATCGCCAGCAACCCAGTCCTTGCCGCCGAGCCGCTGGTCCATGATGGTGAATCCCTTCGCCATCAACTCCTTGCCGCGCGCCTTGACTGCGTCGTGGTCGCTCTCGGAAGGCGCGAAGTTGCCAGGGCGGAAGAAGCGGCTGAAGCCCTGCATGTGGATGGTCGCGACGCAGTAATCCGTCGCCTCCGCCGCCCGCAGCTTCGCCTCCTCATCTTTCGGCAGCAAGCCGGCCTCGGGGAAGCGCTCGGCCAGCCAGTGCGCGATCACGGGATATTCGGTGATGACCGTGCCGTCGTCGCGCACGAGGGTGGGCACCTTGCCTTTGGGATTGATGTCGGTGAAGGGCGGGCGCTGCTGCTCGCCGTTCTGGAAGCTGAGCTTCACCGCTTCGTAGGGCCTGCCGATCTCCTCCAGGAGGACGTGGATGCCGATCGAGCAGGCGCCAGGGGCGTAGTAGAGCTTCATAGGGGGTCCTTGCGGTTGTCTGGCCTGGCCGGGAGCATAGCGCGTTGCGGCGATGCTCTGCCAACCTGGGTGCGCTCAGCGTTGCATGGCCATGCAAGCTTGCTTCTGCTCAGATGAAACCATATCCTGTCTCAATTGAGAGGAGACTCCAATGGTGAGTGCCGGAGCAGTTGCCGAGATGCTCGACATCGTGCCGCAGGATTGCGGCAGGCTGTCACGGCTGGACTTGGCCAACGAGGTAGCGAAGGGGTTGCCGCTCTCGGCGCTGGACCATGTGGTCCGAAGCGTGGCGCCGCAGGATCGCGCGTTTGCCTTCCGCTTGGTCCCGCGTGCGACTCTAGCCCGGCGCCGGGCGGCGGGCACGAACCTGTCGGCAAACGAAGGTGCGAAGGTTGCTCGGCTCGCCGAGGTCTGGACCTTCGCGCGTGACGTTCTGGGGGAGCGACGAGGCGGCACGGCATTTCCTGGCCCGTCCACACCCCCTGCTCGGCGGTCGCATTCCCTTGGACGTTGTGATGGAGAGCGAACTCGGGCGACCGCTCGTTGAGAACATTCTAGGCGGCCTGAAATACGGCACAGCCGTTTGACGGCGCAGAGACTCGACCGGGTCCTCATGGCGTTCCGCATCGGCGATCCTGACGGGACATACCCCATCTTCGACGCGACAGGGTCCAAGCTCTCGCCAGGCCGCTGGAACACGGCCGCCAACTCGATGATCTACGCCTCCGAGCACTACTCAACGGCGATGATTGAGAAGCTGGTCCGAGGCAACGGCAGTCTACCGCCGAACCAGCACTTCATCGAGATCACGATCCCCAACGGCGTCTCCTACGTGATGGTCGAGCCAGCGCATTTGCCGGGCTGGGACGCCCCGGACTGCTCTGTCTCGAAACCATTCGGCGATAAGTGGCGGCGCGACAAGCAAGCGGTGCTCCTGATCGTGCCCAGCGTCGTTGCGAGATTGGAACACAACGTCTTGA
Organism: uncultured Alphaproteobacteria bacterium; assembly: GCA_963790535.1. GTDB lineage: Bacteria > Pseudomonadota > Alphaproteobacteria > Acetobacterales > Acetobacteraceae > CAWKEH01. The sequence goes on along the minus strand of CAWBOZ010000007.1, from coordinate 225,664 downwards.
TCAATCCAGACCACCCCGAGTTCCCCGCCATCAGGCATAGTCTTCATCGTCCAGTGTGGTGGGATGAGCGGCTGTTCTCACGACCCGCGCCGTAGCGCGAACTACGGCCACGAGAGCCTTTCCAACCTCCCTCATGGTCACTAGCTTCATGCCCATGCCCGAGACGTTGCGCATCGCGCTCGCCCAGCTCAACCTCACGGTGGGCGACATCGCCGCCAACCGCGACCGCATCCGCCGCGCCCGCGCCGAGGCGGCCGCTCAGGGGGCGGACCTGGTCGTGACCCCTGAGTTCAGCATCGGCGGCTATCCGCCCGAGGACCTCGTGCGCAAGCCCAGCTTCGCCGAAGCCTGCGAGGCCGCGATCATGGATCTCGCCGCCGACACGGCCGATGGCGGCCCGGCACTCGTTGTCGGCGGCCCCTGGCGCGACGGGGGCAGGCTCTACAACGCTTCCTTCGTGCTCGATGGAGGCGAGATCGTCGCCCGGCGCGCCAAGCACGAGCTGCCCAACTACGGTGTCTTCGACGACAAGCGCGTGTTCGACGCCGGGCCGAGTCCCGGCCCCGTGAACTTCCGCGGCTTCCGCCTCGGGATCATGGTCTGCGAGGACTTCTGGCTGCCCGCCGTCTCCGAAACGCTCGCCGAGACAGGCGCGGAGGTGCTGCTCAGCATCAACGGCTCGCCTTTCGAGGAGGGCAAACAGGCACAGCGCATCGCCCTCGCCGTCTCGCGCGTAGTCGAGAGCGGCCTCGCCTTCGCGTTCGTCGGCCAGGTCTGCGGCCAGGACGAGCTGGTGTTCGACGGGGCCAGCTTCGTCGTCAATCCGGACCGCTCGCTCGCCTTGCAGATGCCCTTCTTCGAGGAAGCCGTCGTCACGACCGAGTGGCGCCGTGAGGGCGACCTGCTCGTCTGCGTGCCGCAGGCGCTGCCGCCGGAGCCGGGCCGCCTGGAGCTGGTCTATCGCTGCATGATGCTCGGCCTCGCCGACTACGTGAACAAGAACCACTTCCCCGGCGTGGTGCTCGGTCTTTCCGGCGGCATAGACAGCGCGCTCTCGGCCGCCGTCGCCGTGGACGCGCTAGGGGCGTCGCGCGTGGCGGCCGTGATGATGCCCAGCCCCTACACCGGCGACGAGAGCCTGGAAGACGCGGCGGCCTGCGCCGGGCTGCTCGGCATCACCTGCGAGACGGTGCCGATCACGCCTGCCATGCTCGCCTTCCAGCAGGCGCTCGCTCCCGCCTTCGAGGGGCGGCCGGCCGACATCACCGAGGAGAACATTCAGTCCCGCTGCCGCGGCCTGATCCTGATGGCGCTCTCCAACAAGTTCGGCGACATGGTGCTGACCACCGGCAACAAGAGCGAGATGAGCGTCGGCTACGCTACGCTCTACGGAGACATGTGCGGCGGCTACTCCGTGCTCAAGGACGTGTATAAGACGGAGGTGTTCGATCTCGCGCGCTGGCGCAACGCCAATCACCCATCTGGCGCCCTCGGTCCCGAGGGACCCGTGATGCCCGAGCGCGTCATCACTAAGCCGCCGAGCGCCGAGCTGAAGCCTGGCCAGCGCGACCAGGACTCGCTGCCGCCCTACGAGGAGCTGGACGCGATCCTTGCGGGTCTCGTGGAAGGCGAGAAGGGGGTGGACGCGCTCGTCGCCGAAGGCCACGACCGGCAGACCGTGCTGCGCGTCTGGCGGCTGCTGGACCGTGCCGAATACAAGCGCCGCCAGGCCCCGCCGGGCGTCAAGATTACGCGCCGGGCGTTCGGCCGCGACCGCCGTTACCCCATCACCAACGGCTACACTGGATTAGTGGCATGACCGGGCTGGTCGCCTGATGGATGACGTGCGCGTCCGCATCCTCGACCTCTCGGGTGGTGCAGAGGACGGGGTCACGGAGGAGGTCGGCCCGTTCGCGGACGCCGAGGAGGCGACCCGTTTCGCCCGCGCCTACGTGCGCGACAGCCTGGAGCGGTGCCGCCAGCCCGGCATGGATGCCCGCGCCCTGCTCGATGCCTGGCTCGCCTATGGCGAGGACGCGGAGGTCGTCGTGATCCCGATCGGCACGGTCTGGACGAGCCGTGCGGAGCTGCAGATCCTCGCGGACACCCCCGCCGACCCGGAAGACCGGGATTGGCGCGCCCTCGACCCGCGACAATATGACCTCGAATGAAAGTTCGCTTCGCACCTAGCCCCACCGGCCTGCTGCACGCCGGCAACGCCCGCGTGGCCATCGCCAACGCACTGCTCGCCAAGCGCAATGGCTACCGCTTCCTGCTGCGCCTCGACGACACCGACCGCCCGCGCTCGCGCCCCGAGTATGAGGAGGCCATCCAGCAGGACCTAGCCTGGCTCGGCATCCGTTGGGACGAGTATGCCCGGCAGAGCGACCGCCTCGACCGCTACGCCGCTGCCGCCGAGCGCCTCAAGACGGCCGGGCGCCTCTATCCCTGCTTCGAAAGCGAGGAGGAGCTTGCCTACAAGCGCGAGCAGCGCCTGCGCCACGGCAAGCCGCCGATCTATGATCGCGCCATGCTGGGCCTCACCGCCGATCAGCGTGCCCGCGCCGAGGCTAATGGCAAGCGGCCCTACTGGCGCTTCAAGCTCACGGACGGAACCGTCGCGTGGGACGACCTGGTGCTGGGTCGGCGCGAGGTGAAGCTCACGGCCGTCAGCGACCCCGTGCTGCTCCGCGCCGATGGAACGCCGCTCTACACCTTCACCTCCGCCGTGGACGATCTGGAGGACGGGATCACGCATGTCGTCCGCGGCGAGGATCACGTCACCAACACGGGCGTGCAGCTCGACATCATGGCGGCGCTCGGTGCCCGGCCTGACCAGGCGCGCTTCGGTCACCTGCCGCTGCTGCTCGGCGAGGACGGTGGCAAGCTGAGCAAGCGCGGCGGCGCCCCCACGCTGCGCGGGCTGCGCCAGGACGGGATCGAGCCGGAGGCGCTCCTGGGCTACCTCGCCCGGCTTGGCTCCCCCGACGCGCCGGAGCCGCTGCCGCTCAGTGCGCTTGCGCCGGGCTTTGATCTTGCGCGGCTCTCACACGCGCCGCCGCGCTTCGATGGAAGCCAACTCCTCGTCCTCAACCGCCGGGCGCTGCAAGCCCTGCCCTGGGAGGCTGTGCGCGAACGCCTGCCGCCCGGCGCCACCCGCGCGTTCTGGGAGGCCGTCCGCGGCAACCTCGATCTGCTCGGAGAGGCGCGCGGTTGGTGGGACGTGGTGGCCGGCACCATCGTCCCGCCCGTGGTGGAAGGGGAGGAAGCCTATCTCCGCGTGGCGCTCGATGTGCTGCCGTCCGAGCCTTGGAACGAGGAGGTCTGGAAAAGCTGGACCAGCGCGCTGCGCGAGCGCACGAGCCGCAAGGGCCGCGCGATGATCCTGCCGCTCCGCCTCGCGCTCACCGGCGAGGAGCACGGCCCAGAGTTGCGCGACCTCCTGCCCCTGATCGGCCGCGAGCGCACGGCGGAGCGGCTGCGCTTGGCAGCGTCGTAGGGATCAGGCGCACCGTCTTCGGTGAGCGCACCCGCGCCCATGGCTCGCACCTTCGCACGGAAGACGCTTTCGTGCGCCGGCGGGATGGTCCAACACGGTGCCCACCTTCCGCGCGAGGCTGGTGGCCGTGAACGGCTTGCCGATCATGGGGCCGGGGAGCAAAGGAACGGGAAATCGTATGCAAGGCCGACTGGCTAGCCTTGCAGCTGCTACAGCCGGACTTGGCGACTTGCGGATGTTCGGGCGACGGAATGCATGAGGCCGTGGGCGTCGCTAGATCCGAAAATCATGAGCGCGTTGCAGTGGCGGATCAGATTACCCAGGCCACATCAGCATCGCGGTTGCTGCTACGCGCATAAGCTTTTCGCGCGTCGCACCGTCGCGGGCCAGCGTGGACATCCCCTGGATGACTGCCATGACGTACCCGGCCAGGGCTTCGGCATCCGTCTCAGCAGCCATCTCGCCAGCGTCGATGGCCCGAACGATCTTATCGTTCAGCTGCGCCTCGATCCTGCGCCTGATCGCAGCCAGTTCGCCCTGGACATCGGCGGCAGCGGCCGAACAACTGATCGCCGAACTGGCGAGCAGGCAGCCAGGCGGCGTATCCGCGCCAGTGAAGCCGGCGACGGCCGCCTGCAACAAGCCCCAGGCTGCCCCGCGGGCCGTGGGAGACTCTCGGATGATCTGCTCGGATGTGACCGGGCCGGAAAGGTAATGGCCGACCGCTTCGAGGAACAGCCGCTTCTTGTTGCCGAACGCTCCATAAATGCTCGGGGCCGTCACGCCCATGGCTGCCGTCAGGTCACTCAGCGAGGTTGCCTCATAGCCGTGCCGCCAGAACAGCAGCATCGCTTGGTGCAGCGCGGCCTCGCGGTCGAAGGACAAGGGCCGGCCTGTCTTGCGGCGCGCGGCGTGTTCAGCCTGTTTCATATCGCTCCCTATGAAACAGTTGACACCGCGCTGCAAGCGATGTCAGGTCTTTCATATCGATCATTATGAAAGAGCCGCTATGTCCCTCACCAACTATCGCACTCTTGGCCGCTCCGGCCTCGTTGTCAGCCCCCTCGCCCTCGGCACGATGACCTTCGGCACCGCTCGTTGGGGCTCGGGCGAGGACGGCTCGCGGGCGGTCTTCAACGCCTACGTGGAGGCAGGCGGCAACTTCGTTGACACGGCCGATGTCTATTCAAGCGGGCGCAGCGAGGAGATGTTGGGCGGCTTCATCGCCGAGCGGAGCCTGCGCGACCGGATCGTCGTCGCGACTAAGGCGGGGTTTGCGGCGGGCCAAGGTCCCCATGCTGGCGGCAACGGCGCCAAGCATCTCAATGCCGCGCTCGACGGCTCGCTCCGTCGGCTGCGGACCGACTATGTGGACCTGTTCTGGCTTCATGTATGGGACTCGGTAACACCTGCCGAGGAGCTGCTGGAGACCATGGCAGCGCTCGTCCGCGCTGGTAGAATTCGCTATTGGGGCGTGTCGAATGCGCCTGCTTGGTACGTTGCTAAGTTGGCGACGGTTGCCGCCCATCGCGGTACGCCGGGACCTATCGCGCTCCAATATTTCTACTCGCTGGTGAACCGCGACATTGAGGACGAGCATGTGCCGCTCGCAGCGGAGTTCGGAATGGGCATTCTGCCATGGAGCCCGCTCGCCTATGGGCTGCTGACGGGCAAGTACGACCGCGCGGCTGTCGAGGCTGCCGGCCCAAGGGCGGGCGGACTGCCGCGCGATGTGGCTGCAAAGAGTGAGGAGCGCCCGCAAGACGACAAGCGACTGGACGGGGCCAATCCGTTTGGCGACACGCTGTTCACCGAGCGCAACTGGACGATCGTGGATGTGGTGCGCCGGGTGGCCGACGAGGCGGGTCAGAGCCCAGCCCGCATCGCGCTATCCTGGGTGGTCGGCCGGCCGGGGATCACGTGTGCGCTGATGGGTGTAAGCCGGGCCGAACAGGTGTTTGACAACGCCGGCGCGTTGGGTGTCGCACTGTCGCCGGAGCATCGCGCGGCACTCGATGCAGTGAGCGCGCCCGATCCAAGGATGCTTTATAGCCTGTTCACGCCGGCGCTGCGCCAGCAAGTTGTCTTCGGCGGCAGCTTTGTCAAACCCTGGCAGCGATGAAGCTTGATCCCGCGCAAAATTAAAGGATACGCGCAGGAACTCCGAACTGACGACCTTAACAACCTACGATCTGCAGGAGTCCGGTTCCCGGCGCACGAACCTCTACAGAAAGACGGCCCGGCTTGAGGGAACGTTCGATGCCGGGCAGGCGCGGCTACGGTGCTAGCTAGTCCCCGCCGCGCCGGCCCCGCAACCGTCGTCCCAGCGCGCGCCAGGGCCGCGTCAGCCGCCACGAGGATGAGGCGTGGATCGCCTGCACATGCTCCGCGAGCTGATCCACGCGCTGCGCGAGCTGCTCCGCATGCGCCCGATGTTGCTGCTCGGAGTCGCGGAGCCGTTCCTCCTCGGCAGTCCTGTCCGAGCCTTGAGCCATGGACTGGGTGCGCCAGGTCAACACCTCCGCGCTGAGCGCGAGCATCTGAGGCCGCCAACTCGCCAGCTCCTCGTTCAGCCGGTGCATCGGCTCCAGCGCGCGGCTCAGCACAAGGATCTCCGCGCGCATCTGCTCGGCCGCGTTGCGCAGGCGGCGGTTCTCCTCGCGCAAGTCATCCAGGTCGAGGCCGAGGCGGCGGTTCTCCGCCTGCAGCCCTTCCGTCTGCGCGACGGCTAGACGGCCGGCTAACGCGGCGTCGGTCGTCGGAGTCTCCGCTGCCGCTCCCGGGTCCGTGCTTCCCTGTGCCACGTCCATGATTCGTCCTCCGCTGGCCGGGATCATCAGGGCTGGCGTGCCATTTGCTGCTAGGAACCGCAAGGTCGAAGGGCGTCTTCCCCGCAGAAGGGCAGTGAGCGCTGCCTCCAGTGTCGCTGCCTGCGCACCCCGAACCTGCGCCGCGGCCAGGACTTCCTCTAGCGTCTTGACTTGGGCTTGCAACGCCTGCCGCTCTTCCTTCAGCGACGCAGCATAGGCCTGCGCGGAGCCGAAGCCCTCCCGAAGCCCGTCCCGTTCGGCCGCGAGAGCGGCGAGCTTCGCCGCCGCCTCGGCGCGAGCTACCTCCAACGACGCGGCGTAGGTCTGGGCCGAGCGGAACTCGCCACGCAATGCCGCGGCCTCGGCATGAAGATCGGCGACCTCGCGCAGAACGAAGCCGTCGAACACGTTGGGCGGCAAAGCGAACGCGCCGTGGGCCTCGAAGTCCTGCTCGACGTAGAAATCGTTGAGGCCGTCGAAGAGGGCGTGGCGGTAGCCGCGTTCCTCCAGGAACTGGCGCACTCCTGTGGGCCGACGCTCCGGGCTCTCGGGGAACGTAGCCTCGACGAGGACCACGCGGGGGCGGAAGCGCGTCCAGTCGTTGCCAGCCAGCACCTGCTCCTCTAGTCCCTCCACATCCACTTTGAGGAGATCCACGGTCGGCGCCCCGGCCTCGTCCAGCACGCGCGCGAGCGTCGAGACGGCCACCCGGCGCATCCGGATCTCATGCCCCCGTGCCGCGTGCGCCGCGGCCTGTGCGGCGTCGCAGGTGGACAGGCCGGTGCCGGGAATCTCGTGGTAGAGCAGTTCGCCCTCGGCGTCGGAGAGTGCGAGGCAGAGATTGCGATCGCTGGGCCGTGCCTCGCGGAACGCCTCGATGAATGCCTCGTTCGGCTCCACGTTGATGCCGACCCATCCCTTCTCATGCAGCGCGCAGGTGTCGTTCTCGAACCTGGGATGCCCGGCGCCCACGTCCACGTAGAAGCCCCGCTCCCGACCCGCGAAGGCGCGGTGCAGGATCACGTCCTCGAAATTCAGGCTGTAGGAGGTGAAGCCCTGATGCGCGTAAGGCGCCGCGGGAAGCGCCTCAAGGGGCGTTAAGGGAAAATCACCGTCGCGCGCCACGGTGCTATGCCTCCCGGTCCAGCTCGCGCAACCGGTCGCCGACGCGCCGGCTGCACGCGTCCAGGCCGTATTCCTCGGCGAGGCGACGCCGGGCGGCCTGCGCCCGCCGCTCGGCCTCTGCCCGGTCCTCGAACACCCGGCGCATCTGCCAGGCAGCGTGGCTCACATCTGCCTCCGCCCAGACCTGGCCCTCGTGGAACGGGTATTCGCCCGCGCCTACGGGCACCAGCTTGTAGTCCACGGGCCACCCTGTCCGTGGCGACACCAGTTCCGTGGTGGCCGAGTAGTCGGTGGCGATCACGGGCTTGCCCAGCGCCATGGCCTCGGCGACGAGCAGGCCCAGGCCCTCGCTGCGGTGCAGCGACACCGCGGCATCGCAGGAGCCGATGAGCTGCAACGTTTCCTCGCGCGTCAGCGTGCGCTCGATCAGCGTCACGTCCGGGTCTTCGCGGAGCGCATCGCGCAGCTCCCGGCCTTTCTCCGGCACGATCTCGGCGTTGAGTGTCTTCAGAACGAGACCCACCTTGGCTCCCGCGTTGGATAGACCACCGGCGCGTGTCCCGCGGAACGCCTGCTTGAATGCCTGCACCACAGCCATGGGGTTCTTGCGCTCGATGAACGAGAAGTAGTCGAACGCAAAGAAGAACAAAAAGCGGTCATCAGGCAGCCCGAATTGCCCCCGGTCCGGCGCGGGCGGCGTCTCGAAGTGCAACAGCAACGGCATCCGCAGCACCGGTTTCGCCACCTTGCGCGCCAGGGCCGCCTGGATGAAGCGTGTGGGTGCCCAGACCTCGTCCACCAGGTCGAACGCGCCGAGCCATGGGCCCGGCAGATTTTCCAGTTCCCAGAACGGCACCATGATGCGGTAGGCGTCTGGCCGCAGCACCGGGTCGAGATGCTCGACGACCTGGGACAGCTGATCGGCGTTGACGTTGAACACCTGGAACCGGGCCGAGGCTGCCGTATCGAGGAGCCGCTCCAGGCTATCGTCCACGCGAGCGGAGTTGGAGTTGAGCTGGATCGGCAGCCCCCGCACGTCGAGGCCCGTGTGCGCCAGCGTGCGCAAGGTCTGGCGCCCGGCCTCGCCGATGCCTAGCGCCAGGCGCAGGTAGCCGACCACGGTCACGTCCGGCTCGTCCGGGGCACGCTTCGCGGGCGGGCGCCGGGCGTGCTCGCCCGGCGGGGGACGCCGGGTCGCGCGCTCGATGATCGGGTCGAGAAGGCGCCGCTCCCCGATCACGGTGTGGCCCTCCTTGACGAACCAGACCGTGCAGCCCTCGACCCCTTCCTGTGTCGCCGGGTCGTAGTTCGCGCGCAGCCAGGGCTCGCGCTGGCGGATGTCCTCCATGAGGTTGGTGATGACGGCGGTCGAGGAGCCGGACCATTGCCCGGCGATGGGCAGGTGCAGGTATTCCTCGTACGTCTCGAACGGGTCGCCGCCCGACCAGGCCAGGTGCCGCTCGCGGAACATATGGCGCACCTGCTCGGGGATAGGCACGCCGGAGGCGAAGCGGCCGTAGGCGTAGATCCCCGCCGGCACGGTGCCGTAGCCGTTCGCCAGCACTTGACCGGCGTAGTGCCGCATGAGGGCCTTCAGCGGCGGCGCGATCGCGCCGCCGCGGAACGCCAGGGTGTATTTCGAGAGGGTGGAGAGGTCGCGGGGTGCGATGCCGCTGAAGTGGAAGAACCCCAGCGGCCGCCCGTCCACCAGCCAGCCGTCGCCGCCTTCGGTCAGCGCGCGCTGCGGCAGGTTCCAGTAGGCCACGTTGCAGGCCGTGTCCCGCAGGACGTGCGCGCGGCTCGCGAAGCCCGGCACCAGGTCCATGAATTTCTGGTCCACGAAGATGCCGCGGTCCTGGGCGCTGATGCACTCGTATTGCAGGCGGCGTGACCACCAGCGCAGGATGTGGTCGGCCTCCTCGCTGGCGCCGACACCCAGGAAACCCAGGTTGTAAACGCCGGCGCGCATGATGCCGATGTCATCCGGGAAGGCGTCGCCCTCGGCAGGCTCGCATAAATGCGGTGTGAGCACGAAAGAGGCGCCCTCGTGCAAGGGCGCGAGCACGCTGTCGAGTGGCGCGAACACCTCGATGTCCGGGTCGAAGTAGAGCACCGCGTCGTGCCCCAGCGCCAGCAAGTGGCGGATCATGGTCGGCTTGACGGCCGTATTGAGCTCCATGACGTCGTAGCGGAACGCGAAGCTGCGGAAGTCGGGGATGGGCAGGCTGGCCGCCGTGATCACCATGCAGCCCGGCGGGTAGAAGCCCGCCACAGCATCCGACTCTGGGAGTTTCTCGTCCGCTAGGCACAGATAAAGCGTGGCCTCGGGATGCTGGCGCCGCGCGCTCTCCACAAGCACCTTGGCCATCGGCACGTAGTTGTTGGAGCAGATGGTGAAGATGGCCAGGCTCTGGATTGCCATGTAGAGAGGTGTCCCTGGCTGGCCGATGCGGCAATCGCGCTCATAGCCCGGCCGCGCACGGGACGAAAGGCCCGCTGCACGATGAATGTGGTCTCACGCCAACGGCCAGGACCAGCAGCCGACGCCGATCCTGCCCAGTCCTACGCGAGATTGCGAGCGGTTGAGGGCGGACTTAGAAGCGGAAAAGAACCCCTGGGTATGCTCCCGGCGAGTGGTTGGCGACGTCCCAGGAAACGAAATGCTCTGCCGATCTTGCCCCAAGGCTGAGCCCCATGCGCCTCGTGCCTTCGATGCTGAAATGCGTGATGTGCACGTCATTGTCGTAGAACATGTCTGAAGGCGCATCGGCTGGGCTGGTTCCGGCCATCCAGAGAAACGGCTACTCCTGGCGCCCCACGAAAGGCACGCTGAGATAGATGGTGCCGTCCGGGTTGAGCTTGTCCCGCATCGTCGCGAACAGCTCGCGAGGTCTCTCCAGGTGCTCGAAGACCATGATCGAAGCGATCAGGTCATAGGTGCGTTGATGGTCTAGTCTAAGAGGCCGAGCTCCACCGACAGCCCCACCTCCTTGACGGCGAAGTCGTGGCATCATGGGTTGACCTCGAAGCCGTAGCCCTCGACGCCATAGTCGCGCACTCCGCGCAGAAACATGCCCGCCCCATGCCCACCTCGCAAACCACGCGTATGTAAGGCAGCTTCGTCTTGATCTCCAGGAAAAGCTGACTTTGGATCTGCTGGTGCATCTCACGCCATCCAAACAGCGCCTCGAAGTCGAACCGCTGTTGCTCGTCGCCGTCTTGGTATCCGGAGCGATAAAAGAAACTATAGCAGTCCATGCAGCAACACTGTGCATAATGGGAACATCGGCCCGCTCAATCCATAACAGCTTCTAGTTAAGCAAGACATGGGAGAGGTCAATTGGTACCGCGTTCCATCCCGCCACGCAGGCTGTATACGGCGGATTTCCGAGTGGATTTGAAGGGTTCTGATAGACAATGTTAACGACGAACTTACTAGAGCTTCCATTATAAGGTCCAAGGACTTGAAGAACTGCTGTCGTAGGCTGGGATCCGATAGGAGCATTAAACTGACCCACGTTCGCGAAGTCCACAAGATGGGCGCCCTTGAAGTCGTACACGCTCCCACAGATGCCGCTGTAAATTGCGGGGTACGGGAAGTAGGAAGCCTCCGGTACAGCCCGAGGACCGGCAGCCTGCCCAGGGTTGAGCTGAAATGTATTGACAAAGCTATAATTCCGGTTAATACCTGGGCTACCCTGATAGGGTTGGTATAGGCTTTGAAGACCATCGTTCATCAGCAGCAGATTTCCAACCGAGTTGATGGAAATACCATGCTGCCCGATCGGGGCATACGTAGAGTTAATCGTATCTGGGCCCAAGCTAAGACTGTATGCCGACAGATAGTTATACCAGTTTTTCGTAGTATCCCCAAGAACCCAGCATAGGTTCTGAACCTGAAGACCCGGAGTTGACGGACAAAGGGGATCAACACTACTAGCTGACGGCACGTCATAAGTCACAGCGAATACCCCGCTCTCGCGACTAGAGACGAGTAGATAATCATGGTTATTGTATGACCAATAAGCCGTCGCATTCATGTGAAACCAATCTTGCCCAGTGGAGGTGGATGGCGGCACAAATGCACTCGGGTCGCGGCCAAGGCGCTTTATCGCATTCGAGACAATAGTAGACATATCCCAGAGCTTTAACACATTGCCATTAGGGTCAAATTTAAGTGCATTCGAGAGATATTCATTTCCAGTATCAACTTCAACAATCATGTTGCCATTTCTTCCTACGTCTATGTTATGCTCGTATGTCGTGGTTACATTTTGACTTTCATCGTTTAATGCATATTGAAAGTCTTTGTCCCACAAAACGCGGTCATCCTGAAGTGTAATCCTCTGCATTCTCGAGGTGCCATCACTTCGAAAGATCGCATTGTCATTGAACACGGTGGCATTTACGAGATGGGCGCCTGACGGGAGCGCTGGACCAACCCAACGCAGGTTACCGTCCGTGTCAACGATCGCCGGCACCCGTTTACTACACGTATTTTTCAATAAGAAATAGTCGAATGGCAGATCACTCGTTGCTGTACGATACTAAGTAACTTGCGGATTCGTGATTTGGGGGCACTGTGGATCGCTGTAGCTCGCTGTCTGAACTGTGACGTTGCTGGCAACCGATGTTCCATCAGAAAACTGGGCCACAACAGTCACATTGTTCACCACGCCCGCGTAAAGTCCAAACACAGGCAAATACAGGTAGGGGGGTGAAAGAAGATCTTTGAGGTGAGCACCTGTGTAGATAGCTTGTATCGGGCGAGTGTACGAACCAGACTGTGGAGCTACTGTGAATGAAACCGAAGTAATAATATCGGTATATTGCAGTGTAAGATAACTAAAAAACGGGGCCGCTCCCGCTGTCTGAGAAACTATAGTATAACTGCCGGCACAAGCCTTTTATACAGAAAAACCGTAGAACATTACAGCAGCTACGCTAAAAAAAGCCACGTACTTGTAACGCCTATACCTAAGATTTGACATAGAAATACTCCATCTTCAGAGTTTGCGCGCTGTCTCTCCACCAAAGCGCTGCCTTACATTCTGTGTAGGCTGGCGGCCTACGTCTGACTGGTTAATCAGCCGAGATTGCTAGCGTATGGACGCGTTGTCAATATATTTCGGAACAGAAACTCGGACTGAGCCGTCGCAAGGGCCGTGGTAGCCTCAGGACTCATCCTTCGTAGTCAAAAGGCGACGATAGCGGCGACGAGGATGGCGGAGAAGAAGAAGGTGTGGGCGCAGTGGTCGTAGCAGGTTGCGACGTGGCACCAGTCCTTGAGCCTGCGGAACATCATCCCGATCGTGTGGCGTTGGCGACAGAGGGCAGCGTCGTGTGGGATGGGCAGCATGCGGTTCCGCTTGGAAGGGATGCAGGACGTGATACCCTTGGCTGCCAGTGCTGCCCGGAACGCGTTGCGGTCGTAGCCGCGGTCGGCGAGGAGTTCGCGGGCCGACTGTGGCAGCGCGCCGAGCATCAGCGCGGCACCGCGGTGGTTGTTCATCTGGCTCTCGGACAAGAGGACCAGCGGGCGCCCCTCTCCGTCGCAGACGGCGTGCAGCTTGGAGTTCAGGCCGCCTTTGGTGCGCCCGATGCGGTGGGGCGTATCCCCCTTTGAGCAGGCTCGCTGCCGTCCGGCGCGCCTTCAGGTGTGTGATGATCCGGTCCGGCTCGCCGGTCTCCGTTGCGAGGGCGGCGAAGATGCTGTCGAACACACCCATGCGGCTCCAGCGGACGAAGCGGTTGTAAAGCGTATTGTGTGGGCCGTAGGCGGTGGGCGCGTCGCGCCAGCGCAGCCCGTTGCGGATAACGAAGACGATGCCGCTGACCACCCCCTAGTCGTCCGCCCGTAGCACGCCGTGCGACATTGGAAAGTGCTGCTGGATGCGGCGCATCTGCGCCAGAGACGACAGGAACAGGTCGGACATGGGACACCTCCGACCGCCTCAGAATCACACTCGCCCGTGTCCGCGCAAGCCGTTGATGGGTCCTGAGCCTAGTCGACGAACTACGGAACAGCGGCATGGAGGTCGTCGGGCTGACGAGCCGGGACGTGGACCTCACCGACTTTGCGGCGACGCGCGATACGTTCGAGCGGCACCAACCCGCCATCGTCTATCACCTGGCCGCGCGCGTGAGCGGCATCATGGGGAACCTGCGCGCAGGGCCAGGCCTACCTCGACAACGTTCGCATGAACACCAACGCGGTCGAGGCGGCGCGGCTCGCCGGGGCGCGCAAGGTGGTCGCCATGGGCTCGGCGGCGATCTACTCCGACATGGTTCGCCTCCCCATGCAGGAGGAGGGGGTCTGGATCGGGTCGCCGCACGCCTCGGAGGCGGGGTACGCCCATGCTAAGCGCGCCATGCTGGCCCAGCTTGAGACCTACCGCGACCAGTGGGGCATGGATTTCGCCTACTGCATCAGCACCAACCTGTTCGGCCCGAACGACAAGTTCGACGAGAAGCACGGTCATGTCATTCCGTCGCTGATCTCGAAGTTCCATCGCGCCGTGCAGGACGGCTCGCTCGTCACCGTATGGGGCACGGGGACGCCGCAGCGGGACTTCCTCTACGTCAAGGACGCTGCGACGGCCATGCGCATGATTGGCGACGCGTTCAGCGGCCCCATCAACCTCGCGACGGGAGAGGCCGTCCCGATCGGCGAGGCCGTCGAGCTGATCAGCGGCATCTCCGGCTACGCACGCGACTTGGTTTGGGACCGCACGAAGCCGGACGGCCAGAGATTGCGGGCCTACGACGTGAGCAAGCTGCGCGAGCTTGGCTTCCGGCCCCACTACAGCCTGCGAGCGGCGCTGGAAGAGACCTATCGTTGGTTCGGCGCGCACGCGGCGACGGTGCGGCGCTGACGCGCGCAGCGGATTGGGGCGTCGGCATCCAACCTGCTCGCATCCAAACTGCCGCTGCCGCGTTGTCCCAATGCCATGGCATCCCGACCCAGCAAGCCGAGCGCGCCGGCCAAGCGCGCAGCTACCATTCCGGATCGCGACGCCGGTGCTGACCTCAGTGGTGTGCTGGAACAGCTCAGGGCGCTTCGCGAAGATATGGCTGAATTGCGTGATGAGGTCCGTGCCATGGGCCAGCGGCGCGCCCGGAGGCGCGAGCGGCCCAACCGCGACCCAGGCGATGCCGTGCCGCCCGGCGTCGCTGTGCAAGATCCCGAGCCGCTGTCCACGAACGAGCGTAAGGCCCGACGCAGCCTGGAGCGGCTATCCCGAGACTGAGAGGAGCCGGGTCACGCCGCCGGAGCGATCACGGCGTCGTTCTGCCCGCCGGAGGCTGCCTGCCGGATTGCCCGAATGTTCGTGCCGTAACCAGCCCGGCCACCGCGGAATACCGCCGATCCAGCAACCAGAACGTTCGCCCCTGCGGCCGCGCATGCCCCCGCCGTCTCGGGGGACACGCCGCCGTCCACCTCCAAGTGGATGTCGCGTCCGCCGATCATGGTGCGGACGCGCTCCATCTTCGCGAGCTGGGCGGGCAGGAACGCTTGGCCACCGAACCCTGGGTTGACCGTCATCACCAGCACCAGGTCCACCTTGTCGAGCACGTAGGCCAGCGCGTCCTCGGGCGTCGCAGGGCACAGCGACACACCCGCCTTCTTGCCGAGTGAGCGGATCACCTGCAGCGAGCGGTCGAGATGCGGCCCAGCCTCGGCGTGAATGGTGATGATGTCGGCGCCAGCCTTGGCGAAAGCTTCCAGGTAGGGATCAGCCGGCGCGATCATCAGGTGAACGTCGAACACGCGGTCCGTGTACGGCCGGAGCGCACGGACCGCGTCCGGCCCGAACGTGATGTTGGGCACGAAATGCCCGTCCATCACGTCCAGGTGAATCCAGTCCGCGCCCGCGGCGACCACGTCGCGCACCTCCTGGCCGAGGCAGGCGAAGTCGGAGGCGAGGATCGAGGGTGCGATCAGGATTGGGTCACTCATCGGTCCTATCCCTTGAAACTTCCTGCTGGAACACGCGGCTGGCGAGGATGTCGGCCGCCTCGATCGTGACCAGCATGTCCGCCGTGACCGGCGCGTCAAGGGCGACCAGGCGGTTGGCCTGGCGTAGGCGGGCACGGTCGAGCGCGTTGCGGATCGAGCGGGCGTTGGCGAAGTGCGGCTGGGTGCGGCGGGCCGGGATGTAGCGGTCGAGCGCCTCGCGCGCGGATGGGCTGAGCCGGTAGTTCTGCCGGGTCAGGATGCTCTCGCCGATGGAGAGAAGCTCGCCGTCCTCGTAGTCCGGGAAGTCTATGTGGTGGGCGACGCGCGAGCGGAACCCTGGGTTGGTGGCGAAGAAGCGGTCCATCCGGTCCGCGTAGCCGGCGAGCACGACGACCAGGTCCTCGCGCTGGTTCTCCATCACTTGCAGCAGGATCTCGATGGCTTCCTGGCCGTAGTCGCGCTCGTTCTCTGGGCGGTAGAGATAGTAAGCCTCATCAATGAACAGCACGCCGCCGATCGCTTTCTTCAGGATTTCCTTCGTCTTCGGGGCGGTGTGGCCGATATATTGGCCTACGAGGTCATCGCGCGTGACCGAGATGAGGTGTCCGCGGCGGACGAAGCCGAGGGCGTGCAGGATGCCGGCCATGCGCAGCGCCACGGTGGTCTTGCCCGTGCCGGGGTTGCCGGTGAAGGACATGTGCAGCGTCGGCGCTTCGGTGGCGAGGCCGAGTTGCCGCCGTGCTCGCTCCACGAGCAGCAGCGAGGCGATCTCGCGGATGCGCAGCTTGACGGGCCGCAGCCCGACGAGTTCCTGGTCAAGCTGTTCGAGCACCGCGTTGACCCCGGCCTCGGCCATCTCGTGGCGGAGGTCAATCGTAGTGGGGACAGGGGCCTCGATAGTTGCAGACATGGTTTGTCTCCAGGAGTTTTAACGACGCGCATCGCCGCCTCGTTCCCCATCTCGTCATGCCCGACGTAGGCCGGGCATCCACGACTTCGGGGGCGCGGGAAAGTCGTGGATGGCCGGGTCAAGCCCGGCCATGACGAAAGAAGATGAAGGCCTCAGCCGTATCGCTGCCCCTCCGGCTTATCGGCGACGTAGGCGCGGGTCGTGTAGCGGATCATCCGCCCGGCATCCTCCTGCCGCACCAGCGTGAAGCCCGGTTCCTCCGCCGGGCGATTGACGATGAAGGACAGCCGCAGCGACTCCCAACCCGCGGTGGAGTTGAAGGCGCCCATCCGGATGTAACGGTCGCCATACATCCGCCGGCACTCGGCCAGCTCGCCCATCACCGCCTGGGCGTCGCGCACGTCGAACATCGGATGGCCCCACATCTCCCAGTAGGTGTTGCGGGGATGCGGATCGTCGGTGTGCTCGATGTTCACCGCCCACCCATTGTCGAGGCAGTATTGCACCTGTTGACGGATCTGGTCGTCCGTGAGGTCCGGCAGGAATGAGAAGCAACCCTGGGTCACGCGCATGTCGAATTTCCTTCCAGAGACTCTGGCCTTACGAGACGCTGGCGGACGGCACGAAATCCGGCGCGTCCGTCGAGGTGTAGTTGAAGGTGACGTCGCCCCACGTATCCAGCGCCTGCCGGAGCGGCAGGCACGACTTGGCAGCGTTCGCGAGGATTTCCGGACCCTCGCGCATCGTGTCGCGGCCCTCGTTGCGGGCGAGGATCATGGCCTCGAGCGCCACCCGGTTCGCCTGCGCACCCGCAGCGATGCCGAGCGGGTGGCCGATCGTGCCGCCGCCGAACTGCAGGACCACGTCCTCGCCGAGGTAGTGCAGAAGCTGGTGCATCTGCCCGGCGTGGATGCCGCCCGAGGCCACCGGCATCACCTTGCGCAAGCTTGCCCAGTCCTGCTCGAAGAACACGCCGTTCTCCAGCTTCATCGGAACGTGGTTCTCGCGCAGGATGTCGTAGAAGCCGCGCGTCGTCGCTGGGTCGCCTTCGAGCTTGCCGACCACCGTGCCCGCGTGGATGTGGTCCACGCCGGCGAGGCGCATCCACTTCGAGATCACCCGGAACGAGACGCCGTGCGCCTTCTGCCGCGTGTAGGTCCCGTGCCCGGCGCGGTGCAGGTGCAGGATCATATCGTTGCGCCGCGCCCACTTGGACATGGACTGGATCGCGGTGTAGCCGATCACGAGATCAATCATCACGATGGTGGAGCCGAGCTGCTTCGCGAACTCGGCGCGCTCGTACATGTCCTCCATCGTCCCGGCGGTGACGTTCAGGTAGGTGCCCTTGATCTCGCCGGTCGCGGCCTGGGCCTTGTTGACGCCCTCCATGCAGTAGAGGAAGCGGTCGCGCCAGTGCATGAAGGGCTGGGAGTTGATGTTCTCGTCGTCCTTCGTGAAGTCGAGGCCGCCCTTGAGCGCCTCGTACACGACACGCCCGTAGTTGCGCCCCGACAGCCCGAGCTTCGGCTTCACGGTCGCGCCCAGCAGCGGCCTGCCGAACTTGTCCAGCCGCTCGCGCTCGACCACGATGCCCGTCGGCGGCCCATCGAAGGTTTTCACGTAGGCGACGGGGAGGCGCATGTCCTCAAGCCTGAGCGCCTTGAGCGGCTTGAAGCCGAACACGTTGCCGATGATGCTCGCCGTGAGGTTCGCGATGGAACCCGGCTCGAACAGGTCGAGGTCGTAGGCGATGTAGGCGAAATACTGGCCCGGCGCGTTCGGCACCTCATCCACGCGATACGCCTTGCCGCGATACTTCTCGCAGGCCGTGAGGCGGTCGGTCCATACCACCGTCCAGGTCGCCGTGGAGGACTTGCCCGCCACCGCCGCCGCCGCCTCGACCGCGTCCACGCCGTCTTGCGGCGTGATCCGGAACATGGCGATGATGTCCGTGTCCTTGGGCACGTAGTCGGGCTCCCAGTAGCCCATCTTGCGGTATTCCATGACGCCCGAGACGTAGCGGTCCTTGCCGCGGACGGTAGCGGCCTTGGTGTCGGGCGGGGACGGGTTCGTGTCCATCGTGTGATCTCCTAGCTTAGGCGGCTGTGTGAATGATGGCCGGGTGAGGTTGGCAACGCTTATGCGAACCTCCGCTTGCGCTCGATCAGCTGCAGGATGATCGGCGTGAGGATGAGCTGCATCGCGAGGTCGAGCTTATTGCCAGGGATCGCGATGGAGTTAGCCCTCGACATGAAGCTGCCGTGCAGCATCGAGAGTAGGTAGGGGAAGTCTATCCCGTGCGGGTCGGCGAAGCGGATGACGACTATGCTTTCGTCGGCAGTCGGAATCCAGCGCGCGATGAAGGGGTTTGACGTATCCACTGTCGGAACGCGCTGAAAGTTTATGTTTGTTTCAGTGAATTGCGGACAAATGTAGTGGATGTAGTCGGGCATCCGGCGGAGGATCGTGTCCATTACCGCCTCGGTGCTGTAGTTCCGCGCGCTCCGGTCGCGGTGGATCTTCTGGATCCACTCCAGATTGATGACCGGAACGACACCGATCTTCACGTCCGCGTGCAGCCCGGTGTTGATGTTGCCGTGGACGACGGCGCCGTGCAGTCCCTCGTAGAACAGCAGATCGCTGCCTGGAGGCACGTCCTCCCAGTCGGTGAAGGTGCCGGGCAAGGCGTTGTAGAGCTTGGCTTCGTGCTCGTCGTGGATGTAGTGCCGGGTGCGCCCGGTGCCGCGTTCAGCGTATTCGGCGAAGAGCGCCTGCAGCTCCTCCAACAAGTTAGACTCAGGGCCGAAGTGACTGAAGTTCCTGTTGCCCCGCGCTTCCTCCTCAGCCGTCATCGCCTTCATCCCGGCACGGTCGTAGCGGTGGAAAGCGTCACCCTCGACGTAGATGGCCTTGACCTTCTCGCGCCGGAAGATCTGGTCGAAGGTGTTCCGCACGGAGGTCGTGCCAGCGCCCGAGGACCCGGTGACGGAGATGATCGGGTGCTTCAGGGACATGCGGGCGCTCCGAACAGGGTGCTGCCCGTGCGGAACAGCTTGCGGCTGCCGAAGAGTGGGTGGGGCTCAGCCGAGCGCTCATGCTCGTAGCAGAGGCGGACGCACTCGACCTCGCGCACCGTTCCGAAGACGAGCGGCACGCGCTGGTGCAGGGACCCGGGCCGTATATCAAGGATGCGGCGCCGCCCGTCGGTCGCGGCGCCGCCGGCCTGCTCGACGAGGAGAGCGACCGGATTGCCCTCATAGGTGAGGCGCAGCCGTCCCTCCTCGTGGCCGGGCCGGGAATCGCCAGGGTAGAGGTAAATCCCGCCACGCTGCAGGATGCGGAACGCCTCACCGACGAGGGCTCCGAGCCAGCGCGTGTTGAAATCCGAGCCGCGCGGGCCTGAAGCGCCCATCAGGCAGTGGCTCACATAGCTGCGCACCGGTTCGTCCCAATGCCGCGAGTTGGAGCCGTTGATCGCGTATTCCCGCGTCTCCGACGCCATGCGCAGGGGCGCGGGCCGGGCGAGGAAGCGACCGCTCGCGCGGTCGAGGGTGAAGAGGCGCGTGCCGTCGCCTAGCGTGAGCACGAGGGCGGTCTGCGCGCCGTAGATCAGGAAGCCTGCGGCGACCTGGCGCGTGCCGGGCTGCAGGAAGTGATCCACGTCGCCGGTCGCTTCGTCGAGCACGGGCAGGATGGAGAAGATCGTTCCGATGGGCGCGTTCGTGTCTATATTCGACGACCCGTCGAGCGGGTCCACGGCGACGGCGAGCTTGGCCGCAGGATCAAGGGCGACCGGATCGTCCATCTCCTCCGATGCGAACACCCGGACCGGGGCGGCCCGCAGTGCGTCAAGCACGATCTGGTTGGAGCGCAGGTCCAGCTCCTTTTGGGTATCGCCAAACGCAGTATCGCCGCGGTGCACGGCGAGATCTCCGGCGAGCGTTCCGGCCGCCAGAAGGTCGGCGATCTGCCGACCGGCGCCGACGATAGCGAGGATGACACGGCCAACGTCGTGACGGAGCGGCTCATCTCCCGCCGCACCGCGCAGATAGTCCTCAAGCCTGATGAGGTCGGTCACGGGATGGCCCCTCCCTATCCGAGGCGTGCTCAGTGGCCGCCCGGCTTGACATGCATGATAGGGTCGCGGCGTATCTTAAGGAATTCAAAATTCCTATCGCATTGTATTAGGAAAACTTAACACTCATGCGGCATGTCACGCTTAAGCAAATGCGGGTGCTCGCGGCGGTCGCGCGGACAGGCTCGGTCACGAAGGCGGCCCAGGCGCTGCACGTCTCGCCGCCCGCGGTCACGCTGCAATTGCAGGCTCTGCAGGACCAGGCGGGGCTGCCCCTCGTGGAGCGGTCGCCCTCCGGCATGGTGCTGACCCTGGCCGGGCGCGAGGTCGTCGAGGCGGTGGGCCGGATCGAGGCTGTGCTGTCGGACTGCGCTGCGATCCTCGCTGCCCTGTCCGGCGCCGAGCGGGGCACGGTGAGCGTCGGCGTCATCAGCACGGCCAAGTATTTCGCACCGCGCGCGCTCGCGGCCTTCGCTCGCGCGCATCCGGGGCTGGAGTTGCAACTCGTCGTGGGCAACCGGGCAGAGATCATCGAAGGCCTGCGCGGCCACGCGCTCGATCTCGCGGTGACGGGCCGGCCCCCTGACGAGCTGGGCGTGGAGGCGGCTGAGATCGGGGCTCACCCGCACGTGGTCGTTGCCAGCCACGACCACCCGCTTGTTCCCGTGCGCCGCATTCCGCCCGAAGCCTTAGCTGACGAGATCTTCCTCGTGCGCGAGCCCGGCAGCGGCACGCGCGGCCTGATGGAGCGGTTCTTCGCCGACGCCGGGATCGCACCGCGGATCGGCATGCAGATCGGCAGCAACGAGACGATCAAGCAGGCGGTCCTGGCGGGCTTAGGGATCGCCTTCCTGTCAGCGCACACGATCGAGATGGAGATCGACACGGGCCGGCTCGCCGTCCTGGATATCGTCGGCCTGCCGATCGTGCGCACGTGGTATGTGGTCCACCTCACGGAACGGCGGCTGATGCCGGGCACGCGGGCGCTCTGCGAGTTCCTGACGAGCGAGGGCCGGGGCTTCCTGCCGGAGCTGGGCGCGGTGCGGCCTTAGCGCCGCAGCTCCATGTGGATCGGCCCCTCGCGCCGCCCGTGCGTGAACTGGTCCACGAGCGGGCTGCCGCTGTGCAGGAGGTCCGCGGCCGGGCCTTCCCAGACGATCTTGCCGCCGAAGAGCATCGCCGCCCGGTCGCCGATCCGCGTCGCACTCGCCATGTCGTGCGTGATGGCGACCGCCGTGCTGCCGAGGCGCTTCACGCAGTCCACGATCAGCCCGTCAATCACCGCTCCCATGATGGGATCGAGGCCCGTCGTCGGCTCGTCGAAGAACAGGATCTCCGGCTGCGCCGCGATGGCGCGGGCGAGGCCCACGCGTTTCTGCATCCCTCCGGACAGCTCCGCGGGCCAGCAATCGCCCACGCTGGGGTCTAGCCCTACTTGCGCGAGCACCTCGTTCGCGTGCCGTCTCGCCTCGGCGCGACTGCTCTTGCGCCGGGCGAGCAGGCCGAAGGCCACGTTCTCCCAGACAGGCAGGCTGTCGAAGAGGGCGGCCGCCTGGAACAGCATCCCGATCTTCGAGATCACAGCCTCGCGCTCGGCGGAGCCGAGGCGCAGCACGTCCTGGCCGTCGATCTCGATCACCCCTGCGTCCGGCTCGACCAGGCCGAGCACGCATTTGAGCAGCACGCTCTTGCCGCTGCCGGAACCGCCGACGACGACCATGCTGGTGTGGGGCATGACGTCGAGGTCCACGCCGTCCAGCACCTGCTTGTCCCCGAAGCGCTTGCGCAGGCCGCGGATGCGGATCTTGGGATAGGCACCGTTCGTCGTCATCGCGCCCCCCTCATCGCGCAAAGAACAGCTCGGTCATCACGTAGTCGAAGGCGAGGATCATGATGCTCGCCGCGACCACGGCGCTGGTCGTCGCCGCCCCCACGCCCTGCGCGCCGCCCTGGCTGCGGTAGCCGTTGAAGCAGCCCATCAGCGAGATGATGAAGCCGAACACCGCCGCCTTCGCGAGACCGGCGACCACGTCGTTCATCGTCAGGATGTTGGCCGTGCTCACGAGGTAGCCCGACGGGTTGAAGCCGAGCTTGACGGTCGCGATCAGGAAGCCGCCCGCGACGCCGATGATGTCGGCGACGATGGCGAGCAAGGGCAGGGCGAGCGTGCCCGCGAGCAGCCGGGGCGCGACCAGGTATTTCATGGGGTTCGTGGACAGCGTGCCGAGCGCGTCTATCTGGTCGGTGACGCGCATGGTGCCCAGCTCCGCGGCCATGGCCGCGCCCACCCGGCCCGCGACGATCAGGCCGGCCAGCACCGGCCCCAGCTCGCGCACCACGCTGAGCGCGACCACGCCCGCGATCGCGCTCTCGGCGTTGAAGCGCGCGAACCCGGTGTAGCTCTGCAGCGCGATGACCATGCCGCTGAACACCGCCGTGAGCGCCACGACGGGCAGGCTGAAATACGCGAACTCCAGGAAGGAGCGGCCCAACATGCGCGGGTAGAAGGGCGGCCGCAGCAGGTGCAGCACGCCGTCCGCCCCGAACAGCGCGACGGCGCCCGCGCTGCGGACGGCGCGCAGCGTGCCGCGCCCGACCGCGGCGACCGCGTCCAGCAGCCCGTTCATGCGCCGCGGTAGCTCCGCTGGTAACGCCGCCCGAGCGCGGTGAGGATCTCGTAGCCGTTCGTGCCCGCGTGCTCGGCCACGGCATCGGGCGGCAGATCGGGACCGATCAGGTCGAGCCATGCGCCGGGCAGCGCGCCGGGCGCACTCGTCACGTCGAAGGTGGTCAAGTCCATGGACACACGCCCTACCAGCGGGATGGGGGCGCCGTCAAAGCGGGCCTCCCCGCGATTGCTCAACGCGCGCAGGAAACCATCTGCATAGCCGACCGAGCATGTCGCGATCCGGGCTGGGCGAGGCGCCACCCAAGTCCCGGCGTAGCCGACGCGCTCGCCCGGCGCCACGTCACGCACTTGCAGGATGCGTGCCCGCAGCCGCACGCAGTCCCGCATCGGGTTCGCCTCGCCCGGCGTCGGGTTGATGCCGTAAAGCGCGGCGCCCGGCCGGGCGAGGTCCGACGCGTAGGCTGGGCCGAGAAAGATGCCGCTGGAATTCGCCAGGCTCCGGGGCGCCGCAGGCAGGCGCGCACACGCTAGCCCGAACCGCTCGCGCTGCGCGTTGTTGATCGGATCGTCGGGCGTCTCGGCGCTGACGAGGTGGGTCATCACATACTGGAGTGCGATGCCCGCGAGTTGCTCCGGCTCCTCCGCCAGGCGCTTCACCTCCGCCGCCAGCAGGCCAAGGCGGTTCATGCCGGTGTCCACATGGAGCAGGGCAGGAAGGGGACGGCCGAGTTTGCGCGCGTGCGCCGACCATGCCTCGATCTCACTCAACGACCCGAGCACGGGCAGGACCCCGTGGGCCACGTAGTCCGCCGCGTCGCCGGCCCATAGGCCGTTGAGCGCCGCGACGAGGGCGCCCGGCACATCGGGGCGGATCGCTACTGCCTCGGCGAGGTGCGCCGCGAAGAAGTGCAGGCAGCCCTCGCGGTGCAGCCGCCGCGCGACGGGCGTCGCCCCTAGGCCATACCCGTCAGCCTTGACCACAGCCGCAACGGCACCGCCTGGATGCCGCGCGCGGAGCAGGCGCCAGTTCGCCGCCACCGCGTCGAGATCCACGTCCAGTACGGCCGCGTCCTGCATCAATGTTCCTCGCCTCAGGGGCTGAAATGGGGTATCATCCAGGTGGGCGTGGAGGAAGGTTGTGACGGAATACGCGTTAGAAGGCCCGAAATGGGCCAGCAATACGATCACGTGGGGTTTCGACTCCGGCTCGCCCTTCAGCGGCGCGATCACTGCCCCTTACCAGACTACGGTTGAGTCCCGCTCTCGTTGCCTGGGGTGAGGCGGCGAACATCAATTTCCAGCAGGTCGCCAGTGGCGCGCCCGCGGACATCGAGATCGGCTGGGGCGCGCTCGAAGGAAGCGGTGGCGCCGACAGTGGCGGTGGCGACACCATCGGCCTCACAACGTACTACGCGACGACGGCCAACCAGTTCACGCAAGCGACCGTGGAGCTGGAAGATCCGACCCAGCGCGCCCTGACGAGCACCGCCCAGGGCTACACCTGGCAGGGAACCGACTCGACGCTCTACCAGGTCTCCCTGCACGAGCTAGGCCACGCGCTGGGCCTCAATCACTCGACCGATCCCACTGCCGTCATGTATCCCACGGCGCAGACCACCAACCCCGGCCTGAGCATCGCCGACATCGCCGGGATGCAGCAGCTCTACGGTGCTCCCGCCGGCACCGACATCGGCCTTACCGACACCACGGACAACCTCAGCGTCGGCCTGCTCGGGGATACCTACGGCGGCCCGGTGGCGGGCTTGCAGCAGCAGTACATCTACTCGGGGTCGGACAACGTGGACATGAGCGGCGGCGTGCCCGGCTTGTTCCTCAAGGGCGGCGGTGGCAACGACGCGCTCGCGGTCAGCTCCGGGCGCAACGTGCTGGACGGCAACCTGGGGAGCAACTTCCTCTCGGGTGGTACAGGGCCGGGGAGCCAGGACACCTTCTTCGTGGACGGGCGCGACACGGCGACCGTCTGGAGCACGATTGCGAACTTCCATGCTGGCGACACTGCGACGCTCTGGGGCTACGTGCCCGGCGTCACCACGCTCGCCTGGGCAGATGGGCAAGGCGCGCCGGGCTACACGGGCGCCACGCTGCACGCGGACATGCGTGGCGACGGCAGCTCGACGGCGTCGCTGACCTTCGCCGGGCTGACGGTCGCGCAGGCACAGGCCATGGTCGCGGGGGCCGGAACCGTGGGAGGAGTTCCCTACCTGCAATTCGCGGCTTAGTTCAGCTGTGCCCGCAGCGCCGCCACGGCCTCCTGCGCTTGGGCTGCCAGTTCGCCCTCGGGGACGAGGACGAGGAATTGCTTCCATGCGGCGAGCGCCGCCGTGACCTGCCCTAGGCGCTCCTGCATCAGCGCCGCCTCGCGCCACAGCGTTGCCGCTTCAGGGGCGAGGCGCAGCATCCGCGCCGTGCAGTCCAGCGTACCCTCGAGGTCTCCCGCGCGCAGGCGACGCAGCTTGATGTTATTCTGTAGCCTGAGCAGGACCAACCTGTTGCCGACAGGACGGAGCGAGGCAGACCGCAACTCGGCGTCAGGCCCCTCGATCCGCTTGAGCAGCGAGCGCAGCGTCGGCGGGGCGAGCAGGCCTCCGCCGTTGAAGGGGTCCACCACCGCTTGCTCATCGTCCACGGCGAGGCCCACGAGGAAGTGCCCCGGGAAGTCGAGGCCATGCGCCTCCCATCCGGCGGCACGGGCGGCGTGTATCCAGAGGATGCCGAGTGCTACGGGCAGGCCGCGGCGCCGCTCGACCACCTGGATCAGGTTGGCGTTGGCAAGGTCGTCGTAGCTCTCGGCGTCGCCCTGATAGCCATGGCGACCAGCGAGAAGGGTCGCGAGCGCCTCCGCGCGGGCCACCGGATCGGCGGCGGCCAGATCGGCGACAGACAGGGCGGCAGCCTCGCGCGCCAACTCCGACAAATGCGCGCGAGCGGCTTGCCAATCGGCACCGGGCAGGTCGGCGCGGGCGAATTGCAGCGCCGCGTCCGCCAAGTCCAGCTCCGCGTCCGGGAGCTGGCCCATGGCGTCCAGCGCCGCGAGCGGGTCCGCCACTACTCGGCCGCTTCCTCCGGAACGTAGAGCGACTTGCCGCGCTCGGCGAACTCGACGCTCTTGGCTTCCATCGCCTGCTGCCGCTCGGCTTCGGCGCGGATATCCTGGCTGATCTTCATGGAGCAGAACTTGGGGCCGCACATAGAGCAGAAATGCGCGACCTTGTGCGCGTCCTTGGGCAAGGTCTCATCGTGGAAGGCGCGCGCCGTGTCCGGGTCGAGGCCGAGGTTGAACTGGTCCTCCCATCGGAACTCGAACCGCGCCCTGCTGATCGCGTCGTCGCGCAGCTTCGCCGCCGGGTGCCCCTTGGCGAGGTCCGCCGCGTGCGCCGCTATACGGTAGGTGATGACGCCGGTCTTCACGTCGTCGCGGTTCGGCAGGCCGAGGTGCTCCTTGGGCGTCACGTAGCAGAGCATCGCGGTGCCGAACCAGCCGATCATGGCGGCGCCGATCGCGCTCGTGATGTGGTCGTAGCCCGGCGCGATATCCGTAGTCAGCGGGCCGAGCGTGTAGAATGGCGCCTCGTGGCAGACTTCGAGCTGCCGCTCCATGTTCTCCTTGATCTTGTGCATCGGCACGTGGCCGGGACCCTCGATCATCACCTGGCAGCCCGCGTCCCAGGCCACCTTGGTCAGCTCGCCTAGCGTATCAAGCTCCGCGAACTGCGCCGCGTCGTTCGCGTCCGCGATGCTGCCGGGGCGCAGCCCGTCGCCGAGCGAGAACGACACGTCGTATCTCTGCATGATCGCGCAGATCTCGTCGAACCGCTCGTAGAGGAAGCTCTCGCGGTGGTGGGCGAGGCACCAGCGCGCCATGATGCTTCCGCCGCGCGAGACGATGCCCGTGACGCGCCGCGCCGTGAGCGGCACGTAGGCGAGGCGGACGCCCGCGTGGATCGTGAAGTAGTCCACGCCCTGCTCGGCCTGCTCGATGAGCGTGTCCTTGAACACCTCCCAGTCGAGCTTGTCCGCGTCGCCGCCCACCTTCTCCAGCGCCTGATAGATTGGCACCGTGCCGATGGGGACAGGGGAGTTGCGCAGGATCCAGCCGCGGATGTTATGAATGTTGCGGCCCGTCGAGAGGTCCATGACCGTGTCCGCGCCCCAGCGGATCGCCCAGACCAGTTTCTCAACTTCCTCGGCGGCGCCTGACGTCACGGCGGAGTTGCCGATGTTGGCGTTCACCTTCACCAGGAAGTTGCGGCCGATCGCCATCGGCTCCAGCTCGGGGTGGTTGATGTTGGCCGGGATGATCGCCCGGCCCGAAGCCACCTCGTCGCGCACGAACTCGGGCGTCACGAACTGGGGAATGCGCGCCCCGAAATCCTCGCCGTCCGCCTGCCGCGCCTCGGCACCGTCCATCATGCGCTGGCGGCCTAGGTTCTCGCGGTGTGCGACGTAGCGCATCTCCTCGGTGACAATGCCGGCGCGGGCGAACTCAATCTGCGTAACGGGCCGGCCAGACGCGCCCGCGAACAGGGTGCGCTCCGCCGGGCAAGGCGGCACGAGGCGATCTTCGGGCACGAACCCGTTGTCCTCCGGGCGTACGGTGCGGGGCGTCGCGGGGACGAGGCCGCGCCCGGCGAGCCAGGGCGCCCTGAGCTGCGGCAGCCCGGCGGCCAGGTCCACCTGCGCGCTTTCCTCCGTGTAGGGGCCGCTGGTGTCGTAGAGGCGCACCGCCTCCTCGCGCGCCGAGGGGTGGAGCACGATCTCGCGGAACGGCACGGGCAGGTCCGGCCGCCCCTCGGGCGCCGCATAAATCTTGCGGGAGCCCATGATCGGGCCGGTAGTGACTGCGCTGGGCTTCTGCTGGACGGTCACGGCGCCGCTCCTCTAAGCCGGGGAGGGCGGGGGCTTGCGGCCCATCCGTCCCTACGCCGGCACTATCCGGGTCAGGTTCAAAGGGTTGCCGCGCGCGGGGTCCCGCCCGCCATCGGCGTCTCAGCCCCTTGCCGGGGCGCCCCTCGGATCGGCGCAACGTCGGCTCAATGGCGGGCGGGTGTCAAGTGCCCCTTAGCGGCGCACGTTGTTGCGAGGCTTGGGAAACGAGGACGCCCCCGCCCGTTGCGCCGTGCGTAGAGCGCCCTGGGTCGCGGCGTCGGAGGAGGGTCACGCATGGACACGATGATGGAGGTCTCGACCGCGTCCGCCGAGAGGCCGGTCACGCTCAACATCAACGGCGAGGAGCGGCAGCTTCGGATCGCGCCCTGGACGACTCTGCTCGATGCCCTTCGCGAGCACCTGCACATGACTGGGACGAAGAAGGGCTGCGACCACGGTCAATGCGGCGCCTGCACCGTGCTTGTAGATGATGTGCGCGTGAACTCCTGCCTGACGCTCGCGGTCATGAAGGAGGGTACCAAGATCCAAACGATCGAGGGGCTTGCCGAAGGTAGTGAACTGAGCCCGATGCAGGCGGCGTTCGTGGAGCACGATGGATTCCAGTGCGGCTACTGCACGCCGGGCCAGATCATGTCCGCGGTCGGTCTCCTCCACGAGGGCAAGGCGCACACGGCCGACGAGATCCGCGAGCTGATGAGCGGCAACATCTGCCGCTGCGGCGCTTACCCCAACATCGTGGCCGCTATCGAGCAGGTGATGCAGCAGGACGGAGGATCCGCCCGATGACCCCCTTCGCCTACAACCGCGCGACCGACATCCAGGGCGCATTGCGTGAGCACGGCACGGACGGGGCGGCCTACTTCATCGCTGGCGGCACCAACCTTCTTGACCTGATGAAATACGATGTCGAGCGCCCGACCCGGCTGGTGGACATCACGCACCTACCCGGCCTCGATAAGATCGAGGAGATCGCAGGGGGCGGCCTGCGCATCGGTGCTCTCGTGACGAACTCGACTGCCGCCTATGACGCCCAAGTGGAGAAGCGCTACCCGCTGCTGGCGAGCGCGATCCTGGCCGGTGCCTCGCCGCAGCTCCGCAACGCGGCAACCACCGGCGGCAACCTCCTGCAGCGTACCCGCTGCTACTACTTCTATGACGCGGTCACGCCCTGCAACAAGCGCGCGCCCGGCTCCGGCTGCGCCGCCATCGCTGGCGTCAATCGCATCCATGCCGTCCTCGGCACCAGCGACAAGTGCATCGCGACGAACCCATCTGACATGTGCGTGGGGATGGCAGCGCTCGCGGCCACTGTGCGCGTCACCGGGCCGCAGGGTGAGCGGACCATTCCGTTCGCCGATTTCCATCGCTTGCCGGGTGACGAGCCACAGAAGGACACTAACCTGCGCCCGGACGAGCTGATCCTCGCCGTGGACCTTCCTGCCGAGGATTTCTCGCGCAATTACACATATCTGAAGCTGCGCGACCGCGCCTCTTACGCCTTCGCCCTCGTCTCGGTGGCGGCGGCGTTGCAGATGGAGGGCGGCACGATCAAGCAGGCACGCCTCGCGCTCGGCGGCGTCGCGCACAAGCCCTGGCGCGACACGGCGGCCGAGGACATGCTTCGCGGCAAGCCGCCCAGCGAGGACGGCTTCAAAGCCATAGCCGATAAGGTGCTCGAAGGGGCGAAGGGCTACTCGCACAATGCCTTCAAGATCCCGCTCGCCCGGCGCGCAATCGTCCGCGCGCTCTCCCAGGCCGCGGCCGGCACGCCGCAGTCCCAGACCGACAAGCGCATCCTATAGAGGGTCACGCCCATGCTGACGAACGTCGAGACGAACGTAGGCTCGCCGCGGGACCGCGTGGACGGTCCCGCCAAGGTGACTGGCGCCGCGCTCTACGCGGCCGAGTTCCAGGCGCCGGGACTGCTCCACGGCGCGGTCGTGTCGAGCGCGATCGCCAAGGGCAAGATCACCAAGATGGACACCGCGGCGGCGCTCGGGGTGCCGGGCGTGGTGCAGGTCTTCACGCACGAGAACCGGATGCGGACGGCCTTCCTCAACAGCAAGTATCAGGACGAGGTGGGGCCGCCGGGCGAGCACTTCCGGCCGCTCTACGACGGCACGATCATCTACAGCGGCCAGCCGATCGCGCTCGTCGTGGCGGAGACGCTGGAGACGGCGCTCTACGCCGCGTCGCTCGTGCGGGTCGAGTATGAGGCCGAGGCCCCCACCGCTCCGACCACGGACCTCGCCAAGCTGCGGGAGAAGTCCTACGTCCCGCCGAAGAAGCGCAGCGGCATCAATCCGCCGCCGAAGCCGCGCGGCGACGCGGCAGGTGCGTTCGAGAGCGCGCCGGTCCGGGTCTCGAACGAGTTCACCGTCCCCTTCGAGCACCACAACCCGATGGAACCGCACGCCACGACCGTGGTGTGGGAGGGCGACGGCAAGCTGCTCATTCACGACAAGATCCAAGGGTCCAACAACAGCCAGAGCTACGTCTGCGGCGTGTTCGGTCTGTCGAAGGACGACGTGCGGGTCGTATCGCCGTTCATCGGCGGCGCGTTCGGCTCAGGGTTGCGCCCGCAGTATCAGCTCTTCCTCACGGTGATGGCGGCACTGGAGCTCCAGCGCTCGGTTCGCGTGGCGCTGACCCGGGACCAGATGTTCACCATCGTCTATCGGCCCTACACGACGCAGACGGTGTCGCTCGGTGCCGCCCAGGACGGCACGCTGCAGGCGCTCAAGCACGACGCAGTCGCCGTCACCTCGACGTTCGAGGATCACCAGGAGGTGGTCGTGAACTGGTCGGGGACGCTCTATCGCTGCGCCAACGTCGCGCTGACCTATGAGCTGTCGAAGATCAACACCTACACGCCGGGCGACATGCGGGCGCCGGGTGCGCCGATCGGCGTCTTCGCGATCGAATCCGCCATGGACGAGCTCGCCTCCAGGACCGGGGTGAACCCGGTCGAGTTGCGGCTCAAGAACTACACCGACCAGGACGAGGACGAGGGCAAGCAGTTCACCAGCAAGGAGCTGGCGGCCTGCTACCAGCTCGCCGCCGAGCGCTTCGGCTGGTCCAAGCGCAACCCGGAGCCGCGCTCCATGCGTGAGGGCCGCGAGTTGATCGGCTGGGGCATGGCGAGCGGCATCTGGGAGTCGCAGATGGTGAAGTCGAGCGCCCGCGTCGCGCTCGACAGCGGACGGCAAGGTGGAGGTCGGAACCTCGACCGCGGACATCGGCACCGGCACCTACACGATCCTGACCCAGATCGCGGCCGACGCGCTGGGAGTGCCTATGAAGGACGTGATGACGCGGCTCAACGACTCCACGCTGCCGGAAGCACCCGTCGAGGGCGGCTCGCGGACCGCGGCCTCGTCCGGCACCGCCGTGCACACTGCCTGCGTCACGGTCCGCGAGACGCTGCTCAAATACGCCCAGAAGATAGGCAGCTCGCCGCTTGCCGGGGCGAAGCTCGACACGGTGAGCTTCGGCGGCGGCCGGATCGAGCTGACCGCCGACCCATCTCGCTTCGTGACGTTCGCGGATGCCATGAAGGCCGGCGGCGTGGATAAGGTCGAGGCGGTTGAGACAGTCAGCCCGAGCAAGATCACGCAAGCGCGCTACGCGGGCTACACGCACTCCGCGATCTTCGCCGAGGTCAGGGTGGACGAGGAGCTGGGCGCGGTTCGCGTGATGCGCATCGTGAACGCGGTCGCAGCGGGCAAGATCCTGAACCCGAAGACGGCGCGCAGCCAGGTCATCGGCGGCGTGGTGATGGGCATCGGCATGGCGCTTGAGGAGGAGACCTACCTGGACGAGACTCTCGGCCGCTTCATGAACCACAACCTTGCCGAGTACCATGTCCCGGTGAACGCTGACATCCACGACATCGAAGTGATCTTCGCCGAGGAGCACGACGACAAGGTGAGTCCGATTGGGGTGAAAGGTCTCGGCGAGATCGGCATCGTTGGTACCGCCGCAGCGATTGCGAACGCGGTCTATTATGCCACCGGCAAGCGGATACGCGACCTGCCGATCACCATAGACAAGCTGCTGGAGGACTAGGGTCGTTCCGGCGCCCACCGCCGGGTCGAGGTCGCCTACTCGAACAGCGTACTCACGCTCGTCTCGTCCGAGATGCGCTGCATGGCGTCGGCGAGGATGGGAGCGATAGTGAAGACGCGGATGTTGGCCGCCGCCAGCACCGCCTCAGTCGGCTCGATGCTGTCCGTGATGGTCATGCTCTCGATGGGGCTTGCCGCGATCCGCTCGGCGGCGCCGCTCGATAGCACGCCGTGGGTCGCATACACGCTGATCGCCGCAGCGCCATTCTCCTGCAAGGCGGTGGCCGCGTTGATGAGCGTACCGCCCGAGTCGCAGATGTCGTCCACCAGGATGCAGTGCTTCGCCCGCACATCGCCGATCACGTTCATCACCTCGGACACGCCCGCGCGCTCGCGGCGCTTGTCAATGATCGCGAGGTCGCAGTTGACCCGCTTGGCCAGCGATCTCGCGCGCACCACGCCGCCCACGTCGGGACTGACGATCATCAGCGCCTGGTTCTGGAACCGCGCCTGGATGTCCCGCGCGAAGAGGGGAGCGGCGTAGAGGTTGTCCACGGGGATATCGAAGAAGCCCTGAATCTGCCCGGCGTGCAGGTCGAGCGTTAGCACGCGGTTCGCGCCGGCCTGGGTGATCAGGTTGGCGACGAGCTTGGCGCTGATCGGCGTGCGGCTGCCCGTCTTGCGGTCTTGCCGGGCATAGCCGAAATAAGGGATCACGGCGGTGACGCGCCTGGCACTCGCCCGGCGCAGCGCATCCAGCGCGATGAGCAGCTCCATCAGATGATCGTTGGCCGGGAAGCTCGTGCTCTGGACGACGAACACGTCCTCGCCGCGGACGTTGTCGTTGATCTCGACGAAGATCTCCTTGTCCGCGAAGCGGCGGACGGAGGCCTGGGTGAGTTCCAAGTCCAGCGCCGCCGCGATCGCCTCTGCGAGCGGGCGGTTGCTGTTGCAGGAGACGATCTTCATCAGGCCTCTTCGGGATCGTTCGGCGCCGGCCCCTTAGCACCGGGGCACAGGATTGTCATGGCCGCGTTTCCCATCAAGCGCCGCCCTGGGAGCGTTGTCCGCCGCTCTTCGGTGCTGCGGCCCGCGCCGGTCCGGGATGCGTCGCCCCCGCCTGCACCAGCACCTCGGCCACGCCGCCCGCTGCTTGCTCGGCGACGGCCACCGCGACATCGCCCCAGTAGCGGGCGACGGTCTCGGGCGGCACCTCGTTGAGCTGGGCGACGCGGCCGCGCTCGCGCCCTTGCGCGTCCTGCACGATCCACTGGACCTCGATGCGCTCCTGCCCACCCGCGCCCGGCGCCGTCGCAACCTTGCCGTCGAGCTGGAAATCCGCGCCCATCGCCGTGTCCTGCACGACGATGCCCTGCTCGGCAAGCTTGCTGCGCATCTGCGCGGCGAGGGTGCGGTTCCCGTCGCCCGGCGCGCCGGTGACGCCGGTGAAGTAAACGCGCGCCGAGCGATTGACGAGGCTGTTGGGGTCGGCCTTGAGCCGGGCGGCTTGGATTCGGTTCAGCAGGTCCGCGAGTTGCGGCGCGGCGGCCTCGGCGCTCGTGCGAAGCGTGGCCGGGTCGCTGCGTGCCCAGGCAGCGAGCGGCACCGGCGCGCCCTCGACGCTGCCCTGTCCCTTGCCTTGCGGGTTGAGCACCTCGAAGGCGGGCACCACCATGCGGCCGCGTACCTGCGCGGACAGAGCGAGCGACCAGTCGCCGCGAGAAGCCGAGCCTCGTATCGCGGGCACTTCCTTGTCCTGCAACGCCTTCGCCACGTCGCTGGCCCAGGCGACGGCGGCCTCGTTGCCGAGCAGCGCCGTTCCCGGTGGAGGCACGGCGAGGCGCGCGGGCGGGGTCTCGTTGGCGAGGCGCATCGCGGTCGCGCCCGGCCGCCCGAGGAAAGGTTGCGGCAGGTCGCCGCACGACCAGAGGGGCAAGGCGAGGAGCAAGACCAGAAGGCGCCGCATCACGCCGCCACCACGCTGAGTTGATGCCCGAGCGGTCCCCCGCCCGCGAGCGTGCGCCGGCGATGGCTGAAGAAGCGCGCCTCGTCCGTCAGCGTGTCCGCCGCGACCTGTTCCACCCGGCAGATGGGCGCGAGCCGGAGCGCGCAGTAGCCCGCGAGATCGAAGAGCCAGCGGTCTGGCCGCACACCCGTCTCGAACTGCGCCTCACCGTGTCCCGCCGCCAGCACGGCATCGCGCAGATCCGGCCCGACCTCGTAGGAGCGGGCGCCGATGCACGGGCCGATGGTAGCGACGATCCGCCCCCGTTCCGCGCCAAGCGCTTCCATCGCGTCCACGGTTGCCTCCAGGACGCCCGCGACGGCGCCGCGCCAACCCGCATGGGCCGCGCCAATGACCCCCGCCGCCCGATCCGCGAGCAGCACGGGCGCGCAATCAGCCGTGACGACCCCGAGTGCCACGCCCGGCGTGCGCGTGACCATCGCGTCCGCCCGCGGCCGCTCGCTGTCCGGCCAAGGCTCGTGAACCGTGACGACCCCCGCACCGTGGACTTGGTAGAGGCTCACGAGCCGCGCCGGATCGGCACCGGCCGCACGCGCGGCGCGAGCACGGTTCTCGCGCACGCGTTCGGGGCGATCCTCGCCGGAGAGGCCGCAGTTCAACGTGGCATAAGCACCGTCGGAGACGCCGCCGCGTCGGGTGCAGAAGGCGTGTCGGCCATCGAGGCCGGGGGCGAAGAGGGCTTCCGCGGTCATGGTTCGAACCCTGGAGGTTTGGGAAGCGCTGGATGGGCGATGCAGAGCGCCTTGAACAGGCGGCCCATGCGGTCCGGCTCGGCGAGGCGCTGGGCGGCCTCGATCAGCGCCCCCGCGCGAGCGGCCGGTTGGGTGCGGGCAAGGCGGTCGGTTCGTTGGAACAGGCCGAGGCGGGCGAGGAACATGCCCTGCGGCACGGGTCCCCAGGCCGCGGCACCTGTCTCCCGCGCGGATCGAGCAAGGGCGGCGAAGTCCACGTGCGCGGTGAGGTCCGCCTCGCCGGGTGATGCCAGGGGATCGGCGAAGCGCCCGGCACGGATCGCTTGCAGGCTCTCGCCGGGCGCGCTCCGCTCCGGGCCGTAGTCGAGGAACAACGCAACCCCTCCCTCCCGTGCGAGCCGAGTCGCGAGCGCCGCGACCATGTCGCGCGCTGCCTCGCCCAGTTCGATGGTGGCGCCATCGGGCGCGTCGTCGCCATCGTAGGCCGCGGGCCGCTCCACGAAGCGTCCGTCCGCGACGAACCGTTCCGTCCAGGTTCCATCCCGACGAACGAGCTGCCGGATGGGCAGGGCGTCGAGGAACTCGTTTGCTAGCAGGATCATCGGCCCAGGCGGCAGCTCGCCCGCCGACCCGTGCCAGATCGCGTCCGCGACATGCCGCGCCTGCTCGGCCCGCAGCCGCAGCGAGGACTAAACTAGATGGACACGCAGCGCCGCGCGGAAACTGGGCGCCATCTTCGCAACCGCCCGTAGCGCGTCGCCCATGAGCGTGCCCCGACCCGGCCCTAGCTCGGCAAGCAGGACGGGTGCGGGGCGACCCATCACCTCCCACACGACCGCTGCCCAGAGGCCAAGGATTTCACCGAACGCCTGGGTGACCTCGGGGGAAGTCGTGAAGTCCTGGAACGGGTCGTGGGTCGCGTAATAGGCCGCGTTCGCCCGCGCCATGAACTCGTCGAGGCGCTCCATCATGCCCCTCCTCGGACAACCGCCGAGCGTCGGCGCGCCCATACGATGAGGCCGAGTCCCACGATGATGAGCGGTAGCGAGAGGAGCTGGCCCATCGTCGCGCCTTCCCACAGGTAACCCAGGAACGCGTCCGGCTGGCGGAAGAACTCGCTGATGCTGCGCGCGACGCCGTAGCCGACTAGGAAGCAGCCCGTGAGCGTGCCGAAGCGGGCGCGGAGCGACTCGCGCCGGGACAGCGCCCACATCACCAGGAACAGCACCACGCCTTCGAGCAGGGCCTCGTAGAGCTGGCTCGGATGCCGAGGCAGGGCGTCCACGCGTGGGAAGACCATGGCCCAGGGCAGCCACTCGGGTGCGGGGCGGCCCCATAGCTCGCCGTTGATGAAGTTCGCCAGGCGCCCGAAGAACAGCCCTATGGGCGTGACCACCGCCATGCGGTCGGCGAAGCCTAGGATGGGGATGCGGTTGCGCGCGCAGAACAGGATGATCGCGACCGTGACCCCGAGCGCACCGCCGTGGAAGCTCATGCCACCCTGCCAGACGGCGACGGCGTCCAGCGGATGCGCGGCGTAGAGCGCGGGCTGATAGAATAGGACGTAGCCGAGCCGTCCGCCCAGCACGACGCCGAGTGTCGCCCAGGTCAGGAAGTCGTCCGTCTGCTCCAGCGTCGCAACCGCGGGGGCGAGGCGCACGAGGCCGCGCATGAGCCGCCAGCCGATGATCAGGCCGACGATGTAGGCGAGCGCATACCAGCGGATGCCGAACGGCCCGAGATGCACCAGCACCGGGTCGAACTGTGGGAAGAGCAGGACCGGGATCACGCGTATGGGTCCGTCCCGGCGAGGTAGTCCTGTACGTAGCGCCGCACGCCGTCCTCCAAGGGGGTGAACTGGCCCGGATAGCCGGCCGCGCGCAGCCGGTCCATGCGGGCCTCGGTGAAGCTCTGATATTGGCCCTGCAATGCCGCCGGCATGGGCACGAACTCAACCCGGCGCGCGACGCCCATCGCGTCGCAGACGGCATAGGCGAGGTCGAGATAGGTCCGCGCCTGCCCAGTGCCGAGATTGTAGAGGCCCGAGGGCGCGGTCGCGTCGAGCAGCCAGAGGATCGCGTCCACCACGTCGCCGACCCAGATGAAGTCGCGCGCCTGGTGGCCGTCTGGCAAGCCGGGCACGTCGGAGGCGAAGAGCCGCGCCGGACCAGCCGCGTGCAACTCGTCGAACTTGCGCTTGATCACCGAGATCATCGCGCCCTTGTGGTATTCGTTGGGCCCATAAACGTTGAAGAACTTGAGTCCAGTCCAGCGCGGCGGCGCGGCGTCGCCGCGGGCGAGCGCGGCCGCGACGCGCAGGTCGAAGGCGTGCTTGCTCCAGCCGTAGAGATTGAGAGGGCGTAAGGTGGCGAGGCACTCCGGAGCGTCATCGAAGCCCTGCTCGCCCGTACCGTAGGTCGCGGCCGAGCTAGCGTAGAGGAAGGGCACGTTTTGCTCCGCGCACCACTGCCACAGGCGCCAGGACAGGTTCACGTTGGTTTTCCAGACCAGGTCGCCGTCGGCAGCAGTCGTCTCGCTGATGGCACCGAGATGGACCACGGCGGCGAGCTTCGGCGCGTCGTCGAGCCAGGCGCCGAGCGCGTCGGGGGCGAGCAGCGTCTCGGGTGGGTGCTTGCCGAGGTTGCGCCACTTGCCGTCGCGGCCGAGCCAATCCATGACCGCGACGCGCCTGCCTCTTGCCATCAGGGCAGCGACGAGGTTCGACCCGATGAAACCTGCGCCGCCCGTGACCAATATCATGGCTGCGCTTTATAGCCGGCGCACCGCAGGAGGATAGCCCATGCAAGACCGTCCCCGCTTCTTCGACGATATCGCCGGCATGGCCGGCGGCGCACTCTCGGCCTTGCAGGGAATGCGCGAGGAGATGGAGAGCCAGATGCGCGCGCGCGTGGATGAGGCGATCCGCAAGCTGGACCTGGTGCGGCGCGACGAGCTGGACGCCGTCGCCGAGATGGCCGCGAACGCGCGCGCCGGGCAGGAAGCGGCGGAGGCCCGGCTGAGCGCGCTGGAGGCACGGCTCGCGGCGATGGCCGGCGGCCCGGCGCCGCAGGACAGCAAGCCCGGTGCTTCCGAAGGCGACCCAGCGAGCGTGCCCCCGGCAGGCGAGCCAAGCCCGGCGCCGCAGGACGGCAAGTCCGGCGCTTCCGAAGGTG
Organism: uncultured Alphaproteobacteria bacterium; assembly: GCA_963790535.1. GTDB lineage: Bacteria > Pseudomonadota > Alphaproteobacteria > Acetobacterales > Acetobacteraceae > CAWKEH01. The sequence goes on along the minus strand of CAWBOZ010000007.1, from coordinate 187,790 downwards.
ACCCGGCGAGCGTGCCGCCTGGGGCCGCACCGGGCAGGTGAAACTTGGGAGGGTAGGGTAGGCAGCGCCCTACGCAGGGGACCGGATCACCGCGAGAGCGCCGGCTGCGATCGCGATCCCTCGAACACCGACGTAGGAGCGGGGATCGCCCGCCTCTCGACATTCACCGCGTCGCTGCACGGGCGGACCGGCCGGTTCACACGGCGGGGGCTGACCGCGGCCCCACCCTTGATCGAGCGCAGCACCTCCAGCAACTCGGTGACTTCCTGACTCATGCGCGCCGCTTCATCGGAGAGGGCCTGCGCCGCCGCGCCAACCTCCCGCGCCTGCGCCCCACCCTCATCCGTCAGCCGCCGGGCTTCAACGACGCTGGCGCGCACCGTCTCCACCCTGGCGGACACCTCGCCGACCGCGGCATTGATCCGCGCGGACGCTGCATCCTGCACGGTGACGGCTCGCGCGATGGCAGTGCTGATCCCGTGCATCTCGGTCACTGTTGCCCGAATCGTGCCGATGTCGCTCGCGGTCTGGCTCGTGGCGTCCTGGATGCGGGCGATCCGGTGCTTCACGTCCTCCGCCGCGGCACCGGACCGCCGCGCGAGCCGCTTCACCTCCGCCGCCACCACCCCGAAGCCACGTCCCGCGGCCCCGGCGCGAGATGCCTCGATCGTGGCGTTCAGCGCGAGCAAGTTGGTCTGGTCCGCAATCTCCCCGATCAGCCCGGCGACGGAGCCGATCTCATCGGCGGCGTCACGCAGCCGGGTCATGCGCTGGGCCGCCTCTTCCGCGTCCTGCAACGCGCCGCCGGCGCAATCCTCCGACCGTGCCGCTTCGTCCCGGATGCCGTAGATGGCATGGGTCAGATCCTGGGACGACGCGACCAGCTCGTTCAGGCAGGCGCCTGCCCGCCGCATCTCTTCGTCCACGATCCGGCCCTGTCCGTCTATGTCGCTTGCTGCCGTGCCGAGGTCGCCAGCGACATCGGACATGCGCCCGGCGGAGCCGGAGACGCCGCGGAACACCTCGCCTAGTCCGGTCGCGAACTGGTCCACCAGGTCGTCCATCTCGGCCTGCCGGGCGCTCTGGTCGCTGTGCTCCCGCGCCTGCTCGCTCAGTAGCGCCTGGATATGCCCGATCTGGCCGCGGATCGAGTCCTGCATGGTGGAGAGCGCACGCAGCAGGTCCGCGGTCTCCCCGCGGCCGGGTGCCGCGATTGGGTTGTCGAGCTTACCCGCAGCAATGGCCTGGGCGACGCGCACGGCCCGGCGCACGGGTGGCGCAATCAGGCGATTGACCAGCGCAGTGATCATCAGCGCCGCGAGCAGCGATCCTCCGACCGCCACCGATGTGCGGCGCACCTGTGCCGCCACCATCTCTCCCACGCGGACGCGGTAACGGAATCCGTCGTCGGCGAAAGTCTCCACCACCCGCTCGAACTCCGTCTGGACGGCGGCGATCTCAACGGCGGCTGACGCTTCCTTGGCGGGCGCCAGCACGGCCGCGACGTGCGCCCGAAGCGCCTCGACCTGCGCGCGCCCGGCCTGCGACATCGCACGCTCCCGCGCCACGTCCAGATCGCCGAGCACCGCCTGCACCGCATCCGCCTTGGGCGGCGCCACAGGCATGCTCGCGGCCAACCCAGCGAACTCGACCTGCGCCGAACGCAAGTAGCTGACGGCCATGAACGCATCGTCATAGATACGCAGCGCGAGCGCTCCAAGCTCCCGTTCGGCGACCTGGGCGAAGCCACCCAGCAGGCCAGTCAGCGTCGTCAATGCCAAGAAGCCGGACAGGATCTTTGAGCGTATGGACATCCCGAGTTCTCAGTCCTAGCCCGATCCCGCCTGCGTCACCCGCATCTGCGCCATCGAGGTCAGCGTACGTCCACGTGCAGCAGCATCTTCGGGTGGATGTGGCATCGCACCTCGAACACTCCGGCGTTGGGGAAACGCACATCTACCGCCTGGCCAGGGGGCTGCTCCTCCGACTCGTAGTTGAACGAAGGCGAATTGACGTAGATCTGGTGGGTGAAATCGTCGTCGTTGGTGAAATGTACGGTGTCCCCACGTGCGATCTGCACGTCGTGGACGAGGAACGCCCGGCCTCGCTGGGAGACAGTCGTGACCTCGGCGGCCAGGGCGAACGCCGCGGGCAGGATCACGACAGGCAGGAGGACGGTCAAGGAGCGGCGCACGGCGGGAGTCTCCAGGTCTATCGTGTGACGATGTCGCGCTGCATCGGGGCAAGCCGGGCCATCAGCCGGTTCTGCGTCCAGTAAGGAATGCCGGCCTGCTCCATCGCGGTCTGCAAATCCTCCGCGACGGCGTTGAACTTGGCCTGGTTGACGTGCAGCCCCTTGTGCGAAGCCGCCATGGAACGGCCCTTATAAACACACGGCCCATCCGCTACCTGGCAGAGCTGGTCCCCGATCCGGGCCTTCAGGCGATCCAGGTTGATGTTGTCGAAATCAGCCTTCACGCGGTCGTCGGCCAGCCAGATCGAAACAGTCGCCGCAACGATGCGGGTGATCCCGGCTTGCTGGCCTAGCTTGTCGTAGAGCGTCCCGTCCGCCCGTGCTGGAAGAGAGGACGCGATGCCGAGCAGTACCGCGGGAAGCACGATCCAGGAAGCACGCATGGAACTCGACCTTTCCGTCAAAAGCCTGCTTGCAAAGAGAGATAGACACCGTTCTGGTCCTTCTGCCGTGCGATGGGGCCGAGGCTGACGAAGGCCAGTGTCGCGGACAGGTGCTTGTTGATGAAGTAGGCGGCGAAGGCGTCGAACGCCGGGCCCTCGTGCGCGAAACGTAGATTATCGGGCTTTGTGCGGAATTCGGCGCCGATGGCGAGCTTGCGGGTCAGCAGCAGGGCGGCCGACCCCTCGAACTGCAAGCTGTAGCCCTGGTTGCGGTCACCGCCGAAGCCGAGCAGGCCGAATTGGTTGGCCTCCGTCGCGCGCAGCGTCGCGTTCACCAGCACGCTTTGCGCCAGGAACAGCTTGGTCGCGGACGCATAGAAGTCCACACCGTCGGGACTGCGCGCGCCGATGGCGTGCAGCACGGCATGGCTGTCCGCCGCCTTGAACTGTGCGCCCACCGCGATCTGCGGCAGCCAGCTATCCTGGTCTTGCACCGCGTTGCCGAGCAGGCGCACCTTGATCCCGGCCACGTCTAGGTTGAACTGGTAGCCGGCACCCAAGCCCAGCTTCGCGCCAGCTTCGCGCGTATCGAACCATTCGTGGTCGTAGGACAGCTCGACCCGGTCATACAGGCCGACGCTGACGCCCGCGGAGTGCAGGGTGAAGTCGGGCAGGTAAGCGAGCGTGTAGTGCGTGTTGGCGCCGACCGAGTCCCGCGTGCCGTATCCGGTGATCAGCGCCCAGGGCACCAGCCCGCCGCCGCCCGAGCCTTCGATCTGAGTGACGCCGGACGTAGCCAGCAAGCGCCCGCTGTCCTGCGCATGGGCCGGAGCGCCGCCGAGCAGTGTGCCCAGCAATACCACCGCTGCCAGAGCCGCTCCTCTTCCCCAAGCTGTCCCTCGCATCGAATCCTGCTATGTTTTCTGCTCCGATCAGCGTGGACGACAACGGTTAAGATTGCGTTGCCGACGGGAATGCGTGCCGTCTTCATCGCCCCTGCATCCCCATGAAGCGGCACGGCGGCGAGCCGGCGCATCTTTTCGCTTGACGACCCACCTGCGTGAGTGAAGGATTTCGCATTGAGACGTGAAAAAAATCGGGGCGAAAAGAACCGAGCGATGGCAGAGGGGGGAGACAAGGGCGCGGGCGATGATCTCGCGCTCGCGGCGCGGGCAGCTTGGCTCTATCATGCGGGCGGCCTGACGCAGTCGCAGGTGGCACAGCGGCTCGGCGTGCCAAGCAGCAAGGCGCACCGGCTGATCACGCGCGCTGCGCGTGCCGGCGTGGTGCGCGTGCTCATCGAGGGTCCAATTGCCGGCTGCATCGAGGCCGAGGCGGAGATCGCCCGGCGCTTCGGGTTGCGCCTATGCCGGGTGGTGCCGAGCTTGGGGGAATCAGAAGCCGGGGACGCGCTGCCGCTGCGGGCGCTTGGCGCGGCTGCCGCATCTTTCCTCCACGATGTCCTGACGCGCGAGGAGCACCGGGTCATCGGCGTGGGTCATGGGCGCACGCTGGGCGCCGCCTTGGACAAGCTGCCTGTCATCGCCGCCCCCAACACCTGCTTCGTCTCGCTGCTCGGAGGCCTGACGCGCCGAACCGGGACCAGCCCGTTCGACGTGATCCACCGGCTCGCCGAGAAGACGGGCGGCGAAGCGTGGCTCATGCCCCTGCCGTTCCTCGCCAACACGGCTGCAGATCGCACTGTGCTGCTCGCCCAGCGCGGCATCGGCGAGGCGGTCGCGCTCGCGGCGCAGGTGACATTGTGTCTCGTCGGCATCGGCGAGGTGACGGGCGGCGCCTTCCTGCCGACGAGTGGCGCCATCAGCCCAGGCGAAGTCGAGGCGCTGCTCGCCGCAGGTGCCGCTGGCGAGATGCTCGGCCACTACTTCGACGCCCATGGCCGCCTGATCGAGACCTCCCTTCATGACCGGGTGATCTCCGTCATGCCTCAGGTAGGGCCAAAGGATGGGAAGGGATGCCTCGTCGTCGGCGTCGCGGGTGGCAAGGTGAAGACTGCCGCCATCCAGGCCGTGCTGCGCAGTGGTGTACTGGGCGGCCTCATCACCGACGAGCCCACCGCGCAGCGGCTCCTCGCGAACGAGTTTGCGCAACAGATGCAACAGGGAGAAACAGCCGATGCACGATAAAGCCAAGGATGCCGTCGAGGGATTCGTCGCCGGCCGGGTCAGCCGCCGGGAGCTGATCCGCCGCCTCGCCGTGCTCGGCGTGGGCGTCGGCGTGGCCGACATGCTCGTGAACGCGGCGCAGACGCAGGCGCTGGCAGCGGATTTCGACTGGATGGCGCACAAGGGCACCAAACCTGAAGCTGCTGCTCAACAAGCATCCCTATGCCGACGCGATGATCGCGGATATTGACAACTTCAAGAAGATGACGGGGATGAACGTCACCTACGACATCTTCCCGGAGGACGTGTATTTCGACAAGGTGACGGCGGCGCTGTCGTCTCGCTCGTCCGAGTACGACGCCTTCATGACCGGCGCCTATCAGACTTGGCAATACGGTCCGGCTGGTTGGCTCGTGGACCTCAACGAGTATATCAACTCTGCGAAGACCAACCCGAACTATAACTGGGACGACATCCTGCCGAACTTGCGCGCCTCCGATTCCTGGTCCGGCAAGACGGGCGACCCGCTCGGGGGACCGGGCACGCATCAGTGGGCGCTGCCTTGGGGCTACGAGATGTATATCATCTCCTACAACAAGGGCGTGTTCGACCGGCTGAAGCTGCAGCCGCCCAAGAACATGCAGGAGCTGATGGACTCGGCCGCGAAGATCACGAAGGACGGCGGCAACGGCATGTATGGCGTCGGCGTCCGCGGCAGCCGCTCCTGGGCGACGATCCACCCGGGGTTCCTCTCCGGCTACACCAACTTCGGCGCCCATGACTTCACGCTCAACGGCGGCAAGCTGAAGAGTGCCGTGAACAGCAAGGAAAGCAAGGAGTTCACGGCGCAGTTCGTGAAGATGGTGCAGGAGAGCGGGCCGAAGAACTGGTCCACCTACACGTGGTATCAGGTGGGGGCGGACCTCGGCGCCGGCGCCTCGGGCATGATCTACGACGCCGACATCCTGGGTTACTTCACCAACTCGGGCGACACCAAGATGAAGGGCCAGATCGCCTACGCCCCGATCGCGCCCGATCCGGCAGCCCAGGGTCCCACGTCCAACGTGTGGATCTGGTCGCTCGCCATGAGCAACTTCTCGCGCAACAAGGACGCGGCCTGGTATTTCATGCAGTGGGCGACGGGCACGGAGCACCTGCTGTTCGGCGCGCGCGGGAAGGACATGGTGGACCCGGTGCGTGCGAGCGTCTTGAAGGATGAGCAGGTCCAGTCGCGGCTCAAGCAGAACTTCCCAGGGTATCTCGACGCCTACAACGCGACCGTGACGAATGCGAAGATATACTTCACGCCGCAGCCCTTGTTCTTCAACGTGACCACCGACTGGGCGGCCGCGCTGCAGCGCATTGTGGCGAAGCAGGTGCCGGTGAGCGAGGGCCTGGATCAGCTCGCGCAAGCGACCGACCGGCAGATGCACTCTGCCGGCCTCGGCTAACGAAGGAGGGGGCGGCGCCGAGGATCATCCCCTCTGGGCCGCCCCGCTTGTCCCCGAGGGGAACGCTATGTCAGTGAGCGCGCCGACCACCGTCCCTAGTCTGCCCGTGCGCGCGGCGAAGCGCCCGTGGGTGTCGCGCGCGCTGCCTTACCTGCTCAGCCTGCCGGCGCTGCTCGTCTGCATCGGCATCCTGATCCCGTTTGGCACGGCGATCCGGTATAGCTTGCAGCGATACAACCTCGCGATGCCGTTCTTGCGCGGCTTCGATGGGGTGGACAACTACATCGACCTGTTCTCGGACCCTGATTTCTGGAACACGGTCCGGGTCTCGATGATCTATACGGCCGCGACCGTTGGCGTGGAGCTGCTTCTGGGCCTCGGCATAGCGCTGCTGCTCCGTGATCGGTCGCGGCTCAACAACGTGGTCTCGATCGCGCTGCTGATGCCGCTGATGACCGCGCCGGCGATTGCGTCGCTGATGTGGAAGCTGATGACCAACCCCGGCTTCGGCGTGCTGAGCTGGGCGCTGTCCGCGGTCGGGATCACCAACTTCAAATGGGCGTCCGATCCGTCGAGCGCGATGTTCACCGTCGTGCTCGTGGACGTATGGGTTTATACGCCGTTCATGATGATCCTGCTGCTCGCGGGGCTGCGCAGCCTGCCGCAGCAGCCGTTCGAGGCTGCGCGGCTGGACGGCGTGCCGCCCTGGTTCGTGTTCTTCCGCATCACGCTGCCGATGCTGATGCCGTTCCTGTTCACCGCCGTCCTGTTCCGCCTGCTCGACAGCATCCAGCAGTTCGACATCATCTACGCGATGACCCAGGGCGGGCCGGGCAACAGCCTGCTCGTGTTCCAGGTGCGCGCCTACTTGGAATTCTTCCAGGTACACCAACGTTGGCCGCTCGGCCGCGATCCTGATGGTGCTGTGGGCGATCACGTACGTGCTCAGCATAGTCTTCGTGAAGCAGTGGACCAAGCTCAAGGAGCGTTCCCATGGAAGGGCGTGACCTCATCTGGCGCGTGCTGCGCGGCATCGCGCTGCTTGCCGTCGTGGTGTTCTTCCTCTTCCCGATCGCTTGGATCGTACTGATGTCGTTCGAGACGAACGACCAGGTCCTGCAGATCCCGCCGACGCTGACGCCGAGCCCGACGCTCGGCAACTACGTCGCACTCCTCTCGGGCAAGCTGACGACGGCGACGGGAACGATGGATATCACGTTCCTGCACAATCTCTGGAACTCCTTGCTGCTCTCGGGCGCAAGCGTGGCCCTGGCCCTGATCCTGGGCGTGCCGGCGGCCTACGCCTTCGCGCGCTTCCGCTTCCGGGGTGGCGAGGACATGGCGTTCACGCTGCTGTCGTTTCGATTCGCGCCGCCGTTGCTCGTGCTGCTTCCGCTATCGCTCTACTTCCAGGATATCGAGCTCAGCAACACCTATATCGGGTTGATCTGGGTGTATCAGCTCATCTGCCTGCCGCTCATATTGTGGATCGTGCGCGGCTACTTTGAGGACTCGAGCCCGGACGTGGAATACGCCTACCGGCTCGACGGGCATTCCTGGTGGAGCGCGTTCACCAAGATCGCGCTGCCGCTCGCAGGACCCGGCATCGCGTCCGCCGGGCTGCTCTCGTTCATCTTCGCGTGGAACAACTTCGTGTTCGCGCTGATCCTGGCCTCTGCCGACAAGCAGCCGGTGACGGTGGGCGCGCTCGCCTTCGTCACCGCGTCCAGGATCCAATACGGCATCATCGCCGCCGCCATCGTGCTCTCCATCCTGCCGACGCTCGCTCTCGCGCTCTACGCGCAGCGATGGCTGGTCGAGGGCCTCAGCCTGGGAGCCGTGAAGGGATGACCCAAGACGCCAACGAAGGCCTCGTGGTCCGCGACCTGCGGGTCGCCTACCAGAAGAACGTCGTGCTCGACGGGGTTTCGCTCTACGTGGAGCCGGGGGAGACGCTCGTGCTTTTCGGCCTGTCGGGCGCGGGCAAGACCGTGCTGCTGCGCGCTATCGCGGGGGTGGAGACAGGAGCGACTGGGCAGGTCTGCGTCGCCGGGCGCGACGTGAGCGCGCTTGGGCCGGAGCGGCGGAACGTAGGCGTCGCATTCCAGAACTTCGCGCTCTACCCGCACATGGCCGCGCGTGCCAACATCGCGAGTCCGCTGCTGGCACGGAAGCTGCCGAAGGTCGAGGTCGAGAGTCCTCGGGTCGTCAGGCTGCGGCAAGACCTCGACCCTGCGCATGATCGCGGGATTCGAGAGCGTGTCCGAGGGCACGATCACGCTGGCAGGAAAGCGGATAGACCCGCTGCCCCCGGCGCGGCGCGGGGTGGCGATGGCGTTCGAGGGCTACGCGCTCTACCCGCCGCTGACGGTGTCGCAGAACATCGGCTTCGGCCTGCCACGCGGGCCGGCGGCGCAGAAACGGGTCGCGGAAGTGGCGGACATGCTGGAGATCGGCCCGATCCTGGACCGGCGCCCCGCCGGCCTCTCGGGGGGCCAGCAGCAGCGCGCCTCGCTCGCCCGCGCGCTCGCGCGAGATGCCGACCTGCACCTGCTCGACGAGCCGATGGGCCAGCTTGAGCCGCAGCTCCGCTCCGTGCTGCGCGGGCGCGTCAAGGCGCTGTGCAAGGAGCGAGGCTTCACGGCCGTGCTCGTGACGCACGACCAGACCGAGGCCAACGCCATGGCCGACCGGATCGCGATCATGGAGGCGGGGGTGTTGCAGCAGTTCGGCACGCCCGACGAACTGCGCGACCGCCCGGCCAACCTGTTCGTCGGCACCTTCCTGGGCGAGCCGCCGATGAACGTGCTCCCGGCGACCGTGGAGCAGGGCGGTCTGCGCCTCAAGGACGATCCCGCCCTTTCCCTTGCCGTGCCTGGCCTGAAGCTCCCGGTCGGCGCCGAGGTGATGCTGGGCGTTCGTCCGCACCGGCTACAGGTGGGACCGGAAGCGAGCGGCGGCTCGTGGCGTGCGCACGTCGTCTCGAACCACTGGCTCGGCGATCAGGCGCACGTCGCCCTTGAGATGGCGGGACGACTGCTCGTGGCGGTCTCGAACGAGCGCGTCGCGGCCACGGTCGGCGCCGAGATCCCGATCCTGGTAGAATTCGACGGACATCCACGTGTTCAGCACCTCCGGCGACGGCCGCGCCCTGCTCCATGGCGGTAGTCCGGCCTGATGGGCGGCCCACTCCTCATCGCGCTCGACTCCGGCACGTCCATGGTGAAGGCCGTCGCCTTCACGGCGGACGGCGAGAGCGTGGGAGTAACATCACGGCCGAATCGGGTGGCGCTGGGGCCGGGAGGCGCCGCGGAGCAAGACATGGCGCGGATCTGGGACGATGCCGCCGCCGTGCTTATGGAGTTGACCACGCGGCTGGGTGGCGCGGAGATCGCGGCGCTCGCCGTGACGGGCCAGGGTGACGGGACCTGGCTTGTGGACGCTGACGATGAGCCTGTCGCCCCGGCCTGGCTGTGGCTCGACAGCCGCGCGAGCGAGATCGTGGAGCATCTGCGCGAGAGCGGCGCCGGGCAGGCGGCCTTCGCCTACACGGGCACCGGGATCACGGCCTGCGCGCAGTCGGCGCAGCTCCTCTGCATGCGCGAGCACCATCCAGCCCTGCTCGCGCGCGCCCAGGCGGCGATGCACTGCAAGGACTGGCTCTATCTCAAGCTCACGGGCGTGCGTGCCACCGATCCGTCCGAGGCCGGCTTCACCTTCGGCGACTACCGCACCCGCGACTACCGCGACGAGGTCTTGCAGGCGCTCGACCTTGAGGATCTGCGCCGGCTGCTGCCGCCAGTCGTTGACGGCACGCGGCAAACGCACCCGCTCACGGTACAGGCTGCCGCGCGCACCGGGTTGCCTGCAGGGTTGCCGGTCGCGCTCGGCTACGTGGACATGGTTTGCACCGCGCTCGGTGCGGGCATCTACGGGGCAGAAACGAAGGCCGGCGTCTCGATCCTCGGCAGCACGGGGATGCATATCCGCCTCGTCGAGGACGTGAACCACGTCGCCCCCAGCCCGGCGATGACGGGCTACTCCATGCCGTTCCCGGTGCCCAACCACACGGCGCAGGCACAGACCAACATGGCGGCGACGCTGAACATGGACTGGCTGGCGGACGTGGTGACGCAAGCCGCAAAGCTCGGTGGCCTGAATGCGGAGCCGGAGCGGCGCGACGTGCTTCGCCGGCTCGATGACGCGGCCGCGGCCGGGCGGCCGGGTGCCGTGCTCTACCATCCCTTCATCTCGTCGGCCGGCGAGCGCGGCCCGTTCACGGACAGCTTCGCCCGCGCGAGCCTGATCGGCCTCGACCAGGACGTGCAGTTCTGCAGGAGCTCGCCCGCGGCATCTACGAGGGCATGGCGCTAGCGGGGCGCGACTGCTACGCGGCGCTCGGCGGCGCGCCTGCAGAGGTGCGGATCACCGGCGGCGGATCCCGCTCCGCACCGATGCGTGCGATCCTGGCCGCCTGCCTCGACCGGCCAGTGAGCGGTGGCGCGCAGGCCGAGGCAGGCGCGGCCGGCGCGGCGATGACCGCTGCCGTCGGCATCGGCCTCTATTCGGACATGGAGGCTTGCGCCGCGTGCTGGACCGTACCCCGGCACGAAGCATCCGAGCAGCCCCACCCCGCGCTGGCCCGCACGTACGAGGCGCTCTATCCCATCTACCGCGATAGCTACGCCGCGATGCCGGGCCTGTGGCGCAGGCTCGAAGCAGCGCGCGAGGAACGCCGTGCGGCCTGACAGGATCACACGGCCAAGGACGCGTGACGTGGCCATCGTCGGCGACAACTTCATGCTGCCTGAGCGGTTCGAGCAAGCGATCCACGCCCGCTGCGACGGCCAGGTCGCGACGCGTACGATGCGCTTGCCCTGGCCGGACAGGCCGATGGAGCACGGCTACGCAACAGCCGGGCTGGAGGGCCTCAAGGAATACCAGGGCGACCCGGACGAGGTCGTGCGTTTCGTGAACGATGCCGAGGTGCTGGTGACGCAGCTAGCGCCGCTCTCGGCCTCGATGCTGGAGCGGCTGCCGCGGCTTAGGCTGGTTGCCGTCTCGCGCGGCGGGCCGGTGAACGTGGACATTGCCGCGGCGCACGCGCGGGGAGTTCGCGTGGTGAACACGCCGGGGCGCAATGCCAGCGCCGTGGCCGAGTTCACGGTTGGCGCCATCCTCTCGCAAACCCGACTCATCACGGCGGGCCACGAGGGCTTGCGCGCGGGAGCCTGGCGTGGCGACCTGTATCGGGCGGACCTCACCGGACGCGAGCTTTCGGAGATGGTGGTGGCCGTGATCGGCTACGGCCGGATCGGGACGCGGCTCGTCAAGCTGCTCAAACCGTTCGGCTGCCGCATCCTAGTCTGCGACCCCTACGCCCAGATCTCGGCGACGGATCGCGCGGACGGGGTGGAGCAGGTCGGCTTGGAGCACGCGCTGCGGCGCGCCGACGTGGTGACGCTGCACGCGCGGGTGACGGCGGAGACGGCCGGGTTCATCGGGGCCGAGCAGCTCGCCCAGATGAAGCCCGGCGCACTCCTCGTCAACGCCGCGCGCGGGCCGCTCCTGGATTACGGCGCGCTCCACGACGCGCTCGCCTCGGGCCATCTCGGCGGCGCGGTGCTGGAGACCTTCGCCGTCGAGCCGGTGCCGCCAAATTCACCGTTGCTCGGCCTGCCGAACGTGACGCTCACGCCGCACATCGCCGGCGCGTCGGCGCGGACCGTCACCGTCGCCGCCGAGGCCGCGGCCGAGGAGGTGCGGCGCTACATCGAGGGCGAGCCGCCCCTTAACCCTTGCTAGACTTCGAGGAGACGCCATCATGGCCGACAAGACACCGACCGTGTTGAAGACCGCTTCCAAGGCATCCGCCAGCGCCGGCAAAAGCGACAAGGCGGCGCGCACAGCGCTCGTCGAGGCGCTCCGGGACATGGACCGGCTGGGCATGAATCAAGGCACGTCGGGCAACATCAGCGTGCGTCAGGGGAACACAATGCTGATCTCCCCCTCGGCCACGCCCTACGATACCATGAAGCCGGAGGACGTGGCCTCCATGCCGATCAACGGCGACTACGGCGCCTGGGAAGGGCGGCTGCGGCCGTCCACGGAATGGCGTTTCCACCTCGACATCATGCGCGCCCGGTCCGACGCGGGCGCCGTCGTGCACAGCCATTCCACCTTCTGCACCTCGCTCGCCATCGCGCGAAGGCCCATCCCGGCCGTCCACTACATGATGGCCGCGTTCGGCGGCATGGACGTGCGCTGCGCCTCCTATGCCACATACGGCACCGAGGCGCTGAGCAATAATGCGATCGCCGCGCTGAAGGACCGCAACGGCTGCCTGCTCGCCAACCACGGCATGATCGTGGTCGGCCCCACGCTCGCCAAGGCGATGTGGCTCGCGGTCGAGCTGGAGACCATCGCCAAGCAATACTGGCACAGCATGCTGTGCGGCGGCCCCGTCCTGCTCACCGAGGCCGAGATCGCCGACACGATGAAGAGCTTCGGCAATTACGGCCTGCAGGAGAAAGAGGCGGCGCCGGAGCTGAAGCGTCGTGCATCGTAGGCGGAGGGCGTCGTGAGCGGCACGGCTGAACAACCATTCGACCTCGTCGTCATCGGCGGGGGCGTCAACGGCGCCGGCATCGCGCGGACGCCGCGGGCCGCGGCCTGCGCGTGCTGATGTGCGAGAAGGGCGACCTCGGCGAGGGCACGTCGTCGCGCTCCGGCAAGCTGATCCACGGCGGCTTGCGCTACCTCGAATACTATGAGTTCCGGCTGGTCCGCGAAGCCTTGATCGAGCGCGAGGTGCTGCTGCGGCTTGCGCCCCACATCGTCTGGCCCCTGCGCTTCGTGCTGCCCCACAGCGCCGAGCAGCGCCCGGCGTGGATGGTCCGGCTCGGCCTCTTCCTCTACGATCATCTTGGCGGCCGCGAGCAGCTGCCCAGCACGCGCAAGCTCGACCTCCGGCGCGACCCGGAAGGTAAGCCGATCCGCGACGAGTATCGCACCGCCTTCGAGTATTCCGACTGCTGGGTGGAGGATTCGCGCCTCGTCGTGCTCAACGCGCTTGGGGCGCAGGAGCGGGGTGCCGAGGTGCTGGTCCGCACCGAAGCCGTCTCCGCCCGGCGCGGCGGCGGGACTTGGCGCATCACCCTGCGCCGCGAGGACGGCACCGAGCGCGAGGTGCGCGCCCGCGCCCTCGTCAACGCGGCAGGCCCGTGGGTGCAGCGCGTCATCCACGGCGTCGTCGGCTCGAACGCACCGAGCAAGGTGCGTCTCGTCAAGGGCAGCCACCTGATCGCACGCAAGTTCTGGGATGGGCCGCAATCCTACCTGTTGCAGAACGACGACAAGCGCGTGATCTTCGTCAATGCCTACGAGGGCGATCTCTGCCTGATCGGCACCACCGACGTGCCGTACGATGACCCTGCCGAGAGCGTGTCAGTGACCCAGCCGGAGCGGGACTATCTCCTGCGCGTCGTCAACCGCTACATGCGCCACCAGCTTAATGACAGCGACATCCTGCACGAGTTCTCGGGCGTGCGGCCGCTCTACGACGATAATGCGGCGAAGAACGCCTCCGCAGTGACGCGCGACTACGTGTTCGACGTGGATGCGCCGCAGGGCCAGGCGCCGATCCTGTCCGTGTTCGGCGGCAAGATCACGACCTATCGCAAGCTCGCCGAGCACGCCTTGGACAAGCTCAAGCCGCATCTGCCCGGCATGGGCAAGGCGTGGACCGACAAGGCGCCGCTGCCGGGCGGGGACATGCCGAACGCTGACTTCGAGACCTTCCTCGCCGGGCTGCGTCGTCAGCACCCCTGGCTGCCGCAGCCGCTCGCCCACCACTACGCGCGCCTTTACGGGACGCGGGCGGACACGCTCCTCGATGGTGCGCGGAGCGTGACCGACCTCGGCCGTCACTTCGGAGCGCTGCTCTACGAGCGGGAAGCCGGGTTCCTGTGCGAGACGGAGTGGGCGCGGACAGCCGAGGACGTGACCGAGCGCCGCACCAAGCATTACCTGCACATGACACGGGCCGAGCGCGACGCCTTCGCGGCCTGGATGGGCCAGGTGGCTGCGATCAGGGTCGCATGACGGCGCGGTGGCCCTCGGATTGGAGCTCGACTTCTGATCGCGGCTGACCCGCGGCGCAATCCTGCTCGGGCGCTTGGTCCGCACCGCGGCGCCGATCATCCCATGGGGTTTTGTTAAAGATTTCCTAATTTTTGTTGCCAAAATCCTGGCAGGTGTGATCAAAGACTGTTACGAACCCAGGATCTCTATAAGCGCAGCCATGTTCGAACGCACGGCTCGATGGCAGCTATGCCGCATGACGATAGCGGGTCAGTTTGGCGTTGTTCATCCCCCCACCATCATGCCCGGACCTGCTGTCTCCAACAGCCGCTTGCCGACTAGGATTCGGGCGGTCAGCCCGCACGCCCTTTGTTTCCTAGCCTGGGTTCTCGCCTTCAGTGCAATCGCCGTGGCGTATGGTCCGGATGCGAGTTGGGACCTCCGCAACTACCACCTCTACGGGCCATTCGCGCTGCTCCATGGGCGCCTGGAGTTCGACCTGGCTCCGGCCCAGTTGCAAACCTTCCTCCCGCCCACGCTCGATATCCCGAGCTACTGGCTGCGGTCCTGGCTCAATAGCCGCCCCGCCCTTCTCGACGCTCTTCTGTCGCTGCCGCATGGAATTGGTGCATACCTCGCAACGCTGATTGCCCTCCGCTTCCTTCCCGCTAGCCTTCCCTGGCGGTGGCCTGTAGCGGTGCTATTGGCGGCCATCGGCGCTACCGGGACAGCAGGATTGCCAACGGTCGCTACCTCGCAGAGCGAGATGGTTCCGGGTTGTCTCGTGTTGGCGGGTTTCCTGCTGCTGCTTCGCCAGATCGAGACCGGCACGTCCCGGCGCACCCTGCTCGCCGCCGGGCTGCTGTTCGGCGCCGCTGCTGGCCTGAAACTGACCAGCGTCCCCTACTGCCTTGGCGCGACCGTCGCAGTGCTGCTGAGTTGGCCGGGTTCGGCCAGGACCAAGGTGGCGGCGGTGCTCTTCTTCGGCCTGTGCGGTCTTGGTGGCCTGACCCTGGTGGCAGGATGGTGGTGGCTGCATCTGTGGACTGCCTACGGCAATCCGGTGTTCCCGTTCCTCAACGGTTGGTTCCGTTCCCCTTACGGCGTGTTGAGCAGCGCCACCGACGAACGCTTCAAGCCAAGGGGAGTGCTGCAGGCGTTGTTCTACCCCTTCTACTGGGGGCTGAGCTGGCGCCATCCCATCGCCGAGCCGCTCATGCGGGATCCGCGCTTCATGCTCGCCTACCTGGGTTTTGGGGCGACAGTTGCCTGTCGCGTACTCCGCTTCCCCAGTGTCGGTGGCCGACGAGTTGGGTTCCTGCTCGTGTTCTGTGGGATATCTTACGTCGCGTGGGAGGCGCTGTTCTCGATCCTCCGCTATCTCGCCCCGCTTGAGTTGCTGTGCGGAATCCTAATTTTCCTACCGCTGCGGGCGCTGGCTGGCAGTCAACGCGGCGTCATGGTCGCCGGGCTCGCGGCTGCTGTGGCCGGCGCCTTGCTCCTGGTATTGACCATCTATCCGGATTGGGGCCGCGCGCAGCCCAGGTCGGCTGCAGTCAGCGTGGATATGCCGCGCCTTGAACCTAACAGCCTCATCATCCTGCTCGACTACTCCGCCATGGGCTACCTCGCTGCGTTCGTGCCGCCGTCGGCTAGGGTAGTTGGCGCCGACAACGGGCCGATCCAGCCGGGGAGCAGCACCCTGTTCCAAGAGCGCGCGGAGCAGCTGATCAGGACTTATTCAGGCCCGATCTACGGGATGGAGAACCCGCGCGAGGCACCGCGGATCGCGGATCGCATCCTCGCCTACTATGGGCTGCACCGCGGTGCGGGATGTGCCCAGGTGCGGTCCAACCTCGACCACGATGGCACTATGGTTTGCCCATTGGTAAGAAACGGCCGAGGTGCAATCAGCCCCTAAGCTATGGCGTGACCCCGACAGGGACCTGGAGGCATGTGCGAGTAGCGCAATTGCGGTATGCGACTGGAGCGCTCGGCGGCGTTCAGACAGACCCGGAACCACCATCCACCCAGGACTACTTAATGAGCGCCGATCAGGTGGCCCTATCCATCTGTGACGCTCCATCCGCATAGAGGTAAAGGTTGGAGCTGCACGGACCCAGCAGGACGCCGGTAGTCCCAATCTCTACGCGCGCGCCTGATGGGCAAGTGGCCCGCAGACGCCGGCGAGACATCAGGATCAGGTTCTCTGGGCGGCTCCAGTCCTGCTTGCCGAGTAGGCGGCACGCCAGGGCAAAACCAGCATCCGTCCAATGCAGGAGCGGAATCGCTGTGTGGTGCTCGATGGGAAAGAAGCGGTTCGGAACGGTCAGGAACACCCGGCCCCCGACGCGTATAAGCTCGGCAATAAAACGACATTGACTTTCCGGGCTACCAACGTGCTCCAGCACGGCGTTCGAGGTGGCGATATCGAAAGATCCGTCGGCGAACGGCAGGGGCTTGTTGGCTACGATTTGGCGGTAAGTCACGCGAGAGAAGGCAGCACGAAAGTCCTCAGCAGTGCCGAGCCCGACCGCAGTGATCCGCTCTGGAAAGGGATAGCAGCGCTCCAGCACGTTTGCAGCATCCCCGGTCACATCAGAAACGCCTACGTCAAGAATTGTCTCCTCGCGGCGGGGACGACATTTAAGAACAAAATCGCTATAAATCCGATTACGCGCCTGAATAGCTAGCCGCTCCGCAGAAGATTTCGGTGTCGCTACCTCATAGTACTTAGTGTCCATCAGCTTTAATGATGGGATTACTTTGCCCATCGACATTGCTCCGTTGCTTCCTTTAATGCATTCGCCTGCTCCAAATGCGCTGTATTCAGCTCTGCCAAGGTACGAAGTTTCGCCACTAGAATTGTGTGGCTCGCCTTCTCTCCCGTTTGATCCATTATAGCAATGTGCGCTGATATCTCATCACATAAAACTTTGTGTCACCAGGAGAGAATTCGGAACCAGACGGCCCATTAGCGCGACAACGCACGGTAGCGGCTTACGCGTACTATCACGGGTCTAATGTTGCGGGTCGAGGTGGACGTCGCAGCGAATCCCTGATTTATCGCACAAACCGCTTCGACGTCCGGATGGTCGGTCTCTTCCTCGCTGACCGTCTTCAAGCACCTGGACCACGCGGGTGTGGGTAGGAACGGTCGCGGCGGGGTCTGAACCGGCTGCTGTCAGCGCCTATGCCCGAACGACCCGCTTCACGCCGCTTGTTCCGCGCCATGCGCCGCGACCGCGACGACCTGTTCCGCTTCGTCACGCGGTGCGACGTGCCCTGTACCAACAACGCCTGCGAGCGAGCGTTGCGGCCTTCGGTGATCTTCCGCGAGGTGACAAGCAAGTTCCGTGCCGAATGGGGCGCCAACGTCTATGCGGCAGCAGCCACCGTGATCGCCACCGGGCGCCTACATGGCCTCACCGCGTTCGAGGCGCTCCGTGCGGCGCTCAACAGGCAGCCGGTTGTGCGGCCCGCCTGAACCCAGCGGGTGAGCAGTTACGCGTTCGGCGGACACAGTCGTCAGTTTGGAACCCGTTTCGATAAAATTAAATTTTGATTGAGAATATCCTTATAGTGTGATTAAAGATCCATCATGGATCCAGGGTTTCGGAAGTTGCAGCTATATCTAGCGTCCGCCGTGTTGATAGATACATTTCAAAGATACTGATATACATTGAGTAGTGACTCTTACTTCAGTTCAGGAAGGATGACTTTTGAGACATACTGACGGCGGCGTTATTTCGACGTATGCCATCGAGATGCGCCATGACGGGGCCTACCAACCGGGGGTTTTGGCTGGCTCCGAGGCTTCCCCCGGCGCTGCAGCGGCTAATGCCTCGCGCTCGACGA
Source organism: uncultured Alphaproteobacteria bacterium (assembly GCA_963790535.1). Taxonomy (GTDB): domain Bacteria; phylum Pseudomonadota; class Alphaproteobacteria; order Acetobacterales; family Acetobacteraceae; genus CAWKEH01. The sequence goes on along the minus strand of CAWBOZ010000007.1, from coordinate 169,636 downwards.
CGCGCGTCGGAACGGTCCTCCTGGTGACGCTCGTAGGGTTCCTGGCAGTCGCCTTCTTGTTCCGTTATCAAATTCTCAGCCGGTTCGTCTTGCTGAGCGGGAATTGCTACGATCAAGTCATCGAAGTATCTATCCTGGAGCATTGGTTCAGTGTCTTCCGCGGCCTGGCACACTGGTCCAGGACTGACTATTTCTACCCCTTCAAGGGAACACTCGGCTACAACGATGGGTATTTCCTACACGGTATGTTCTACTCGTTTTTCCGTGCGGCCCATCTCGACCCGTATCTGAGCGCCGAGTGCGTCAGCATCGTCACGCGACTCATAGGGTTCTTCGGGAGCTACTGGGCGGCGCGGCGCTTGTTCGAGTTCAGGCCAAGCTGGGCGACGTTGTCCGCCGTCCTGTTCACGCTCAGCAACAACCTCTTCCTTCAAGCGCACCATGCGCAGCTCCTGAGCGTGGCGTTCGCGCCGGTGATGGCCGTGCTGCTACAGGGCATGATGACCGCGCTCCTGTCCGGTCGGCGTCTCCGCCTCGTCCTGTGGGGGGCTTCCGCCGGATGCCTCTACGCGGCATGGCTGATGACGGCCTACTACATGGCTTGGTATTTCTTCTTCTTCTGCACCTTCCTGTGCGCGTCCTATGCCATGCTGGCCGGCCGCGCTGGACTGCAGCCAATATGGCACGCGATCCGTCGTCACGAGCTTCCTTTGGCGGTCATCCTGCTCGTCGTCTTTCTCGCGAGCATCCCGTTTCTGTCGGTTTATCTGCCAAAAGCCCACGAAACCGGCATGCACCCCTATCGCGCGGCGCAGGTCAATACGCTGTCCATGCCCGATCTCGTGGATGTCGGCGGCGGCAACCTTCTCTACGGACGGATCGCCACGCTCGTGGACCACGCCATCCGACCGGCCTACCCAGCATGGAGCGAGCGGATGACTGGCTTCCCGCCGGCGCTGTTGCTGCTCTTCGCCTGCGGTGTCGTCCTGTTGCTCAGGACGCCACGCTCGCTCCTTCCAAGGCATGCCACTCTGCTCCGAGCAATCGCGATCGCGAGCCTGGCCACGTGGGTGCCGCTGTTCAACATTGCTGGGCACTCGCTGTGGTGGTTCGTCTATAGTCTCTTCCCTGGGGCGAAGGCGGCCCGCGTGGTCTCGCGCTACCAGATATTCCTGGCCGCACCGGTCATCGGCATTGCAGTTTTCTACCTGTCTGCATCCGCCCGTAAGATCGTGACGCCGGTGCTCGTCCTCGTCTGTGCGCTGCTCGTCGCCGAGGAGATCAACGCGGAAACGCTTGTCTCGCTCGATCGCCCGCACGAACTCGCGCGACTCAACGCGGTGCCCCCACCACCGGTGGACTGCAAGGCGTTCTTCATATCCCGTGCCAGGGCAGAGCCGCTCCTCGATCCTGATTGGGATGGCTTCTACAGTCATAATGTGGACGCCATGATCATCGCCGCGACCATTCATCTGCCAACCATCAACGGCGCGTCCACGTTCCAGCCGCTGAAGTGGAACCTGATCAACCCGGACAAGCCTGACTACCTCGACAGGGTACGCCGTTACGCCGCCGCCAACCATGTCACGCATCTCTGTAGCCTTGACCTGCGGACGATGCAGTGGGGCCGCTTCCAGTTTGCAGGTGGCTCGTGAGCACGGGGGCTCGCGCGCTTTAATCCCCGAGCAGGTGCAGCGCGACCTCGCGCCGGTGCGGGCGATCGCGGTGCTCCCAGAGATAGAGGCCCTGCCAAGTGCCGAGCAGGGGAGCGCCGCCTGCGACGGGGATGGTCAGGCCTGTCTGCGTCAGGGCGGCGCGGAGATGCGCGGGCATGTCGTCCGCGCCCTCCGCACCATGGCGGTAGGATGCAGGGTCATGCGGCGCCAGGCGAGCGATCCAGTCCTGCAGGTCGGCCAGCACGTCCGGGTCGGCATTCTCCTGGACGAGCAGGCTTGCCGAGGTGTGCCGGCACCAGAGCGTGAGCAGCCCGGCCTGAATGCCCTGGCGCTCCGTCCATTGCACGACGGGCCGCGTAATGGGCACGAGGGCGGGGCCGGGCGTCGGGACAGCGAGGATGTGAGTCGCCTGGCGCATGGGATCACCCTCGCATGACTGTGGCGCGGATGCTACAGTGTGTTGGGAGGCGCTGCATGGCCGACGAACCGAGCTTGCAGATGGTGATGGAGCTGCTGCTCGACCTGCAGCATGGGCAGCGGCAGATGCGCGATGAGCTGCGCGGTGAGATCACGGCGCTCGGCGAACGCCTCGACCGCCGCCTGGATCGGCTCGAAGCGCGCATGTCTCTGCTCGAAGCGCGCATGGACCGTCTTGAGACGCACATGGAAAGGCTGCAGGCGCGGCAGGACGCGATGGAGGCGCTCCTGCGCCAGCATACCCACCGGATCGAACTCGCTGGCCGTGGACGTTGCCAGCATCCGCCGCGACCTCGACGCTTTCCGAGCGGAAGTCCGGGACTACCATGGCTCGGTGATCGGCCACGGCGTGCAGATCACCGATCTGGATGAGCGCGTGCGCCGCATCGAGGAGCATCTCGGCCTCTCCAGGATTTAGTCGGCCGCTCACGAAAGCTTCGGGGAACGCTGCTACGCGCCCGGCGTTCGCCCCCCGTTAACCAATGCGGGGTAACAGTCATGGCCCAGACCGTCGGCGACTTCTTCTGGCAGCGGCTCCACGAGTGGGGTGTGCGCCGGATTTTCGGCTATCCCGGTGACGGCATCAACGGCCTGCTCGGCGCGCTGGACCGGGCCGGCGACAAGTTCGAGCTCGTGCAGCCGCGACACGAGGAGATGGCCGCCTTCATGGCGTCCTCCTACGCGAAGTTCACCGGCGAGGTCGGCGTCTGCATGGCGACGAGCGGGCCGGGTGCCACGCACCTCCTGACCGGCATGTATGACGCCATGGAGGACCACATGCCGATGCTGGCCATCGCCGGCCAGGCAGCGCGCACCGCGATGGGCGGCCATTATCAGCAGGAGATAGACTTGCACACCACGTTCAAGGACGTGGCGAGCGCCTTCGTGGAGACGGCGATGGCACCGAGCCAGGTGCGGCACCTGGTGGACCGGGCGATGCGGATCGCCATGGGCGAGCGCCGGGTGGTCGCGCTCATCCTGCCGAAGGACCTGCAGGAGGAGCCGTACGAGAACCCGCCGATGAAGCACAACACGATCCACTCCGGGGTCGGCTACACGCGGCCGAAGACGGTGCCCTACGAGGTGGACCTGCGGCGCGCGGCCGAGGTGCTGAACGCCGGCAAGAAGGTCGCTATGCTGATCGGCGCCGGCACGTTCGGCGCCGAGGACGAGGTGATCGCGGTCGCGGACCGGCTCGGCGCCGGGTGCGCGACGGCGCTGCTCGGCAAGATGGCGTTGCCGTCCGACCTGCCCTGGAACACGGAGTGCATCGGTCTGCTCGGCACCAAGCCCAGCACCAACCTGATGAACGAGTGCGATACCTTGTTCATGATCGGCTCCGGCTTCCCCTGGGCCGAGTTCCTGCCCAAGCAGGGCGACGCCCGCGGCGTGCAGATCGACATCAAGCCCGCGATGCTGAGCATCCGCTTCCCGATGGAGGTCAACCTCAACGGCGACAGCAAGGAGACGCTGAAGGCGCTGCTGCCCATGCTGACGCAGAAGACGGACACCTCCTGGCGCGAGAGCATCGCGAAGTGGAAGCGGGAGCTGGAACGAGACCGTCGAGGATCGGGCGCTGACCTCGGCCAACCCAGTCAACCCGCAGCGCCCGTTCCATGAGGCGTCCAAGCGCCTGCCGCACAACGCCATCCTCACGGCCGATTCCGGCACCACCGCAGACTGGTACGCGCGCGATATCAAGGTGAAGCGCGGCATGATGGGGTCGCTCTCCGGGAGCCTCGCCAGCATGGGCGCTGCCGTGCCCTACGCCATCGGGGCCAAGTTCGCCCATCCCGACCGCCCGGTGATCACCTTCGTCGGCGACGGCGCAATGCAGATGAACAACATGGCCGAGCTGATCACGGTCGCGAAGTATTGGCGCCAGTGGTCGAACCCGACCTGGATCTGCATGGTGCTGAACAACGCGGACCTCAACCAGGTCACGTGGGAGCAGCGCGTCGAGGCGGGCGACATCCGGTTCAATGCGTCGCAGTCCATCCCGAGCGTTGCCTACCACAAGTTCGCGGAGTTGCTCGGCCTCAAGGGTATCTACGTGGACACGGCCGAAGGGTGCGGCCCGGCGTGGGACGAGGCGCTGGCCGCGGACCGTCCGTGCGTGATCGAGATCAAGAGCGACCCCAACGTGCCCCCGCTCTCGCCGGCCATCACGCTGGAGCAGGCGCGCAACTTCATGTCCGCGCTCCTCAAGGGCGACCCGGAGGAGAGCGGCGTCATCGTCGAGACGGCCAAGCAGGTCCTCAGCCATCTCATGCCTCACAAGGAGTAAGCGGGTGGCTGACAGGCCTACCCTGGGCAAGGCGCGCGCGCGCGCCTACACGGTGCCGACCGACAAGCCGGAGTCGGACGGCACCTTCGCCTGGGACAAGACCACCATCGTCGTCGTCGAGGTCGATGCCGGCGGTCAGACCGGCCTCGGCTACACCTACGCCGACAAGGGCGTAGTCGATGTGATCCACGGCACGCTCGCCGAGACCCTGGAGGGCCGGGATGCGATGGACATCCCGGCGGCGTGGCAGGAGATGCGCCGGGCGGTCCGCAACCTTGGCTCGTCCGGCATCGCGGCCTGCTCGATCTCGGCGCTCGACGCGGCGCTGTGGGACTTGAAGGCGAAGCTGCTCGGCTTGCCGCTGGCGCTTCTGCTCGGGCGGATGCGCGACAAAGTGACGATCTACGGCAGCGGCGGATTCTGCAGCTATACGGACGCGGAGTTGGCCGAGCAGCTCGGCGGCTGGGTTGAGCGGGACGGCTGCACCGCCGTCAAGATGAAGGTGGCGCGCGATCCGTCGCGCGATCCCCAGCGCGTCCGCGCCGCGCGCGCCGCGATCGGCGACGCCGAGTTGTTCGTGGACGCGAACGGCGCTCTGTCGCCCCGGCAGGCGATCCTCTTTGCCCGGCGCGTCGCGGACCAAGGCATCTACTGGTTCGAGGAGCCGGTCGCGTCGGGCGATCTGGCGGGGCTGCGGTTCGTGCGCGAGCACGTGCCCGACACCGTGGACGTGGCTGCAGGGGAATACGCCTACGTGCCGGGCAACGTGCGCGACATGCTCGCCGCGGGCGCCGTGGACGTGCAGCAGGCGGACGCGACGCGCTGCCTTGGAATCACTGGATTCCTGCGCGCGGCGGACCTCTGTGACACGTTCCACACCGATTTCTCGGCGCATTGCGCGCCCGCGCTGCATCTGCACCCGGCGTGCAGCGCCGAGCGGCTGCGGAACCTGGAGTGGTTCCACGACCACGTGCGCATCGAGCACATGCTGTTCGACGGCGCCCCCAAGCCTCAGGGCGGCGTGATCTATCCGGACCTCACGCGGCTGGGGATGGGACTGGAGTTCAAGCGGAAGGACGCGGAACGCTATGCGGCATGACAAGACGGTGACGCGGACGCTGGGCGAGTTGGTTCCTAGGCGCGTGGGAGACGTGGTGGAGACGGTGGCGGAGCGCTTGCCGACGCTTGCCTCGCCGATGAAGCCGCGCATCGGCGCAGTGCGGGCCGGCCGGCGCATCAACCGCGCCGCCGGGATGCTGGCGCTCTCCGTGCTCGCGGACAGTGCGATCGAGCACTATCGCGGCCGTTTCCAGAACCCGGCGATGTACACGCCGCTCGCCGTCTCGACGCTGTCGCTGCTCGCGAGCGTGCATGGCGTGGCGGACAAGCGCCGCGGGGCGCATCTCGCGCGCGACATCACCTACTCGCTTGCCGGGCTGGCCGGCCTCGTGGGGGTTGGGTTCCACATCTATAACGTCGGCAAGCGCCCCGGCGGCTACAGGACCATGAACAACTTCTTCTATGCGGCGCCCATCGGGGCGCCGGGTGCGCTCGCGCTCTCGGGATTGCTCGGCTTCGCGGCCGAGCGGGTGCGCGACAACCCGCCGGGCAAGCGGCCCACGATCTTCGGCCTGCCTGCCGGGCGGACGCTCGCCGTGCTAACCAGCGGCGGTCTCATGGGCACGGTAGGCGAGGTGGGGCTGCTGCACTTCCGCGGCGCCTTTCATAACCCTGGCATGTATATCCCGGTCACGATGCCGCCGGTGGCCGCAGGGCTGCTGGCGGGCGCCGCGGCCGTTCCAGTGAAGCAGGCGCGCGGGCTGGCGCGGCTCTGGCTGCGGCTCACGGCGGTGATGGGCTTCGCGGGCGTGGGCTTTCATGCCTACGGCGTGGCGCGGCAGATGGGCGGCTGGCGCAACTGGAGCCAGAACGTGGTTGACGGGCCTCCGCTGCCCGCGCCTCCGAGCTTCACCGGGCTTGCGCTCGCGGGCCTTGCCGCGCTGCGGCTCCTCGACGACCAGGCCTCGGAGAACGATCATGGCTGAGACGCTCTATCCCGGTTACAACGTGTTGGACAAACGCGACACGGAATCGTGGAACGCGAAGACGCGCGAGGTGATCGCGCATCGTCTCGCCTTACCGCGCGAGCCGCGCTTCTTCGACCAGAAGGAGTGGGCGATGGTGCAGGCCGTCGCCGCCCGGCTCGTGCCGCAGTCTCGCGGCGATCACGACGGCAACGGCGAGACGATCCCGGTCGCAGCACTCGTGGACAACAAGCTCGACGAGAACCACCAGGACGGCTACCGCAACGCGAAGCTGCCGCCTCAACGGGAAGCTTGGAAGCGAGGTCTGCGCGCGCTCGACGCGGAAGCGCAGGCCGCGCACAACGCGCCGTTCGCTATGCTCGACGGCGAGCAGCAGGATGGGCTGCTCAAGAAGATGGAGTCCGGCGACCTGCACGACCCGGCCTGGGGCGACATGCCTTCCAAGCTGTTCTTCAAGCACCACCTGCTGCGTGACGTGGTCTTCGCCTACTACTCGCACCCGACGGCCTGGAGCCAGATCGGCTTTGGTGGGCCGGCAAGCCCGCGCGGCTACGTGCGCCTTTACTTCAATCGGCTTGACCCGTGGGAGGCCATTGAGGCCCGACCCGGTGAGAAGCGCGAGCCGGTGCGCAAGGAGAACCAGCGTGTCGGCTGACCTATACCCCGAGTTCCAAGCGCCCCGCGCCAAGGACGGGCGCGCCCCGAACGTGTTTCGGCCCGGCGAGTGGGTGCCGATGCGGGAGTATTCCGAGGACGACGCGGTGGATTTCGTCATCGTCGGCACCGGCGCGGGTGGCGGCACGCTCGCCTGCCGGCTGGCGGAGATGGGGTTCAGCGTCGTCGCGCTGGACGCCGGGCCGTATTTCCGTCCCTTGGAGGATTTCGCGTCGGACGAGGCCTACCAGAGCAAGCTCTACTGGACGGACGAGCGGATCGTTGACGGCGAGAATCCGCTGGAGCTGGGCAGCAACAACAGCGGCAAGGCGGTGGGCGGCAGCACGGTCCATTTCGCCATGGTGTCGCTGCGATTCCGTCCGGAGTGGTTCAAGGCGCGCACCAAGCTGGGCTACGGCGCGGACTGGCCGGTAGATTGGCGTGAGATGTGGGGATACTACCGCCAGGTCGAGGAGGCGTTGGCGATCTCGGGGCCGCTCACGTATCCCTGGGGGCCGAAGCGCCCGCGCTATCCTTACCGGGCACACGAGATCAACGCCGCCGGGCTGGTGCTGGTGAAGGGCTGCGAAGCGATGGGCATCTCGTGGACGCCGACGCCGATCGCGACCGTCTCGGCGCCCCGCGGCGAGTTGCCGGCCTGCGTCTATCGCGGCTTCTGCACGACGGGGTGCTCGACGAACGCCAAGCAGAGCGTGCTCGTCACCTGGTTGCCGCGGGCGCTCAAGGCGGGTGCCGAGATCCGCGACCTTGCAATGGTCGGACGCGTCGAGACGGGGGACGACGGCAAGGCGACGGGCGTCCACTACCACCGCGAGGGCCAGTGGCGCTTCCAAAAGGCGCGCAACGTAGTCGTCGCGGGCTACGCCATCGAGACTCCGCGGCTGCTGCTCAACTCGGCCAACGCCCGGTATCCGCACGGGCTGGCGAACAGCTCGGGACTAGTGGGGAAGTATCTCACCGTGCAGACCAATCAGGCAGTCTGGGGTGTGATGGAGGACGAGATACGGTCCTACAAGGCGCCGCCGTCCCTCGCTCTCACCGAGCACTGGAACTACGACGACAACAAGGACTTCTTCGGCGGTTACTGCTACATGAGCCAGGGACCATTGCCGCAGCTCTGGGGCAACACGGTGTCGAGCAGCCGCAAGGTATGGGGCGAGCCCCTGATGACCGAGATGCAGCGATACAATCACGTGGCCGGGCTCAAGCTCGTCGGCGAGATGATGCCGCAAGAACGCAACCAAGTGACGCTCGCCGACGAGAAGGACCAATACGGCCTGCCGATCCCACGCGTGACCTATTCCTGGTGCGACAACGACAAGGCGTCCATCCGGCACGGGCTCGACTTCATGCACCAAGCCCTGGACGCGGCAGGCGGGCGCGAGATCTGGGAGCAGGACGATGATACCTGCCATATGAACGGAACAGCGCGCATGGGTGACGACCCGGCGACGAGCGTGGTCAACGCCGACTGCAGAAGCTGGGATATTCCCAATTTGTGGATCTGCGACGGCTGCGTGTTCCCGACCGTGGGCGGGGTGAACCCGTCGCTGACGATCCAGGCGATCGCGTTGCGCACGGCGGACCGGATCAAGGTGATGGCGGGGCGGGGGGAACTTTAGACCTGGCACGGCCCCAAGCGGGCCGGCTTGTCGCACAAGCTCGCGTCGCGGCCGGGGGTAGGGATCAGCGCTCGCGGCGGGCCGGTGCTGGTCTGGGTGCGCGGGGGCGCGGTTCCCGGCTGAGCGATGCTACAGCGTTTCGCGTCCAAGTTGGGACGCGAAACGCTGTAGCTTTCGTTTTGGCGAGCATCTTCACGCAGGACGCTTGTCCCAAGCGTCCTGCGATCTGCTCTAGACTGAGCGGTCCTGGGCTGAGCCGGTCTGGGCTGTATTGTCCCTGGCTGGCCGGCGCGGGCGCAGAGGTCCATCACGTCCTTGGGCGTGCGGCGCTTCCAGGGATGGGTGCCGGGGAGGTGGGCGAGGCCGAGGTCGCGGCGGATCAGGGCGATGAGCTCGGCAATCGGCAGGTTGTCGATGTCGTCGTCGCAGTCGATGGTCTCCAGGCGCTCGTAGAACTCGGCCTGGAGCGCCTCGGCGTCGGCGCCGTCGGAGTTGCGCTGGATGGTGTCCTCGACCTCGCGGATGATCTGCTTGCGCGCGATGCGGCGGCGCTCGTTGGAGCGCTCGGATGCGAGTTCCTTTGGGCGGGGCGGGGCGGGGTCGGAGAGCTTGCGGGCGAGGGCGATGGTGCGGCGCAGGGTGCGGGCGATGCGGTCGAAGGCGATGGTGGGGTCGGGCGCGGGGCTGCGGCGGCTCCCGGTGCCTCTGGGGCGGCCTGGCGGTGGAGGGTGCGGGCGAGGTCGGCGCCGATCTCGATCAGCTCGTGGAGAACCTGGCGGTAATACTGGGCGTCCTCGTCACGCTGGCTCACCGGGGTGGGGCTGGCGTCGTTGGCTGGTTCGGGACGGGAGGGCGTGGAGGACATCGGGGAGGATAGGCGGGTTTCTCGCCGGCGGCGTCAAGCGCTGCGATGAGTTGAGGCCGTGCTTTGCGCCATGGTCATCGCAGGGAACATCGCGCCGGCGAAGATCACGGCCCGCAGCGGTGGCCTGAACGTTTGCTGTGCCGCTCTTGGGTTCCCTTTCTGAAATTGCAGCGGTCAAAAATCGTGTTCGCGCTATCGTGCAACGGAACGTGAGGAAAGGTGGTACGATGAAGATGTCGCTCGCGATCTGTGTTCCCTTGATCCTGATGGCTGGATGTGCGGCGGATACGATGCGTGGCTATGTCGGACAGGATGTCCGCGCCGTAGTGCTGGCTTATGGCCCTCCTGTGAACGAGGTTGATCTCGGCAACGGCGCCCGCGCTTTCCAGTGGACCAAGACGTCCGTTGACACCACTCCGCTGACCGCGGTGACGACGACGGACAAGGACAGGAAGGGGCGAAAAACCACTCAGACGCAGTTCATCGGTGGCACTCAGACCGTCACGAACTGCCTCTACACGTTTCTCACTGCGTGGAGTCCGCAGCGGGGCGGCTGGATCGTGACCGGCTTCCGGCAACCCTCCCTGGAGTGCGCCATCGGCGGCCTCAGCTGACGCGTCCAGGATCGCTCCGTCACCGCGAGCAGGCCGCGCCGCCGAGCACGCAGAAGCGGGCGCAGTGCGGGTGGTTGAGGGGCACGGGCCGGCTCGCCTCCGTCAGCGTCGCGCCCAGCTCGAACTGCGGGTCGTAGGGCAGCAGCGTGCAGGCCAGCACTGCCGGGCGTTCGGCCCCCTTGCGCTTCACCACCATGCGCGAGGAGGCGCACATCACGCTGTCTGGCGACTTGCCCAGGATGCCCCAGCACGCCTCGGTGATCTCGGGCACGTCGGCGGTTGGGTCCATCTCCGGGAACAGCATCAGCACTACCGGGTCGGTGGTGTCGAGCGCGATGCCACGTGACGCGAACAGGCGGGCGTAGCCGGCGCGCAGCGCGCCCTCGCTCTCGCGGCGAGAAGCCCGACCGCCCGGCGACATGGACGCGGAAGCCTTCCCGCGCGAGCCACGCCAGGCCGTCCATCGTCTTCTCGAAGGTGCCGCGCCCGCGCTCCAGCTCATGCAGGGCAGGGCCGTAGTGGTCGAGGCTGACGCGCACCGTGAGCAGGCCGGGGTGCGCCCGGTTCAGCGCGGCGAGCGCAGCCTTGCGCCGGGTCATCGGGCGCATGGCGTTGGTCAGCACCATGGCGCGCAAGCCGCGGCCAAGCGCGTCGCCCAGCATGGCGAGGAAATCGGGGTTCATGAACGGCTCGCCGCCGGTGAAGCCGATCTCCTCCACGGGCAGATCCCGCACGGCGATCTCGTCGAGGTAGGCGGCCACCTCGGCAGCCGAGATGTAGGAGAGCGCGTCGTTGCGCGGGCTGCTCTCGATGTAGCAGTGCTTGCAGGTCAGGTTGCAGAGCGTGCCGGTGTTGATCCAGAGCGTGCGTAAGGCAGAGAGGCCGACCGCGGCGCGGCGTTCTCCCTTCGCCGTCACCAAAGGGTTGCGGAACTTCGCAGGGTTGAGGGGGACAGGCGCGGGACTCAGCAGTGCGGACATGGGACCTCGCGAGATAGGGGAAGGATCGCATTGCGGCCGAGGATTTCAAGCCGTGGCGCCAGCTTCTGCCCGCTGCTAGCCTCGGCACGGAACAGGAGAGAGCGCCCCATGCCGGTCAGTGGTCTCGGTCCGTATGACGATACCAACATCTTCGCCAAGATCCTGCGCGGCGAGATTCCGTCGCGCCGGGTGTATGAGGACGAGTGGGCCGTCGCTTTCCACGATATCGCGCCGCAGGCGGCTATCCACGTGCTCGTGATCCCGCGCACGAGCTACGTCTCGCTGGCCGACTTCGCGACCAAGGCGTCCCCCGAGGAAGTTGCGGGCTTCTTCCGGGCCGTGGCGACCGTGGCCAAGCAGCTTGGGCTGGAGGAGCCGGGCTACCGAGTGCTCGCCAACATGGGTCGGCACGCCGGGCAAGAGGTGCCGCACTTCCACGCTCACATTTTCGGCGGCGGGCCGCTCGGGCCGATGCTGACGCGCATCTAGAGCAGATCACAGGACGCTTGGGACAAGCGTCCTGCGTGAAGATGCTCGCCAAAATGAAAGCTACAGCGTTTCGCGTCCCAACTTGGACGCGAAACGCTGTAGCGGACGAGATCCGGCGGAAGAGTCCCTCCCTGGAGGGATGACGTGGGCCGATCGCCTCAGACCGCCGCCGCGAGCCGCCCAACCTCTGACAGAACCGCATTCCGCTCGTCCTCCGATGCGTGGGCCTCGGCGTAATAGGCCGCCACGATGATCGGCGCGCCCCCAGGCGGCCAGATGACGGCGATATCGTTCGTCGCGTTGTTCTCGCCGGAGCCCGTCTTGTCCCCGACCTGCCAGCCTTTCGGCACGCCGGCCCGCAACCGCTTGTCCCCGGTCTTGTTGGCGACGAGCCACGCCATCAGTTGCTCGCGAGACGAGGGGGATAGCGCGGTCCCGAGAACCGTCTTGCGTAGAATCCCGACCATCGCGACCGGGGTGGTGGTGTCGCGGGGATCGCCAGGCTTGGCCTCGTTCAGCGCCGTTTCCCGGCGGTCGAGCCGCGTGACGCTGTCCCCGAGCGAGCGCATGTAGGCCGTCAGTTCCACCGGCCCGCCGAAGCTGTCGAGCAGTAAATTCCCCGCCGTGTTGTCGCTGAGGGTCATCGCAGCTTCGCAGATCTCGCCGACAGTCAGGCCGCCGTCGCCGAAATGCTTCTCGGTGACCGGGGAATGAGGGACCAGGAAATCCCTCGCATAGACGATCCGGCGGGCGAGGTTCTCCTCCTTGCGGTCGAGCCGCGCCAAGACGAACGCGGCGGCGAGAAACTTGAACGTGCTGCACAGGGCGAAGCGTTCGTCGCCGCGATGGGTGATCAGCCTGCTGCTCGCGCTGTCGAGAACCGCGACGCCAAGGCGGCCGCCATGTCTTCGTTCGAGACCGGCAACCCCGCGTTGCAGCTCCCCGTCCCGATCATCCGCGGCAGCCCGCACGCTCAACAGAGCCGGCACAGCAAGCAGCGAGCCGGTCAGCAGCTCTCGGCGTGAAATCACGGTTATTCTCCTACCGAATGAACTCTGGCGCCCTATGAGGGATTCCCGTCAGCTCGCAGGGCTTTGTATGGACCATCGGTCCCGATAAGATCATCGCCGCAATCGGCCCTTCATCGCGGCGGCGCGCCCGCGCGTTCAGATCGTGGATTGCCAGCATCCCTCGACCGCATAAGCCTCTGTCTCGCCTGGCCAGGGCGGCATGGTCACGCCGATCGCAACAAGCGGTTCATCGCTGTCTGAGCGGAATTGGAACTGCGTTCCGGCCGGGATGGTGACAGACGTGCCGGGGCTGACGTCAATGATCTCGTCTCGGCTGCCGAGCCGTCGCCACATCCGCCCGTGTCCGGAGACGAAGCACCAGACCTCTTCGATGGTCCGATGGGCTACCGCGCGGGAGACGGCTCTCGGCGGCAACGCGAACTGCGCCATGCTCCCCCGCGCCGTTCGGCACAGGATGCGCACGTCCGAGCCGTCTGGGGCGATTGCGTCAGGGACGCCGCCGATCTGCTTGGTGTCGAAGGACATGCGGGTCTAGGACTACGGTCGCGGCTTCGGCTTGGGCACGAAGCTGAACGGGCTGTCCGCCGCGCGGGTCGGGTCGGTGATGAGACGGTGCTCCAAGGCCGGGTGCGCGCGGGAGCGGCAGTTCTCGCGGTCGCACAGGCGGCAGGTGAGGCCGATGCCCACGGCGGCGCGTTCCAGGTTGATCCCGTCAGCATAGGCGAGCGCGTCCGCGTGCGCCACGTCGCAGCCCATGGCGACGACGTTGGTGGGCGGCGGCTCACCCCACGGCCCGGGCGCACCTGGGATGATGCGCGCGAAGCAGAGGAAGGTCGCCCCATCCGGAAGTTGCGCCACCTGCACGGAGACCTCGCCCGGCGCGCGGAACGCCTGATGCACCACCCATTTGGGGCAGGAGCCGCCGTAGCGCGCGAACGGGAACCCGGCCGCGGTGAACCGCTTGCTGACATTGCCTGCCGGGTCAACCCGCAGGAAGAAGAACGGCACGCCGCGCGCCTCCGGCCGCTGCAGGGTCGAGAGGCGGTGGCACGCCTGCTCCCAGCTCACGCCGAACCGGGCCGCGAGCAGGTCAACGTCGTGCCGCAGCGACGCCGCCGCCTCGCGGAACGGCTCGTACGGCATCACCAGGGCGCCCGCCGCGTAGTTGAGGAGGCCCAACCGGAGCAGCCCGGCGGCCTCCACGGAACTGGGCTCGATCTGGGTAAGCTGCGCCTCCACGATGTCGCGCAGCTCCAGGAGCGCCACCTGCACCGCGAGATGGAACGCCCGGCTCTCCCGCGGCAGGCGCTCGCTGAGGCGCAGGATACGGGCGTCCGGCTCCCAGGCCCGCAGCGCCCCGGCGAGCGGGCCGACGCGAATCGAGATCCCATGGTGGTCATGCAGCCGCGCGGCCAGCACCGCGTCCATGCCCTCCGGTCCCGCCGGCAGGCGCAGTGCCTCGGTCGCCTCCTCCAGCGCGGGAAAATGGTTCTGCCGCTCGCTGAACAGGTCTCGCGCCTCCTCGTGCGGCAGCAGCAGGCGCCGCCCGGACGGCAGCGCGATCCCGCTCGCATCCTCTCGCGCCACGCGCCAGGCTCGGTAGAGTGCGAGCACGGCACGCGCTGCACCCGGCGCTTGCGCGAGCTGCTCGACCTCCGTCTCTGCCACGGGTTGGTCGAGCAGCGGGTCCGCGAACACCTCGCGCAGTCCCGCGAGCGCGCGCCGCTCCTCCGCGCCCGACAGCGCGGCCAGGTCCACGCGCAGGATCTCGGCCAGCTTGATGAGCAAGGACGCCGTGACCGCGCGCTGGTCGTGCTCGATCAGGTTCAGGTAACTCGCCGAGATGCCGAGCCGCAGCGCCAAAGACTGCTGCGTCATGGTCTGCTCCTGGCGGAGCCGCCGGACCGTGCGGCCGATGAGAGGCTTACTCATCTTCACAGCCTTTACAGATTTTCAGTCTTTCACGTGAAATGTATAACCTATTAGCGCGACGCTCGCTAGTTCGTGGGCTGGATTTCGCACCTGCAATGTGAAATCTTAACGCATCGCCAAGCGTTGGCGCATGGTCAGGTACACGAGGACAGAGATTTATGATTTAGGACCCCCTCCACACCCCGGACGGCATGAGCCTTGGTTCCGACCCGGAGCGCTTCGCCGGCATCAAGCGCGACTACACGCCGGCCGAGGTGGAGCGGCTTTCCGGCAGCTTCCGCGTCCGCCACACGCTGGCCGAGATGGGCGCCGCGCGCCTGTGGCACCTGCTCAAGACCGAGCCGTTCGTGCCGACCCTGGGTGCGCTGACGGGCAACCAGGCGCTGCAGCAGGTCAAGGCCGGCTTGCAGGCGATCTATCTCTCCGGCTGGCAGGTCGCGGCGGACGCGAACACGGCCGGGCAGATGTACCCTGACCAGTCGCTCTACCCCGTGGACTCCGTGCCGAACGTGGTGCGCCGAATCAACGCGGCGCTGCGCCGGGCGGACCAGGTAACGAAGCTGGAAGGCGGCAGCGACCAGACCTACTACATGGCGCCGATCGTCGCCGACGCCGAGGCCGGGTTCGGCGGCGCGCTCAATGCGTTCGAGCTGATGCGCGCCATGATCGACGCCGGCGCGGCGGGTGTCCACTTCGAGGACCAATTGGCCTCCGAGAAGAAGTGCGGCCATCTCGGCGGCAAGGTGCTCGTCCCCATCAGCCAGCACATTCGCACGCTGAACGCGGCCCGCCTCGCCTCCGACGTGGAAGGCGTGCCGACGGTGCTGTTCTGCCGCACCGACGCGCACTCGGCGCAGCTCCTCACCGCCGACGTGGACGAGCGCGACCGCCCGTTCCTCTCCGGCGAGCGCACGCCCGAGGGCTTCCACCGCATCAAGCCGGGCGCCGGCGTTGACTACGCCATCGCGCGCAGCCTGGCCTACGCGCCGTATGCCGACCTGCTGTGGTGGGAGACGAGCGACCCGGACCTCGGCGAGGCCGAGCGGTTCGCGGACGCGATCCACAAGCAGTTCCCCGGCAAGATGCTCGCCTACAACTGCTCGCCGAGTTTCAACTGGAAGCGCAAGATGTCCGACCAGGACGCCGAGCAGTATCAGCGGCGGATCGGCGAGATGGGCTACAAGTTCCAGTTCGTGACGCTCGCCGGGTTCCACACGCTGAACCACAGCATGTTCCAGCTCGCCCACGCCTATAAGGACCGCGGCATGGGCGCCTACTCTGAGCTGCAGCAGGCCGAGTTCGCCGCCGAGAAGGATGGCTACACGGCGACCCGGCACCAGCGCGAGGTCGGCGTTCCCTGGTTCGACGCGGTGGCGACGGCGGCAAGCGGCGGCAAGAGCAGCACGACCGCGATGGGCGGCAGCACCGAGACCGAGCAGTTCCACAATGGCCACAGCGTGCCGCATGCGGTGCAGCAGGCGGCTGAGTAAGGAGGGCAAGCAGATGTCGCACGAAGATTTCGACGACGGCCTCGTCCACAGCCACGGCTGGGCCACCGAGCCGCCCCCGCCCGCACAGCGCAACGTGCGGGTGATCCGGACCTACGTCGCCGACGACCACGATGACGGCCTCGTTCACGGCCATGCCTGGGCGATGGGCACCCCGATGGAGTAGGTGATCCTGCTCGTGAGCGTCACTGCGCTCAGGCGTAGCGGTCACGCCGTGACGGTCTGCAGAATGGTGCTGAAGACGCTGGTGCCCGGCGTGGGGCGGGCGGTGGAGACGGCGCTGCTGATCGCGCGCTCGCCGCACCTTGCCCTGGAGCGCGGGTGCCAGCGCGCACGCGGTGGGTGAGGCGAGGATCGCGGCCAGCCTGCGCTCCAGGGTGCGCCGCTTGGCGGCAACGGTGGAGGCGGCCAGGTGCGCTATGTCGTCCGCCAGCGCGAACGCCGAGTGCCGCCAGACCTCGTGCGTCGGAAATGCCGCACCCTGTTTCTCGCTAGCGCGCGTCCTCGTTCCAACTCATGGCATTTGTCCGGATTGAGCCGTGTTCAGTCGCTCGAACCAGCCCGCATACCTTACCGGCGCCAAGCCAACTGGGTCCCAACAATGCTCCGCAACCAAACAGCTAGCCCAACGACGCGTTGAACGCCCCCCCATCCAGTAATAGATTCTGCCCGACAATATACCCCGCCTGCGCCCCGCACAGGAACGCGCACGCCGCCCCGAACTCCCTCGGATCACCCACCCGTCCCGCCGGGTTCTGCTTGCCCCGCTCGGCGATCTCCTCCTCCACGGTCCGCCCGGCCTTGCGCGCCGCGGCCTCGGTCGTGCCGCGCAGACGGTCCGTCAGGAACGGGCCGGGCAGCAGGTTGTTGATCGTGACACCCTGCCGCGCCACCTGCCGTGCCAGACCCGCCACGAACCCGGTCAGCCCGGCGCGCGCCCCGTTGCTCAGTCCTAGCGTCGGGATGGGAGACTTCACCGACGCCGACGTGATGTTCACGATCCGGCCGAACCCCCGCCCGCGCATCCCGTCTATCGTGGCCCGGATCAAGGCGATGGGCGCCAGCATGTTGGCATCGAGCGCCCGTATCCAGTCCTCCCGCTCCCACTCTCGGAAATCCCCTGGCGGCGGCCCGCCCGCGTTGTTCACCAGGATATCCGGCTCCGGGCACGCCGCCAGCGCCGCCGCGCGCCCCGCCTCGGTCGTGATGTCGCCCGCCGCATACGCGACCTCCGCCCCGGTCTCCGCCCGCAGCCGATCCGCCGCCGCGGCCAGGGCGCCTTCCGTACGCGCCGTGATCGTGACCCGCACGCCCTCGCGCGCGAGCGCCTCGGCGCAGGCATAGCCCAGCCCCTTGCTTGCGGCGCAGACGAGCGCGCGCCGCCCCTTGATGCCCAGATCCATGCCTAGCCTCCCTCCACCAACAGCGGTTCGAGCACCACCCGCCACGCGGCGGGCAGCGGCGCCGGGCGTCTTGTCGCGGCGCCGACGCAGACGTGAACGAAGTAGCCTTCCGCCGACGCCGCCTCCTCCTCGCCGCGGAAGATGCCGATCTCGTAACGCACGGAGCTGGTCCCGAGCCGCGCTACCCGCAGCCCAGCCGTCACCGGGTCGGGGAACGCCAACTCGCTGTGGTAGCGGCAGCCGCTCTCGGCGACGACCATGATATGCTCGGGGTTGTCCCACCGCAGCACGCCGCCCGCGACGAGCGCGCTGCACACCGCCGTGTCGAAGAAGCTGTAGTAAGCGACGTTGTTGACGTGGCCGAACACGTCGTTGTCCATCCAGCGGGTCGTGATCGGGAGGTGGCGGCGATAGCTCGCGCGCCGGGCGGGCAAGGATTTGTGCATGGCCCGATCATGGACAGGCAGACGGCCCCGCGCTAGAGGCGCCACCCATGCTGCACCGCGTCGCGTTCGCCGCCGTCCTCCTGCTCGTGCCCGCACTCGCGCGGGCGCACGCCATCCTGATGACGAGCGAGCCGTCCGTCAGCGGCACCGTGCCGCCCGGCGCCACGACCCTGCAGCTCCAGTACAACAGCCGCATTGACCAGGACCGCTCGCGCGTCACCCTGTCGCACCCGGATAGCCCAGACGAGCGCCTCAAGCTCCTCCCGTCGCAGCAGCCCGACGTGCTGCGGGCCGACGCGACGCTGATGCCGGGCGATTACGTGCTGCACTGGTTCGTGCTCGCGACCGACGGGCACATCACGCGCGGCGACGTGCCGTTCTCAGTAAGGGCGGGCACCGTGAAAACGGCGGGCCAGGTCGCCAAGTAAGGCGGCCGTAGGCCATGTCGCTGCTCATTGACCTGTTCGGCTGGCTGAGCGTCGTCATCCACGGCCTCGTGATCGTCGCGCAGAGCATGGCGGTGGGGGGTGCCTTGTTCCTGGTTCTCCTCGCGCGCCCGTTCGCGGCCCGGCTCACCGTGCCGATCGCGGCCCTGGGCGCGGTCCAGGTGCTGGATGGGGAAGGGATCGCGCGCCGGGCGGCGCGGATCGCGGGCTGGAGCGCGGTCGCCCTTGCCGTGTGCGAGGCGGCGACCGTCGCCATGCAGGGGGCCGTGGTCGCCGACCAGGTCGGGCTGGATGCCGCCGACGTGCTCGGCGCCAACTTCGCTGTCGCGGGCCTGATCAAGACCGCCGCCGCCCTCCTGCTCGCGCTCTGTCTCCTGGTGCCGCCCGCCCCCGCCCGGCGAGCGCCCAGCGCGGCGGTTCTGCTCGGCCTCTGCGCCGTGATCCTCGCCGCCGCCGTCATGACGACGCACGCCGCCGCCCGCCTCGACCACCAGGGCGTGCTGATGGCCGCGACGGCGCTGCACCTGCTCGGCGCCGCCCTCTGGATCGGCGGCATCCCCTGCTTCGTCATGGCCCTGGCGCAGACGCGCGACGGGGTGGCTCTGCGCCTCATGGGCGCGCGCTTCTCGCGCATGAGCATGGCCGGCGTGGCTTGCATCCTCGTCTCCGCCACGATCTTCTCGGTGTATTACATCGGCTCCGTGCCGGCCGTGTATGGGACGGCCTACGGCGTCATGGTCTCGGCCAAGGCCGCCATGTTCGCCGCACTTCTCCTATTGGGCCTGGGCAACCTCCTCGTCGTGGAGCGGCTGCGGCGCGACCCGAGGACATCCGCGCTGCGCCTGCGCCGCTTCGCCGAGGTTGAGATCGGCGTCGGCTTCGCCGTGTTCTTCGCCGCGGCCTCGCTCACCAGCGTGCCGCCGGCCGTGGACCTCACCCAGGACCGCGTCACCCTGGCCGAGATCGCCCATCGCAACGCACCCTACTGGCCGCGGATGGCAAGCCCGGACCACGACGTGCTGGCGCTCCCAGCACTGCAATCGAGGCTCGACCAGGAGGCGGCGCACGACCACACGGCTGCGGCGCCCGCCTTCGTGCCGGGCTCGGGCGTGCTGCCGCCGCGCAACGCCGCCGACATCGCCTGGTCGGAATACAACCACCACTGGGCCGGCGTGTTCGTGCTGCTCATCGGATTCCTGGCGCTCCTGGACCGCGCCGGCGTGCGCTGGGCGCGGCACTGGCCGCTCGCGTTCCTCGGCTTG
This sequence comes from uncultured Alphaproteobacteria bacterium, assembly GCA_963790535.1. Taxonomy (GTDB): domain Bacteria; phylum Pseudomonadota; class Alphaproteobacteria; order Acetobacterales; family Acetobacteraceae; genus CAWKEH01. Next base: position 149,878 of record CAWBOZ010000007.1, on the reverse strand, counting down.
GCCCTGTTCCTGTTCCTACGGTCGGACCCGGAGGTCTGGCCGCTCGGCGAGGAAGGCATCTTCGCGTCCCTGCGTGATGTGGAGGTCCTGCAGCACCGCGTCTTCGTGCTGCTCACGGTCGCCTTCGCGCTGTTCGAGTGGGGCGTGCGCACCGGGCGCATCCGCGACCGCCGGGCGGCGCTGGTGTTCCCGTTGCTGACCGCGACGGGCGGCACGCTGCTGCTCACCCACAGCCACGCCATCGCGAACGTCAAGGAGCAGCTGCTGATCGAGCTGACGCACACGCCGCTGGCGCTCGCCGGCATCGCGGCCGGGTGGGCGCGGTGGCTGGAGATCCGCGCGGACGGGCGGGTCGCGCGCGTGGCCGGCTGGGTCTGGCCGGCCTGCCTGATGCTGGTCGGCGTTATCCTGCTCTGGTATCGCGAGGCCTGACGGCGTCAACCGAAGTGATGCCGACCTGGGCGCACATCGAGAGCAGCGCGCACGCCGGGCAGCGTGGGCGCACCCCCCGGCACACCGCCTTGCCGAAGGGGACGAGCCGCTCGTTGATGCGGATCCAGTACTCGCGCGGCAGCTTGGCCGCGAGCGCCGCCTGCGTCTGCTCGGGCGTGGCCGCCGCAACGTAGCCCCAGCGGTTCGCGACGCGGTGGACGTGGACATCCACGGCGATGGCCGGGATGCCGAAGCCCACCGCGAGCGTCAGCGCCGCGATCTTGGGGCCGACGCCGCGGAACCGGACTAAACCTTCCACCGTGTCCGGGACCTGACCGCCCTCGGCCGCGATGGCGCGGGAGAGCGCCAGGATGTCGCGCGCCTTCGGCTCCGGGAAGGTCGCGGGCACGAGGAGCCGGGCCAACTCGCCCTCATCGAGCGCGGCCATGGCCTCGGGCGTGCGCGCCACCGCGAACAAACGCTTGCAGACCGGCGTTGTCGTCTCGTCCAGCGTGCGCGCCGAGATCAGGCTTGCGACGAGCTGCTCGAAGGGCGAGCCGAACCCTGCGTCGCGCAGCTCGAACATCGCCGCCTTGGGCAGCCCGGCACACACTCTGTCGAGCCGGCGGAACGCCTCGTGGATGTCGAAGGGTTCCTTGTCGCCCACGGCTGCATCTTAGCAGCCAAGCCGCGCGGCGGCCAGCGCCACGCAGCGCTCGAACACGTCGAGCGCGTCGAAGGCGCGGTCGCGTCCATCCTCCGGCACCACCACGGGATGTCCGCCGCCGTGGATCACGGCGCCAGGGATCATCAGGTTGTCGGCCAGGCCGAAGCCCTCGACGGCGAGGCCGGGCATAGGGTCGGGGATGGCCGCGACCTGCCTGCGGCTGCGCTCGGCGAACGGCAGCGCCGCATTCGAGTAGCCGAACACCGGGCGGCCGCGCCCCAGGAACCAGCCCAGCTCAACCAGCGTGCCGGCGTCGGCGGACGCGCCCCGGAACGGGGTCAGGTTGGCGATGACGCAGTCGCACGCCTCCATGATCGCCAGGCACTTGGCGTAGATCGCCTGCCAGGCTACCTCATCGGGAAGGGTCGCCAGATCATCCGCGTTCTCGCTCAGGGGCGGGCGGCCCTCGATGCCGTGGCGCGCACAGACCGCGACCTTGCGCCGGGCGTGTTTCACCGCGTCCGGCAAGAACACGTCAGGTCCCGCGAGATACGCCGAGACCGCCGGGTGCTCACGGCGAGAGGGAGCGGGGAAGGGCATTGAGGTCCAGCCTGAGCACCGTTATCCGGGGTCGGTCAACGAGGCGTGGGCACCAGTTGTTCCAAGGCCTTCGGTCCCAGGCCAACCGCGAACTTGGGCGAGGACCACGAGGCGGCTGCCGGAAGCCTTCCGGGGTCGGGAGGAGGCGGACACGCGGGCTGGCGCGGCCTTATGTCTGGCTGCCGCGGCCAGAGCCTCGACCCGCTCGGCCTCGGCGATCTCCGCCATGTAGCGGTCCGCCGTGAGCAGCCAAGCCGCGGGTTTCTTCTCAGTTCCAGTCATCAGCGCAGTCCCTCCCTGGCCTTGTTCCTGGTCACTTGGTCAGGTTTCAGGACCTTGCAAGTTCTCGGTGCCGTGATTTTAAGGTGAGATCATCGGTAGCTGCAAGAGGGCATTATTCGCGCCGGGCTGTCGCCTGATCCGTGCCGCCGCCGAGCGTGCCCCTGAACTGCGGACCCGCCCCTGAACTGCGGACCCGCCCCTGAACTGCGGACCCGAAGGAAGCGTTGGGGGTCCGAACAGGCGGGGATCAGCCATGGCCAAGCTGGACAAGGAAGATCGCGACAAGCTGCCGAACAGGGAGTTCGCCTTTCCCAAGCAGCGCAAGGAACCTCTGGAGGACGCGAGCCACGTCCACAACGCGGTCGCGCGCTTCGACCAAGTCAAGGGCGTCAGCGACGCCGAGCGGGATGAAGCCTGGAAGCGCATCGAAGCGGCCGCCAAGAAGTTCGGCGTGGAGCTCCATGAACGCAGCTGGCGCGAGCTGGGGAAGCCACCCGCCGGATGAGGGACCCCAGGCAGCCTTAGACTCGCTTGCGGCTGGCTGTCCTGGTCCTGCCGGTGATGCCTGCCTGTGTATCCCGTGATGGATGAGAAGCCGCGCCGTGCTGCCGCCCTTACCCCATCACCTTGTCCAGCGTGATCGGCAGGTCGCGCACCCGCACTCCCGTCGCGTGGAACACGGCATTCGCCACCGCTCCCGCCGACCCCGTGATCCCGATCTCCCCGATGCCCTTGATCCCGAGCGGGTTCACGTGCGTGTCCTCCTCCGGCACCAGGATCACGTCGAGGTTAGGCACATCCGCGTTGACCGGGACGTGATACTCCGCGAGATTGTTGTTCATCGGCCGCCCGGACCGCTTATCCATCATCGTGTGCTCGTAGAGCGCGAACGACACGCCCCACACCATGCCCCCCAGATACTGGCTGCGCGCGAGCTTCTCGTTGAGGATCCGCCCCGCCCCGAACGCGCCGACCAGCCGCGTCGCGCGGATCTGGCCCAGGTCGGGATCCACCTTCACCTCGGCGAACACCGCCCCGAAGGCGTGCATGGAATAGTGCTTCTTCGCCTCGGGCGTCGAGCAGCTGCCCTCGGCCTCGATGGAGGGCTTACCCGCACGCTTGAGGATGTCCCCGAACGCCTCACCCCGCGTCGGATCGTCGCGCCGCACGAGCCGCCCGTCGCGCGCGTCCACGCCAGCGTTCGACGCCCCAAAGAGGGCTGAGGCCTGGTCGGCGTAGGCGATCTCCGCGAGCTGCCGCAGCACCGACTCCGCTGCCCCGTGGATCGCCGTGCCCACGCTCGCCGCCGTGCTGGAGCCGCCGGAGATGCCGCCGTTCGGATAGTTCGTGTCTCCCAGCTCGAACCGCACGAGGCCCAGCGGCAGCCCGAGCGAGTCGGCGGCCGCCTGCGCGAGGCTCGTCCAGGTGCCCGTGCCCAGGTCGTGCGTCGCCGACTCGACGTGCGCCGTGCCGTCCGCGAGCAGGCGCACCTTGGCCTTCGCCTCGCGCACGTTCGTCGGATACGACGCGGTTCCCAGGCCCCAGCCGACGAGCAGCCCGTCCTTGTCGCGCATCTGGCGCGGCTGCAACGGCCGCCCCTTCCAGCCGAACCGCTCCGCCGCCTGCTCGTAGCACTGGCGCAGTGACTTCGACGAGAACGGCTTACCGTCGAGCGGGTCCTGCTCGGCATAGTTGCGCAGGCGGAACTCCAGCGGGTCCACGCCAAGTACCTCCGCCATCTCGTCCATCGCGCTCTCCAGGGTCACGCTCCCCGACGCCTCGCCCGGCGCGCGCATGTAGGAGGGCGTGCCCACGTTGCCGGGCACCACCGAGTGCGTGCTCGACAGCGCCGGCGTCGCGTAGAGCACGCGCGTCAACATGCTCGCCGGCTCAGAGAACTCGTCGAAGCTGCTGGTCTGGCTGAGCGTGTGCTGGGAGAGGGCGGCGAGCTTGCCGTCCTGGCCGGCGCCGAGGCGGAACTCCTGCCGGGTCGGCGCCCGGTGCCCGATCGGGCCGAACATCTGGACGCGCTCCAAGGTGAGCTTCACCGGGCGCCCGGCCATCTTCGCCGCCATCGCCGCGAGCAGCACGTGCGACCAGGTCGGCCCCTTCGAGCCGAAGCCGCCCCCTGTGAACCAGCAGACCACGCGCACCTGCTCCGGCTTCAGGCCGAGCAAGGTCGAGACCCGCTTCTGCGTGGGATAGAGGCCCTGGGTCGCGGTGTAGAGCGTGAGCTGGTCGCGGCCCTCTCCATCCTTGGCCCATTCGGCGATGGTCGAGTGCGGCTCCATCGGGTTGTGGGTTTGGTGCGGCGTCGTATAGACGAGTTCCATCCGCGTCGCGGCGGCGGCGAACGCTGTGTCCACGTCGCCCTTTGCCGCGTCCGTCTCCAGGCCCGCGCCCGTCACCTTGGGCGTGTGGGGCGCGGTCGCGTCGAGACCCATCTGCGGCGGCTCGGCGGCGTAGTCGGGCCGGACGAGCTGCGCCCCGTAGGTCGCCGCCTCCAGCGTCTCGCCGAGCACGACCGCGACGGGCTGGAAGGCGTAGTGCACGCGGTCGTCCTGCAGCAGGTCGAGCTTGAAGTCGGTCGGACTCGACTTGGAGTCCTCCGAGGTGGGCAGGCGCGGCGCGTTCTGCGGCGTCATCACGAGCACGACGCCGGGCACCGCCTCGGCGGCGCTGGTGTCCATGCGCGCGATCCGCCCGCGCGCGATGGTGCTCGGCACGAGCACGGCGTGCAGCATCCGCTCGGGGGTGATGTCGGCGGTGTAGCGGGCCTGGCCCGTGACCTTCGCCGGGCCGTCGCGCCTCGCAACGGGCTTGCCGATCGGGTCGGCTTCGGGGTTCGCCCCAGGAACGACGACATCAAGCATGAGACTCTCCCGAGAATGGGCTGGCAGGCAGGGCAGGCAACTCCGCGGGCGTGCCGCGCGCGGCGAGCAGGAACGCCCGCACCGCGACCCGACGGGCCAGCTCGACCTTGAAGTCGTTCTCCCCCTGGCCCTTCGCGCCCTCCATCGCCCGCGCCGCCGCCTGCTCGAACGCTTCGCGGTCCGGGCTAGCGCCGGCCAACATCTCCTCCGCCGCACGCGCCCGCCAAGGCTTGGGCGCGACGCCGCCGAACGCGAGCCGCGCCTCCTTGATGCGCCCGCCTTCCAGCCGCAGCGCCGCCGCGGCCGAGACGATGGCGAACGCGTATGAGTTCCGGTCCCGCACCTTGAGGTAGCGCGCGTTCCCGGCGAACCCGGCAGCACCCGGCGGCAGCCGGACCGCGACGATCAGCTCGCCCGGCGCCAGCACCGTGTCCCGCTCCGGATGATCGCCCGGCAGACGATGGAACTCCTCCAACGGCACGACCCGCTTCCCCGCCGGCCCCTCGATTTCCACCACCGCGTCCAGCGCCGCCAGCGGCACGCAGAAATCCGATGGGTGCGTCGCGGTGCACTTGTCGCTCCACCCGAGGATCGCGTTCAGCCGGTTAAAGCCCCCGAACGCATCGCATCCCGACCCTGGCTCGCGCTTGTTGCAGGCAGAGGCAGTGTCGTAGAAATACAGGCAGCGCGTGCGCTGCAGCAGGTTGCCCGCCGTGGTCGCCGCGTTGCGCAGCTGGGCCGATGCCCCCGCCCGCAGCGCCTCCGCCACCACCGGGTAGTCCTTGCGGAACCCTTCGTCCCAGGCGAGGTCGCTGTTGCGGACGAGCGCGCCTACGCGAGTCCCGCCGTCCGCCTGCCGCTCGATCCGGTCTAAACCGGGCAGGCGGGTCACGTCCACGAGATGGGTCGGCTGCTCGATGCCGCCCTTCATCAGGTCCATCAGGTTGGTGCCGCCGCCGAGATAGGCGGCGCCGGGCTGCTGGGCGGCGGCGATGGCGTCCGCGACGCTGGCCGCGCGCGTGTAGCTGAACGGGGTCATCGCTGCGCCTCCATCGACTTCTGCGCTTGCAGAACCGCCTCCGTGATGCCGCGATAGGCGCCGCAGCGGCAGATGTTGCCGCTCATCTCCTCATGCACCCGCTCCGGGTCGCCGCCGGCCGCGTGCCCCTCGTGGATCAGGCCGACCGCGGACATGATCTGGCCCGGCGTGCAGAAGCCGCACTGGAACCCGTCGTGCTCGATGAACGCCGCCTGCACCGGGTGCAGCCTGTCGTCTTGCGCCAGCCCCTCGATGGTCGTGACCTCGTCGCCGTCGTGGCTGAGGGCGAGCGCCAGGCAGGAGTTGATGCGCCGCCCGTTGACCAGCACCGTGCAGGCCCCGCACTGGCCGCGGTTGCAGCCCATCTTGGAGCCGGTGAGGTGCAGCCGCTCGCGCAGCAAGTCGAGCAAGGTCACGCGCGTGTCGTCGAGCGCGATCTCGCGCTTCTCGCCGTTGACCGTGAGCGTGAGATGGAACGTCTGGCCGGCGGACACGGCCGGAGGTGGGGCAGCTTGGGCGGCTTGCGGCACGGCGGCCTCCACGAGGGTTGGGGCGGACAACGTCACCAGCCCGACCCCAGCGCCCACCATCGCGGTGCGCCGGGTCAAGGAGGTGGGGTCAGGGTCGGTCATGCAGGAAACTCCGGCGTGTGTGACCAGCCCAGGCCAACGCCGAAGCAGGCCTCGCGTTCGCCCGCGCCATCTCGCGTGCCGCATCGGGGCTTCACGCGCTCGGCTTCGGCTCTCACGGAATAGGCCCGTGCAGCAGAGCCACACTCGCTCGGCGGCTACCCGGCCGGCTGTGCGTTTACAGATGTCGCTACAGAAATCACGGAGGCGTGTTAGAACCCTTGGTCATCAGTGACCTCCCGGAAAGTTTTTCACGATGGACGGAACGCCGACCTCGCTTCCAGGCCGCACCACAGCTCGCTGGACAGCAATGCCGGCCATCGGTCCTCCAGTTGTCTCTCGCCCGCGGCCCCGGCGCTGCCGGGTGGCGGCTGCACTCAGGTCGTCTTCGTTGACGGCGGGCAGCACCGGGAAGTGGACGTTCACCCCGACCGGCCTCGCCGATGGCGCTCACTCCCTGATCGCGAGCGAGACCGATGCGGCTGGGAAGACCGGCTCCGCCCAGGTCAGCCTTACGCTCGATACAGCGGTTCCCGTCGTCACGGCCGCGCGCACGTGGGACACGCTGCTGAACTTCCACGCCGGCGACATGCTTACACTGTGGGGCTACAATGCTGCCTCCGGCAACGTCAGCTGGTCGGATGCCATGGGCGCTGCCGGCTATCAGGCACGACGCTTCATGCCGGCTTCGGCGACGGCTCGGGGGCCAGCGCCCTCGTCACCTTCGAGGGCCTGACCACGAGCGGCGCGCACCTGCTCACCAGCACCGGAATAAGCGGAGGAGTATCCTAACCTGGCCGTGACTCGCACGAGCTGATCGCGGACTACCCGGCGTAGGCTAGATTCTGGCAGTACCCTCCGCCTGCGTGACTCTGCTCGTCCAAGCAAGCGCTGGAGTGGTTCGCCTCCCAACCGTGACGCGAACCGCTCTAGCCTTGGATTGATGCTCGAACCGGCCGCAGATCCGCCTCCCGCAGATCCGGCAGCAGCGCCGCAAACAGCCCCAGCGCCGGCAGGAACGAGCACACCTTATAGACGAACCCGATGCTCGTCGCGTCCGCGAGCACCCCGAGCACGGCGGCGCCCACGCCCCCAAGCCCGAACGCCAGCCCGAAGAAGATCCCGGAGACCAGCCCCACGCGGCCCGGCAGCAACTCCTGCGCATACACCAGGATCGCCGACGACGCCGAGGCCAGGACCAGCCCGATCACCACCGTCAGCGCCGCCGTCCAGAACAAGTTGGCGTAGGGCAGCGCCAGCGTGAACGGCAGCACGCCCAGGATGGAAAACCAGATCACCCGCTTGCGCCCGAAACGGTCGCCGATCGGGCCGCCGATCATCACCCCTGCAGCGAACGCGCCGAGGAACACGAACAGGAGGAGCTGCGACGCCTGCACCGTCACCCCGAACGTGTGGATCAGGTAGAACGTGTAGAAGCTGCTCAGGCTCGCCACGTAGAAGAACTTGGAGAACAGCAGCACCACCAGGATCGTGAGCGTCGCGACCACGCGCGCCCGCGGCAGCGCCGCCGCTCCCTCACGCCGTATCGCAGCACCCCGCCGCCCTGGGATGCGCGCCCGATACCAGCGCCCGACGAAGGCGAGTATCGCCATGGCCAGCAGCGCCGCGGCCGAGAACCAGGCCACGCTCCGCTGCCCATACGGGATCACGATGAAGGCGGCAAGCAGCGGCCCGAGCGCCTGCCCGAAATTGCCGCCCACCTGGAACACGCTCTGCGCCAGCCCGAACTGGCCTCCCGACGCGAGCCGGGCGACGCGCGAGCTCTCCGGGTGGAACACCGACGACCCCATCCCGACCAGCCCTGCCGCCACCAGCAGCAGCCCGAAACTCCCGGCGCGCGAGAGCAGCAGCAGCCCGGCCAAGGTGAACCCCATGCCCGCCGCGAGCGAGTAGGGCAGCGGCCGGCGGTCCGTGTAGAGGCCCACCACCGGCTGCAGCAGCGACGCCGTGACCTGGAAGGTGAGGGTGATGAGGCCGATCTGGCTGAAGTCGAGCGCGTAGCTCTGCTTGAGGATCGGGTAGATCGCGGGCAGCAGCGACTGGATGAGGTCGTTGAGCATGTGCGAGACGCTGATCGCGCCGAGCACGGTGAACACCGTCCCGCCAGCCGCTACCCCTGTGGCCGCTGCCGCCCCGACCCTGACATCCGCAACCGCTTTCTGCACCGCGCCAGCTCCCATGGGTGCAATCAATCTGCACCCGGCGGCGAACGCGGGGAAGCGCGCTTCGTTCAGCCCTGCCCCGCGCCGTGCCTGCTGAGTGCTACTCGGCGGCGTCCATCGGCACCGCCCGCAGCACGCCGCGCTGCTCGGCGGCAAGGCCGCGGTAGATCGAGAGGTAGTCCTCGGCCATGCGCCGGGCGGTGAAGCGCGCCTCGAAGCCCGCCCGCACCCGCTCGCGCGGCAAGCGGGACAGCCGCGAGACAGCCGCGATGGCGCCCATCTCGTCCTCGACGACGAAGCCGGTGCGATTATCGTCAATGATCTCTGGCACCGAGCCGCGGTTGGACGCGATCACCGGCGTGCCGCAGGCCATCGCCTCGATCATCACCAGGCCGAACGGCTCCGGCCAGTCAATCGGCATGAGCAGGGCAACCGCGCCCGACAGGAAGGCAGGCTTGTCGCGGTCCGAGATCTCGCCGATCAGCTCGACGCCGCCCTCGGCCAGCATGGGGCGGATGACGCTCTCGAAATACGCTTGGTCCGCCTTGTCCACCTTCGCGGCCATCTTGAGAGGGATGCCGCAGGCGCGCGCGATGCGGATCGCCCGGTCCGGCCCCTTCTCGGGCGCGATGCGGCCGAGGAAGGCGAGATACTCAGGCTTGGCGCCCTCCTGCGGCGTGAGCAGGTCTGCGGGCAGGCCGTGGTGGACGGTGCCCACGTAGCGCGCCTGGGGCAGCGGCCGGCGCTGGCTGTCGGAGATGCTGACCACGGGCACGTTGGGGAAGGCGTTGAACACCGGCTGCAGCTCGGGCAGGTCGAGCCGGCCGTGCAGTGTCGTCACGAACGGCGTGCGCTGCCGGCTGAACATGCTGAACGGCCAGTAGTCCATGTGGAAGTGCATGACGTCGAACTCGTCCGCCCGCCGGCGGACGGCTTCCATGAGCAGCATGTGCGGCGCGATCGGGTCGCGGATGGAGGGGTCAAGCCGCAGCGCGCGTGGCCAGATGGCCTCAAGCTCGGCCGTGGTCTCCGAGTCCCCGCTCGCGAACAAGGTCACATTGTGGCCGAGGGCGACCAGTTCCTCGGTGAGGAATGAGACGACCCGCTCGGTGCCGCCGTAGAGCTTGGGAGGAACGGCTTCGTGCAGCGGGGCGATCTGGGCGATACGCATGGGAAGTCAGGCTCCTTTTTTAGTCTTGCGTGACGCTAAAGACGCACCAAACAAGGCAGCAGTTTGGCAGTGCAGCATGATGTGCGCGGTCTGCTCACGCTTGTGGCCAGTGCTGGTGGCGGTGCTGGCCTGAGCTAAGTGCCTGATTATAAGGCAATCGGTCCCGGACGCTGCTACGAAGCGAAGGCTCGTGCTCGTCGTTTTCACGATCACGTGCTCCACTGATCCATTCGAGGATCACGCCGCGAAGTGCGCCCCGCTCCGTGCACTCGTCTGTGCGCTCGCGCCTATGTTCGCTGGGCGGCCTCGCCTATGGTTCTCGCCATTAGCCAGGTGCCGGGACGAAGCGGTGCCGAGGAGAAGCCCCAGGAGAGGCCCGATGTATCTTCGCCCTGCCTTCGTGGAGACCGATCCGGTCCGCATCCGCGCGCTCATCGCCGCGAACCCGTTCGGCTTGCTGGTCACGCATGACCCGGAAGGGCTGGATGCGAGCCACGTGCCGTTCGTGATCGAGGAGGATGGGCAGGGCTGGTGGCTCGCCGGGCATCTTGCCGCGGCCAATGCGCAGTGCGCGCGGATCAAGGGAGGCCAGGCGCTCGCGGTATTCGGCGGGCCTCATGCCTACGTGTCACCGAGTTGGTATCAGGTGCAGCCCGCGGTGCCGACCTGGGACTACGCCACCGTCCATGTCCACGGCCGGCTCGAACCCGTGGCGGATGCCGCCGGGATCGCGGCCGGGCTGCGGGCGCTCGGCGCCCACGACACGGCGGGCTTCAGCCTCGACGCGATGCCCGAAGGGTTCCGCGCCAGGATGATCGCCGGCATCCGCGCCTTCCGCCTCCGCCCCGAGCGGGTCGAGGCGCAGTGGAAGATGAGCCAGAACCGCTCGCGCGCGGACCGCGAGGGCGTGATCGCCGCGCTGCGGGCGCGTGGCGAGGATGCCGTGGCGGGCCTGGTGGAGGCGACGCTCGCGCCCGATACTTAGGGCTACTTGTTCGTCCGCTCCTTGTCCAAGTTGACGCCGCCGCCTGCCGTGGTGTCGTTCATCACGTCGCCCTCGGTCGTGTTCTCACCCTTGATGAGGGCTGGGTTCGCGCCCGAGCGGGCGAAGTCGCCCTTCGAGTCGTTGATGCCGGGGTCGCTGCGCAGGTCGTTCGGCAGCGGCGGCACGTTGTCCGCGGTGCCGGCGTGGGGGTGCTTCGACGCGGTCATGGCTGTTCTCTCCTGTCGTAGGCTAGGTCAACGCGCCGGGTGGGGCGTCGGATGGGCCGAGGGCGTGCTGCTCCCGCCGGGTTGAACCGCATTGTTGGACCCCGCGCCGGTGCTCTCACGTCTGTGCGTAGTCAGCAACGCCCCGTTGCTGCGAATGTGAGCGCCATGAACATCGGCGAAGCTGCGGCGGCATCGGGCGTCTCCACCAAGATGATCCGCTACTACGAGGCGATCGGGCTGATCGGGCGCATCGAGCGCAACGGGGCCAATTACCGCCGCTACACGGCGGCGGAGGTGCAGACGCTCCGTTTCCTGCGGCGGGCACGCGACCTAGGCTTCTCGGTCGAGCAGATGCGCGAGCTGCTGCTGCTCTGGCGCGACGAGCACCGCGCGAGCGCGGACGTGAAGCGCCTGGCGCTGGCGCACGCCGCCGCCCTGGAGCGCAAGGCGGAGGCGATCGCGGCCATGAGCCGGGCTTTGCACGACCTCGCCGATCGCTGCGAAGGCGACCACCGGCCGGAGTGCCCGATCCTCGATGACCTAGCGATCCGTCGCGAGGATGTGAGGCAGCCTTCCCACAGGTGAAGGATGTTGGGCGGGGGCATGATCCCCGCCTGGCTTCACGCCTTGTCCATCGCCGTCCTGCTGCTCGGGGCGCTGTGCGCGGCCGTCATCGCCGTCGATGTGGTGCGCCACCCGCAGCACATGGGGATCATGAACGTTGTCTGGCCGGTGACGGCGCTGTTCGGCACGGTCTGGATCGTCTGGCAGTACTTCACCTACGGGCGCCTGGCGACGCACGAGAAGGCGCACGCGGCGATGGAGCGGCACGAGGAGATGCCGAGCAAGGTGCAGACGCCGTTCCCGGTCATGGTCGCCAACGGCTCGCTCCACTGCGGCAGCGGCTGCACGCTCGGCGACATCTGCGCCGAGTGGCTGGTGTTCCTCGTGCCCGCGGTCGCGGTGTGGTTCGGCTGGCACGGGGTGTTCGGCGAGAGGATGTTCGCGGCATGGATCGTTGATTTCCTGTTCGCCTACGCCTTCGGCGTCGTGTTCCAGTATTTCGCCATCAAGCCCATGCGGGACGTGTCGGTGGGCCAGGGGATCATCGCGGCGATCAAGGCCGACACGCTGTCGCTGACCGCGTGGCAGTGCGGCATGTACGGCTTCATGGCCTTCGCCTATTTCTTCCTGTTCGGCACCCTGATCGGGACCAAGCTCACGACCGACACGGTGGAGTTCTGGTTCATGATGCAGATCGCGATGCTGTGCGGCTTCGCGACCTCGTATCCAGTCAACTGGTGGCTGATCCGCTCGGGCATCAAGGAGAGGATGTAGGGCGCCGAGGCAATCGGCGGCAATCATCCCTGCTCCGCAACTCCGCTGCACGCTCCCCGTTTCGAGCAAGCTCCTTATTGGGGCCACGCCAGGGAGGGAGTCATGGCAGTCGTCAAGATCCTTGAGTTGCTTACCGAGTCTGAGGAGAGCTGGGAGGATGCCGCCCGTCAGGCGGTAGCAGAAGCAGCTAAGACGGTGCGCGGCATCCGCTCTGTTTACATGAGCGAGTTCCAGGCCACGGTCGAGAACGACAAGATCAAGAACTACCGTGCCAACGTGAAGATATCCTTCGGTACTCGAATCTAAATAGGACTTAGCTCAGGGTCCTCCGGCGGCTCGCTCGGGCTGGCTTTCTGGGTCGGGCGAGCCGCAACAGGAAGTATTCCGGCTGCGACACCGCAGGGCGTCCGCTGCAAGGATTTCCGGCATTCAAGGCGGAGACGTAGGCGCTGGACCCCCACTCGTGGCGAAGCCGCTCGTCGCGAAGCCTGCGGCCTCGACTTCGTCGCGCGTCGGATACCAGACCTTTGCCGGAGGCACCGCGAAAATGCGCTCGATGAAGGCGGGCGAGATGCCTGCCGCGGTATAGGCCCGGCGCTCGAACTCCTCGTCGCGGACGATGTCCTGGGGCGTCATCGCGGCCGAGCTGTAGCTGTGGAAGCCGAGCCTGCCACCCTCGCGCAACCATCGGTGCCGCCCGGCGAAGAACATGATCGTGCAGGCTGAGGCGCAGTCCTGCGTGACCTCGGTGTCGAGACCGGCGGCACGGATCGTGTGGGCGATCGCGCGGGCCTGCGCGACGCCGCCGCCGCCGCTCTCCAATCGCACCAGCGTCGCGGCTGGCGCCCGCGCGAGGGCTTCGCGGAAAGCGGATGCGGAAAACGGACGACCGGGCCGTAGAAATCGATCCGCTGGCCATGATCGCGGACCGTCGTGCCGGCGAGCGGAACAGGAGCATCGTGCAGCACCGCCTGCAGGGAGGGATTGATGCTGCCGACGACGACGATGCCGCTGTTGATCACGGCGAGCACGAGCAGCCCCTGGACGATGACGGCGCGGACGGCCCGGCCATGGTTGCGCCTGGCGTCCGCAGCCGAGCGCCAGGTCCCGACCACCTGCCATGCCTGAACGTAGCTCCAGAAGAGCAGGAGCGAGGTTACGAGGTAAAGGACGAGGACCGGCTGCTCGCCGAGTGCCCGCGTGAGCCGCGCGATGCCGAGGACGAGGACGGAACAGGCCAGCGTCCCGAGCAGGACATGGTTCAGCCAGTAGCTCCTGGCCAGCGACAGCTCGCCACGCCAATGCCGAACGAAGTAGTTGCCGCCCATCGTCCCAAGCCTTTACCTGGTCAACCCAACACCACGAGGAGGCCGGCTTCCATCGTGCGCAGGCCGCCGAATCGACAGAGGGCACGGCAGGATGCGGCCCATGCAAAAGCAATCCAGGGATTATTCCGGCGGAGCATTACGATATCCCTAACCGGCGCCGCGATGCAGGCGCCCCTTGGGGCGACCCTGATCGGCACGGTCGCGATCCTGCTGTGGTCCGCTCTCGCCCTGCTGACGACCGCGACGGCGGGCGTGCCGCCGTTCGAGTTGCTGGCGCTGAGCTTCGCCGTCGCCTTCGCCGCGAGCCTCGCGTTGCTGGCCGTGCGCGGGCGGGAGGCGCTCGCGCGGCTACGGCAGCCGGCAGCACCTTGGTTGCTCGCGTTCGCCGGGCTGTTCCTCTACCACGCGCTCTACTTCGTGGCGCTCAAGGCGGCGCCGCCCGCCGCGGCGAGCCTGGTCGCGTATCTCTGGCCGCTGCTGATCGTGCTGTTCTCCACGCTGCTGCCGGGCGGGCGGCTGCGGGCGCGGCACGTGGGAGGTGCTGTGCTGGGGTTGGCAGGGACGGCGCTGCTGCTGCAGGGCGGGGGCGGCGGGCCGGGCGGCTCGCCCGTGCTCGGCTATGCGGCGGCGCTCGGCTGCGCGCTCGTCTGGTCCGGCTACTCCGTGCTGAACCGGCGGTTCGCGGGTGTGCCGAGCGAGATGATCGGGGGTGTCTGCGGGGCGGTGGCGCTCGCCGGGCTGGCGTGCCATCTCGCGCTGGAGCCGGATGTCATGCCCGGCGCCGGGCAGTGGGCGGCAATCGTGCTGCTCGGCCTTGGCCCGGTCGGGCTTGCCTTCTTCGCGTGGGACTTCGCCACCAAGCACGGGAACCTGCCCTTGCTCGGTGCCCTGTCCTACCTCGCACCGCTGCTGTCCACGGGGCTGCTGATCGCTGCGGGCCGGGCGGCGGTGAGCGCCACCCTGATCGCGGCGGCGGTGCTGGTCATCGGCGGCGCGGTGGTCGCTACCAACCCTCGCGCGCGATCTCCCGCGCGAAGTAGGTGAGGATCAGGTCCGCCCCCGCCCGACGGATCGCGCCGAGCGTCTCGCGGATCGTGCGCGCCTCGTCGAGGGCGCCGGCCGCGGCGGCGAAGCGGATCATCGCGTATTCACCGCTCGTCTGATAGGCGGCCAGCGGCAGGAGCGTGCGCTCGCGGATCTTGGCCAGCACGTCGAGGTAGGGGAGCGCCGGCTTGACCATGAGGATGTCCGCACCCTCCGCCTCGTCGAGCAGGCTCTCGCGGAGCGCCTCGCGGCCGTTCATGGGGTCCATCTGGTAGGCGAGCCGGTCGCCTTGCAGCTCGCACCCGGCGGCGGCGCGGAATGGGCCGTAGAGCGCGGAGGCGAACTTGGTGCTGTAGGCCATGATGCCGACGCCCTGGTGCCCGGCGCTATCGAGGGCGGCGCGGATCGTGGCGACCTGGCCGTCCATCATGGCGCTCGGCGCGACGAGCGGCGCCCCCGCGTCGGCGGCGATGACGGCTTGCTCGGCGAGGCCCCGCAGGGTCGCGTCGTTGTCCACGTCAACGCCCCTTGGGCCGCCGCGGAGCACGCCGCAGTGGCCGTGGGTGGTGTACTCGCAGAAGCAGAGATCCGGGAAAGCGATCAGCTCCGGTACGGCGTCGCGGGCCGCGCGTACCATGCGGGCGACGAGGCCGTCCGCGTGGGTGGCGTCGCTGCCGGTCTCGTCCTTGGCGTGGCTGATGCCGAAGAGCACCACCGAGCGGACGCCGTCGCGCGCGATAGCCTCCAACTCGCGGGGGAGATCGCGCTCCGGGATACGGGAGACGCCGGGCATGGAGGCGATGGGCTGCTTCTCGTCCACGCCCTCCTCGACGAAGATGGGCAGGATCAGGCCTGCCGCGTCGGGGCGTGTCTCGCGGACGAAGGCGCGCAGGGATGCCGTGCGGCGCAGGCGGCGGGGACGGGTGAGTGGGAACGGGGGCTGCATGGCTTCTCCTTTGGGACCGGGCCGGGCTGGTTGCAAGCCAGCCGGCGATTGGAACGATGCCGGATGGTTGGTCACGCGCGCACCAGGCGGCACGCCTGGTTGGGCCGATCCACGGCACCCCAGGCAAACTTGTAGCTCTCCGCGCCGCGCAGGAGATGCGCTTCCCGTTCCTCCGCCGCTGCCTGCTCCAGCGCCCAACCGAGCAGTAGGGTGCCTGGGCTGTGATAGGCGAGTGCTGCGTCGTAGCCGGCGAGGTAGAACAGGACGCGTCCGGGTTGCAGCAATTGCAGGAAGGCCGCCGCGACCCGATCCCCGAGCCGGAGGGCGAGCAGGCGCATCAGCCCGGCATCGAGCAGCCCAGGTTGTGCGTCGTGATGGAAGGCGAGCACGCGCGGGTCGGCCAGCACGCCGGGTTCGCCCAGGGCTTCCCAGCGCGCCCGGTGCAGGGCGATGAGCGCGTCGAACAGGGCGGGCCGGGTCTCCGCCGTCGCTGCCTCCACGGTGCAGCCGCCAGCGCGCTCCGCCCGGTGCCGGGCCATGCGCAGCTTGCGCCGGGTGCCGGCGGGCACGTTGGCGAGGTTCTCGCCCGGCACGAGCACCGGGCAGGCTGAAATCCTGGCGCCATTCCGTGCGCCACCCTGGCGGCGCCTCGACGCCGAGCAATCGGCCGCCTGCTGGGATCTCGATGAGGTCGCAGGATGCCGCGTCGGGCGACCCCGCGAGCGCCGCGGCGAGCAGCGCGCCCAGATCGGCGTCCGGCTCGGCGAGGGCGTCGAGGTAATCCCCCGTGCCGGCGCCCATGGGCAGGAGCTTCGCTCCCTTCGGCTCGTCGAGCACGTAGAGCGGCAGCACGGCGGCGAGCCGCCCGGCACGGCGCAGCGTGGCGACCCGCGGCCGGTCCGTCCCCCACTGCCCCCACCAGGGCAGCAGCCAGCGCGGCGATGCGAACGGCGAGGCTCCGGGCACGCGATGCCAAAGGGCCTCCCACTCGGGAGCGAGGGCGGCGAGGGCGGCCTCGTCGGTGAGGAGGGAAGGGGTCGGCTCAACTTCGTGAACGGCGCCTTGCTTCAAGTCGTCCCTCGCTCGCGCGTCAGCCGTGCTGGCATCTTCGCGAGGCGTCCGCAAGCCTGTGTGGGCGGCGGCAGGCGTGGATCGCGAATTGGCCCGCACCACAAATGCACATACGAGTGACATAATTGCGGAATTCGTGATAACTGGGGTTGAACGAGGGGCCGAAACCTGTCACGGCGGGTGAACGATTGAGATTGTGCACCGAGAGAAGGAATGATCATGAGGAAAATCCTCGTCAGCGCCGCGGTTGCGACCATCGCGGTGGGGGCGTGCGGCGGCGCGGCCTATGCGGTGCCGACCTACACGGTCCAGGACGTGCAGTTTCCGACCGACCCGACCTTCACCCAACTGCTCGGCATCAACGACCAGAGCACCATCGTCGGCTATCACGGCGCCACCGTGAACAAGGGCTTCACGCTCACCCTGCCCAACACCTTCGCCGACACCAACTTCCCAGGCTCCGCGCAGACCCAGGTCACCGGGATCGGCGGCGTCCCCAGCAACAGCGAGAAGGTCGGCTTCTACGTGGACACCGCCGGCACGACGCACGGCTTCGTCGACATACCGGTATTCACCCCGCCGTTCATCACGGTGGACAAGCCCGGCACGGCCTTCAACCAGGTGCTCGGCGTCAGCAACCTCGGCGGGCGCATCGTCGGCTACTCCTCGACCGACCCCGCGGGCGCCACCTTGCAGCGGGCCTACATCGGCAGCGCCGGGCCGTTCGGGAACACGTTCACCGATATCAACGGCCTGCTGCCCACAAACCTGAACAGCCAGGCGACGGGCATCAATGACGCCGGCACTGCGGTCGGCTTCTACCTGCCCGCGAGCGGCCTCGTCACCAGCACCGGCTTCCTCGACCTGGGTGGCACGATCAGCACCATTGACCCGTTCGGCTCCACGAACACCGCGGCGCTCGGCATCGCTAACAGCGACGAGATCGTGGGCTTCTACACCGACGCCAACGGCGTGCAGCACGGCTACACCGACATCGGCGGCGGCTTCAGCTCCTTCGACCCAGCCGGCTCGGTGAACACCACGATCAACGGCGTGAACGACCTCGGCCAGCTCGTCGGCTTCTTCACCGACGCCAACGGCAACACCATCGGCTTCGTCGCCACTCCCACGGGCACGGCGGTGCCGGAGCCAATGTCCATCGCCCTGCTCGGCACCGGCCTCGCCGGGCTGCTCGCGCTCCGCCGCCGCCGGCGCTGCTGAGCCGCGCGGGGGCGTACTGCCCTTACGCCCCCTTCGCCGCCCCTTTCGCTGCCGCCGGCCTCGCCACCGCCGCCGCGTCGCGCCGCAGCCGGTTCTCGCCGAGGAGCAGCAGGATGGGTGCGGCGATGAAGATCGAGCTGCTCGTGCCGACCACGATGCCGAACAGCATCATCAAGGCGAACCCCGACAGCGTCGCGCCGCCGAACAAGGCGAGCGGGAGGGCGGCCAGGAATAGGGTCATGCTCGTGCCCAGCGTGCGGTTCAGCGTCTCGTTGATCGAGAGGTCTATCAGCTCGCGCAGCGGCATCGCCTTGTACTTGCGTAGGTTCTCCCGCATCCGATCATAGACCACGACCTTGTCGTTGGTGGAGTAGCCGATGATGGTCAGGATCGCGGCCACCATCACCAGGTCGAACTCCAGCCGCGTGATCACCAGGAAGCCCACCGCCTTGGTCACGTCGAGCAGCAGCGTGACCACGGCGCCGACCGCGAACTGCCACTCGAAGCGGAACCAGATATAGACGAGGATCATCAACAGGCTGATGCCCAGCGCGAGCAGGCCGTTGCGGAACAGCTCGGCCGAGACCGAGGCGCCGACCGCTTCCGTGCGCACGATGCGGGTGCCGGGCGCGGCCTTCTCGATGGCCGCCTGGACGCGGCCAAGCTCGGCCTGCGTCGCGGCGGCGTTCGGCGTCGGGTCGAGCCGGATCAGCACGCTGTCGGGGCCGCCGAAGCTCTGCAAGCCGGCCGCACTCGCGTGCGCGCCCGCGATGGCCGAGCGCAGCGCGCCGAAATCGGCCGGACCCGGCGTGCGCAGCTCCATCGTGACGCCGCCACGGAAGTCTATCCCGAGCCGCGGCCCTGGATAGAAGAACAGGATCAGCGACAGGGTGGACAGCACGGCCGAGGTGAGCAGCCCGATGTAGCGTCCGCGCATGAACTGGATGCGCGTGCCGTCGGGGACGAGGCGGAAGAGGGGGCGTCCGAACATGGCGGTTACACCGGAAGCAGGGAGGGGCGCCGCGCCGCATACCAGCGCACCATGAACAGGCGCGCGACCACGATCGCGGTGAAGAGGGTCGTCACGATGCCGACCGTGATGGTCACGGCGAAGCCGCGGACCGGTCCCGTGCCGAACACGAACAGCATGACGTGAGCGAGGAGTGCCGTAGCGTTGCTGTCCACGATGGTGCCGTAGGCGCGGCGGAACCCGGTCTCCATGGCGTTGAGCGGCGTGCGGCCATTGCGCACTTCCTCGCGGATGCGCTCGTTGACCAGGATGTTCGCGTCCACGGCCATGCCCAGGGTGAGCAAGATGCCCGCCATGCCGGGCAAGGTCAGCGTGGCGCCGATCAGCGATAGGATCGCGACTTGCAGGATCAGGTTCACGATCAGCGCCGCGTTCGCATACCACCCGAACCGGCCGTAGAAGAGCGCCATGTAGGCGATGACGAGCACGAAGCCGACGGCGAGCGAGAGCGCGCCCGCGCGGATGCTGTCCGCGCCCAGCTCAGGGCCGACGCTGCGCTGCTCGACGACGGTGAGTGGCGCAGGGAGCGCGCCCGCGCGCAGCAGCACGGCGAGGTCGTTGGCCGAGGTCGCGTCGAAATTGCCGCTGATCTGACCGCGTCCCCCCAGGATCGGTGTCTGGATGACGGGGGCGCTGATGACCTTATTGTCGAGCACGATGGCGAAGGGGCGGCCGACGTTCGCCTGCGTCACTTCCCCGAAGCGCCTGGCGCCGACGCCGTTGAAGGTGAAATCCACGACCCAGCGCCCATTCTGCTGGTCCTGCGCCGGGCGGGCGTCGGTGAGGTCGGCACCGTCCACCTCGACCCGGCGCAGCACGGCGAGCTTCTCGCCCTTCGAGCCTTCGAGGGGGAGATAGTCCACGCCGGGCGGGGGTGGCGTCCCGGCGTTCGGGTTTGCGGTGGCGTCGAGCAGGTGGAAGGTCATCTTGGCCGTCTGACCGAGCAGGTCCTTGATGTGGTTCGGGTCGGAGATGCCGGGAAGCTGGACGACGATGCGGTCGTCGCCCTGGCGCGTGATCTGGGGATCGAGGACGCCGGTCTCGTCTATGCGGCGGCGGACGATCTCGATGCTCTGCGTGACGGCGCCCAACGCGCGCTGGCGCACCGCCTGGGGCAGCACGGTGAGCGCGACCGTGCCCGCGTCCGGCGCGTCCACGGTGAACGCCGCGGCGTCGCTGCCCGAGGCGAGACCGCGCAGCAGGGTCAGCGCCTCGCCCTGCTGCGAGGGGTCGGGCAGGCGGACGAGGACGCGGTGCTGCGCGGCCTGCACGACGGGCGGCTGGAAGCGGGTCTTGCCGCGCAGCGTCGTGCGGACGGCGTCGGCGAGGCCGTCGAGCTGCTCGTGCTCGACGGCCGGCATGTCCACCTGCAGGAGCAGGTAGCTGCCACCGCGCAGGTCGAGCCCGAGCCGCACCTGACGCCAGGGCATCCAGGGTGCTGGCTGCGGGAACAGGTTGGGCAGGCAGACGATCACCCCGATCAGGCAGACGGCGAGGACCAGGGCGGTCTTGAGGCGGCTGAAATACATCATGGCGGTGAGACGACCCCCTTTGCGGCACTCCATGCCGGACAGGACGGGCGGGTGCAAGCTGGGGAGTGGTTAGTTTCCGGCTGATGTATCTCTCCCTCTACAAACGGCTGTATCCCTACGCTTAGGCTGCTCCTAGCGCCCCTTGCCGCAGGCGTCTCTGGGCAGCTACGCTCCTGGCCCATGACGCAGTTACCGTGTTCCCCGGATTTCGGCCTTCCTTTCGATCTCCTGCCTACAGCAGAGGCTCGCGGCTACCACGGCGACTCCCGCAGATGCAGCTGCCTCGCGAGCAAACGAGACGTGTCAGCGGGCTGCTACGCGCGGCATTCTGGCAGGAGCTACAGGTTCCCGATCCGTAGGGATCGGCAGCTGTGAGCGAAGAGGCTCCAAACGACCAATCGCCGGCTTCCGGGGAAACGCCTGTTGACTTCCCTTATAATCACATATTGAAATATTTTAAACTGATCGGCGTTGATGGAACTTGTCCCATTTGCAAGCAGTCGGAAAAATGGATGTATTTACAAGGTCCTGCAGAGATCTATAAGAATTTTGCCCAAAGCCCTCCTACCTTAAGATGGGATTCGCTGGTCGCGATATGTGCATTATGTGGATTTATGCGAATGCACGCCCTGCCTTTTCTGGATTTTATTGTGAATAGATTGCAAGAGAACAATCCATCTGTTTTTGATAATCTTTGAGAGTGCTGCCTATGAACCAGGCCGAGCCGGAGGGATGGCAGAAGTTTGCGATTGACGCGCTGGACGAACAACTTAAGCACCAAGCGGCTCATGTTGCTTCCAAAGGGGGCGCTCCTTATCTTCACGACATGGAGGATCGGCTCAGATTGACCGAGATCGCGATAGCGGGGATTAAGCCCACGCTGGACAACATCGGCTCGCTACTCAGCCGGCTGGACACTACCCTCTCGCGCTTGGATCAGCGAATGTTGGCCGTCGAGACTGGGCAAGCCGGTTTGAGTGAGAAACTCGCGGGCGTCGGAACCCGTGTCGCCGGTGTCGAGAACGCGGTCAACGGTGCAGTGAGGGACGCGATCTCTCGGGTGCCCTCATGGTGGCAGATTCCTGTCTCGATCACGAGCGCCATCGTTGGCGTCGGCGCCTCCCTGACGGCCCTTGCCGCTGCCGCGACTTGGCTGCGGCTTCATGGTTGGCTGATGTTTTAGGCGCGCGCCAGCGACCGTCCTCGCTCGCTGATCGTGTTCGAGACAACGCGCGTGACGTAATCTCGACCCATGAAATCACCTCGCCTGAACCTGCTGACCGACGTTCCTGGCCTCACGGTCGGGCACGCGACCGACCTGGCGCTAGGCTCCGGCGTCACCGTCGTGGTGTTCGACGCGCCGGCCGTCGCCGCCGGGTTGGCGCTCGGCGGGGCGCCGGGCGGGCGCGACACCGGCCTGCTCGATCCCGAGATGAGCGTCGAGCAGGTTGATGCCTTCGTGCTCTCCGGCGGCTCGGCCTTCGGCCTGGACGCTGCCGGCGGTGTCCAGGCGGCGCTGCGCGAGGCCAAGCGCGGCTTCGAGCTGCGCGACGGCGTGCGCGTGCCGATCGTGCCGCAGGCTATCCTGATGGATCTGCTGAACGGCGGGGACAAGGAGTGGGGCCTGTTCCCGCCTTACCGGGATCTCGGCTACGCGGCGGCGCGCATCGCGGCGGGCGGCGCCTTCGCGCTCGGTAGCGTCGGGGCGGGGACGGGTGCCACGACGGCGACCGTCAAGGGCGGCCTCGGCTCAGCGAGTGCGACGACGCAGGCGGGCCACACCGTCGCCGCCTTGGTCGCGGTGAACGCCATCGGCAGCGCCCTGGTCGGGCCGGGGCCGCATTTCTGGGCCGGCCCCTTCGAGGTCGCGGCCGAGTTCGGCGGCCTGGGCTGGCCGGGGCGGCTCACCGCCGAGGACCTGGCGCTGCGCGCCAAGGGGATGCCCACCACCGGTACCACCATCGGCCTGGCCGTCACCGATGCGGTGCTGACCAAGGCGCAGGCCCGGCGGCTCGCCATCGCGGCGCATGACGGGCTGGCCCGCGCGGTGCTCCCCGCGCATCTGCCGATGGACGGCGACACGATGTTCGCCGCGAGCACTGGGTGGCGGTCCTTGCGCGCGCCAGCGGCGGAGCTGACCGAGCTGTGCCACGCGGCCGTGCTGGTGACGGCGCGCGCGATCGCCCGCGGCGTCTATGAGGCCACGGCGCTGCCCGTGGCGGATGCCCAGCCGGCCTGGCGGGATTTGTTCAGGGCGGCGTAGGATAAGCAGATCAACGCACGAACCTCACCGCGCGGCGGTCATACCGGCAACGCGCCCATCTTCGCCGCGATGCGCAACACCAGCCACAGGGTCGGCACCGTCAGCACCGTGATCAGGGCGAAGATAGCCCCGACCTGCCACTGCAGAACCACGAGCTTGCCCCTGATCCGCTCCAGGCCCATCTCAAGGCTGGTGAACCGGCTCTCGTAGCTCGCCAGCGTCTCGGCAGCAGCCCGCGCCTTTCCCTCGCTCGCGCCGGCGTCGATCAGGGCATCGTAAACTTCCGAGATCATGGTCGCCATGGCTGCCGTCTCCCGCGTCCCTGATATACTACGGTTCAGAACCCGGAGGAAGAATGGGACAAGAGCCGTCGCCGCCCGGCCGGATCGAGATCACGCCGCTCAAGAGCAGGACCCTCACGGGCGAGGAGTTCCTGCGTGGCGATGCCCAGGGCCGGGAGAGCACTCTCGCCGGCGAGCTGCGGCTGCCGCCCGGCATCGCGGACCCCGGAACCGTGGATAAGGTCGCGGCCGTCGTGCTGGTCCACGGCTCCGGGGGACTCAGCGGCTCCACCACTCTCTGGGCGCGGGAACTCAACGGCGTCGGGATCGCCGCCTTCATCCTGGACTGCTTCGCCGGCCGCGGCATCACCAGCACCATCGCCGACCAGGGCCAGCTCAACTCGCTCGCCATGATGGTGGACGCCTATCGCGCGCTCGACCTGCTCGCGGCCCACCCAGGCATCCGGGCCGACCGGGTCGCCGTGATGGGCTTCTCGAAGGGAGCGGTCGCCGCGATCTACTCGGCGATGGACCGCTTCCACCAGCTCCACGGCAGCCCCTCTCACCGGTTCGCGGCCCATATCGGCCTCTATACACCCTGCAATGTAGGTTACACGGGCGATACCGCCGTCGCCGCCGTCCCGCTCCGCTTCTTCCATGGGATCGACGACGACTACGTGTCCATCGTGCCCTGCCGCGACTACGTGGCCCGCCTGCGCCAGGCCGGCGCGGACGCGGTCTTGACCGAGTATCCCGGCGCGCAGCACGCGTTCGACAACCCGCTCTATGCGCCGCTGCTCCCGCTGCCGGACGCGCAGACGACGCGGAACTGCCGTCTGGTGGAGGGTCCTGGCGGGATCATCCACGACGCGCAGACCGGCGAGGCCTACTCGCTGGAGTCCGCTCCCTGCGTGGAGAAAGGCGCGCATGTCGGCTATGATGCCCGCGCAACCACGGCGGTCAGGGCGGCCGTCAAGGAGATCCTGACCGCCGCTCTGCTGGGATGACGCTTCCAGTGGCGGGAGCGATGGTTGGCAACTGTAAGGAGCATCAGGATGTCCGGGACCGCGACGACTCTGACCGTGCCGGTGCTGCTCGGGTCCGTTCGGCGCGACCGCCAGGGTATCCGTGCCGCGCGCCTGATCGTGGATGCCCTCCGCGCGCGCGGGCACGAGCCGGTGCTGGTTGATCCCATGGAGCTGCAGCTGCCCCTGCTCGACCGGATGTATAAGGAGCATCCGAAGGGCGAGGCGCCTGAGGTGCTGGAAGGGCTCGCGACGCTGTATCGCCGGGCCGATGGGTTCATGATCGTGAGTGCCGAATACAACAACGGCATCCCGCCCGCGCTCAAGAACCTGCTCGACTACTTCCTCGAGGAGTATTTCTGGCGGCCTTCGGGGATCGTCTGCTACTCGGCTGGCCAGTTCGGCGGCGTCCGCGCTGCGATGCAGCTGCGCATGACCTTGGCCGAGCTTGGGATGCCCAGCATCCCGAGCCTGTTCCCGATCCCCAGGATCGGCCAGGCGCTCGACGAGGACGGCAAGGCGCAGGATGAGCGGACCGGTCGCGCCCTCGACAGGTTCCTCGCCGAATTCGCCTGGTACGCGCGTGCCCTGAAGCACGAGCGGGTGGGCGGCACGCCCTACTGAGCCGGATCGCCATCTCGCAGCGCTACCCCACGCATTCGCGAACAGCATCCGCCCAGCTTTCGCGTATAGGTCCCTCTCTCTTACGGAAGGAGAGTGGCCATGAGTTCGACCACCATCGCCGTCGTCGGTGCTGGTTTCAGCGGCACCCTGCTCTCGCTCCACCTGCTGCGCCGTTGCCCGCGGACGACGCGCGTAGTGCTGATCGAGCAGGGCGGCCAGTTCGGGCGCGGGCAAGCCTACTCGACCGGGAACGCGAGCCATCTGCTCAACGTGCCCGCGGGCCGGATGAGCGCGTTCCACGACCGTCCCGATAATTTCCTCGACTGGCTGCGCCGGCTGCCGAAAGAGGCGCGGGACGGTGTTGAGCCGGCGGCGCAGGCGTTCGCGCCGCGCCGCCTCTACGGCGCCTACGTTCGCGACCTGCTCAAGGAGGAGGTGCGCCGTGAGCCGCGCAGCCGCTTGCAGCTGGTACGAGGCGAGGTGACGGGGGTGGACCGCGGCGGCCCGCGGCTGCGCCTGCTGCTCGACCGGGATCGCGAGATCGCCGCCGATCTCGCCGTGCTCGCCGTTGGCACCTTCCCGCCCGCGCCCCCGCCGATCGCGGACCCCGCTTTCTACGATACACCTCTCTACCGGCCGGACCCCTGGGCGCCCGGCACCTTGGCCGACCTCGACCGGGCCAGCCCGGTGCTGCTGGTCGGCACGGGCCTGACCATGGTGGACGTAGTGATCTCGCTGCTCGACCAGGGTCACGCCGGGCCGATCCATGCCCTCTCCCGCCGCGGGCTGCTGCCGCGCCGCCATGGCGGCGGGCCGCTGCCGGAGGCGGACGAGGTGCCGGAGCTGCCAAACCGGCTTGGGGAGCTGCTGCGCTTCCTGCGCGGCGAGGCCCGGCGTGCTGCGGTCGCGGGCGGAAGCTGGCAGCCCGTGGTGGACGGGTTGCGCCCGTTCACGCAGGATGTCTGGCAGGCGATGCAGCACGAGGACCGGACCAGGTTCCTGCGCCACCTGCGGCCCTGGTGGGAGGTGCATCGCCACAGGACGGCCGGGCCGGTCGCGGACCGGATCGAGACGGCGCAGGCGAGTGGGCAGCTTCGGGTCGGCGCCGGGCGCATCCAGGGCTACGAGGCGGCGGCGGACGGCATGGTCGAGGTAGCGTTCCGGCCTCGGGGCGAGGAGGAGCTTGCTTCCCTGCGGGTCGCGCGCGTGGTCAACTGCTCGGGTCCGGGTGCTGACTACGACCGGATCGCGCACCCTCTGATCTGCAACTTGCTGCGCGAGGGCACGGCACGACCCGATGCGCTGCGCCTCGGGCTGGACGTGACCAGCACCTGCGCGCTGCTCAACCGCAAGGGCGACATCTCGCGCCGGGTGTTCGCGGTCGGGCCGGTCACCAAGGGCACATTCTGGGAAATGACGGCGGTGCCGGACATCCGGCGCCAATGCGAGCTGCTCGCGCAGCATCTCGCCATGCTGGCGAAACCCGCGCCCCCCGCGGCCGTGAAGCCTGTCCGGACGGCGGGCGTGGCAGATTTCGCGCTGTAAGCCGCATGCGGACGCATAAGGTTCCGCACGCGTCTGCCTGCAGGGGAGGGAATAACTGCCGGGCGGCCGAACTTCGGTAAGCGTTGCTGTTGCGCGCCGCCCAGTGCTGAGCCGATGCTGAGCGGCATCCCTTGGGCGATCCGCGCGCATGACGTGGTATGAACGCCCACGAATTAGCCCGGAGAATCGCCATGGACACGAGTCCCGACGCGCGCCAACGCCCGCTGGACTTCTTCTGGTTCCTGCCCACGGGCGGGGACGGCTCCCATCTCGGCTCCGACAAGGGGAACCGCCGGGTGGACAACCGCTACCTGCGCCAGGTCGCGCAGGCGGCGGACCAGCTCGGCTACCACGGCGTGCTGCTGCCCACGGGGCGCGGCTGCGAGGATGCCTGGATCACGGCGGCGAGCATCGCGCCCTTCACGGAGCGGCTGCGCTTCCTGGTCGCGCTGCGGCCCGGCGCGCAGGTGCCGGGTGAGGGAGCACGCCAGGCCGCGACGTTCGACCGGATGAGCGGCGGGCGGCTGCTGCTGAACGTGGTCGCCGGCGGCAGTCCCAAGGACCTCGCGGGCGATGGCATCCTGCTCGGGCACGACGAGCGTTACGAGCAGGCTGCGGAGTTCCTGCAGATCTGGCGCGGCCTGATGGCGGGCGAGACCGTGCAGCACGAAGGCCGCTACGCCACCAGCCGCGGCGGCAAGCTGGTCTTCCCGCCCGTGCAGCAGCCCTATCCCCCGCTCTACTTCGGCGGTTCCTCCGCGCCCGCGCGGCAGCTCGCGGCCGAGCAGTGCGACACCTACTTGACGTGGGGCGAGCCGCCCGGCCAGGTGGCGGAGAAGGTCGGCGACGTGCGCCGCCGGGCCGCGGCGCTGGGACGGACGCTCCGCTACGGCATCCGCTTGCACCTGATCGTGCGCGAGACCGAGGGCGAGGCGTGGGACGCCGCGCGCGGCCTGATCCGGCACCTGTCCGACGACACGATCGCCGCGGCGCAGGCGAAGCTTGCCCAGGAGAGCGACAGCGAGGGCCAGCGGCGGATGCTGGCGCTGCACGGCGGCTCGCGCGAGCGGCTGGAGATCGCGCCCAATCTGTGGGCCGGGGTGGGCCTCGTGCGCGGCGGCGCCGGCACCGCGCTCGTCGGCGACCCGGCGACGGTCGCCGAGCGCATCCGCGAGTATCAGGCGCTGGGCCTCGATACCGTCATCGCGTCCGGCTACCCGCACTTGGAGGATCATACCGCGTCGCGGAGCTGCTGTTCCCCTTGCTCGACGTGAGCCGCGCCGACGATTTCCGTCGCGCCCCGCCCGGCGGCTCGGCCATCCTTCTCGGCGGAGGCAGCCTGACCCCAGACGCCTTCGCGGTCCCTGAGAAGGTAGGCTAGCGGCCTGTAGGCTGGGGACCACGGGTAGGCAGCCGGCCCGTGGTCAGCAGGTGTCCGACCACGCGCTTGAGGTCCGGCAGCGTGGGCCACTCGCTGCCGTCCAGCTCCTCGACGCGGGGATCAACGGCGACGAAGCGGAACTTGCCCGAGGCGCTGCCGTAGGCGTCCACGGCCGCGCCGGCGAATGTCCCGGCGATCTCGATCACGTGCGACTTGAACATGGCTGTCTCCGCAGCAGTCGTGCCCAAGAGTTGCAAGCATCCAAGAGCACGTCAAACGAAAGCGCCGTTTACAGCGCAGTTTGCATGAATATCCTCCTGAGGGTGAATAATAGAGTTGGCTTTCCCGTCACGAGCTTGCCGGGAATAACAGCATTTCCGACCGGCTGCTGCGCACTGGGGATAGGACGATGGACGAGATAGACCGCAAGCTGCTCGCGATCCTGCAGGTGGATGCGACGCTGACCGTCGCCCAGCTTGCCGACCAGGTCGGGCTATCGGCCACGCCCTGTTGGAAGCGCATCCAGAAGCTGGAGATCTCCGGCGTGATCACCCGGCGCGTCGCGCTCGTCGCGCCCGAGCGGGTGGGTATGGGGTTGGCCGTGTTCGTCGCCGTCGAGGCCGGCGACCACACGCCGGAGTGGCTGGCCGCGTTCGCCGAGGCCGTCACCGCCATGCCGGCGGTGATGGAGGTGTACCGGATGGCCGGCGAGGTGGACTATATGTTGCGCGTGGCCGTCGCCGACATGGCCGAGTTCGACAGCTTCTACAAGCAGCTCATCGCCGCCGTGCCGCTCAAGAACGTCACCTCCCGCTTCGCCATGGAGCGGATCAAGTCAACCACCGCCTATCCCCTGCACGGCAGCGTGTTCCGGGATCGGACCGCACCGGAGGATTGACCGGAGGAACGGCGTGCTGAAATCAGGGCGGCATGGAGCATCCCCATCTGCGAGCGGCCCGGCGACGAGCAATTATTACTATTTGACAATACTTGCGGCCGTCCCAATGTCTGCCGTCAGAGGTGCGGGAACAGAACCTACCATGCTTGCTACCTTACGTTCATGCGGCCCAGCACCCTGCCGGGCATGGTCCGGGCAAGGCTCATGATGGACGGCACCATCGTCTCGAACAGCCTGGGCCGCCCCGAGCGCGACCTAGTCAGCCGCATCGCCGAGCAGGCCGCCGTGCACGACCGGGACGGGAGCTTTCCCTGGGACAGCCTCGGCCTGCTGCATCGGGACGGTCTGCTTGCCCTGACCGCCCGGCGCGAGGACGGGGGCGAGGCGGCGGGCCTTGCTCGCTCGGCCGAGCTGGTCGGCCTCGTGGCGCAGGGCTGCGCCTCAACGGCGCTGATCCTCGCCATGCAACTCATCCACGTGCGCGCCGCGGCCACTAGCCCGGCCTGGCCGGAGCACTTGCGCGCACGGGTTGGGCAAGGCGCGGCGCGGGATGGTGCGCTGATCAACGCGTTGCGCGTCGAGCCCGAGCTGGGGACCCCCGCGCGCGGCGGCCTGCCGGCCACGGTCGCGCGCCGCACCGCCGAGGGCTGGTCGCTCACGGGGCGCAAGATCTACTCGACCGGAGCGCCGGGCCTGG
Source organism: uncultured Alphaproteobacteria bacterium (assembly GCA_963790535.1). Lineage (GTDB taxonomy): Bacteria > Pseudomonadota > Alphaproteobacteria > Acetobacterales > Acetobacteraceae > CAWKEH01. Next base: position 120,566 of record CAWBOZ010000007.1, on the reverse strand, counting down.
CCTGGGGCTTGGTGTTCGCGCGCACGGACGACGCCGTGCCGAGGACCGGCCAGTTCCTGGTTCCCATGCGCGGTCCCGGCGTGCGGATCGAGGCGACTTGGGACCAGCTCGGCCTGCGCGCCTCGGGCAGCGACGACGTCGTGCTGGAGGGCGCGGAGGTGCCGGCGGACCATGCCGTTGACCTGCGTGCGCCGGGCGATTGGGCGCGGCCGGATCCGGACACGGTCGCCTGGAACACGCTGCTCATCGCGGCGCTCTACACCGGCGTCTCGGTAGCGGCGCGCGACTGGGTGGTCGGCTTCCTGCAAGGCCGCGTGCCAACGGGCCTCGGCGCCCCACTCGCGACGCTGCCGCGGATGCAGGAGGCGGTGGGCGTGATCGAAGGGCTGCTGGCGGTGAACCACCGCCTTGTCGCGAGCGCCGCCGCCGAGGCCGACGCGGGCCGGCCGCCCAGCCCCGCCGAGGCCGGCCTGCTCAAGACGCTCGCTTGCGCCAACGCGGAAGAGGCCGTCCGCCAGGCCATGGCGCTCGCCGGCAACCACGCGCTCGCGCGCGCCAACCCGATCGAGCGGCACCTGCGCGACGTGACCTGCGCGCGCGTTCACACGCCGCAGCCCGACGCGGCCTACCTCGCGGCCGGGCGGGCGGCACTTGGAATTCTGAGGGGGAATAGCCCGGATGCCTATCGAGTTCATCGGCATGATCCAGCCGCGCGAGCAATCAGAGATCCATCCGCCGACCGGCCCGGCCATAGACCTCGGCTACCTGCGGGCGAGCGCCCAGGCGCACGATGAGGGCGGCTTCGACCGCATCCTGGTCGGCTGGTACAGCAGCGGCCCGGACGGATTCCAGATCGCCACGCACGCCGCCGCGCACACCGGGCGCGTCGGCTTCCTAGTGGCGCACCGCCCTGGCTTCCAGGCACCCACGACCGCGGCGCGCGCCTTCGCGACCTTGGACCAGCTCAGCGGTGGCCGGGCGGCGATCCACGTCATCTCCGGCGGCGACGACGCCGACCAGCGGCGCGATGGCGATCACCTCGGCAAGGATGAGCGTTACGCCCGCACCGACGAGTATGTCGGCATCCTCAAGCAGGTCTGGGCGGCCGATCAGCCGGTCAGCCACGAGGGCGCCTACTACAGCTTCGAGGACGCCTCGCCTGCGGTGCGCACGGTGCAGCGTCCGCGCATCCCAGTCTATTTCGGCGGTGCGTCCGCCGCCGCGGTCGAGGTCGCGGGCCGCCACGCCGACGTGTATGCGCTCTGGGGCGAGACCCAGGCGCAGGTGCGCGAGATCGTGGCGAAGGTGCGGGCGAGCGCCACCCGGCACCGCGGCCCGCAAGCGGGACAGGACATCCGGTTCAGCCTCTCGTTCCGCCCCATCCTGGCCGCGACGGAGAGCCTCGCCTGGGAGAAGGCCGAGCGCATCCTGGACACCATCAAGCGGGTGCGCGGCGAAGCCTGGCTCGGCCCAGCCGTGGGTGCGCCGCAGAACACGGGTTCGCAGCGCCTGCTGGACGCGGCAGCCCTCGGTGATCGCCCGGAGGGGCGGCTCTACACTGCCATCGCACGCGCGACCGGCGCGCGCGGCAACACCACGGCGCTGGTCGGCACGCCGCAGCAGGTGGCCGAAGCCTTCCTCGACTACTTTGCCCTCGGCGTCAGCACCTTCCTGATCCGCGGTTTCGATCCCTTGGAGGACGCGGCGGAGTATGGCCGCGAGCTGCTGCCGCTGACGCGCCGGCTCTTGCAGGACCGCGAGGCATCCACTCTGGCCGCCGAGTAGGGGCTTGATCCCAACTGGGGTATCCAGCGGTGCCACTACCCTCCAGCAAGGAACCTGAGCCGATGAGTGATCTCCCCCATTCAGCCCTCCTCGACGAGGTGCTCGACGCCAACGCCCGCTACAGCGACGCGTTCGGCGACAAGGGCCAGCTCGCCATGCCGCCCACCCGGCGCTTCGCGGTGCTGACCTGCATGGACGCGCGGCTGGATCCCGCGAAGTTCGCGGGCCTCGCCGAGGGCGACGCGCACGTGATCCGCAACGCCGGCGGCCGTGCCAGCGACGACGCGATCCGCTCGCTCGTGATCTCGCACAAGCTGCTCGGCACGCGGGAGTGGTTCGTCGTGCACCACACCGACTGCGGCATGGAACTGTTCACCGACGAGGTGATGGGCGACCTGCTGGCCGGGAGCCTGGAGACGGCCGCCTTCGACGGCAAGGCCTGGGTGAACCCGACCGAGGGGGACGGGTCGCCTGCTGGCCGGTTCGTCAAGTGGTTGACCATCTCCGACCAGGCCCGCAGCGTGACCGACGACGTGCAGCGCATCCGCAGCCACCCGCTCGTGCCGGGCGCGGTCCCGATCCACGGCTTCATCTACGACGTGCGGACGGGGCGGCTGCACGAGGTTGCATCCGCGACCGAGGCGGGCCGGGCACGGAGCAAGGCGGCCGCAACGGGGTCATGAAGGGAGCCAGGCGAACGACGCCCTGCTGATTGCGCCAGGTCACGGTGCCTCGACGGTGGGCAACGAACCCTGGGTGGGAGCCCGGCGAGGCCGTGCGCGTGTGGGATCTCGGCGTCCGCGCTTTCCACTGGGTCTTGGTCGCCACGGTGTCGGCTGCGGCACTGACCGGCTTCGTCCTCGGCCGCACCACGCTTGCGTGGCACGTGATCGCCGGCGCGGCGGTCATCGTCGCCGCGATCTGGCGCATCGCCTGGGGGATGCTCGGCCCGACCTACGCCCGTTTCGCGAGTTTCGCGTATCGGCCCGCTGCCGTGCTCGCGCACCTGCAAGACCTGCAAGACCTGCCAGCCGGCAGACGGCACCGCCATCTCGGCCACAATCCCCTGGGCGCGATGATGGTGCTCGCGTTCATCGCGGTGCTGACGGCGATCACGCTGAGCGGCACGCTGGCGCTGGGCGGGGTGCTGAAGCAGGGGCCGCTGCGGGCCTTTCTGTCCTACGCCGCGGGACGACAATGGCTCGGCGTGCACAACGTGCTGGCGATCCTGCTCCTGGTCATGATCGGCGCGCACCTGGCCGGCGTCGCGTTCGAGAGCTGGCGCGGGCAGGAGAACCTGGTCGCCGCCATGCTCACCGGCGACAAGCCCCTGCAGCCGCTTGCCGAGACCGTGCCAACTGCGCAGGCCCGTCCGAGCATGGCCCTGGCGATCACGCTAGGGGTGCTGGCGGCGGGCGCCGCCATGATTGCCGCGCTGGCGGAGTTGCCGGGGCGCGGGGTGCCCCCGGCGGCGCTCGACCCGGTGTTCGCGGAGCAATGCGGCGCTTGCCATCTCGCCTTCCCGCCGAGCCTGGCGCCGGCCTCCACCTGGAACGGCATCCTGGCCGACCTCCAGCACCATTTCGGCGCGGACGCGACGCTGTCGGCCGAGCAGGTCGCGCATCTCCGCGCCTGGCTCGACGCGAACTCCGCCGGGCACTGGGACACGCTGCCCTCTCACCTGCTGCGGGTGCCGGCGGCGGACGGCTCGCTGCGCATCACGGACACGCCGGGCTGGCGGCACATGCATCGGCATATCCCGGCGGCGGTGTTCACGGCGAAGCCGGTCTATCGGCGGAGCAACTGCGCGGCGTGCCACGCCGACGCCGCGGCCGGGCGGTTCGCGCCGCAGCGCATCGAGATCCCCGATGCTGCTCGATCAGTACTGCCGCATAGCTCGCGACGGATTGCCACGCGCGCTTGGACGGTGCCAGCGGAGGCGCGGTGCATGGAGGATGGGAGTCACTCTGCCCTGACGGACGCGAGCGTCTGCTCGAAGAAACCGATGTCATTCTCGAACACGCCAGGCGGGGCGGTGTAAGTCAGTGAACGCACCGCGTCCGGCGTCTTCCACACCACAAGCGCCTGCCGCAAGACCGGCTCGTCAAGCACCTGCTGCAAGAACGATTTGCCGGCATGCCGTATCATGCAGGATGTCTGCAGCGCGTCCCGCTCCCCCATGGTCAAGCGTATCGGTGCGTCACACACATCATCGAGGCCGGCCTTCCGAAAACCGGTGGCCGCCGTCTCCTCCGCGCCCTGCATGAGGACCGGCAGGTCCGGCAATCGGTCCACCGCCCACGGCAGGGTGGTGAGTTCGATGATCGCCAACGGCCGACCGTCTTCGGCCGACAGCACGGCGCGGCGGCGCTGGCCGCCTGCTACCGTCCAGCCGCCGAGCGAGGGCGCAGGCAGCACCGTCACCGCCCAGCCTGGGGGGAACGTGATCTCCAAGGTGTCCGCGTGCGCGACGTGGGCAAACGGCACCCCGATCAGCGCAGCGCCCACGATCCGGGCAATCACGCTGCACCCGCTCAGCCAACGGATGCCGGGGAGTTGCCGGACGCCTGTCATCTGGGTAACGCTTGCCATCGTCTCTCCCTCGTCTCAGCTTGCGCGGATATTACGAACACTGCCGCTGGCATCAGCCGGCCTCACTCCCGCGGAGCAGGTCCCGCGCGGGTCTCGTCGAACAGCAGCAGCCGCCCGGCGTTCGCGACGCCTGCGAAAGTGGACAGGTTGTGCAGCAGCGCCGCGACGATCGCGCCCTCCGCCCCGAGCAGCCCCGCCGCGGCGAGGGCCACGAGCGCCACCGTCCAGCCGAGGCCGAGCGCGACGTTGACGTGGATCGTGCGCCGGCAGCGCCGGCTCAGCCGGATCGCGGTGCCGAGGCGCTTCAGGTCGCTCGTCATCAGCACGAGGTCCGCCGACGCCAGCGCCACGTCTGTCCCCTGCGCGCCCATAGCGACACCGACGGCGCCGGCCTTGAGCGCGAGTGAGTCGTTGATCCCGTCGCCGACCACGAGCGGCCGGAACCCGGCGCCGATCTCGGCGAGCACGCGCCGCATCTTCTGCTCCGGCAACACCTCGGCACACACGTCGCCGATGCCGAGCTGGGCGCCGATGCGTCTGGCAACGGCGGCACGGTCGCCGGTGAGCAGCACCTGCCGCGCCAGGCCCAGCGCGCGCAGATCGGCCAAGGCGCCCGCTGCCTCGCGGCGCGGCTGGTCGGCGAACAGCAGCCAGCCCAGGAAGCGTCCGCCGCGGCTCACGCCCGCGATCGGCCCGTCATGGGCGGGCACCGCCTCGGTCGCGATCCCGAGCCGGGCGAACAGGTCGGGGCGGCCGAATCCCACCGCTTCTCCGTCCAGAGTCGCGGTCAGGCCGAGGCCGCCGCGCTCGTGCACGGCCTCGACGGGCAGGCGCTCCGCGGCGGGGAGCGCGCGGGACGCGGCGCGGCTGACCGGGTGGCTGCTCGCAGCACCCAGGCTTCCGGCGAGCCGTATCAGCTCCTCCGGCGCCAAATCCCCTACGGGAACGGCACGGAGCAGGGCCAGCTCGCCGGTCGTCAGCGTGCCCGTCTTGTCGAACACCACGGAGCTGGTCTCGGCGAGGGTCTCCAGGAAGGCTGCCCCCTTGATGAGGATACCGTGGCGGGCTGCGACGGCGATGGCCGCGACTGCGGTCGCGGGTGCTGCCAGCACCAGCGCGCAGGGGCAGGCGGCGACCAGCACGGCGAGCGTCGCTGCCATGTCGCCGGAGGCGAACCAGGTGCCGCCCGCGATCATCAGCACGAGGCCGAGATACTGCCCGGCGTAGCGCTCCAGGAGCCGGGTCACGGGGGGCTTCGCCCGTTCCGCGGTCCGCATCAGCGCGATGATCCGGCCCAGGGCCGTCTCGGTCCCGACGCGCGTCACCTCCACTTCCAGCCTGCCGTCCGTGTCGATCGAGCCGGCGAGCACCGTGGCGCCCGGCGCCACGTCCACCGGCACCGATTCCCCGGTGAGCGAGGCGGTGTCGAGGCTCGCCGTGCCGCGGCGCACCAGGCCGTCCGCGGGGACCCGGTCGCCGGCGCGCAGCTCGATCCGGTCGCCTGGGCGCAGGATGCGCGTCGGCACCAGCTCCACCGTGCCGTCCTCGCGCAAGCGCCGAGCGCTGGCTTCGGCGAGACGGCCGAGCGCGCTGATCGCCTCGCGCGAGCCGAGCAGGCTGCGCTCCTCCAGCACGTGCCCGATGATCATGACGATGGGCAGGACCGCGGCCGTCATCAGGTCGCCCGCCGCCCACGCGGCGACGAGAGCGAGCGCGATCAGCCGGTCCGTGATGCCGTGCAGGCTCGGGTGGCGCAGGCTGTGCCACGCGGCACCCAGCACGGGGATGGCCACCAGCACGGCCGCCCCACCCGCGACCAGTTCCGCCAGTGCCGCGTCCTCGGGAAAGGCGAGCCGCCAGCCCAGCGCCAGCACGAGCAGCCCGGCGGCGAGCATCGCGAGCGTGAGCCGCAGCCCGAGCAGGGCACGCTCGGCCAGCGCGAGCAGCCCGCCGCCCGCGCCCGCCGGAAGCGCGGTCGCGCTCACGGCTGCCCCCCAGGCAGGATCACGCGGCCGTGCCCGTCCACGGCCGTGACCGAGGCGGCGTTTCGTAGGACTGCACCGATGTGTTCGCGGTAAGCCTGGTCGAGCAGGCTCGGCCGCGTCGCCGGGCTCATCGTCCGCGCCAGCGCCACCACCGGAGCGGTCCTGGCACGCGCATCCCCGAGCCGCTCCTCGGCGCCGGCACGTGCCTCGGTGAGCAGGCGGTCGCGGTCGCGGTCGGCGGTTTGCAGCCCGCGCGCCGCGTCGGTGCGCGCGGCGGCGATCCCTTGATCGGCCATCTGAGCCGCTTGCAGGACCGCGTCGAAGGCCGGCTTGGCGGCTGGCGGAAGCAGGGCGGCCACATCCACGCGCGTCACCTCCACCCCCAGCCCGGCGCCCTGGGCCTGCAAGTCGTGCAGGCGCCTGTTCACCTCGCGCATCAGGTCGCCGCGCAGCGCCTCGCGCTGGACCTGGGCGCCGCTGTCGCCCTCCCGCCGCACGGCTACGACCGCATCGAGGCTTCGCCCCGCCGCGACCGCGGTGGCGCCTGCCATGAACAAGCGGCGCAGCGCCGGGGCGACGTGCTGGGCAGCGAGAAAGTAGGCGGCAGCATCGGCGATCCGATACGAGAGGGCGGCGTTCAGCAGCACTACGCCGCCATCGCCCGTGAGGTAGCTGCCGGCGTTGCTGGGGATGATCTCGCCGCTCGCCTCCGAGGCAGCATCCATGATGCCGGGCTGGCGGGCGGTCCCGGCCGCGATGCCGAGCCTGAGCTGCCGGTCCGGTCCCGGCAAGAGCACGACATTCTCGACCGGCCGCGGCCAGGCGAGCACCAGCCCGGCCTGCTGCACGCGCGCGACCTGCCCGAAGCGCAGCACCACCGCCTGCTTGTCCGGCGGCACCTGCCGCACATTCGCGGTCAGCCACCCCGCCGCGAGCAGCAGCACCGCCGCCTGCAGCGCGCGGACGCCGATCCGGACCGACTGCGCGACAGGACCGTCCGGCTCATGCCCGTCGCTCACGGGTGCGGCTCCAGCGCGGCGACGCCGCCGCCCGGCCCGGCATCCCCGCCCACGCGCGGCGGGCCTTGCACCAGCATGTTGAAGGGTGCCGCGTCCGTGCGCAGCACCAGGCGCGTGTTCGGGCCGATGACGGTGGCCAGCGTGTCGAGCGAGCGCAATGTCATGTAGAGCTGCGGATCGTCGGCATAGGCTTCGGCGTAGGTGCGCGCCGCCGCCTGGCGCGAGGCTGCTTCAATCCCGGCGGCGTCGGTGCGGGCGTGGGCCACCGTGATGCGCGCGTCGCGCGCGGCTTCGGACCGTATCTCGGCGGCCGCCCGCAAGCCCTCGGCCGTGCGCTCCGCGGCGATCGTCTCGCGCTCCGAGCGCATGCGGTTGACGGTGGCGACCAGCGTGGCCTCGGGCAGGCTCAGCTGCTGGATGCCGATCTGGCGCACGGCGATGCCGTAAGTGTCGAGCATCTGCGGCCCGACCTGCGCGCGCAGCCGCTCCTCGAATTGGGCGAGGCGCAGGCGGTCCGGCGCGGTGTTCACCAAGTCGGCGAGCGCGAAGCCGCTCGCGGTGACTTGCAGCGCGGAGCCGGTGAAGCTGCGGATCTGGCGTGCGGCCTCGTCCGGGTCGTTGCGCACGGCGCGCAGGAACTGGCGGACATGGTCCGGCTCGGGCGAGACCTGCCAGGCGACGTAGGCCTGCACCAGGACACGCAACCCGTCGCGCGTGCCCACGTCCTGCAGCCCGGTGTCGGTGGTGCGCAGCCGCAGGTCCACGGGGCTCGCGGCCTCGACCGGCGCCGGCAGCTTCCAGGCGAGGCCGGGCCGGGCGAGCACGCGCACCGGGTCGCCGAACCGGGTGACGACGACCGCCTGCCCGGCGCCGACCATGACCGCCGATGCCGCGAGCACGCCCCCCGCCAGCACGACGCCGGCGAGCGCGATGCGCACGGCCAGGCGCAGGGCCGACCAGCGGCCTGGTGCGGCAGCGGCGGAGTGGTCGTGCCCAGGCTCATCGTGATCATGATCGTGGTCGTGCGAGTGGAAGTGGAGCATCTGGGCTACTCCGTGGCGGGTCCGGCGCCGGGGGCGTTCGCGGCGCCACCCGGCGGCCTGAGATCAAGCACCGGCATGTCCGGCACGGCGAGCCGGTGATCAATGATCGTGAGCGGCACCTTCGGGAGCGCGGCGGCGAGGCCCGCGAAGTATCGCTCCAGCAGGAACGCCTCCCCTCCGGTTCGCGCCGCCTCGCGATCGGCGTTGAAGCGCGTGAGGCTCGCGTCCGCCTCGCCGGTGGTCTCCGCCGCGGCGGCACGCGCCCGCGCGACGAGGTCGGCGGCATACTGCTGGGCGCTCGCCCGCGTCGCCAAGGCGCGGCCCTGCTCGGCGGAGACGCTGGCAGACGCCTGGATCTCGGCGGCCTGCACGGCATGGTAGGCCGCGGCCGCCCCCGCCGGCGGGTGGACCGCCTCGATCACCACGGCCACGACCTCGATGCCGCCGCCCGAGTTCGTCCAGCAGCGTTTGCAAGGCCGCGCGCATCCGTCCGGCCATCTCCTCCCGGTTCTCGCCGAGCACCGCGTCGAGCGTCCGCCCAGCGAAGAACCCCGCCGCGACCCGGCCGGCGCCGGCCCGCACCAGGGTCTCGGGCGCCGCCAGCCGATAAGTGGCACGCAGCGCGTCCACGTCACCCAGGCCGATGCGGTAGAGCACGCGGATGTCGGCGCTGACGGTCTGGAAGAGCTGCCGCCCGTCGCCGCCCCGGCTCGCGATCAGGAACGCGACCTCGGCCGGGTGCGCCTGCTCCCACAGCCGGTCCGCACTCCGCGGCGCCGGCACCTCGGCCTCGCTGCGATCGGGGCGCAGCGCCTCGCCCTCGGCCGCGAGCGGGACCGCGTGGACGGGGCCGTACTCGAGACGGCGTGCACGGCCCAGCGGCCAGGGCAGCATGGCGTGCAGGCCAGGGTGCAGGACGGCGACGGGCGCGCCCAGCCGCTCATAAACGGCGCGCTGGTCCGGTCCCACCAGGACGATGCCGCTCATCCCCCAGCCGAGCAGCGCCAGCAGCAGCGCGAGCGGGAGCAAGGCCGCGCGCGCGTAGGCGAGCGCCCAGCTCCGGGAGAAGTCCAGGCCGAAATGCTGCCGGATCGGCTCCCCCACGCCGCCGCGGACCGCCGCGCCGCGGGCTAGGGCGAAGGCCACCGACGACGCCACCGCGGCCCGCGCCGCATCGGGCTCTGGCGGCGGCAGGAACAAGCGCGCCAGCGCGCGCAGCGCGAGCTCGATGCCGATCACCGCCAGGACGAGAGCGAGAGCGTCGCCCAGCCACGCGGCGGCGAGCGGCGCCCCAAGTCCGGCGACGATCTCCACCACGCCCGCGGCTGGCCACGCCAGTACCGGCACGAACAGGAGCGCGCGCAGCGATGCCGCTTCCGGAAGCGAGGACGCTGGCAGCGCCGCGGCGACGCGCTCCATGACCAAGAGCGGGAACGCGAGCACGATGGCGCCCCCGCCGAGCGCGTAGTAATCCGATGGCGGCGCCAGGACCGACCCTCCTGCGGGCCGCAGCAGCCACGCGCAGGCGCAAGCCGCGAGCGCCAGCACCGGGACCAGCACCGCCTGCGGCCAGCGCGCGGCGCGGCCGACGATCTCCGCGGCATCCTCGGCCGGGCCGGGGCGAAGCAGGCCGTGCCAGGCCGTTCGCGCCAGCATCGCGGCGAGCGGCGTAGCGGCACGCGCGCGCGCCCACGCCATCACCCAGGCGCCGGCTAGCCCGGCGAGCGCGATCAGCGACGCCGCGAGCGCCAGCCCGGCCACGCCGCCGCGGCGCAGCTCGGCCAGCGCTGGGACGGCAGGCTGAAGGACGGCGGCCAAGAGCAGCGTGCCAGGAACCGCCGCAAGGGCCAGGTGCCCGAGCGCGAGGCGGCGCAGGGTGCGCTCGGCCACCGCGGCCAGGAGCGTGCGCTCCGGCGGCTCGACAGGTGGCGCAGCGAGGCCGGGGCCATCCATGGTCGGGCAAGGATACGGGAAAAGACACCTGCCGGGCTACTGTTACCGGGTCGCGAGCAGGGCTATGGCATATGGCTTTAGCGGATGAACGCGTGGCTTGGTGGGCCGCCGAGGGCGAGGCTGACTCCGCAGCGTCGTCTCCACCACCCGCCTCACGCCGGGCACCAGCGTCTTCAGCACCCTCCTGCAAGACCGTCACGGCGGATCGCTACGCCCCGGATAGGGGTGGGTAATTACCCTTGCAGATTGCAGTCGAGGCCCGGCACTCGGTCAGCTCTTGTGCACGGCGCCCCGCCAAGAGCGCATCGTGACGGGGCCGATGCGTCCTGGGTGCTCCACATCAAGGGCTTCCGCGACGAGCAGCCGGCGTCATCGGCACGTGCTCACGATCGCTGATCAGCCCCGCTCGCTGTCGAGGGCCGCCATCTGGGCCGCCGCATAGCGGTCGCCAACGGCAGCCCCCTTCGGGATGGCGTGCTCGATGGCACTCAGGTCCTCGGGAGTGAGGCTCACGTCCAGGGCGCCCAAAGCCTCATCGAGCCGGTCGCGCCGGCGCGCGCCGACCAATGGCACGATATCGCCGCCCTGCGCCGCGACCCAGGCGATGGCGATCTGCGCCACGCTGACGGCCTTCGCCGCGGCCACCGCTCGCAGCGCATCCACCAGGGCCAGGTTCTTCTCAGCGTTCTCGCCCTGGAAGCGTGGGCTGAAGGCACGGAAATCCCCAATACCGGCGGCGTCCTTGCGCCAATGCCCGCTGATCAGCCCGCGCGAGAGCACGCCGTAGGCGGTGATCCCGATGCCGAGCTCGCGGCAGGTCGGCAGGATCGCAGCCTCGATCCCCCGCGAGAGCAGGGAATACTCGATCTGCAGGTCGGCGATGGGATGCACGGCGTGGGCGCGGCGGATGGTCTCGGACCCGACCTCGGAGAGGCCGATGTGCCGCACGTATCCTGCGCGCACCATCTCGGCGATGGCGCCCACGGTGTCCTCGATCGGAACCTGAGGGTCGAGCCGGGCAGGGCGGTAGATGTCGATGTAGTCGGTCTCCAGCCGCCGCAGGCTGTAGGCCAGCGCGTTCTTGACGGCGCCGGGCCGCCCGTCGAAGCCGATGAAGCCGCCGGCCGGGTCGCGCATGGCGCCGAATTTCACGCTGTAGATCATGCCCTGGCGACGACGGCCGCCCGTGGCCTCCCGCAGCAGGATCTCGTTGTGACCGGACCCGTAGAAATCCCCGGTGTCGAGCAGGGTGATCCCCTGGTCGAGTGCGGCGCGCACGGTGGCGACGCTCTCGTCCCGGTCGGCGGGACCGTAGAAGTCCGACATGCCCATGCAGCCGAGGCCGAGGGCGGAGACGTGCGGGCCGGTCGCGCCGAGCTGACGATGTTCCATGGCGGGTGTCCTTCAAGCAACGGTGGTGGGTAGGATATACGGCCACGCCGTTCGTGCGATAATCCGGCCGACGCCGTACGGCCTGTATTGGAATACGCACAATGCGCCGACCCGACCTCGCCGACCTTGACGCCTTCACGGCGGTGGCCCGTGCCCGCAGCTTTCGCGGCGCCGCCGTCCTGCATGGCGTCTCCGCCTCCGGGCTCAGCGAGGCGGTGCGCCGGGTTGAGGCGCGGCTCGGCATGCGGCTGCTGAACCGGACGACGCGCAGCGTGACGCCGACGGAGGCGGGAGCGCGCCTGCTGGAACGGCTGGAACCGGCACTGGGCGAGGTCGCGGCGGCACTCGACACGGCCGGCGGCAGCCGCGACACGCCCATGGGCAGGCTCAGGCTCAACGTTCCCTCGATCGTCGCCCGCCTCGTGCTGCCGCAGATCGTCGGCCCGTTCCTGGCGGTTCATCCCGGCATCATCCTGGAGGTGATGGCGAACGATACCTTCATCGACGTGCTCGCCGCGGGATTCGACGCCGGCATCCGCTACGAGGAACGGCTGGAGCGGGACATGATCGCGGTCCCGATCGGCCCCAGAACCCAGCGCTTCGCCACGGCGGCGTCGCCTGCTTACCTGCGGTCGCGCGGGCATCCCGAGCATCCCCATGACCTGCTGCGCCATGCCTGCATCTGCCAGCGCTTCGTGAGTGGCGTCACCGGATCTTGGGAGTTCGAGCGCGCCGGAGAGGTCATCCGCGTTGCGCCGACCGGTCCGCTGATGGCGAATACGATCGAAGTGCAACTCAGTGCGGCAATCGCCGGTCTCGGCATCCTGTCCGGCTTCGAGGACGACCTGGCGCCGGCGCTCGCGAGCGGTGCGCTCGAACCCGTGTTGCCCGAGTGGTGGCAGTCGTTCTCCGGGCCTTTCCTTTACTATCCGAGCCGCACGCACATGCCAGCGCCGCTCACGGGCCTTCGTCGATTTCGTCAGAGGGGCGGGAGTGACCCCCGAGAAATCCCGAAACTGATGGTTCCCGGCAAGCTGACCACCTCGGCCCTGCGACGCTAAGAACTTGTTAGGCCTTGGCGACGTAAACTGGCGGCGTCGCAACGCGAAGCAGAGGCGTGTAGCTCAGTGGTAGAGCGCTGCCACTACATGGCAGAGGTCGGGGGTTCAACTCCTTCCGCGCCTACCGCGACGCGAAGCCTGAGGTGGCTCGGGCTGCGCCGCCGCGCGATGACGGCTGGGGGCAACCTTGTCAGGATACCCTGACCACGCTCTTACCAAGCTCCAAGCCCTGACGCCGCGCGAGAGGGCCAGGCTCGCCGGCATCCTCGCGCGGTTGGCCTCGCCCTACGAGAGCGAACGCGCCGCCGCGGGGCTGCTCGCCAGCGCCTTCGTCGCGAAGCACGGCCTGACTTGGGCGGACCTGACCACCTTCCTCCGGCCGCTTTCTGGAGCCTCTACGGCGCCCGACGAGCCGCCGCCGAGGCAGGAGCGGCGGCGGAGGGGCGGCAAGGGCTGGCGAGGGTTCTGCCGACGGCGCCTCGTGCTGCTCGGCCAGGCGCTGGACCGCCTTACCTGAGACCCTGAACCCGATATCGGGCACCGATCAGCGAGCGCGAGCATGAAGACGGCTCAGGTCTCGTGCACGGCGCCGCGCCAGTAGCGCAGGGTGACGGGGCCGATGCGCTCGGGGTGCTCTTCGCCGAGGCGCTCTAGGCACGCCAGCAGCGCGCGGGCGTGCTCGGGGAGACCGAGCAGGGTTAGGCAGCGAAGGATGCGGGTGAGGCGCAGCAGGTTGTGGTTGCCGGGGCGCAGCCAGTTGCGGGCCTGGCGCGGAAAGTTGGGGGCGGGGGTGATGCGGGGTTCATCTGCCGACTCGTCGAGCGCGAGACCGTAGAAGGCGATCATTCGCTGGAGGGAGACCAGCAAGCGTCCGCGCAACTCGGCGCTGTCCTGGAATGCCTCGATGTCGGTGGTGCTGAGGAGCGGTGCGCCGGGGTTGAAGGCGCTGCGCTCGGGGAGCGGGAACAGCCATTGGATGTAGTCGTGAACTGCTTCGAGTTGCCCGTCGTCCCAGGCCTGGATGGCGGTGAGTTGGCGTCCGCGGTCGTCGGGGTGCTCGCCGAGGTAGAAGCCGACGAGTGGGGAGCGGCCTATCGGGGAAGACAAGCTTGCCACGGTGCATCTCCTGAGATACATTGCATCAGATCAGGATGTAGATGGCTAACCCGACCAAGAGGCTGCAAGCGGTCTTCTATCGGTCGGCAGCGGGCGCGGAGCCTGTCCGGGACTGGCTGAAGGCGCTGCCTCAGGGCGACCGCCGAATCATCGGGTTCGACATCGCCACCGCGGAGTTCGGGTGGCCGCTCGGAATGCCTCTATGCCGGCCACTTGGGGGCGGGCTGTGGGAGGTGCGGAGCAGCCTTGCCCAAGGACGGATCGCCCGCGTGATATTCTCTGCCAGTGAGGGTCGCATGGTCCTGCTGCATGGGTTCGTGAAGAAGATCCAGAAGACCCGGCGGTCGGACCTGGAGCTGGCCCGCCTACGACAGAAGGAGATCGAGCAGTGAACGCCGAGAATCCGCACCTAGGGTCGTCCTTCGAGGACTTCCTGGACGAGGAGGGCATCCGCGAGGAGGCGACCGTGCATGCCGTCAAGCGCGTGCTGGCCTGGCAGATCGAGGAGGCGATGAAGGCGCAAGGGATCACCAAGGTCGAGATGGCGAGGCGCATGGGCACCAGCCGGGCCCACCTTGATCGGCTGCTGGACCCGGATAACGACAAGGTGCAGCTCGACACCGTGCAGCGCGCTGCCGCTGCGGTGGGCCGGAAACTGCGCCTTGAGTTGGCGTGATCTGGATTACGGCAACGGTATTGCGATAGGGGGAATGCACGTCGTGAAAGCGCCCAGAGCAGGCCAGGTCAGGCTTCCACGGCCGCACGCCGGCCGTTGATCCACCGGTAGGTGACGCCGCCTACGGCCCCACCGAGAGCGAAGGCCGGGCCGACGTTCAGCAGGTCCACGACGAACCGGTCCACCCAGAACTCCGGCAGCTCAAGCCCATTGTCCAGGGCGGACCCAGCGTACAGGGCGAGGACGGCGGGACCCAGCGTCACGCCGGTCATGGCGCCCCAGAGGGCGTAATACCAGGCAGTCCGAATGCCGATCCTCTCGGCCAGCCGATCTGCGAGGAAACAAGGCAATAGCGCCGTGCCCGTCGCGACCGTGGCGAAAGCTAGTGCGATAAGGGACATCATCAGCAGGCGGTCCGGTCGGAGTGGGTCCAGTCCCTGCACCAGCATGGCGGGGATCACGAGCCAAGAGGCAACGAAGGTGAACGCTGCGGCGACGATTGCACCGGGGTAGGCGAGGATGGTTCGGGTTGCTCGGCGCGTGGACATGCTCGTCAGGATCAGCTTACCACTGCCGGACCCGTGGCGCGACCGACATCCGCGCCCAGAGCGCCAATCTCTCGAGCGGCCTGCTTATGATGGCGAGCTTCGCGTCCGCCGCACCGCATCCGCCCACGCCGCCCGGCGCCGGGCGCGTTCCCCCGCGCTCATCCCCGGCTCGAACCGCCGCTCTGCCTGCCACTCGTCCACCCGCGCCGCCGTGGGCGCGCATAGCCCAGCGGCCAGGCCGGCGAGGTAGGCCGCGCCCAGTGCCGTTGTCTCGCGGTAGGCGGGCCGGTCCACCGGCGCCCCGAGCAGGTCGGCGACGCGCTGCATCGTCCAGTCGCTCGCCGCCATGCCGCCGTCCACGCGCACGACCCCGATCTCGCGCGCGTCCGCGCGCATGGCCTCGACAAGGTCCGCGGTCTGGTGCGCGACGCCATCCAGCGTGGCGCGGGCGAGGTCGGCTCGACCCGTGGCGCGGGTGAGGTTGACCAGAGCGGCGCGGGCGGCAGGGTCCCAGTAAGGGGCGCCGAGGCCGGTGAAGGCGGGGACGAGCAGCGCCTCACCCTCCGGGTCGGCCTGCGCCGCAAGCTCGCCGCTCTCGGCAGCGGAGGCGAGCAGCCCGATTCCGTCGCGCAGCCACTGCACGGCCGCGCCCGCGACGAAGACGGCGCCTTCCAACGCGTAGGTGCGCTGGCCCCCGAGCTGGCAGGCGACCGTGGTGAGAAGCCGGTGCCGGGAGGGGACGGGCCGGGCGCCCGTGTGCAGCAGGAGGAAGCAGCCGGTGCCGAACGTGGCCTTGGCGAGGCCGGGGCGGAAGCACGCCTGCCCCGCCATCGCCGCCTGCTGGTCGCCCGCGACGCCCAGGATAGGCGTCTCCACGCCGAGCACGCGCGTCGTCCCGAACAGGCCGGCGCTGTCCCGCACCTCGGGCAGCATGGCGGCGGGCACGCGGAACAGGTCGAGCAGCGCCGGATCCCAGAGCCCGGCCTCGATGTCGTAGAGCATGGTGCGGCTCGCATTCGTCGCGTCGGTGGCGTGGGTGCGGCCGTCCGTGAGGTGCCAGAGCAGGAAGCTGTCCACCGTGCCGAACAAGAGTTCCCCGCGGAGGGCGCGGGCGCGGCCGTCCGGGATGTGGTCCAGCAGCCAGGCGAGCTTGGTCGCGGAGAAGTAGGGGTCGAGGACGAGGCCGGTGCGCCGGGCGATCGAGGCGGCGTAGGGTTGCAGCTTCGCACAGGCGTCGGCGGTCCGGCGGTCCTGCCACACGATGGCCCGGTGCGCGGCGCGGCCGGTGGCACGGTCCCAGACCACGGTCGTCTCGCGCTGGTTGGTGAGACCGATGGCGGCGACGTCCTCCGGTCGGGCGCCGGCCTGGTCCACGGCCTCGCGCAGCACGGCGCGGCTGTGCGCGACCAAGTCCTCCGGCTCGTGCTCGACCCAGCCTGGCCGCGGGAAATGCTGCGGCAGGTCGCGCCGGGCTTCCGCGAGCGGCGTGAGGTCGGGCGCGCGGAAGAGGATCGCGCGGGTGCTGGTCGTGCCCTGGTCGAGGGCGAGCAGGAGATCGGGCATGGTGCCTAGTGCCTAGAGGCTTCGAGTGGGCCCGCCTCGACGCCACGCTCTGGGCTATCCGACTGGCCGCGGCAATGAGTCATCCGACTGCTCCGGTGCACTGGCTTCCGGCAATGCCTCAAAGGCGACCGTATGCGACATCCATCTTGTACAGCCTAGCCGGATCACGTGAGACGACTGCTTCTACAAAGAGGCGATCAGTCCAGGTTTCATGTCTTACCACATCAAAACCAGCATCATACAACATGTCCAAAACGCAGAGAGGGTTAGGAGACCAGAAGTTAGTCACGTCTCCGGCAAGAGATGTTCCTTTGTAATATCTTGCGGCGGCAACATCTTGCCGGAACTCATTGTCAGATTGTGTTTCCAGAAACAATGTAGAATCGCAAAGGGACCTTACCGTATGGAGCGCACGAATCATATCAGGCATATGATAAAGAACACCAAGGAATAAAACTATATCGAACTTACCTAAGCGTTCGTGATCGATATCGAATAGATTCATATGCTCGTAGCGGAACTCCTTACCAGACAGCTTCTCCATGACCCAGAACCCATGTGACTTCTTACTCCTGTAGTCCACACCTACGACATCGCCGCCAAGGGAGTCTATTTTCCGGGTGAAGAAGCCATCAGAGGTTCCGAGATCAAGGATGCGCCGGCCACGGCACCTATCTTCGAGTGAGAGCTTTTCCCATAGAAATAGAGGATCGTAAGAACCTGGTGTGATCAAGCCCGGATAAATCTCGAAGCGGTGGTGCCAGTGAGGAATCGCATCTACTAGCTTGCGCGCAGCATTCAGGTCCAACTCTGAACCATTTTCACCTTCGGTCATTGATCATGCTCCCGGACTTACTTTCGTGACCTATCGCGCGATGCCGAACGACCGTCCGCCTAAGATACCTCGTGCACGACATGGATGACCCGACTGCGCCAATGCACCAGCCTACCGCGATCAGGCGAGGCGGTCGAGACGCAGCCGCTCGCGGCTGTCCGTGAGCCGTCGAAGCGCGAGCGCGGCGGCGGCGTAGGCGGTGAGGCCGCTCGTGCCGCCGAGCAGAAGCAGCAGCGCCACTTGCCAGCGCACGGCCGACTCAGGGTCGGCGCCCGCGAGGATCTGGCCGGTCATGATGCCCGGCAGGGTGATGATCCCGGCCGCCGCCATCTGGTTGAGGGCGGGCACGATGCCGCGCCGTGTCGCGTTGCGCCGCAGGTCACGCGTCGCCTCGCGCCAGGTCGCGCCCAGGGCGAGCCGGGCCTCAATGGCGGCGCGCCCCGCCATGGCGCCGCCGAGCGTGCTGTCGAGCGCGAGGCTGCCGGCGTTGAGCGCGGCGCCGAGCAGGATGCCCGCGAGCGGGATCACGGTGCGCGGCTCCCAAGGAGGCGTCGGCCGCAGTGAGGTGAAGGCGAGAGCCGCCGCTGCAGCGCCCGTCCCGGCCGCGGCGGCGGCGGCCGAGACGAGGTAGTTGCCGCCGCCCCGGAGCCGCTGCTCCGGCCGGGTCGCGATCTCGCGCGCGGCGACGAGCAGCATGAGCAGGACGAGGCCGAGCGTGAGCGGCGCGGAGGCAAGCGCGAATACCCACCGCAGGACGAGGCCCACGAGCAGGAGCTGCACGGCCATGCGTGCCGCGCTGATCAGCGCCACGCGGGCGAGGCCCAGCCCGAGCAGGAGCGATGCGACGGCTTCCGCGACGAGCAGCGCGGCGGCGATGGCGAGATCGGCCCAGTCGGGCGCCGCCGCGTTCATGCGGGCTTGCACCGTCTCAGCTTCGCTTTGCGGACCATGCTGCGCGCTGATAGACGCTGCACCCACCGACCCGGCACGGAACGGAAGACTCTCCCATGGACGCACCGGCACGCAGCGACGCCCTGCCCATCCCGCCCTTCGAGATGCGCCAGCTCGTCGGTCCTACGGATGAGGCGGCGTTCGACAACCCGAGCGGCAACCCGATCTTCGCCGACGTGCCAGAGGAGCAGTTCGAACTCCGTGCTCGATTTCGGCTGCGGCTGCGGGCGGCTCGCACGGCAGCTCATGCAGCAGCGCGCCCGGCCGCGGCGCTACGTTGGCTTCGACCTGCACCCCGGCATGATCCGCTGGTGCCAGCGCGAGCTGGCGCCCCGCGCGCCGGGCTTCGAGTTCTTCCATCATGACATCTATGACGCTGCCTTCAACCCGGCGGACCCGACCAAGCCGCGCTGGCTGCCCATGCCGGCCGAGGACAAGGCGTTCCGCCTCATGATCGCCCTGTCGGTGTTCACGCACACGATGCAGGACCAAGCCGAGCACTACCTGCGCGAGGTCGCGCGCGTGCTGCACCCGGAGGGCGTCCTGGTCGCGAGCTGGTTCCTGTTCGAGAAGCGCTTCTTCCCGATGATGCACGACTGGCAGAACACGCTCTACATCAACATCGAGCATCCCCAGAATGCGACCATCTTCGACCGTGACTGGCTGCAGATGAGCCTGCGGAACCTGGGGCTGGGCGTGGTTCGCGCGGTGCAGCCGGGCTTCCGCGGCCACCAATGGCTGCTGCACATCCGCCGTCTCTCGGCCGGCGAGCCGGTCATCGCCATTCCCGAGGACCAGGCGCCCTTCGGCCGGCTGCCGCCGCCGATCCCGATCAAGGACCCGACCAAGGTCGGCTCCTGACGAAGAGTGGGTCAGCGTTACGTCCACAGCCGTCCCGCGCGCACCTCGGCGCGCGCCGTGCCGAGGCGCCCGGCCTGCTCCAGGCTGTGCGTGACCAGGATCGCGGCGGCGCCCGCCCGGAGCGCGTCGGCGATCAAGGCCTCCGCGGCTCGCGCCGCCTCGCCGTCGAGCGCGCCGGTCGGCTCGTCCAGCAGCAGCACGGCCGGGCGGAGTGCCAGGAGGCGCAGCAGCGCGAGCCGGGCGCGCTCGCCCGTGGAGCAATCCGCGACCCGGCGCGCGAACACGTCCGCGGGCAGGCCAAGGCGCTCCGCCTCCTCCATCGGCAGCGTCGCGAAGTGCTCGCCGACCCGCTCGCGCCACCATCCCGGCTCGGCAGCCCCGTAGGCGACGCGCCGCCGCCACTGAGGCGCCGGCATGGCGGAGCGCGCTGCCCCGTCGAGCCACGCCTCGCCCTGGTGCGGGATCAGGTCGGCCACCATGCGCAGCAGCAGCGACTTGCCCGCGCCGGACGGTCCCGTGACCGCGAGACAGCCGCCGGGCGGGACGGTGACGCTGAACGGCCCAGCCTGCGCGTGCTCCAACCCCTCCGCACGCAAGCCGGTGCTCACCCGGCAAGCTGGCCGAGCAGCCGGGCGTGGGCGCGCGTGCCGGATCTGAAGCAGGCGAGGTCGAACTTCTCGTCCGGGCTGTGCACTTGGTCGTCGTCGAGGCCGAAGCCCATGAGCAGCGTGTCGAGGCCGAGCAGCCGGTGCAGGCTCTCGACGACGGGGATGCTGCCGCCGCTCCCGACCAGGACCGCCGGGCGGCCGAACTCGGCCAGGAGCGCCGCCTCCGCCGCCCGGACGAAGCGGCTGTCGGCCGGGATGGCGATGCCGGGTGCTAGGCTGAAGGTCGTGACCTCGGCGTGCGCGTCCGGCGGCAGGAAGGCCTCCACGAAGCGGCGGAACCTGGCGACGACCCGCTCCGGGTCCTGGCCCGGCACGAGGCGGAAACTCACCTTGGCGCCGGCTTCCGCCGGGATCACGGTCTTGGCGCCCGGCCCGGCGTAGCCGCCCCAGATCCCGTTCACGTCCGCGGTCGGACGCCCCCAGAGCCGCTCCAGCGCGCTCCGGTTCCGTTCGCCGGCAGGATGCGAGAGGCCGATGCCGCCGAGGAAGGCGGCCTCGTCGAAGCCGAGCGCGGCCCAGCTTGCCTGTTCCGCGGCGCTCGGCTCGGCCGCGCCGTCGTAGAAGCCCGGCACCGTGACCCGTCCCTGTGGGTCGTGCAGCCCGCCCAGGATGCGGGCAAGGAGGTTCGCCGCATTGAGCGCGCTGCCGCCGAAGAGGCCGGAGTGCAGGTCGCGGGCGGCAGCGCGCAGGCGCAGCTCGGTGTAGGCGAGGCCGCGCAGCCGCGTGGTGATCGCGGGTGCGCCGCGGCCCCACATGTTGGTGTCGCTGATGACCGCGGCGTCGGCGGAGAGGGCGTCGCGCCGGGCGGCGAGGACGGCGTCGAGGTTGGGACTGCCCACCTCCTCCTCGCCCTCGACCAGCACCGTGACCTGCGCCGGCGGCGCGCCGTGGGTCGCGATCCAGGCGCGCAGCGCCTCAAGCCACAGCATCACCTGCCCCTTGTCGTCCACCGCGCCGCGGGCGACCACGCGCGGGCCGAGCGGGTGATCCACGAGGCGCGGCTCGAAGGGCGGGCTGGTCCAGAGGTCCAGCGGCTCCGCGGGCTGCACGTCGTAGTGCCCGTAATAGAGCAGGCGCGGTGCGCTCGCGCTTGCTCCCGTCGGCGGCCCGGGGTGGTGCGCGAGCACGACCGGATGGCCCGGCGTCTCGCAGGTCTCCACCTTGAATCCCATGCCTGCGAGTTGGCCGCGCAGCCACTCGGCGGCCTTGCGGCAATCCGCGGCATGCGCCGGCTGCGCGCTCACGCTCGGGATGCTGAGCCACTCGAACCAGCGGGCCACGGCGCCGTCACCGTCGGCGGAGAGGTGATCGAGGACGATCTGGAGTGAGTTCTTGCATGGCGGATTCCTGAAGGCGCCCCTTATCACACCCCTATCAGGTGGCGCTTGCAACGTTGGCGGCGACAACGGAGCCGCGTAGCTTGCATTGTGCGAAGGCATGTAGGAACGATGGACAAGGGCGACCGCAGCGAACGAGACGACCAGGGCAGGGACGGCTCCAGTCAGCCGGACCAGGGCCATGCCGACGTGCGCGAGAGGCATGAGCGGGATCACGACCAGGGCGACCAGAAGCAGGATGACCAGAATCGGGACGACCAGGACAAGAACAACAAGAAACCTACCCCACGCTGGAAGAAGCTGCTCTACTGGATCGGCGGCGCGGTCCTGGCGGTCGTGCTCATCGCGGGCGCGATCCTCTACTATCTGTGGTCGTCGCAGTTCGTGACTACGGACGACGCCTTCGTGGACGGCTACATCTCGCGCGTCTCGGCGCAGGTCTCGGCGCGGGTGGACAAGCTGCTCGTCCAGGACAACCAGGAGGTGAAGGCCGGGCAGGTGCTCCTGGAGCTGGACCCGCGCGACTACCAGGCGCGCGTGGACCAGGCGCAGGCGTCGCTCAGCCAGGCGCGGGCGGCGCTCCAGCAGGCGCAGTCGCAAATTACCGTGCAGCAGGCGAACGTGGACCAGGCAGCGGCCCAGGCCCGCGTCGAGGAGGCTACCCTCGGCCAGACGCAGCAGGACCTCACGCGCTACCAGGCGCTCGATCCGCGCGCCATCGCCCGGCAGACCGTGCAGAACACCAGCCAGGGCGTGAAGGCCGGCCAGGCGCGGGTCGCGGCGGCGCACCAGGCCGTCGCCAGCGCGCGCGCCCAGGTGCAGGCGGCCGTGGCGCAGGTTGAGGCGTCGCGGGCGCAGATCGGCCAGGCGCAGGCGCAGCTCGACACGGCCCTGCTGAACCTGAGCTACTGCGAGATCAGGGCGTCCGTGGACGGGCGCGTTACCCAGCGCACGGTGGACGTGGGCAACTACGTCAGCCCTAACCAGGCTCTGCTCGCGGTAGTGCCGGGCGACGTTTGGGTGACGGCGAACTTCAAGGAGACGCAACTCGCGCACATGCAGGTTGGGCAGCACGTGCGCATCAGCGTGGATGCCTTCTCGGGCGTGGAGTTCGACGGCCGGGTCAATTCGTTCCAGCGCGGCAGCGGCACGGTGTTCAGCACGCTGCCAGCCGAGAACGCGACGGGCAACTACGTGAAAGTGGTGCAGCGGCTGCCCGTCAAGATCACCTTCGACGGCGAGCCGTGGAAACAATATCAGTTGGCACCCGGCCTGTCGGTCGAGCCGCGCGTGACGGTGCGTTGAAGGTGGGGCGCTGAGCCGTGGCCGATCCTAGCCTGCCCCGGTCGGCAGCGGGGCCGAATAGCCCATGGTTGCTCGCGGTCGTCGTCTCGATCGCCACCTTCATGGAGGTGCTCGACACCACGATCGCGAACGTGGCACTGCGCTACATCGCGGGCGGCATCGCCGCCGGCGAGGACGAGAGCACCTACATCCTGACCAGCTATCTGGTCTCGAATGCCATCGTGCTGCCGATCAGCGGCTGGCTCAGCAACGTGCTCGGGCGCAAGCGCTTCTACATGGGCTGCGTGGCGCTATTCACGGTGAGTTCCGTGCTCTGCGGCCTCTCCAATAGCCTAGGCCAGATCCTGTTCTTCCGCGTGCTCCAAGGGATCGGCGGCGGCGGCCTCGCACCCACCGAGCAGAGCATGTTCGCCGACAGCTTCACGCCCGCCAAGCGCGCGCTCGCCTTCTCGCTCTACGGCTTCACCGTCGTGACCGCGCCCGCGATCGGCCCGGTGGTGGGGGGGTATCTCACCGACCACTACTCCTGGCATTGGATCTTCTTCATCAACCTGCCGTTCGGCCTCCTCTCCCTAACCCTGACCCATTTCTTCGTGTACGACTCCCCAGCGCTGAAGGAGGATCGGCGCAAGCTCCTCGCACGCGGCCTCAAGCTGGATTATGTGGGATTCGCCTTGGTCGTGCTGGGCTTCGGCGCGCTGCAGATCTTCCTCGACCGCTACCAGCGCGATGACGGCTGGTCGTCCACCTTCATCTTCACCCTGGGCGTGATCTGGATCACGTCGCTGGTCGCGCTCGTGATTTGGGAGTGGTTCCATCCGCAGCCGATCATGGACGTGAAGCTCTGGGGCGTCCGCTCGTTTGCGATCTGTTCCGTCGTGATGTTCCTGTTCGGCGCGATCATCATCTCGACGACGCAGCTCATCCCGCAGTTCACCCAGGATCTGCTGGGCTACAACGCGATGCTGGCGGGCCTGACGCTCGCGGCAGGGGGGGTGTGCACGATCTTCATCATGCCGATCACGGGCTTCGTCACGGGCCGGGTGTTCCAGCCGAAATGGGAGATCTGCGTGGCGCTCGTGGGGGTGGGCTGCGGGCTGTGGTACACGACGAGCCTCGACGTGAACATCTCGTTCTGGAGCGCGTCCCTCGCCCGCATCTTCGTAGTGGTGTGGCTGCCGTTCATCTTCATCCCGCTCTCGGCGGTGTCCTACGTGGGCGTGCCGCCGGCCCAGAACCCGGAGGCGTCGGCGCTGATCAACCTGATGCGCAACCTCGGCGGCAGCTTCGGCGTCTCGGTGACGACGGCGGAGCTGGCCTGGCGCGGCCAGTTCCACTGGGAGCGGCTGCACGAGCATCTCAACCCCTACAACCTGAATCTCGGCGGCCAGCCGCCGACCGCGTTCGCGGGCGTCCTGCAGCAGCAATCCTCGATGCTGAGCTACATAGACGTGTTCTTCCTGATGGCGATGCTGGCGTTCTGCGCCGCCCCGCTCGCGATCTTCCTGCCGCGCACGCCCAAGGGGGCGGCGGCGGGACATTGACCGTTCTCCCCTTTTCTCCACCCCATCACACCTACTTCCCTTTGCTTGCTACACTGCTAGCTCTATCTCCCCCAGTCCGAGCGGGCCGTTGGTACCTTGCGGACACCACGCTCGGACGCAGGTGGCGCTCGGAGACGTTGTTGGTGGCAGGCGTCGCGCGGGTGACGAGACGACAGATGCGCGGCAGCGGCCATTTGCTTGCGCGCTTCTGACCCGCTTGCCCACGGGCGACAGCGCCATGATCTGGTCGAGGCGGCGGTCGAGATCGGCGCGATATTGGCCAAGGTGTGTCCTTCAGCGTCTCGCGCCTGCGTCCGATGGCGATGGCGCGCAGCAGCAGGCGCTTGAAGGCGGTGCTGAAGATTGTGTCGCCGCACTCGACGGCGTAGCGCGCATCGCGGAGCAAGTGGGCCAGGCACACCTGCCAGTCCTGGCCATGGCCGCGCTGCTGCCCAGCATGTCCGAGACCCAGACCTCGGGCTGGATCGCGCCGAAGAGGGCTTGCACCACCGCCTTGCCGCGGCTGGGGCGGATCACATGCAGCACCGCGAGCGTGCCCACGAACACCCATTCCCACCACGTCTTGCCCCGCACCCGCGCCGAGGTCTCGTCGCAGCGCACCACAGGGCTGGCCGTCACCGCCTCGCGGATCGCCGCCGCTGCGTCGAGCAGAGGGCGCGGGCACGGGCCAGCATGTTGCTGATCGCGCCTTCGCTGATCGCGAGCGCGAACACCTCGCCTATCAGGCGGCCAGCCGCTCCAGCCCGATGGCGTGGGCGTAGTGCAGGTAGACCACGAGCGCCTCGACCGACTTGCCGAAGGGCGAGCCGGGTTCCAGCCCCACGGTCGCCGTCGCTGTCGCGCGCTCGCCGCAGCACGCGCAACGTCCCCCGAACAGCCGCACCCGCGTCACGTCGGGCCGGATCGGCGGCAGCTCGATGCGGTCATAGACCTGCTGGACTGCGACGCGCCGGGACGCCGCCGGCATCCGGGCAGGCCGCCAGCAGCGCATCCACGTGCGATCAGGGTTCGGGTGCAGCGCCCCCCACGCCGCGCTCCGGCGCGCGGTTAGCATCGCCCGGCTGCGAGCGGTCCTGCTTCTGACCCCGCGAGGTGCAGGACGAGTTGCCCGGCTCTTCGACGGACGGCTCAGTTCCTCGACCCGCGCCTCCAGCGCCTCGATCCGCTGCTGCGCTGCTTCAAGCTGCGCCATCAGCGCCAATCAGCGCGTCCTTCTGCGCTTCATTCAGCGTGCCAGGTCGATCCCAGACACATCACCGCATCGCATCAACATCACCCCAGCCTTCAACGCCAGACCCGATGCCACGTCCACCCAACCCAACCCAACCCGCGCCAGGCGCTACCCCAGTGAGCAATTACCATTGCCGTATCGCTCCCCGGCCGTGCCTAGGGCCGTTGGCAGAAGGCAACATCAGCTAGGCGGCCATGCCGAAGTCGTGATTAAGTGCCTGGGCGAGCAGCCACCAAGGCTCCGCAAAGGGGGAAGATCGTGACCAGGACACCACCACTCAAGGTTTGCGCCGTCGTGCCATGGATGTTCGCAGCATCCTTGGCTCTTGGCTCGGCAGCGGCAGCCGACCTCAAGAGCTACAACTCAGACAATCCCAATTTCTGGAATCACCCGCCGGCAGACTGGTTCCTCGGTGACGAGACGCAGGCGCAGAAAGGCCTGGCGCCGCCTGCCGGCCCAGCAACACCGACGCCGCTGGCCGAGCTCGAGACGAACCTCAAGAACATCAAGCTGCCGCCGGGCTTCAAGATCGAGGTGTATGCCAGCGGCATCCCCGAGGCGCGGCAGATGGCCTGGGGCGACAACGGCACGCTGTTCGTGGGATCGTTCAACGCCACCAACGTCTATGCCGTGACCGACGAGGGCGGGAAGCACACGGTCAAGACCATCCTCAAGGGCTTGAAGATGCCGACCGGCATCGCCTTCCAGAACGGCGCGCTCTACGTCGTCGCGATTGACAAGCTCCTGCGCTACGACAACGCCGAGGCCAATCTCGACCACATGCCGACGCCCGTCGTCGCCTACGGGGACATGCCTCCCTACGTGCCGCACGGCTGGAAATACCTGGTGACCGACAAGGATGGCGACATGTACATCCCGTTCGGGCCGCCCTTCAACATCGGCATCCCGCCGACCAGCACGTCGCAGATCCGCCGCGTTGATCCGAAGACCGGGCTGGCGGAGATCGTGGCGCTCGGCGTGCGCAACAGCGTCGGCGGCGACATAGACCCGCGCTCTGGCCAGTACTGGTTCACCGAGAACGCGCGCGACTGGATGAGCGACGACACCCCGAGCGACAAGCTCAACCACATCACCCGGATGGGGGAGCATTTCGGCTATCCCTACTGCCATCAGGGCGACATGCCGGACCCCAAGTTCGCTGGCGGCCATTCCTGCTCGGAGTTCACGCCGCCCGTGCTCAACCTCGGCGCGCACGTCGCGCCGTTGGGGATGAAGTTCTATACTGGCAGCCAGTTCCCGGCGGAGTACAAGGACAACATCTTCATCGCCGAGCATGGCTCCTGGAACCGCCATAAGTATCAGGGGGGACGGATCGAGCGCGTGATCGTTGATCCAGACGGGAAGAACGCCAAGCAGGAGGTGTTCGCGTCCGGCTGGATCACTGGCGATCAGGATTATTCCGGGCGCCCCACCGACGTGCTGCTGGCCAAGGATGGATCGCTGCTGGTAGCCGACGACTGGGCCGGTGCGATCTACCGGATCTCCTACGCGAAGTAGCAGCCCCGCCGCCCGCCCCATCGTGCAACGGGGCGGGCGGCATCTCCTTGCCGAACGAACGGACGATTGCATGAGAAACACCCGCGCCTTCCTCGCGGCGGCGTTCTTCCTTGGGGCGCTGCCCGCCTTCGCCGCGGGCGACGGCCCGGCCGGGAAGGCCGAGGTCTGTCAAGCGTGCCATGGCGTGGACGGCATATCGCAAACGCCCGGCGTGCCCTCCCTCGCGGGCCAACCCAGCCAGTTCCTCCAATGGCAGCTCGTCTTCTTCCGCAGCGGACGCCGCCAGAACGAGCTGATGGCGCCGATGGCGGCCAGCCTCAGCGACGAGGACGTCCGCGCTCTCGGCGCGTATTTCGCCGCTTTGCAGCCACCCGCGGCGGCGCAAGCGGCCGATGAGAACCCGGCGCTGAGCGAGGCAGGCCGGGTGCTCGCCGAGCAGCACCGCTGCGCGGCCTGCCACACGGATGCGTTCACCGGCAAGCAGGCCGCCGCGCGGCTGGCCCACCAGCACGAGGAGTATCTCGCCAAGGCGTTGGCCGACTATCGCTCCGGCGCGCGGCCCAGCACGGGCGTCGCCGCCATGACCGAGGCCGCCTCGACCTTGAGCGACGCGGACATCACGGCCATCGCCCATTATCTCGCGAGATTGCCGTGACGGCGCGGAGGGCGGGCGCGATCTACAGCGTTTCGCGTCCAAGTTGGGACGCGAAACGCTGTAGCTTTCATTTTGGCGAGCATCTTCACGCAGGACGCTTGTCCCAAGCGTCCTGCGATCTGCTCTAGCGCCCCGGCTCGTTCGGCGTGCGGATGAAGCCGCCGCGGTTCGGCATGTGGATCGCGGGGAGGCTGTGCCGATCCAGGGTGGCGTCCGCCGGCAGGATGCCATTCAGGTGCAGCACGTAGGCCGAGACGGCATAGACCTCGTCATTGCCCAGCGTCTGCGGCGCGTTCAGCGGCATCGCGCGGCGTATGTAGTCGAACAGCGTCGTGGCATAGGGCCAGTAGCTCCCGACCGTCTGGACCGGGTGGTTCGTGGTGAGCGTCCCCTGGCCGCCGGCGAGGCGCGCTACAGGCAGGCCGTCGCCCGCCTCGCCGCGCTCTCCATGGCAACTGGCGCACTTCTCCTGGAAGACGTGCTCGCCCTCCGCGACGCTGCCTTGTCCGGGCGGCAGGCCGGTGCCGTCCGGCAGGATGTCAATGTTCCAGCCTGCGACCTGCTCCGGCGTCGGCGTATGACCCAGCCCATATTGCTCGGCCCCGTGTTGCTCGGCGGGCGCCGCGGCAGCCAGCAAGCAGGCCAGCGCCGCGGCGGTGAGGAGGCGGAGGCTACGCCGCATTGGTGAGCCTTCCGTCGGCGGCCAGGCGCCAACCGTGGATCGCGTTGTAGTGGTAGTGCTCGTTCGTGCCGCGCGCGGCGAGCAGCGCCTCGCGGGTCGGCTGCACCGCCCCGGTCTCGTCCGTGGCGCGGCTGCACAGCATCGCCGCCGCACCGTCCCAACGCCAGGGCAGGCGGAAGCGCACCAGGCATTTCGGAAGGATCGGCTCCTGCAGCGCCGCATCCTGCCAGTTCGCGCCGCCGTCCACGGAGACCTCGACCCGCGTGACCCGGCCGCGCCCGGACCACGCCAGGCCGCGCACCTCGTGGAAGCCCGGACCACCCAGCGATTGGCCGCCGGATGGAGCGGTGATCACCGATTTCACCTCCATCACGAAGGCGAACTGCCGCGCCATCCCGCCCGGCAGCAGGTCCGTGTACTTCGAGGTTTCCTCGCGGGTCTCCCAGGGCTGGTCGCCGATCTTGAGCCGGCGCAGCCACTTGATGTTGGTGTTGCCCTCGAAGCCCGGCAGGAGCAGCCGCACGGGGTAGCCTTGCTCCGGCCGCAGCCGCTCGCCGTTCTGGGCGTAGGCGATCAGGGCGTCGTCGAGCAGCGTCTCAAGCGGGATCGAGCGCGCGAGGGCCGCGGCATCGGCGCCTTCGGCCAGCACCCAGGCGGCGCCGGGTTTGACGCCCACCTGGTCCAGCACGTCGGCCACGCGCACCCCGGTCCACTCGGAGCAGCTCAGCAGCCCATGGGTGTTCTGCACGGTCCACTCGGGGGGCACGTGCTTCCACAGCGGCGTATTGCCGGAGCACTCCAGGAAATGCGTGCGCGTGACCGCGGGGAAGCGCATCAGCTCCTCGACCGTGAAGAGGAGCGGCCGCTCGACCAGGCCGTGCACGAGCAGGCGGTGCTCCGCCGGGTTGATCGCCGGGACGCCGCCGTGGTGCCGCTCGTAGTGCAGCCCGCCCGGCGTGATGATGCCGTGGAGGTCCTGCAACGGCGTCAGGCTGCTGCCGACGGAGGGGATGGACGGCATCCGCGTCACGCGCCGCACGACGCCTGCCTCGAACGGTGACGGCACGCCGTAGGGCGGAGTCAGCAGCGGCGCGCCCTGCTCGTGCATCCAGGGAGGCACGTCCGGAGGAGCATCCACGGTCGCGGCGCGCGCGGAAACCGTGGCCGTCGCCAACGCCGCGCCGGCCCGGAGAAGGCCGCGCCGCGGGATGCCTGGAGGGATGCTGGCCGTCATGCCGTCCTCACTACTGGGCCAGCCCGCGCATCGAGGCGGGCTGGCCCGGCAGGTCCAGCTTCGTCCCGGTGTCGCTCAAGCGGCCACCCTCGATATGGAACACCTGCAGGTTCCGCTCAACGTAGTTGCCGACATAGAGGTAGCCGCCGCCAGGGCTGAAGGCGACCGCCTCGGGCACCCTGCCCACCGGCAGGGTGTTCTGCACCTGCAACATTCCGTCCGCCTCGATCCCGATCAGCACCACGGCCCCGTTCCGGGTGTAATTCCACGCGCTCTGCTTGAGCGACGAGCCGAGCAGCAGCGGTGCCGCGGCGAACTTGCCGTCAGGTGAGACGGCGAAGCCTTCCGGCCCGATGCCCACCGCCGCGATGTCTATCGCGTGCGGGTGCGCCGCCTGGGCGTCGAGCACGGAGACCGTGTCAACGTTGCCGTTGCCGAGCCCGGTGTTCGCGACCAGCACGTAGCGCCCGTCTGGCGTGACGGCGATGTTGTAGGGGTTGTAGCCGGTCGGGATGTCCAGGCTCTTGTCCCAGGCTACCTGGTCGCCGTTGATCGTCAGCACCGCGACCTTGTTGACCATGTTCTTGCAGACGAAGGCGCGCTTGCCGTCGGGCGTGATCGCGACCGCCGCGACCTCGTCCTCCATCGGCACCTCGCCGACCGTCCGCACCGTGCCGCCTTGGATCGAGACGACGGAGACGCTCTTGCCGGCGCGGTTGGCGACCAGCGCGAGGTCGCCCTTGCGCGAGATCGCGAGGCCGGACGGCTGCTTGCCGACCGTGATCGTGTCGCTCAGCTTGGGTGGGCTGGCATCGAGGTCGAGGACGTAGAGCTTGTCGTCGGGCACGGCTTTCCAGGCGTCCCCGCTCTGCACGTCGTTGAGGGAGTTCGCGACCAGGCCGATTCGCCCGTCCGGCGTGATCTGCAGGTTGGTGGGCGGCCCGATCACCGAGTTGGTGAGGGGGAGGGTTGCCCGGATTCTGGGATGCGCCGGGTCGGAGGCGTCGAGGACGACGACCGCGTCCTTGCCGGGCGGGCCGTTCTTCTGTCCGTCGGGCGCGAACGCCACCTTCTCGTCGAGGCCGATCAGGATGTCGTTGGTTCCGGCCCGGGCGCCCGCCCCGGTTGCGATCGCCATCGCCGACGCGAGCAGCATCATGCGCACCATCATCGTGCCCTCCCTGTTCATCATGGCAGGTTAGGACGGCACGGCGTGTTGCCCAAGAGAGTTGCGGCGCAGCCAGTGCTCAGCGATACCCGAGCACGTGGGGCAGCCACAGCGTGATCGGCGGCGCGAATGCGATCAGCAGCAGGCACAAGAGCAGCAACGAAAGGTATCCCAGCATAGGCTTCACCGTCGCCTCGACCGGCACCTCCCCGATCAGGCACGCCCCATACAGCCCGAGGCCGAGCGGCGGCGCGAACAAGCCGATGCCCATGGCGATCACCAGCACGATGCCGTAATGGAGCGGGGCGATGCCGAGCTGCGCCGCGACCGGGACCAGCAGCGGGCCGAAGATGATCAGCGCGGCCGCCCCCTCCAGCACCGACCCCATGACGACCAGGATCAGGATCGAGAGCAGCATGAACAGCCAGTGCCCGTTCGCGCTGGACAGCGAGACCATGAGCTCGGCCAGCGCGTGGGGTATCTGCTGCAGCGTGAGGAGGAAGGCGACGGCCTGGGCCGAGGCGACGATGAACAGCACCAATCCCGACCGCGTCGCCGCGTGCACGAACGTGCGGGCGGCGGCGGCGGGCCGCAGCTCGCGGAACGCGATGCCGCCGACGACCAGGGCGTAGAGCGCGGCGAAGGCGGAGATCTCGGTGGCCGTCGCGAAGCCCGACCTGAAGCCCCCGAAGATGATGAGCAGCAGCCCGAGCGTGGCCGCCAGTCCGCCCCACAGCGTTCTCATGGGGGTATGCTGCACCGCGTCCCAGTCCGCGCGGCTCGGGCGGGCACCGAACGCGATGGCGGCCAGGATGAGGGCGAGCGCCATCAGCCCGGCCGGAAGCAGCCCCGCCATGAACAGGCCGCCGATCGAGAGGTTGGCCACGAAGCCCAGGATGATGAGGTTGATGCAGGGCGGGATGGTCTCGGCCATCACCGCGGACGCGGCCAGCAGCGCCACCGCGGCGCCTGGATCCTGGCGGGAGCGTCGGGCCGCCGGGATCAGCACCGAGCCGACCGCCGCCACGTCCGCCATCTTGGAGCCGGAGATGCCGGAGAACACCACCATGCTGAGCACCATGACAACGTTCAGTCCGCCCCTGACCCGCCCGACCAATCGCTCCAGCAGCTCGATGATGCGAGCGGACATGCCGTTCGCCTCCATGAGGTAGCCGACCAGGATGAAGAACGGGATGGCCAGCAGCACGAAGTTGTCTATCCCGCGGGCCATCTGCTGGGCGAAGATCACGCCCGGCAGCGAGCCATCCACCCACACGTAGATCAGCGCCGAGAGGGCCAGCACGAACCCTATCGGCACGCCCGCCGCCAGGCAGGCGAGGAAGCCGGCGAGCATGAGCACGCCTGCGCCGGGCGTGGTGGCGGGTGAGATCGCGGCCCAGGCGATGGCGGCGCCTGCGATCACCGCCACGATCGCCGCGGCGGCGGCGATGTCGGCCGGCCGCAGCCGGAGCAGCCGATCCAGACCGAAGACCGCCATGCACGCGCCGGCAGCGGCCATGGGGTAGAAGCTCCACTCCAGCGGCAGGCCGGACCCGGTCGTCTGGCCTGTCGTCATCTGCCCGAGCTGGAACGCGTACAGCGCGACCGCGCCGGCCGTGACGGTCACGAGCAGCGAGCCGGTCGCGTCCACGGTCCGGCGCGGCCCAGGCGGCAGTCGGTCCACGAGGAAGGCAATGCCTATGTTCTCACCCCTGGCGAGGGCGCCGGCCGCTCCGAAGAAGCTCAACGCCACCATCAGGCCGCGCGCGACGTCGTCCGACCACACCAGCGGCGCATCGAGGATGTACCGATAAAGCACCGACAGCGCCACGACGACCAGGTCCGCGGCGAGCAGGAGGGCCGCCAAGGCGTCCACGGCGGTGAGCAGCGGCGCGGTGACGAAGCGGTTCAGCCCCGACCGGGTCCCGGCGCCAGGGGTCACGCTGGCGGGGACCACTTCCATGTCAGGCAGGCGTGCCCTGGATGATCTCCACGATCGGCTTCGCCTCCGGCAACCGCCGGACGAACGCGGCGGTCTGGGGCAGCACGCGCGTGCGGAACGCCTCCCGGTCGCAGTCGTTCACGCTGACCCCGTCCTGCTTCAGGACGCCCAGCGCTTCCTGCCCCACGGCCAGGCCGTGCGCCCGCGTGTCCAGCGAGGCCTGGCGCGCGGCGTCGAGGAAGCTGTCCCGCAGCTTGGGGTCCATGCGCTTGAACGTGATGCCGCTGAAGTAGGTGACGAGCGGGGAGAAGATGTGCTCGGTGAGCGAGTAGCACTTGGCGGTCTCGTAGAACTTGCTGGCCAGGATCGTCGGCGCGTCGTGCTCCAGCCCGTCCAGGACGCCCGCCTGCAGCGCCGTGTAGATCTCGCCGAAGGCGAGCGGCGTCGCCGCAGCGCCCATCAGACGCAGGCACTCGGTGATGACCGGGTTGGGCAGCGTGCGGATCTTGAGGCCGGCGAGGTCCTGCGGCTCCCGCACCACCTTCTTCGCGAGCACGCTGCGGGCGCCGAAATTGTAGGCCCAGCCGATCACGTGGATGTTGGCGCCCTTGAGCAGCGCGTCCTCGATCGGCTTGGCGGCCCCGGCGTCGAGCGCCTTCGTCTGCTGGGGGAAGCTCTGGAACAGGTAGCCCAGGTCGAGCAGCCCGACGAGCGGCACAAGATTCGCGGAGATCGACGACCCGGACACCATCAGGTCTATGACGCCCAGCTTGACCGAGTTGATGACGTCTATTTCCTGGCCGAGCTGGTTGTCCGGGAAGAACTGGACCGCGATCCGGTCCGCCAGCCCGTTCGCTTGCAGCGCCTTCTGCAAGTTGTCGAAATAGACGCGCCCGTTCGCATACTTGGGATCGTTCGGCAGGGAGCTGGACAGGCGCATCCGCATCGCCGCGGCGCGGGCCTTGCCGATGACGGCCGGAGCCAGCGCGGCGCCGGCCACGACCGAACCGGCGCGGCGCAGCGCCGCCCGGCGGGTGAGATAGTTGCCGACCGTCACGTTCTCGCTCCCCCGCCCAGGCAGCCGCCGGGCTCCCTGCCTTGCTTGCGGCCAGCCTAGGCTGGGGCGAGTCCGCGTTCAACAGACTCCTCGGCGGGCGCTGAGAGGGGAGCAGCACAAACTCATAGTCTCGTCGTCCATAGAGGAAGATTCAACGCGACCAGGAAAGCGTTTGTGCCGCAGATCGACCCGATGTAGAGGAGAGAGCCTTCCATGAGCGATCTCGACCAGCATCGCGGCCGCAGCAAGCCGAACCGGCGGGTCCAGAGAAGGACCAGAGTCCAGAGAAGCGCCAGCATCAGGGTGAACAGGCCCGGTCCGAGGTTGGCGATCCGAGCCGTGCCCGCGCAGGCGTAAAGTGCCGTACCTATCGCGGCCTCCCGGACCAGCACCCGTATTGCGAAGACCAGCTGGGGGTGCCTGCTGCACCACGTGCTCCGCCGCCGGGGGCTGCCCGAAGCGAACATCCCCTGGCGGGTCATGGCCGACCACCCCTGCGGCTGCCGGTCCACTCCGCCCATTCGCCAGCCGAGCGCCGCTCCTGCGGTTCGCAGCCCGGCGTCGCCGGCCCGTAGCAGTGGGCCAGGCTGAACGGCCATACGGTGCCGACGGTCTGGTTCAGCTCGGTCGTGACAGAGCGGGTGAGGGACGCGCCGCCGAGGGCAATGGCGACCGTCAGCGCGATCTGGGTCAGAACGCCCAGCTCATCGAAGCGGAGCATGGCTCTCCTCCACGCCTCCTACCGGACCAGAGCGAGACGAGGCTCGCCGGCGGCTTCCTCCTCGACCGCGATCACGCCGGCCAGCACGGTCGCGAGGCGGTCCCGCGTCGTCTCGGCGGCGCGGGTCAGCGGCAGGCGGAGCTCTCCCGCGCACAGGCGCATCATGCATAGGGCGGCCTTGAGCGGGATCGGGTTGCTCTCCAGGAACAAGGCGTTGTGCAGGGGCGCGAGCAGGTCGCGCAGCCGGGCGAACGCGGCCAGGTCGGCGCGGTCCCAGGCCGCGTGGAGCTGCGCGCACAGCGCGGGCACCAGGTTGGCGGTCACGGACACGCAGCCGTGCCCGCCCATGGCGCGATGGGCCGGCGCGGTGGCGTCGTCGCCGCTGAGCTGCACCAACTCCGCGCCACACAGGGCACGCAAGCGCGCGGGCCGCGACAGGTCGCCGCTCGCGTCCTTGATCGCGGCGATCAGGCCGCACTCGAACAGCCGCGCCACGGTCTCGTCGGCAACGGCCACGCCCACGCGCCCAGGCACGTCGTAGAGCATGAGGGGCAGGTCGGTGGCGTAGGCGATTGCACAGACATGGGCGGCGATGCCGTCCTGGGTGGGTCGGATGTAGGGTGGCGGTGCGCAGAGCAGCGCGGCGGCGCCGTTGCGTGCGGCCGCGAACGCGAGGGCGGCGGCGGCCTCCGTCGCCGGCGCGCCGCAGCCGACGATGACGGGCACCCGGCCCGCCGCAGCCGTGACCGCCACCGCCACCACGCGGGCCTGCTCGACGGCGGACAGGGCAGGCGCCTCGCCCGTGCTGCCGCAGACCACGAGGGCCGCGCTGCCGCGCCTGACTTGACGGTCACAGAGCATGGCGAATGCCGCCGTGTCGAGGCGCCCGTCCCGGAACGGGGTGGCCAACGCCACGAGCGAGCCGCCCAGCTTGGCGAGGCAGCCGGCGGGGGTGTTGGTCATGGTGCCCGCACGCATGGGCGCCGCTACGCCGCGCATGCCAGGTTACCGAACGACGGCAGCTCGGCGCGCAGCAGGATCTGATCGGTAAGCCTCCTCGGGCGGCTGCTGGAGAAGCCGTGTAGGCGCAGGGAGCGCTCGATATGCCGCAGGAGCGGCGCGGGCGCATCAGCGGGCAGGCGCAGGACCAAGCTGCCCAACGGCACCAAGGCCCGCCGCGCCTGCGCCAGCGCCTGGTCGGCGCACTCAGCGGAGGCGACGTGCGGGACGATGACAGCGTCGGCTGACGCCGTCTCGGGACGGTCCCCTGGGCGGCGGGCGGTGACGCTGACGCAGCCGCGGTGGATCAGCGCGCACATCAGTTCCAGGGTGTCGGCGCTGATGAGGAGGATGCGGGTGTCCTCTACCGGATCGATGGAGTCCAGCAACGTGGCATACGTAGCATCACCGTTGCTGAACGCTGGTCGCGGCGAGCGGAGTTGAGTGAGTTGCCCCAAAGGGTCGAGCATGGGGGAGTCCTCTATCGTGGGCAGGCGAGCGCTGATGGCGCCCTGGTGGCTGGATGCCGACCACCCCTGCCCACCCGATTTTCTCCGGGGGCCGAAGCAATGGCATCGATCAGGACGATGGCCCCCATGCCGTAGGAATTCGATTGGTCTCGAGCGCCTGTGGAATAGCCATCGCGTATAGGGCACTGGCCACCGTGCGGACCGGCCTGCCGCGCTGTATCTCGGTTGCTATGTTGCTATTCGGGACCATGCGGCGGCGCGGGCCCTGCACGCCGCCTATTGAATTTATATGCGGTTCTCGCGCCTCTTGCCCGCCCAGTATTCAGGACGACGCAGAGCGATGAGATACCGCGCTTCCTTTCGAGTGCCAGAGGACCGTAGCCCAAGGACCGTAGCCCGAGGGACCTTGGCATGACGAGAAGCATGATGTCCGGTGCCGCCATGGCGTGCGCGGTGCTGAGCGTGAGCGGCGCCGCCCTGGCCGACGACAGCGGTGTGCAGCCGGCCACTCCACCCGCCGCCCCGGCCCCGTCCAACGCCCAGCCGGCCGCCACGACGCTACCAGCTGCGCCGCCCACCGTCACGCTGCCGGTGCCGGGCATGGCCGGGCCGCTGACGCTGAATCCCAACCCGTACAGCATCAATCTCGGCCCGCTGGGCAAGCAGTACGTCACGGGCGTGGTGAGCGGCCTCGGCTTCGTGCAGGACCACACCGCGCCGGGCGACGAGCAGAGCCGGCTTGACCTCAGCAACGGCCAGGTCATCGTCACTAAGATCGACGGCCTCGTCCAGTATTACGTGCAGGTCGGCGGGTATTCCCTGCCCGCTCTCGGGACGCCCTATGTCTCAGCGGGCCGCGCCATTCCTGATCTCTACGGCGCGGTCCCGCAAACCTTCGTGAAACTCGCGCCCACCGCCAATTTCTCGGTCGAGGCCGGCAAGCTGCCGACGCTGATCGGCCCCGAATACACCTTCACCTTCGAGAACATGAACATCGAGCGCGGCCTGCTGTGGAACCAGGAGAACGCGGTCAATCGCGGCGTGCAGGTGAACTACACGCTCGGCCCCGTGGCCTTGTCGGTGTCGCTGAACGACGGCTTCTATTCCGACCGGCTTGAACTGGCTGTCGGGCTCGGCCGCCTGGACGATCGACAGCGCCGACACGCTCACCGTGGCCGCCGGCGGCAATCTCGGCCACACCGCATATTCCAGCCTCGCCACACCGCTGCCCCAGAACAACGGCTCGATCTACGACGTCATCTATACCCGCAGCTCCGGCCCTTGGACGATCACGCCCTATGTCCAGGCAACTTACGTGCCGGCCAATTCCGCCATCGGCTTCGCCCACAGCGCCGCGACCTATGGCGGCGCCGTGCTGGCGAACTACGCCTTCACCCCGAACGTCAGCCTGGCCGGGCGGGTCGAGTACATCGCCTCCACCGGCAGCCTCGCCGACGGAGCGCCCAGCCTCATCTACGGGCCCGGCAGCAAGGCGGCCTCCATCACCATCACGCCGACCTACCGCTACAACCGCCTCTTCGCGCGGGCGGAATTCTCCTACGTGAAGGCATTCAGCACCACAGCCGGCTTCGCCCTCGGACCGACGCTGACCAGCACCAGCCAGGTGCGCGGCCTGCTGGAAGCCGGCATCCTCTTCTAGAGCGGTTCGTCCACATGGAGGCCAACACGCCGGACGATACCGATCTATACGGGATCTATATGTCCGGTCAGCCCGAGCGATCTCGAATTTATATCGGGTTTCAGTATCTCTGATCTTTGGGCGGGAGAGCCAGGCACGGTGCGTGCCGGCTTCTCATCCACGCTTGCCGCCCTGAGGAGATTTCCATGCTCGACGCAGTTTACATCGTGATCGGCGTTGCCGCCTTCGTCGCCACCGCTCTCTACCTTCCCGCCTGCGACAGTCTCTGAGGGTTCAGCCATGACCCTCGACTATCTCCTGGGGGCGGTCGTCACGATCGGCCTCCTTGGCTACTTGGTCTATGCCCTGATCCGCCCGGAGCGGTTCTGAGGAGCCTCTCATGACGATCAACGGTTGGATCCAGATCGCGCTCTACTGCGTGATCGTCACGCTGCTCGTGAAGCCCTTCGGCGGCTACATGACGCGCGTGTTCAATGGCGAGCGCACGCTCCTCTCTCCCGTGCTCCGACCCGTCGAGCGCGGGTTCTATGCCGTCAGCGGCGTCGCCGAGCAGGAGGAGCAGCACTGGGTAGCCTACGGGATCGCCATGCTGGTCTTCACGCTGGCCGGCTTCGTCAGCCTCTACGCCCTGCAGCGTTTCCAGGCGGTGCTGCCGTTCAATCCGCAGGGACAGGCGGCAGTATCCCCGGACCTGGCCTTCAACACGTCGGTCAGCTTCATCACCAATACCAACTGGCAATCCTACACGCCGGAAAGCACGATGAGCTATCTCACGCAGATGGCCGGGCTGACGGTGCACAACTTCGTCTCCGCCGCGACCGGCATCGCGCTCGCGCATCGCGCTGATCCGCGGCTTCGCCCGGCGCTCGGCCAAGACCGTCGGCAATTTCTGGGTCGATATGACCCGCTGCGTGCTCTACATCCTGCTGCCGGTCGCGATCGTGGTGGGCCTGTTCTTCGTCTGGCAGGGCATGCCGCAGAACCTGGGCGCCTACACCGAGGCGACGACGCTGGAGGGCGCCAAGCAGGTGATCGCGCAGGGGCCGGTCGCCTCGCAGGAAGTCATCAAGATCTTCGGCACGAACGGCGGCGGCTTCTTCAACGCCAACTCCGCCCATCCCTACGAGAACCCGAACGCGCTCACCAACTTCATCCAAGTCCTGCTGATCTTCTCGATCGGCGCCGCGCTCACCAACGTGTTCGGCCGGATGGTCGGCAGCCAACGCCATGGCTGGGCGATCTTCGCGGTCATGGGGCTACTGTTCCTCGCTGGCGTATGCACCGCCTACTCGGTCGAGAGCGGCGGCAACCCGGCGTTCGCGGCACTGCACGTGAACAGCGCCCCGAGTGCGCTGCAGGCCGGCGGCAACATGGAAGGCAAGGAGGTGCGGTTCGGCATCGCCGACTCGGCGCTGTTCGCGACCGTGACCACCGACACCTCCTGCGGTGCCGTCAACACCATGCACGACAGCTTGCTGCCGCTCGCGGGCATGGTGCCGCTGGTCAACATCATGCTGGGCGAGATCATCTTCGGCGGCGTCGGCTCCGGCCTCTACGGGATGCTGCTCTTCGCCATCGTCGCGGTCTTCATCGCGGGCCTGATGGTCGGGCGCACGCCGGAATACCTGGGCAAGAAGATCGAAGTCCAAGGAGGTCAAGATGGCCATCTTGGCTATCCTGATCCTGCCCCTGTCCATCCTCGGCTTCACGGCCATCGCGGTGGTCGTGAAGCCCGGCCTCGACGGCCTGGCGAACGCTGGCCCGCACGGCTTCAGCGAGGCGCTGTACGCCTACACCTCGGCGACGGGCAACAACGGCAGCGCGTTCGCCGGGCTGAGCGCCAACACACCGTTCTGGAACACCACGCTCGGCCTGGCGATGTGGATCGGCCGGTTCCTGTTCATCGTGCCCATGCTGGCCGTCGCCGGGTCGTTGGCGTCGAAGAAGATCGTGCCGGCGTCGGCGGGGACCTTCCCGACCGATGGCGGCCTGTTCGTCGGCCTGCTGGTGGGCGTGATCCTGATCGTCGGCGGCCTGACCTTCTTCCCGGCGCTGGCCCTCGGTCCGATCACCGAACACCTCGCCATGCAATCCGGCACCCTCTTTTGATCCAGGCGAAAATCATGGAAACCAAACTCAGCCCGCGCGGCGCCAAGACCTCGATGCTTGACCCGGCGATCCTCGTGCCGGCAATCGGCGCCTCGTTCAGGAAGCTCGATCCCCGGTCGCTGTTCCGCAACCCGGTGATGTTCGTCGTGGAGGTCGTGGCCGCTCTCGTCACGGTGCTGCTCCTGCGCGATCTCGCGCGACCGGTGGCTCCCGGCTCGGCTTCACACTACAGATCGCGATCTGGCTGTGGATCACCGTCCTGTTCGCCAACTTCGCCGAAGCCGTGGCCGAGGGCCGCGGCAAGGCGCAAGCCGCGACCTTGCGCAAGGCACGAACCGAGACCTCGGCCAAGCGCCTCGCCTCGCTCGCGGCGACCACTTACGACGAGGTCGCGGCACCCGCGCTCAAGCAGGGCGACCTGGTGCTCGTGGAAGCCGGCGACCTGATCCCGAGCGACGGCGAGATCGTGGACGGCATCGCCTCGGTGGACGAGTTGGCGATCACCGGCGAATCGGCTCCCGTGATCCGCGAGAGCGGCGGCGACCGCTCGGCCGTCACGGGCGGCACGCGCGTACTCTCCGACTGGATCAAGGTCCGTATCACGGCCGCCCAGGGCTCCACCTTCCTCGACCGCATGATCGCGCTCGTCGAAGGCGCACAACGCCAGAAGACGCCGAACGAGATCGCGCTCAACATCCTGCTCGCCGGGCTGACGATCATCTTCGTGTTCGCCGTCGCGACCATCCCGAGCTTCGCGACCTATGCTGGCGGCGCGGTCTCGGTGGTCATCCTGGTCGCCTTGTTCGTGACGCTGATCCCGACCACGATCGGAGCACTCCTGTCGGCCATCGGCATCGCCGGCATGGATCGGCTCGTCCGGTTCAACGTGCTGGCGATGTCCGGCCGCGCGGTCGAGGCGGCAGGCGACATCGACACGCTGCTGCTCGACAAGACCGGCACCATCACCCTCGGCAACCGCCAGGCGGCGGCCTTCATCCCCGTGAGCGGCGTCACCGAGGTCGAGCTGGCGGACGCGGCCCAGCTCGCGTCCCTCTCCGACGAGACGCCGGAAGGGCGCTCCATCGTCGTCCTGGCGAAGGAGAAATACGCCATCCGCGAGCGCGACATGGCTCCCCTCGGCGCCAAGTTCATCCCGTTCACCGCCCAGACCCGGCTCAGCGGCATTGACGCCGACGGCTCCTCGATCCGCAAGGGCGCGGTGGACGCGGTCCTGGCCTACGCCCAAGCCTCGCCCGCGCGGCGGCTGGAGGGGGGTGCGGGCGGCACAGTCGCTGCGACGCGGCCGACCGTCTCCGAAGCAACGATCCGCGAACTGACGGCGAAGGCGGACGAGATCGCGAAATCCGGCGGAACACCCTTGGCCGTCGCCAGGGACGGCCGCCTGCTCGGCGTCATCCACCTCAAGGACATCGTCAAGGGCGGCATCCGCGAGCGCTTCAACGAGTTGCGGCGGATGGGCATCCGGACGGTGATGATCACCGGCGACAATCCGCTGACCGCCGCGGCCATCGCCGCCGAGGCCGGGGTGGACGACTTCCTCGCCCAGGCGACGCCGGAGGCCAAGCTGAAGCTGATCCGCGACGAGCAGGCGCAGGGCAAGCTGGTCGCGATGTGCGGCGACGGCACCAACGACGCGCCCGCCCTGGCCCAGGCGGATGTCGGGCGTCGCCATGAACACGGGGACCATGGCGGCCCGCGAGGCCGGCAACATGGTGGACCTCGACAGCGACCCCACGAAGCTGATCGAGATCGTGGAGATCGGCAAGCAGCTGCTGATGACGCGCGGGGCACTGACGACGTTCTCCATCGCCAACGATGTCGCCAAGTATTTCGCGATCATCCCGGCGATGTTCATCGTCTTCTACCCGCAACTACAAGCGCTCAACGTCATGCGCCTGGGCACGCCGCAGAGCGCGATCCTGTCGGCGATCATCTTCAACGCGCTGATCATCGTGGCCCTGATCCCGCTGTCGCTGCGCGGCGTCCAGTACCGCCCCGTGGGAGCGGCGAGCATCTTGCGGCGCAACCTGCTGATCTACGGCTTGGGCGGCATCGTCGTGCCGTTCATCGGGATCAAGCTCATCGACCTGCTGGTCAACGCCGTTGGCCTGGCCTGAGGATAGAGACCCATGACGAACATAGTGAAGCAGCTTCGCCCGGCGATCATGATGATCGTGCTCATGACGGCGCTCACCGGTCTCGCCTATCCGCTCGCGATGACCGGCATCGCGGGACTCGTCTTCCCGCATCAGGCGGCCGGAAGCCTGGTCGAGCGCGACGGCAAGGTCATCGGCTCTGAGCTGATCGGGCAGAACTTCACCGCGGCGAAGTATTTCCACGGGCGGCCTTCCGCCACGACCGACACCGACCCGAAGGACCCGACCAAGACGGTGCCGGCGCCCTACAACGCGGCGAACTCGGGCGGCTCGAACCTTGGGCCGACCTCGAAGGCGCTGGTGGACCGCGTGAAGGGCGACGCCGCGGCCCTGGCCGCCCAGAACCCGGGCGCCCCCGTGCCGGTGGACCTGGTGACGACCTCCGCGAGCGGCCTCGATCCCGACGTGACGCCGGCAGCCGCCCTGTTCCAGGTGCCCCGCGTCGCGAAGGCTCGCAACCTGCCCGAGGACACGGTGCGGCAGCTCGTCGCCGAGCACACGAAGGGACGCTTCCTCGGCATCCTCGGCGAGCCACGGGTCAACGTCCTCGCACTCAACATGGCGCTGGACGCGCTCGGCGGCAGCGGCAGCTGACGGCGCAGCCTGGCCCACGGCCGGGCGACGGGCTACCATACCCCGTGATGGAAGGGCTGGGACGATGAGCGACCGCGATGGCCGCCCGAACCCGGACGCCCTGCTGCGCCAGGCCGGGCAGGGTGGGCGCGGGCGCTTGAAGATCTTCCTCGGCGCCGCCCCAGGCGTGGGCAAGACCTACGAGATGCTGCTGACCGCCCAGGCCAAGCGGCGCGAGGGCGTTGACGTGGCCGTGGCCGTGGTCGAGACGCACGGCCGCAAGGAAACCGAGGCGCTGCTGGAGGGACTGGAGGTGATCCCGCGGCGCGAGAGCGACTACCGCGGCCGGCTGACCGAGGAGATGGACCTCGACGCGGTCCTGGCGCGCCGGCCGGGCCTGGTGCTCGTGGACGAGCTGGCCCACACCAACGCGCCCGGCAGCCGCCACCCCAAGCGCTACCTGGACGTCGAGGAGCTGCTCGCGGCCGGGATGGACATTTACACAACGCTGAACATTCAGCACGTCGAGAGCCTGAACGACATCGTGGCCCAGATCACCCGCGTCCGCGTGCGCGAGACGGTGCCGGACTCGGTCATCGACGCGGCCGATGAGGTCGAGGTCATCGACCTCACGCCCGACGACCTCATACGGCGCCTCAAGGACGGCAAGGTCTATGTGCCGCAGCAGGCGGAGCGGGCGATCCAGCACTACTTCTCCCCCGGCAACCTGACCGCGCTGCGGGAACTCGCCCTGCGCCGCACGGCGCAGCGGGTGGACGAGCAGATGGTGGACTACATGCGCTCGCGCGCCATCCCCGGCCCCTGGGAAGCGGGCGAGCGCGTGCTGGCCTGCATTGACGGCGAGGCGGGCAGCACGGCGCTCGTGCGGCACGCGCGGCGCCTGGCGGACCGGCTGCGCGCACCCTGGACGGCGCTTCACGTCGAGACCTCCGCGCGCCTGGGGCGTGAGCGAGGCGGCCCGGACCCGCACCGCGGATGCGCTGCGCCTGGCGCAGCGCCTGGGCGGCGAGGCCGTGACCCTTCCCGGCGAGGACGTGGCCAGCACGGTCGTTGATTACGCGCAGGCGAACAACGTCACCCAAATCGTGATCGCCAAGACCCGGCGCCCGCGTTGGGTCGAGGCCTTCCGCGGGTCGGTCACCCAACGGCTGATCCGGCAGGCGGAGGGGCTCAACATCCACGTCATTACCGGGCAGCCGGAGCAGGACGGACAGCAGCGGCCGCGAGGCGTGGCGTCCCTCAGGCAACCAGCCGGGGCCGCGGGCGGCGCGAGTTCCTGGGCCTATGGCGGCAGCACCGCGGCCGTCGCGGCAGCACTCGCCGTGGCACTCGGCCTGCACCAGGTCCTGGGCATCACGAGCGTCGCCCTCGTGTTCCTCACGGCCGTCCTGGTCAGCGCCGTGACGTGGGGACTGTGGCCGTCGCTGCTGGCCTGCCTGCTCAGCGTCCTCGCCTACAACTTCTTCTTCCTGCCACCGCTCTACACCTTCACGATCGCCGACCCCGAGAACGTCGTCACGCTGTTCTTCTTCGCCGTCGTCGCGATCATCGCCAGCAACCTCGCCGCGCGTGTCCGCGGCCAGGCCATCACCGCCCGCCAGCGCGCGCGCATCACCGAGGATCTCTACCAGTTCAGCCGCAAGCTGGCCGGGGCGGCTTCCCTCGACGACGTGCTGTGGGCGACCGCGCACCAGATCGCCTTGATGCTGAAGGTCCGTGTCGTGCTCCTGCTGCCGGGCGATGCCGGGTTGACCGTGCAGGCCGGCTACCCGCCGGAGGACGTGCTGGACGCGGCGGACCTAGCGGCCGCCAAGTGGACGTGGGAGAGCAACCAGGCGGCGGGGCGCGGCGCCGACACGCTGCCGGGCGCGAAGCGCTTGTTCCTGCCGATGCAGACCGGGCGCGGGCCGGCCGGGGTGATCGGCATCGACCGCGATGAGCCAGGCCCGATGCTCACGCCCGACCAGGGGCGCCTCCTGAACGCGCTTGCCGATCAGGCCGGTCTCGCCATCGAGCGGATCACCCTCGTGCATGACGTGGACCGCGCGCGCCTCGCCGTCGAGAGCGACCGTTTGCGTTCGGCGCTGCTGACCTCGATCTCCCACGACCTCCGTACGCCGCTGGCGTCCATCATGGGTTCGGCAAGCAGCTTGGCCAGCGAGGGGATCGCCTTGGATGGCGCTGCAAGCCGCGATCTGGCGCGCACGATCCAGGAGGAGGCGGAGCGGTTGAACCGCTTCATCGGCAACCTGCTCGACATGACCCGGCTGGAGGCCGGTCCGCTGCAGCCCAGCGGCAGCCTCGCGGACCTCTCGGACGTGGTCGGGGCCGCGCTGCAGCGGGCTGGCAAGATCTTGGGCACGCACCGCGTCGAGGTTG
This sequence comes from uncultured Alphaproteobacteria bacterium, assembly GCA_963790535.1. Classification (GTDB taxonomy): domain Bacteria; phylum Pseudomonadota; class Alphaproteobacteria; order Acetobacterales; family Acetobacteraceae; genus CAWKEH01. The sequence continues at coordinate 75,715 of CAWBOZ010000007.1, read as the reverse complement.
ACCTGGAGGCCGACCTGCCGATGCTGCGGATGGACATGGTGCTGATGGAGCAGGTCCTGTTCAACCTGCTGGACAACGCCGCGAAGTATGCGCCTGCCGGGTCCATGGTGCGCCTCTGCGCCTGGCGCGACGAGGGTTGGGCCCGGCTGCGCATCCTCGACGAGGGCGACGGCATCCCCGCGGCCGACCTGGAACGCGTGTTCGACAAGTTCTACCGCGCGCGCGGCGCCGACCACCGGCGCGCCGGGACAGGCCTCGGCCTCGCGATCTGCCGAGGCTTCACCGAGGCCATGGGTGGCACGATCATCGCGGCGAACCGGACGGACCGCCCTGGGGCCGCGTTCACGATCAGCCTTCCCGTGCCGACCGAGGTGGCGCCTGCTGCCCCGCGAGGACGCTGCGGCATGACGTCCGGCGCCGGGCCGCTGCGCGTCCTGGTGGTGGATGACGAGCCGGCCATCCTGCGCTTCCTCAGGACCGGGCTGGGCGCCCAAGGCTACGTCGTGTCGGAGGCGCAGGACGGGCACGCAGCCCTGGACGCCCTGCGCCGGAGCGCGGTTGACCTGGTGGTCCTCGATCTCGGCTTGCCGGACATGGACGGGCTTGAGGTCATTCGGCGGATGCGTGAAGCAGGCTCAGCATTGCCCATCGTCGTGCTCTCCAGCCGGGACGACGAGCGCGGCAAGGTCGAGGCGCTGGACCTGGGCGCGGACGACTACGTGACCAAGCCGTTCGGCATTGACGAGCTGTTCGCCCGCATCCGGGCCGCCCAGCGCCATCGCCTGCAGCAGCAAGGCGAGCGCCCGCTCTTCCGCAGCGGCGACCTCGCGGTGGATCTGGTGCGCCGGGTCGTCACGGTACGCGGTGCCGAGGTGAAGTTCGCGCCGCGCGAGTATGACCTGCTCCGGCTGCTGGTCGCGCACGCGGGCAAGGTGCTGACCCATCGGTTCATCCTGCACGAGGTCTGGGGCGGCGAGACGGACGTGCAATACCTGCGGATCTACATCCGGGCGCTGCGCCAGAAGATCGAGGCCGACCCAACGAGGCCGGAGCACGTCCTGACCGAGACCGGGGTCGGCTATCGCCTGCGCGCGCCGGATTGAGAGGGGAGATGATGGTGGGACGACATGGAGATCAGTGATCTCGTGCGGCCGGCTCAGGTCATCGCTGACTTGCGGGCCAGGGACAAGGCCGGGCTCACGGCGGAGCTGAGCCGGCGCGCGGCGGCGATCCTTCCGATCGAGTCGCATAGCGTCGAGGCGGCCCTGACCGCGCGGGAGCGGCTGGGTTCGACGGGTCTGGGCCGAGGCTTCGCGCTGCCGCACGCCCGGCTCGGTGGGTTGGGCCACTTCTTCGGGCTGTTCGCCCGGCTGGCGCGACCGATCAATTTCGACGCCATTGACGAGCGCCCCGTTGACCTGGTGTTCCTGCTGCTCATTCCAGAGACAGCGGGAAACGAGCACGTGGCCGCCCTTGCGGCCATCTCGCGGCGGATGCGCGACGCGGCCTTCGCGCAGCGGCTCAGGAAGGCGACCGGCGCGGGGGAGATGTATGCCATCCTCACGGACGCGGCAGCCTGAGCGATTTTTCGGCGGCTCAACAAGAAGCGAGGAGAGCGGAAACCGATAGACGCGCTCAGAATCTAGGTGCATTGCAACATCTTGACGGTACCGCACGGAATCCGACGCATCAGCGCGCCTGGGCTCTGGGAGATCTGCATGCTGCTTGACCAACGCGTCATCGTTGTCCTGCCCGCCTACAATGCCGAGCGGACGTTGGAGCGGACGGTCGAGGAGATCCCGCGCGACATCGTTGACGACATCATCCTGACCGACGACGCGAGCCGTGACGGGACGACGGAACTCGCCCGCCGCCTCGGCCTGCACACGATCCGCCACGACCGCAACCGCGGCTATGGGGGCAACCAGAAGACCTGCTACGCCGCCGCGTTGGCGCGCGGGGCGGACATCGTCGTGATGCTGCACCCGGACTACCAGTATTCCCCACGCCTGGTGACCGCGATGGTCTCCATGATCGCCTCGGGGCACTACGACGTGGTGCTCGGCTCGCGCATCCTCGGCGGCGGCGCGCGGCAGGGCGGCATGCCGCTCTACAAGTATGTCGCGAACCGGGGGCTGACGCTCGCGCAGAACCTGCTCATGGGGCAGAAGCTCTCGGAGTATCACACCGGCTATCGGGCCTGGAGCCGCAGCGTGCTCGAGCGCCTGCCGCTGCTGCGCTGCTCGGACGATTTCGTGTTCGACAATCAGATGCTGGCGCTCGCGGTCCGCGACGGCTTCAGCATCGGCGAGATCTCCTGCCCGACGCGCTACTTCGCGGAGGCCTCCAGCATCAACTTCCGGCGCAGCGTCACCTACGGGATGGGCGTGCTCGGGACCTCGCTCGGGTTCCGCCTCGCGCGCATGGGGCTGCTGCGCTCTTCGCTCTTCTCCGCCTCCGACGGGCATCTCGTGCCGCGCGATCCGCTGAGTGCGGCAAGCGATCCCGCGCCCGGCGGCCGCACAGCTTGAGCGATCGGCAGCGCTCCCGGGCAGGCCTGCGCCTCATGGCAGGCCTGGGACTCGGCATCATGCTTCTGGGCGGCCTGATCGCGGCGCATTGGGGCGGCGGGGACATCGCCTGGGCCGAGGCGATGCTGCGGCGGATCCGCGATGCGGGCCCTCTCGGCTGGCTCGGCTTCACCGCCGTGCAGATCGTGGTCGCCATGGCGGGGATCGTGCCGGCCTCGCTGCTCGGCATGATGGCCGGGATGACATACGGGGTCGGGCTCGGCTTCGCGCTCTCGACCGTGGGCACGCTGGTCGGCGGATGGCTCGCTTTCATGCTCGCGCGCTCGCTGCTGCGCGACTGGGTGGCTGCCCGCCTGCCGGGCGCCTCGCGCCAGGCGCAGCTCGACGCGGCCATCGCGCGGGACGGCTGGCGGATGGTCTGCCTGCTACGCATCTCTCCGATCATGCCGTTCGCGGTGACGAGTTACGCGCTCGGCCTGACGGGGATCTCGCTGCGCGCCTACCTGCTCGGCACGCTCGCAGCGTTGCCGGCGCTGCTGGGCTACGTGATCGTGGGCGCGCTGACGGGGATGGGCGTTGCCGCCGGCTCGTCCCGCGAGGCGAGCGTCGTCCGTCTGATCCTCCTCGGCATCGGCATCGCAGCGACGCTGCTGCTCACGTTGCGCCTGGGCCGGCTGCTGCAGACGGCAGGGCTGCTCGCGTCGAAGGTCGCGCCAGCCACTCTCCGGGGGGAAGCCGATGGCGGGGATCCCTCGATGCCGTGAAAAGTTCGCTGCCGCGTCCGTCCAGGACGTAGACAGTGATATCAGGCGGCCACCGCGCTGAACGGGAACTGTGACAGCATGGCAATTGCGCCAGATGAGCGAAGCTCACCGTCCGAGTTCTACGCTGGACAAGCCTACGTCGTGGAGCCAAGGCAAGGCTGGCTGCCTCGTCGCTTCGCCATGCGCCCGGCAGACGATAGATGGATGCTGCTCTGCGCTCTTGCCCTGTGCGCCGGCGTGCTTGGCTGGACGGCGTGGCAGAAGCTCTGGTCGTTCTGGCTGGACGAGGCAATGCTGCTCACGGCAGTCGAGCATGTCGGCACCGTCGCGGGCCTGTTCAGGCCGCTCCCGCTGTATGATCAAGGCATGCCGACCGGGTTCCTCCTGATTGCCTGGCTGATGCATAAGGCGGCGCTGCCGCTGCTCACCCAGAAGCTGCTGCCGATCCTCGCCTCCGGCGCAGTCGTGGCAGCCGTGGTCGCCGCTGCGCGGCGCAGCGGCCTCGGCGCAACGGCGACCATGGTCTCGCTCTTCACGCTGCTCGCAGCGAACAGCTATTCCTACGCGTTCGGCAACTTCAAGCATTACGCCTTCGAGATGCTGGCGATCTCGCTGGTGCTCCTCGCGGCCGTTTCGGAGCGGCGCAGCGCAGCAATCTTGATCGTTGCGGCGTCCATCATAGGCCTGCCCCTGACATTCGCGACACCGATTATCCTCGTCATGCTCGTGTTTCTTTACGGCAGGGTCAGCACGCGCCTTCTGATCACCATCATCGCGCTCCTCGCCGTAGCCTTCGGAGCGGGATACAGCCTCTATCTTGGGGCGGCGCTGCACCTCAACCTGACCAATTACGACTACATCTACGACAAAGGCTATCTGCCGCTCTCGCCAGGCGCGCTGAACACGCTGGCCCACATCATCATGTCACACGCGCCGGCGCTTCCCTTTGCGACCTATCGCCTTCAGCGCCTGTTCACGCTGTTCGCGCTGTTCGGCGCGGCCGTCGCTCTCATCCGGCGCGAGCGCAGCGCGATGATGTTCGTCGCCGTGCTGCTCGTCCTCAGCGTGCTATCCGTCCTGCATCGCTATCCCTTCCTGGAAGGGCGATTTTCCGGCTATCTGCTGCCCTTCGTCGTTCTGTTCCTCGGTCGCGGCGTGCAAACGATCGTGACGGCGATGCGGCCGCTGCAAGGCTGCATTCCCGTGCGCGCCATCCCGGCGGCCCGCGTCGCCAAGCAGGTCGCGCTGGTGCTCCTGGTAGGGTTCGGCCTGGTCTGCTTCAGGACCAACGGCGGATGGTTCGCCACCGTCGGCCCGTTGCCCTATTCCGCCCTCGCCGCCGCGGATGCCGCCAATCCGGACGTGATAGTGCCCCTGGGCCTCGTCCAGCCGCAAGTCGATCTCGTGCGCAGCGCCCGGCCGACGCACACGCAGCGATTCCTGGAGGTGAACGCGACGTCAGCGCCACGCCTGTCCAATCAGACGATCCAGCGCCATCCGCCTGACCTGGTGGAGGAGCCTGGCGCTTGGGCCTTGGTCATTCGCGCGGAGCAGGTGCGGCTCAACTGGCTCCAGGCTACGGACCCGCTCACGATTGACGACTACTTCGGTTGGCTGCTGACGCAGGCAGGATCGCTGCACAGCGCCGCATTCATCGCGCCGACTTGCATGGTGCCGCCGGACGTGCATTTCGCGCAGTTCATGCGCCGCCTCGCGGAAACCGGGGAGATACGCGAGCTGGACAAGACAGCGTGCTACAGCACGGTCCTGTGGACGCGGAATGGATGACAGCACGGCTGATGAAAAGCTTCGTATGCGCCCCGCGCTTCCAGGGGTGTGCCAGAGGCGTGAGCGTGAGGGAGCGCGTCTGTCCAGGGTCGCGCTCCGGGCATAAGCTGATCAGCCGGCTGCTCCGTTCCGGCCTCATGAGGGATGCCGTGCATGACCGAACCCAACTCGATCACCCGGGCCCTGCTGGCGACGATCATGCACAGCACTGAGCCGATGGTCGTCACCGACCCTCGCCTGCCGGACCACCCGATGATCGCGGTCAACCCGGCCTTCGAGGCGCTGACCGGCTACGCCGCGGCCGAGATCGTCGGCCGAAACTGTCGCCTCCTCCAAGGCGAGGAAACCGACTCCGAGACGCCGCGACGCATCGGACGCTGCCTCGCCGAGCGGCGCGGCTGCATCGAGTGGATCGTCAACTACCGGCGCGACGGCTCCAAGTTCTGGAACTTGCTGTTCATCTCGCCGGTCTTCGCCCAAGACGGCACGTTGCTCCACTTCTTCGGCAACCAGCGTAACATCACGCATGGCCCGCCAGCCGATCTGCCCGATTTCAGCCTGGGCAAGGTGGACATGCCCCTGCAGGGCCAGAGGGAGTTCCACGCCCTGATGCTAGGCATCCTGGACGCGCCGCGAGATGAGGAGCAGGATGAGGCCGCGCGCGCGCGTGCGCTGGAGCGCATTGTCGAGACAGCCCGGCGCCTGAATGAGGTGACGACCCGACTGGCGCCGGCCCCGTGGACGCCGCCCGCAACCGCATGACGGGGCGTCGTTCAATGCGGCTGCGCCCATCTCGCTCGTAAGCGTCGCCTGCTCGACAGGCCTCATGCCTGCGCTTGGCGGCCAGAGATCATCCGTGCTCCGGCGCGAGACCATCGGCAGCTCTGGCCCGCTATCCCAGGGCTATCGCATAGGGGTGCTGCTGAACTGGGCGAGGTCCTGCGGGCCGTGATCCTCGTGGTTGCGGGCCTGATCCTCGTTCATGGTCACGTCGAGCACCCAGTGCAGGCGGTTCTCACGGCAGATTTAGCTGCTCCGACGCTTCCTCCGGCGCTCCGATCACGCGCGTGTCCGGCGACGGATAGCCCCAGTGCCGAAAGATCGCCGGATGCGCGCGGAGCCAGTCCAGCGCTGGTGCGCCGGCCGCCGCATGCGACGGGACATGTGGCCGCGCCGAACGTAGGCTCTCGGTGAAGGCACGACGTGCCGCGCCGAGGCTCGGCAGGCCCAGCGCCTCGTGCACGCGCTCGAGTTCCTGCACCGGCCGCAGCCGGAACGTCTCGTAACGGATCTCCGTGAACTGGCCGGGTGGCAGCGACGCGGAGTCGCGCCGCAGCGCCGTCATCAGGCGCGGATACACGCGGCGCACCAGCAGGTCGGCCTGTGCCTCCGCAGCCGCCGTGTGTCCCAAGGACAGCTCCCGGATCAGCGTCGCGAACATCCGCGCGGAGGAAGCGCAGACATCGACCGGATCGCGGTGGATATGGACGAACCGCGCGTCCGGCCAGAGCGCCCGCAATAAAGGGATACGGGCGCTGTTGGCTGGGTTGCGGATCAGCAGCGGCCGGTTGCCCGCCGCCCGCGTCATCTTGCGAACATAGTGAACCAGCCGGCGCCCCCAGCGTCCGAGCTCCTCGGCGCTCACGTCATCCAAGAACACGCCGCGGTCGAACTCCGCCTGCAGGCGGGCCGGAAAGTACAGGCCGTGGTTGCACGAGAGGGTGGACAGGTTGGCCATCGCCAGCTCGTCCTCCTGCGGCAGGTCGGGCCTGAGCGGCATGTCGTCGATCAGCCGCGTGCGCGGGAAGAACTGTTCGATGAATGGCCGCGACAACCGCCCGAGCCCGAGCGCCTCCGCCGGCAGCCCCACCGAGATCGGCGACAGGATGCCGAACGCCGGCGATCGGCTCAGCAGGTTGGTCAGGTGCGTGGTGCCGCTGCGCCAGTGCCCAACGACGAAGATCGGCGCCGGCCCCTCCGGGCGTTCGCCTCGTCCTACCCGCAGCAGCGCCTCCGCAACCGCTGCCTCGCCCAGCGTGAAGGGCAGTCGCAGCGCCGTCATCGCGAGTGCGATCGCCGCCACATGCGCACGGCCCGGCCGGATGCCGCCTTTCAGCAGCAGGCGTATCAGCGTGTCCGGAGCGGCGCCGCAGAGGGGATGGAACAGCCGGTGCGCCCGCCCGCTGCCACGCGAGGCGAGCGCCGGCATCCAGCCTGTCCGGTGCTCCCCGGTGCCGCTGCCTGCGGTCGCGGACGCGCCAGGCGCCTCCTTAGCAAGACGAGCTCGACTGCCGACATGCATACCCACAAGCCGGAAGCGACGCAGGCGCGGTGAAAGTTCCGGCATGTGGGCAGCATCCGCCACGGGACACCACCGCGCAGCACGTAGAAGATCGCCTCGACGATGGTGCGCATCGTCCAGTCTGGCGCCCTCGGTCCAGGCGCGCTACACGCCGCGCCCGTGCTCACGCTCTATCCAGCCATTGACCTCAAAGACGGCGCCTGCGTGCGCCTGCGCCGCGGCGACATGGCGCAGGCGACCGTCTATTCCGACGACCCCGCCGCCCAGACGCGCGCCTGGCAGGATGCGGGTTTCGCCTGGCTGCATGTGGTGGACCTCAACGGCGCCTTCGCCGGGCACAGCGTGAACGGGGCGGCGGTGGCTGCGATCCTCGGCGCGGCGACCGTACCAGTGCAACTCGGCGGCGGCATTCGGGACCGGGCGGCGATCGAGGGATGGTTGCAGGCGGGTGTCAGCCGCGTGGTCCTGGGCAGCGCTGCCGTAGCGAACCCGGCGCTCGTGCGTGAGGCCTGCCATGCCTATCCCAGCCGAGTCGCGGTCGGCCTCGATGCGCGCGACGGCATGGTGGCGACCGAGGGCTGGGCAAGCACGAGCCGTCTCAGCGCGCTCGACCTTGCGCTCCGCTTCGAGGATTCCGGGGTCGCAGCCGTGATCTACACCGACATCGGGCGGGACGGAATGCTCGCGGGCCTCAATCTGGAAGCAACCGTGGCGCTCGCCGAACGGCTCCGGACCCCCGTGATCGCGAGCGGCGGCGTCGGTGTTGCGGACGATTTGCGCACGCTTCGCCGAGCAGCCGAGGCACTGCCCGCCGGCACCATCGAAGGCGTGATCGTGGGACGCGCGCTCTACGACGGCCGCCTCACGCCCGCGGACGCGCTCGCCGCCCTGACATAAGCTCTTGCAACCGACGCAGGCAAAGTCCCTATACGCGTTATGTTGAAGTTGCGTGTCATTCCCTGCTTGGACGTGAAGGACGGGCGCGTCGTCAAGGGTGTGAACTTCGTCCAGCTCCGCGATGCCGGCGATCCCGTGGAGCAGGCGGCACTCTACGACCGCATGGGCGCGGACGAGCTGACCTTCCTCGATATCACGGCGAGCCATGAGGCGCGCGGCACGCTGCTTGACGTGGTGGCGCGCACGGCGGCGCGGGTCTTCCTGCCACTCACCGTCGGCGGCGGCGTGCGCTCGGTGGACGACATGCGCGCGCTCCTGCTCGCGGGCGCGGACAAGTGCAGCATCAACTCGGCCGCCGTCGCCCGCCCCGGCCTGGTGCGCGAGGCGGCCGAGCGGTTCGGCAGCCAGTGCGTCGTCATCGCCGTGGACGCGCGTCGCACGACGCCCGGCAAGTGGGAGGTGTTCACCCATGGCGGCAGGCAAGGCACCGGGCGCGACGCGGTCGAGTGGTGCCGGCAAGTGGCGGCGCTCGGCGCGGGCGAGATCCTGCTCACCAGCATGGACCGGGACGGCACGGCGGAAGGTTACGACCTCGCTCTCCTGCGCGCGGTTTGCGGCGCGGTGCGCGTGCCCGTCGTCGCCTCGGGGGGCGTGGGCAAGCTCTCCGATTTCGTGGACGGGGCGCGCGCCGGCGCGACGGGGCTGCTCGCGGCGAGCGTATTCCACTTCGGGCAGTTCACCGTCGCGGACGTGAAGGACGCGTTGGCGGCAGCTGGCTTGCCGGTTCGAATCGTGCGGGAGGCGGCGTGAAGGCCGTGGCGAAGAAGGTGGGGGCGAAGAAGGCAGCGCCCAAGAAGAACAGCCCCAAGAAAGCGCCGCGCAAGCTCAAGCCACCCGCCCCCGCTCCGTTCCTCGATGAGACAGGCGAGGTCCTGGACCGGCTCTACGCCGTCATCGCGAGCCGGCGCGATGCCGACCCAGCGCTGAGCCACTCCGCCCGGCTCCTCTCGCGCGGACCCGCCAAGGTCGCGCAGAAGTTCGGCGAGGAAGCGGTCGAGGCCCTGATCGAGGGCGCGGCCGGCAACCGCGCGGCGCTGATCGCGGAGAGTGCCGACGTGCTCTACCACCTGCTCGTGTTGTGGGTCTCGGCGGGGGTTGAGCCGGTGGACGTGTGGGCGGAGTTGCGCCGGCGCGAGGGTGTTTCCGGCCTCACCGAGAAGGCCGCCCGGCGTCTCCTGCCCGGACCTGGAACGCGGAAGATTCCCTGATCGGACTGTGCTAAGGAAAGACCATGGTTGCCCTTCCGAAGCTGTCCGACCGGCCCGACTGGATGTCGGCTGACGAGTTCCTCGTCTGGGACCCGCCGGACGGCCTCCCATGGCAACTCGTGGACGGCGTTCCGCAGGCCATGGCACCTACGAACCGCACACATGGAACGATCCAGAGCGAACTCGCGCGACTGCTCTCGAACCACCTCGTCGAGCGCGGCAGCCCGTGCAGCGTGGTGACGACGCCGGGCATCATCCCCCGCGTGAACGCCGAGCACAACGTCCGCATCCCGGACCTTGCCGTGACCTGTTCCAGCTACGAGACTGAGGAGGCGACACTCCCCGATCCCATCCTGTTGATCGAGATCCTGTCCCCGAGCAATCAGGGCGAGACGTGGTCCAACATCTGGACCTACATTTCGATGCCCAGCGTGCAGGAAATCCTGGTCGTGCGGTCGGCCTCGATCGGCGCGGAGCTGCTGCGCCGCAACGAGGACGGGACATGGCCCGACCGACCCCTCTCGGTCCAGGACGGCGAGTTGACGCTGGAGAGCCTGGAGTTCAGCGTGCCTCTCATCGCGCTCTACAGGACGACACGCCTGGCACGGCGCTGATCTATCGAGCTGGAACGCCGTGAGGGGGCCGATCAGTGAACGCCGATTGCTCGCCCAGGTCCCTCAGGGCCGCTACGGCACCGATCGCGACCTGGTAGGCGCGGCGGTGTTCCTCGCCTCGCCCGCGAGCGCCTACGTCACCGGCCAGAGCCTGCTCGTGGACGGCGGCTGGACGGCGCAGTAGGCGCGGCCGCGCGAAGGCCCCCGTCACCGCTGAGGCATGACGTTCATCGCTTCCGAGATCTCGGGGCGCAGCGTGACTTGCCCATCGGCGACAGACAGTTGGCTTGCAGGAACCCTGACCTCATGGCTGCCCGGCCGGAAGTAGGAGCCGATCATGAGGACCGCGGTCTGGCCGCCGTCCGCCAGGCCGCGGACGCTGCCGATGATGCTGCCCTGCGGGTCATGCAGCCAGCGCCCGGCCACGCTCGCGACGGATAGGGTTGCCACGGAGGAATTGGCAGCACTCTGGGCCATCGCTCCGGTGCTGGCCGCAAGGGTCACGCCCGTGAGCGCGAGCAAGGCCGCGGTGGGCAGGAGCAGCGTGGTGCGGATCTTCGTGGCGGTGAACATGGGTTTTCCCTCCTCTGCTGCGATCCCCAGTGGAGCGCATGAGGAAACCATGCCCCTCCGCGCCCAGCCCGCGCTGTGACCTGCGGCACTCCAAGCGGAAAGCCGATTCGAAGGGAGAAGAATTAAGGAACCCGCGGCGCCCCGATGCGCTCCCCTTTCACGTTACGGCGGGAAGGGCAGGGGCCATGGCAACGGCACGCAAGGTGGAAGGCCGCAAGGTCCGCTACGGGGTCGTCGGCCTCGGCTGGATCAGCCAGGCCGCGTTCATGCCCGGCGTCGCGCACACCGGCAACTCCGAGATGACCGCTTTCGTCAGCGCCGATGCGAAGAAGGCGCAATCCCTCGGCAAGCACTACGGCGTCACCAAGGCCTACCACTACGACGCCTACAAGAACCTTCTCGCCAGCGGCGAGGTGGACGCGATCTACCTGGCGCTTCCCAATTTCCAGCACTGCGAGTTCGCCGTCCCCGCGCTGGAGGCCGGCATCCACGTCCTGTTGGAGAAGCCGATGGCGACCAGCGAGTCGGATTGCCAGGCGATCGAGGCAGCTGCTGCGCGCACGGGCGCCAAGCTCATGGTCGCCTACCGCCTGCACTTCGAGCCGGCGACCTTGGAGGCGCTCCGCCTCGTCCGCACCGGCGCGCTCGGCGAGGTCCGGCTCTTCACCTCGACCTTCTGCCAGCAGGTCGCCGCGAGCAACCACCGCGCCAGGCATGGCTTCTGGGCCGGCCCGGTCCCCGACATGGGGACCTACCCCATCAACGCCGCACGCATGATGTTCGGTGTCGAGCCGGTCGAAGTCGCCGCCTGGGGCACGCGCAACACGCGCCTGCCGTATGATTTCCACGATATGGTGGCCGTCACCCTCCGCTTCCCCGGCGAGCGCCTCGCGCAGTTCACGGTGAGCTACGGCCTCGACCACATGGACGAATACACCGTGGTCGGCGACAAGGGCGCGATCCATATGTCGCCGGGCTTCGGCTTCCCCGGCCCGCTCGCCTTCATCCTGCGCCAGGGCCAGTCCGCGAAGGAGCGCAGCTTCCCCGCCGTGGACCAGGTCGGCGGCGAGACCCAGTATTTCAGCGATTGCATCCTCAAGGACGAGCGCCCGGAGCCGGACGGCGAGGAAGGCCGGCTCGACGTGCGCGTGATCGCCGCGATCGAGCGCGCCCTGACCACCGGCCGTCCCGTGCCGCTCGACCCGGTGGAGCGCCATCGCCGCCCGGAGCCGGCGCAGATGCGCGGCCTGTCGGTGCCGCACAAGCCAAGCCTGGTCCACGCGGCGGAGCCGCAGGAAGGGTAAGCCCGCTCCCATGCCCGGTGCGCCGTGGTGGCGGACCGCCGTCTTCTACCACATCTACCCGGCCAGCTATGCGGACGGTGACGGCGACGGCTTCGGCGACCTCACGGGCATCGTCTCCCGCCTGGACCACCTCGCGGGCGCCCCGCACAGCCTGGGCGTGAACGCGATCTGGCTGTCGCCGTTCTACCGCTCCCCCATGGTGGATTTCGGCTACGACGTGGCGACCACTGCGCGGTGAACCCCCGATTCGGCACGCTCGCCGACTTCGACGCCCTTCTCGCCGCCGCCCACGCGCGGCGTCTGCGCCTGATCGTGGATTTCGTGCCCAACCACACCTCCGACCAGCACCCCTGGTTCCAGGAATCGCGCCGCAGCCGCACCAACCCTCGGCGCGACTGGTATGTGTGGGCCGATCCACTTCCGGACGGCTCGCCTCCGAACAACTGGCTCTCCGCCTTCCCCCGCAGCGGCGCCGCCTGGACGCTCGATCCCGCGACGGACCAGTATTACCTGCACTCCTACACGCCCCAGCAGCCTGACCTGAACTGGCGCAACCCTGCCGTCCAGAGCCGCCATGCGCGGCGTGCTGCGCTTCTGGCTCGACCGCGGCGTGGACGGCTTCCGCGTGGACGCCCCGCACCGCCTGATGAAGGACCCGGAGCTCCGCGACAACCCGCCCGAAGTAGCGAGCCTGCGCCTCGACGAGCACCTGCTCGACACCGCCCGGCACCGCAACATAGACCACCCCGACGTGCACGAAATCGTCCGCTCGCTGCGCGCGACGGTGGACGCCTACCCGGACCGCGTCCTGCTGGGCGAGATCGGCATCCGTCATCCTCAGCGCTGGGCGCGCTACTACGGCCTGGCCGACCACGAAGGGATGCAGCTCGCGTTCAACTTCGCCTTCTGGGGCTGCCCCTGGTCCGCGCAAGCCTTCCGCGAGGTCGTGGAGCGCACGGAGCGCATCGTGCCGCCCTGGGCGTGGCCCACCTACGCCCTCTCCAACCACGATATCCCGCGCGCCGCCAGCCGCTACGGCGAGGCGCGCATGAGGCTCGCTGCTATGATGCTGCTCACGCTCCGCGGCACGCCGTTCCTCTACTACGGCGAGGAGATCGGGATGCGTGACGTACCCGTCCCGCCCGCGCAGGCGTGCGACCCGGACGGCCGCGACCCGTGCCGCACCCCCATGCAGTGGGATGGCAGCCCGGCCGCGGGCTTCACGACAGGCCAACCCTGGCTGCCCGTGGCAAGCCCGCCCGTGCCGAACGCCGCCGCCGAGCGCGACGACCCGGCCTCGCTGCTCAACCTCTACCGCGCATTGCTCCGTCTCCGTGCCGACTGCCGCCCGCTCCGCGAGGGCAGCTATCACCCGCTCGAAGCCGGCGACCAGGTGCTCGCCTTCGAGCGCCGCGCGAGCGACGAGCGCGTGCTCGTCGTGCTCAATTTCGGGGCGGAGCCGGCCAGCGTCGAAGGCCTCGTGCCGGACGCCGCACTCCGCCTGCTCTCCACGGCGTCGAAGGCAGGCGAGTCAGGCCGGCTCGCACCCTGTGAAGGCGCGATCTTCCGCCCGTAGCCGCACGTCGTGCGCCACACGGGATAGGTTCTATCACCGAATCCCTGACCGGACTTCTCGCTTAGCACGACTCACTGGCCCACGATTCGCGCCAACCTGCAGCCGGTGCGAGAGGCCGTCGAGCGAGCGACGCGGGGGAGCTGCGTCGTCGTAACCTTCCCGCGCCCTATGCGCCTCGCCAGATCGGCTTCCGCTTGGCCAGGAAGGCGTCCATGCCCTCGCGGAAATCCGCGCTCATGTAGCAGAGGAGCACGAGGTCGTGCGCCTCCTCGGGCAGCAGCCGCTCCTTGATCCGGCGCACCGCTTCCTTGGTGGCGCGCAGCGTCAGCGGGGCGTGGGAGGCGACGAGCCGGGCCAGCGCCTCGGCGCGGGCAAGGAGGGCCGCGTGGTCGGGGAGGACCTCGCTGACCAGCCCGATCGCACGGGCCTCCTCCGCCTCGATGAGCCGGGCGGTGAAGATGATCTCCTTCACTCGCGCCGGGCCGAGCAGCGCGACGAGCCGGGTGTAGTTGCCGATGGACAGGCAGTTGCCGAGCGTGCGCGCGATCGGGAAGCCGAAGCGCATGGTTGCGGCGGCGATGCGCAGGTCGCAGCAGGCGGCAATGGCAGCACCCCCTCCCGTGCAGGCGCCCGCGATGGCGGCCAGCGTCGGCTTCGGGCAGGCTTCGAGCGCGCTGAGCACGCGGTCCATCCCGGCCTCGTAGCCCAGCGCATCCTCTGGCGTGGAGAAGGCGCGGAACTGCGAGATGTCCGTGCCGGCGGCGAACGCCTTGTCGCCGGCGCCGGTCAGGAGCAGGGCGCGAATGGAAGGGTCGTCTCCCGCCTCGCGGCAGATCTCCGCCAGGCGCTCATACATCGCGAACGTCAGCGCGTTGCGCGCCTGCGGGCGGTTGAAGGTGACGCGGCCGATGCCGTCATGCACCTCGTAGAGAAGCTCGTCGGTCATGCCCACCTCATCGTGTAGGGAAGGGTGGCGCGCGACCCGGCGTTGCGTCAACGTGTCTCTCCTGGACGAAGGGAGCCGCCCATGCCTCACGCCTCCTCGGCACTCGCGCGTTTCACCGTGCTGGATCTAGCGCGGGTCCGCGCCGGCCCGACCTGCGCCCGGCAGCTCGCCGACTGGGGCGCGGACGTGATCAAGATCGAGATGCCGGCGGGCGTGGATCAGGGCGATCCGATGGGCGGCCCGCGCGAGGGGCCGGACTTCCAGAACCTGCACCGCAACAAGCGCGGCATGACGCTGAACCTCAAGCAGCCCGAGGGTATCGCGATCCTGAAGCGGCTCGTCGAGCGCGCGGACGTGCTCGTGGAGAACTTCCGTCCCGACGTGAAGGACCGGCTCGGGATCGGCTACGAGGCGCTCGCGGCGGTCAACCCGCGCCTCGTCTATGCCTCGATCTCCGGCTTCGGGCAGGACGGGCCGTATGCCGACCGACCAGGGTTCGACCAGATCGCGCAGGGGATGGGCGGGCTGATGAGCATCACCGGGTTGCCGGGCCAGGGGCCGGTGCGGGTCGGCATTCCGGTCGCCGATCTGTGCGCCGGGCTGTTCGCCGCGCAGGGCGTCCTGGTGGCGCTGCTGGAGCGGGAGGCGAGCGGGCGCGGGCAGTGGGTGCAGACCTCGCTGTTGCAGGCGCAGGTGTTCATGCTGGATTTCCAGGCGGCGCGGTGGCTGATGGCCGGCGAGGTTCCGCAGCAGGCGGGCAACAACCACCCGACCAGCATCCCGACCGGGGTGTTCCGCACGCGCGACGGGCACATCAACATCGCCGCCATCGGGCAGCGTATCTGGGAGCGGTTCGCCCACGCGCTCGGCGCCGCGCAGTGGCTGAGCGATCCCCGGTTCGCCTCTGACGCCGCGCGCAGCGCGAACCGCGACGCGCTGACCAAGGAGATCGAGGCGCGCACGGTGCAGGACGACAGCGCGGCCTGGATCGCCCGGCTGAACGAGGCCGGCGTGCCCAGCGGGCCCATCAACAGCATTGACCAGGTCTTCGCCGATCCGCAGGTGCAGCATCTCGGCATCGCGCGCGCCTTGGATGGGAGCGGCGCGGAGCCGGTCAGCTATGTCGGCCAGCCGATGACGCTCAGCCGCACGCCGAGCGAGGTTGTCGCCCACCCGCCTGAACTCGGCGCCGACACGGACGCGGTCCTGGGCGAGCTGGGATTCGATCCCGCGGCGATCAGCGACCTTCGGGCACGACAGGTGGTCTGATGGCCAGGATCGCCCAGATCGAGAGCGGCCTCTACCGCATCCCGCTGCCGACCGTGCTGACCGATAGCACCCACGGCGCGATGCGCGCCTTCGAGCTCGTGACCGCGCGCGTGTCCGACGACGACGGCGCTGACGGGGTCGGCTACACCTTCACCGTCGGACGCAACGGCGGCGCGGTGCTGAGCGTGCTGCGGCAGGAGATCGCGGAGATCGCCGCGGGCGCGGACGCCGACCGCATCGAATTCCTCTGGAACAAGGTATGGTGGGAGACGCATTACGGCGGCCGCGGTGGCCCGACCATGCTCGCGCTCTCCGCCTTCGACATGGCGCTATGGGACCTCAAGGCGAAGCGGGCGGACCTGCCCCTCTGGAAGCTGCTCGGCGGCAACGACCCGCGCGTGCCCTGCTATGCGGGAGGCATAGACCTCGACCTGCCGCTCGATGCCCTGCTGCGCCAGACGGACGACAATCTCGGCCGTGGCTTCCGAGCCATCAAGATGAAGGTGGGGCGGGACCAGCTCGCCGAGGATGTGGAGCGCGTCGCCGCCATGCGCGGCCATCTCGGGGACGGGTTCCCGCTGATGCTCGACGCCAACATGCGATGGACGGTGGCCGAAGCGGTCCGCGCCGCCCATGCCTTCGCGCCGCTCGACCCGGTGTGGCTGGAGGAGCCGATCCCGCCCGACGACGTAGCCGGTCACGCCCGCGTGCTCACCCAGGGCGGCTTGCCCATCGCCGCGGGCGAGAACCTGCGGACTTTGTGGGATTTTCGCCACCTCATCGCCTCGGGCGGCGTGTCCTATCCCGAGCCGGATGTGACCAATTGCGGCGGCGTGACCGCGTTCATGAAGGTCGCGCACCTGGCGGAAGCGTTCGGCCTGCCCATCACCTCGCACGGCGCGCATGATGTGACGGTCCATCTGCTGGCGGCCGTACCCAACCGCTCGTATCTTGAGGCGCACGGATTCGGGCTTGACCGCTATATCGCTGAGACGCTGCGCATCGAGGATGGGTTCGCGCTCGCGCCCGACCGGCCGGGCCACGGCATCACCTTTGACTGGGACGCGCTGGACGCGCTTCCAGCGTGAGTAGGGAGGATAAGACATGAGGCTCAAGGACAAGGTCGCCATCGTGACGGGAGGTGCCAGCGGCATCGGGCGCGCGATCGCGGCGCGCTACGCGGAGGAGGGGGCCAGGGTGTGCGTCGCCGACCTGAGCGCCGGGGCGGCCAATGAGGCCGCGGCCGCGGTCGGCGGCGGCGCGTTCGGGGTGGAGTTCGACTGCACGCGCCAGGACTCGATTGATGCGCTCGTGGCGGAGGTCGTCCGTACCGCCGGGCGCATAGACATCCTGGTGAACAACGCCGGCCTCTTCGCGATGGCGCCGGTCGAGGAGGTGACGCGCGAGCAGTGGTCGCGGCTGTTCGCGGTGAACGTCGAGGGCACGCTGTTCACGATGCAGGCGGTCGCCAAGCGCATGGTCGAGCAGGGCGGGGGCGGCAAGATCATCAACCTGGCGAGCCAGGCTGGGCGCCGCGGCGAGGCGCTGGTCCTGGCCTATTGCGCGTCGAAGGCGGCGGTCATCAGCATCACGCAGTCCGCCGGGCTGCGGCTCATCGAGCACCGCATCAACGTCAACGCCATCGCGCCCGGCGTGGTGGAGACCCCGATGTGGGAGTTCGTGGACCGCGAGTTCGGGCGCTACACGGGCCGTGCGCCCGGCGAGACGAAGCGCATGGTCGGCGCCGCCGTGCCGTTCGGCCGCTTTGGCAAGCCGGAGGAATACGGCGGGATCGCGGTCTTCCTCGCGTCCAGCGACTCCGACTACGTGGTGGCGCAGACCTACGGGGTGGACGGCGGCAACTGGCTGGCTTGAGACGCCTAGCCGGTCCTTTGCGCTACTCCCCGCCACCTGTCCGGTTCAGCGCGGCCCCGGACACGATGCGGCAGAGCCGGCGCACGCCGTCGGTGTAGTCGTCTTCACTGCTTGCCGTCACCTTGAGGCCCGCGGCGAGCCGCGCGACCGTGGCGCCGAAGCCGCTGGCGCCCTCGAACGCTGACAAGTCGAGCTCGCCGAGGCGCTGCGCCTTCGCGGCGAGCAGGGCGGCGAAGGCGGCCTCCAGGCCCGTCGCGATCTGCGACGTGACCGCCTCGTCCACGGCCAGCAGTTCCGCGCCGTGCGGGGAAGCGTCGAGGATTCGATAGAGCGGCAGGTCTTTGGCGAGGATCGCCGCAGGCAGTCCTTCGGAGAGCGGCATCCCTTCGGACCAAGCTGCGTCGGCGGCGCCCAGCGCCTCGGCCGCGATCGCCTCCGCGAGTGCCTGGAACACGGCCTTCTTGCCGCCGAACCACTGGTAGATCGCGGGGCGGGACACGCCGGCCTCGCGCGCGATGTCCTCCATGGCCGCCTTGCGGAAGCCGTAGCGCGCGAACACGGTCCTTGCCGCGTCGAGCACGCGCTTGCGGGGAGGGCTGGACAAATCTGACATAATGCGTCTATTTTGTCAGATAGCGGTCACTTCGGGGATCACGGTCATGGGTGATAACGGCGTCGTCCTGGTCACGGGTGGGTCTGGATACATCGCGGGATTCTGCATCGCCCACCTCATACGCGACGGCTGGCGCGTGCGCACCACCGTGCGCTCGCTCGCGCGCGAGGCCGAGGTGCGGGCGGCGGTCGGCACGTTGGTTGAGGCCGGCGGCGACCGCCTGGAGTTCGCCGCCGCGGACCTGAACGACGACAAGGGTTGGGCAGAAGCTGTTGCGGGCTGCCGCTCCGTGCTGCATGTCGCCTCCCCGTTCCCGACCGTGAACCCGCGGGACGATGAGGAGTTGGTCCGCCCGGCGCGCGATGGCGCGCTGCGCGTGCTGCGGGCGGCGCGCGACGCGGGGGTCGCGCGGGTGGTGATGACCGCCTCCACGGCCGCGGTCGCCTACGGGCATGGCGGGCGGCGCGAGCCGTTCACCGAGGCCGACTGGTCAGATGCGGCGAACAGGGCGGACAGTTCAGCCTACGAGCGATCCAAGACGCTCGCCGAGCACGCGGCCTGGGACTTCATGACTCGCGAGGGTGGCGGCTTGGAGCTGGTCACAGTCAACCCTGGTGCGGTGCTCGGCCCCGTCCTGGGCCGGGATCTCTCGGCATCCATCGAGATCGTGAAGAAGCTCCTGGACGGCAGCTTGCCGGGCCTGCCCCGGTTCGGCTGGCCGCTCGTGGACGTGCGCGACATCGCGGACCTTCACTGCCGTGCCATGGTGACGCCCGAGGCGGCGGGCGAGCGCTTCATCGGGGCGGGGCAGTTCTATTGGATGGCGGACATCGCCCGCGTGCTCAAGGCGCGCCTGCCGGAGCGGGTCGCACGGCGCGTGCCGAGCCGGAGCCTGCCGGACTGGCTCGTGCGGGTGTCGGCGCTGTTCGACAAGACCGTGCGTGGGCGCCTGTTCGAGCTGAGCAAGGAGCGGCCGGTCTCCTCGGAGAAGGCCCGGCGCGTCCTCGGCTGGTCACCCCGCCCTAACGACGAGACCATCCTCGCCACGGCCCAGAGCCTCATCGCGCATGGCCTCGTGCCGGGCTAGGCGCCGCTAGCGATCACTTCGGCTCAGCGGACTTGCCGCGCCGTGGCGGGCGCGGTTGTGGGCCTAATCCGGGAAGTTCAGCTCGATCGTGACCCCGTTCGGGTCCTCCAGGAAGACCTGGTGCAGGTTGAGCGTGGGCACCGTGCGCTCGCGGAACGGAACCTGCGCGGCCTGGAACCGCTCGCGCATACCGCCGAGGTCGCTGCCAACGAAGGCGACGTGGTCTATGGCGCCGGTGTCAGGCTGAGCATCGAGATCCTTGTCGCCGAGGTAGTCCTGCAGCCCGCTCGAAGCGCTCGGGTCAACGCCGATGACGTGCACCACGGCGTTGCGGCCCTGGTAGAGCCACACGCCGGGGAAGGAGAAGTTCGGGCGCGGCCCGGCCTCCAGGCCCATCACCTCCGTGTAGAAGCGGCGCGTGCTCTCCAGGTCCTTGGTGCGGATCGTGTAGTGATCGAGCTTCTCGATGGACATGGCGCCCTCCGTTCGTTGGCCCTAGCGTGCAACGCCGTGAGTGGTTGTCAACAGCCTTGACGCCGGGCCGGACTGTGTTGCACGGATCAGGGGTGCAGGCGCAGTTACCCCAACCCCGTCTGGGGTCAGGCGACGCGGACGTAGTTCGGGCGTCCCAGCTCCAGCATGCGGTTGAGGACATGAACAGCGACCTCCACCTCGGTTGCCTGACGCTTGTTTGCGCGCGAGCGCAACCCGTCACTGATCACGCGCTTGAGGCGGGAGATGGCGGCCTCGGCTCGGGCTCGTTTGGTGTACCCCGACGCTTTCTGCCAGGCCATTCGCCCGTGCTCGGCGATGCACTGGAGGTGACGGTCGCGCTGCGTGGGCGCGGTCGCGGCCGTGTCGCTCGGCACCGCCGTCGAGCGTGGCGGCACGACGACGGCCGCTTCAGGGTGACGCTCGGCCACGGCCGTGGAGACGTTGTCGCTGTCGTATGCGCCATCGCCCGTGAACGAGGCCACGGCGCCCACGACCTGGTCGAGCAAGAGACCGGCCTGCGAGCCGTCGTCCACGTCGTTGGTGGTCAGCGCCGAAGCCACGATCTGGCCGGTGTCGGCGTCCACGCCGATGTGCAGTTTCCGCCACGACCGGCGTGTTTTCGTCCCATGCTTCTCGAGCAGCCACTCGCCCGCGCCGCACAGCTTCAGCCCGGTGCTGTCCACCAGCAGGTGCACGGGCTCAGCATCGGCACCAGCACCGGCGCTGGATCGCGGCCGCGGCACCTCCAGCGTCGCCGCACGCCGGCTAGTGTCGTGTGGTCCGGCACCGCCAGAGCCAGTCCGAGCAGGTGGACGATGGAGCCGATCAGGCCCTCGATCTGGCGCAGCGCCAGGCGGAACACCGCGCGTAGGGTCAGTGCCGTCAGGATCGCCAGGGCCGAGTACCAGGGCTGCCCGCCCCGCGTCGTCCTTGGCGCCGCCGCCCACGCCTCGATTGCTTCATCGGTGAACCACACCGTCAAGCTGCCGCGCTGGCGCAGGCTGGCGTCATACTCGCGCCAGTTGGTGACCTTGTGTTTCTGCTCGGGGATATGATGGCGGCGGTCTTGGTTCAGCTTGAACGGCACGGGGGGCATCCGGGGGTCAGGACAGGGGACGCTCTATCTGGGCTTCCAAGCTCCCGGCACAAACCCACGCGATCCGTGCAACAAGATCCCATGATGCTCACAATCTTGATACGCACCAGCTTGGGGCCCCGCTGATGGTGCCGGGGCTTCACATTCTCTGGGAGCGGCAAGGACCTGGGGCGCTACGCCGCGAGCTGGATGGGCTGCTGGCCGAAGCCGCAGCGTCCGTCCAGCACGGCAGCCCTGACCTGCAGCACACGGTGGGTGCCTGTGGGTGTCCCGCGCATCTGCTGACGCTTGTTCATGCGGACGCTGACCAGGTGGTTGACCGTGGCCTCGGCACGCGAGGTCGAGATCGGCTTGCCGGCCTCGTAGCGCTCGCCGTAGTCGATCAGCGCGCCCTCGTTGGTCCGGATGGAGGTGAGCAGCGCCGCGCTGAGTGTGACGAGCTTGCGTGCCTTCGCCGCCATCGCGGAGCCGTTCGCGACGATGGCGTGCTCCGTCCAGCTCATGATCCGGCCCAGGGCTTCGCAGGCGTCCTCATGACGACCGTTCCAGAGTAGGCTTCGCAGGCGTTCCACGTCCGCCTGCGCGCGGTCGAGCGGGCCACGGTCTGCCGGCTCCAGGGCTTGCAGGCCGAGCAGGGCCTGCTCGACATGGCGCACGCGCATGGAGAGATGGAACCAATCCAAGGTGGGCTCGACCGGCGCTCTCGTCGCTGCGCGCGCCAGAGCCGGCAACGCGGGGTCGCCGTCGCCGATCGCGGTCATCGCATCGCCTTCCCGCCAGCCCTGCTCCAGCAGCGCGGCCCGCAGCAGCACGGGCGGCTGCTCGGTCACGCTGCGCACCAAGGCGAAGCGCCGCGGCGAGCAGCCCGCATGCTCGACCTTGCCGCAGACCGCCTCGAAGCGCCTGGTCTGGTGTCCCGGCACGGCGCGCACATAGGCGCCGTCCAGCATGACCACGGGTCCGCTCGCGTCGGCCGCTGCGGCCTTGCCGGGCTCGCCCTGGATCGCCGCGACCGCTGCTGCCGCTTGCCGGTCGGCGGCCTCGAGGTGCACGGCGACGGCATGGGTGCGATGGCGCACGCTCTCCTGGTTCGCCGGCGAGGCGGGCAGCAGCGTGCACAGGATCCGGGCCGCCTCGCGGAACGCGGTGCGTGCGCCAAGCTCGGCCTGCACCCGCTCCAGCTCCGGCGTGCAGCGGGCAGACAACAAGGCGCAAACCGGCGAGAACACCGCCTCCGCCATGGGCGCGGTCAGGCGGCAGCGGCAGATCCGGATCCGTGGTGCCTCGACCTCGACCGTGCCGAACAGGGTTTGTAGGCGCCGGGTGCGCCGGTCCTTGAGGGGTTGCGACACGCCGCACGCCGGGCAGGCCCGGTGATGGGCGGTGTACTCCGTCATCTGGCCCTGAACCAGGCTCGCCTGCAGCGTGGCCAGGAGTGCCTTCGCCTTCACGAGCGTCAGGCCAACATCCTCGAGCGTGCTGCCCATCGTGGACCATGGCAAGGATTCCTGCGTGATTCTCACACAGCGACGGCCGACGGGGTTGCTGGGCTGGGTGGCCTCAACCGGTCGGGCAGCTCGAAGGGCAGCGGCGCGGGCGGCTTGCTGAGGTCGAGTTCGTAGCTGCCGAAGCGGTTGAGGTGCTCGTTGAGGTAAGGGCTGGTGCCGGCCAGCGCCTCGGGCGTGATTGCGGCGCCGTGTCCGTCGACCGCGATCTCGTCGAGTGCCCGCGTCATGCCGACGGCGGTGTGGAAGATGAGCAGGTTGGCGACGAGGTGGTTGTATTTGACCATCTTGCGCTGCTCGTCGCGCTCGGCCGCGGTCGCCAGGCCTGCGCTGCCGAACGAGACCCACTGGGCTTACTTGTTGAACAGCTCGCTTTTGTTGGTCGCAGCCTGGATCACCCGGCGCAGCTCTATCGAGCCGAGATAGCGCAAGAGGAAGTCGGTGCGGATGGCCCTGCCGAGCTCGCGGAAGGCGAAGTAGAGCCGGTTCTTGCGGCTGTAGGTGGCGAGCCGGCGCAAGATCGCCGACGGCAGCAGCCTTCCCGCCCTGATCGAAAGCACGACGCGCAGCATGTCGGGCAGGTGCGCCTTGATCAGTTCCCAATCCACCGTGGCGGTGAACAGGCCGTCGATGTGCTCGTAGCGGGCCGAAGCATCCGGCCGGAACAGGTGCAGATCCTGCCAGCTCCGGATGCGGGGCATCAGCTCAATGCCGAGCAGGTGCGCGAGTCCGAAAATCGCGGACGACTGGCCGTGCGTATCGGAGTGCACGGTGGAGGGCTGTAGCAAGGATCGGTTCTCGGCCACGAAGTCCAGAATGGCGTGGCCCTCGTAGGCGCCGCAGGCCAGGAAGCGCGAGAACAGGGCGATGTAGGTGTCGGACACGAGATAGTAGCCGATGCCACCATAGCCACCGTAGCGGATGTGATAGCTGCTCTTCAGGCTCTCCGGATGCACATCCCACTTCATGCCGTCGGCGGACGCGCTCTCACCACTCCCCCAATGCCGGTGCAGGCCGACCCGGGCGTAGGCATCGATCACGCCCGTGATCGCCTCATCGAGGCTGGCCTCGGTCATGTGGCGCTGGTTGACGTGGGCTACATGCCGGCGGTCCAGGCCCTTGAGCGAGCGCGCCGCCTGGTTCGGACCGAGGCCGCAGCCGTAGCAGAAAACGGTTGCCACATACCGCTCGCGCGGGCGCTCCATCTTGGCCTCGAAGCCGGAGACCGGGCCGAAGTGCCGGGTCCAGTTGAGCCAGTGCTCGGTGTCGGCCAGCGCCTCCAGGACACCGGCCGGGACCAGGCGCGCCTTGAGCAGGCGTTCGAGGAAGGCACCGCCGTGGGCCGTGTCGCGGGCGCGCAGTCGCTTCAGCACGGGTTCATCGTCCACGATCTCGACGTGCTCGTTGTCCGGGAAGCCCTGGTCGGTGGCGGACGCCGTCGCTGCGAGCCGGGCCTTGAGGGCTGCTATGAAAGCCGTGGCATCCGTCGGCACGCCAGCCTGCGCGGCGTAGCCCGCGACGTCGCGGTTGTACTCCTCCCAGGAGACGAGTTGGTCGCGGTAGTCGCCGTACTCCTCGCTGCCCGGGATGCAGAGGTCGCCCGACTTCAACTCGTTGACCACCTGCGTGAACAGGCAGATCTCGAAGTGGCGCCGGTCCACCTCGGAAGGTGCTGACTCGCGCGTGGTGCGCCCCGTCAGCAGCGGCCACCACTTCTCGCTCACCCAGGACAGGTCGAGCAGCCGGTGGGCGACGGTGCCGTCCGCGCCGGGCTGCTCGACGACAGCCCTCAGCTTGGCCCGGCGGCTCGCGCAGTGCGCCAGCAGGAAGGCGATCGCCTCCTCCGTGCTGCGGTCCTGCGAGGTCGAGACCGGGGCGGCGTGCTCGAGAAAGCGCAGGAAGGCAGCGCGCTGGCCGCCGTAGAAGCGCGCGAGCAGGGGCAGGTAGTTGTTGCCCGCGAACGCCGTGTGCGCCTCGCACTTGGCCAGGATCGCGTCCGCGTTGGGCAGCAGCAGGCCCTCGACCGCCGTGAGTCGGGCATCGCGCTCCGCCTCCTGATCCTGGCAGGCCAGCACGGTCTCGCGCAGCAGGGCAATCAGCGCGTCGGTCTCGGCCGCGTGCCGGGCACGGTATTCGTCCAGCGCCTCCTTGGCCCGGTTGTGCATGCGCGTCATCAGGCGCACGAACATCTCGGCCGCGTCGTCCAGCGCTTGGGCGACCTGGCCGCGAAGCAAAGCCGCCATCAGCGCGAGGCGCTTGCTCTCCACCATGCGGCCAAGGTCGGCGGCACCGAGCGAGCGCGCCTCGACGGCGAACTGGCGCAGCTTGCGGTCTGGCAGGCCCGCGAACGCCTCCGTTGCTACGGCCTGCCCCCGCAGCCAGGCAAGGTGGGCGAGGTGCTCGCGCATGCGCTGCGGGCTCGGGCGCGGCGGATCGGCCTTGACCTGGTCCCAGCCGGACCGTGTCGCGCCCTCGGGCACCACGAGCAGGGCCGCCAGGCGCTCGCGCGCCTCGGGCGGCAAGCTCGCCGCGATCCGGCGGTGGTAGCCGCGATTCACCAGGGCGCGGGCATTGCGAGCGAGCCGCAGGAGGGTGTCGAAGGCCGGCAGCTCGCGGCGGCGGAGCAGCTCCTCGATGCCAGCGTTGACGATGTCAGCCAGGTCATCGCGGGTGCGTGCCGCCTCGATGCACGCTCGGGCAGCAATGCCGCGCGCCTCGCGGTCGTAGCCGGTGACCCCGACGTAGCCGCGCACGAGCGCTGCAAGGCGGGCGCGGTAGCTGGTTTCGTCGTAGCCGGCGATCTCGGGGACGGCATCGGTCAGCTCGGCGGACGAGGCAACATGGGCGACGAGGGTGTCCGGCGCGTCGGCGAGCCGAATGACGCGGCCGAGGCGTTGGAACGTCTTGAGCAGGACCAGCAGCGCCAGGCGCGGGCCAGGGTGGCGCGTCTTCTGTCGCGCGAAGGCGAGCTCGGCCGGCTCCGGCGTGAACGCGTCCAGCTCTGCCGTATCCGGCTCAGCTGGCGGGCGTGGGTAGGCCATGTCAGCGATGACCGGCATAGCGCGGGCTCAGGCCTGCCTGGGTGCCGGAACGGCGGCCAGGGCCGCCTCAACGCCAGCGCGCTTGAGCATCTTGCGCACGCCCGAGGGCGAGAGGCGCTCGCGCGCGGCGATCTGGCGCAGGCTCAGCCCCTCGCCCTTCAGCGCAACGACGCGCGCCTTGGCGCCGGGGTCGCGCACGGGCCGGCCGAGGCGCTTGCCCTTGGCCTGCGCGTTGGCCAGGCCCGCGCGCACGCGATCCACGATGACGTCGCGTTCGAACTCCGCGAAAGATCCGATCACGTGAAAGAACAGCCGGCCCATAGGCGTGGTGTCGATCGCCTGGGTGTGGCTGATGAAGTCCACGCCGAGGTCGCGGAACTCCTGCAGGGCCGCGATCAGCGCGCCGAGGGAGCGGGCGAAGCGGTCGTATTTCCAGACCAGCACGCAGTCGAAGCGGCGCCGGCGGGCGTCGGCCATCAGTTCGTCGAAGGCGGGCGCGCGACGGCCGCGACGGCGCACATCACCGCTCGCCTGGTCCACGTACTCACGATGCAACAGGAAGCCGCGGCGCTCGGCGTATCCCTCAGCTCGCGGAGCTGCAGCTCCGGGCTTTGCTCACCTGTGGACACCCGCGCGTAGATCGCCACCCGGACCGTGCCCCGCTCCAAGCCTCTCTCCCTCCCGTGCTCATGCGCACTATACTACAGCTTCGTGCACAGCTCGGGCAGCCAAGAATGAGGCCCGGAAATGGTGGGCTTTGAAGGGGCGAAATCACGAGGGTTTAGTGCACAGCCCCGGCCACGGCAGCCATGGTCCGGCATGTCGCCTCAACCGAACGATCCCGATGTGTGAGGATCGCGACCGAACTCTTGCCATGGTCCGTTACGCCGTAGGCGTCAGCGCGCCCAACCCGTCCCGTATGCTTCGTCACGCCCATGGCCGATCAAGAGAGCGCCCGCGGCGTGAAGCGCGCGGTAGCGGAGAGCTGCTCGCCCGGCGCCAGGACGACCAAGCCATGGGTCTCGGGTCCACCGGGTAGGTTGTGCGCATCGACCGGATGGCTGACCGGCTCGAAGCAGAAAAAGCCCGCCGAGATGCCAGGAGAGTAAACGATGCAGGCCGTAAGCGGCCATGCGGCCGTCACGTCGAGCATCAGGCAGCGCTCAGGCCAGATGATCGTGGCGACACCGTCCCAACCCGTAAAGCAGTTGTTGATCCAGTTCGGGGGCAGCGTGCGTACGGACGTAAAATCCCACTCCGGGCACGAGCCCACCGGACCCGATCCGGCAGGCAGGTGCTGCCCATCCTCGAACCAGATGATCTCGGCGGCGGCACGCAGCTTGGTTCGCGGCGTTCGCGGGAGCCAGGGGTGCAGCCCGACGCCGTAGGGCAGCGCCCAGGCTGCGCAGTTGACCACGGATATCGCGATCGTCAAGACGCCGGCATTGAGCGCGTAGCATACGGTCGCGTCGTAGCGGTAAGGTCCAGGACCGTCGCTACATAGGGTAAGCCGGGCAGATGC
This sequence comes from uncultured Alphaproteobacteria bacterium, assembly GCA_963790535.1. Lineage (GTDB taxonomy): Bacteria > Pseudomonadota > Alphaproteobacteria > Acetobacterales > Acetobacteraceae > CAWKEH01. The sequence continues at coordinate 48,649 of CAWBOZ010000007.1, read as the reverse complement.
CGCCCTGATCGCCTCGACCGTCCAGGCGGTCGCGAAACCGTTGCCATGTATGGGGAAAGGTTCCCCGGCGAGGTTTGGCGCTAGCGGCCAGAAGCGGCCGTCGAATGTGAACCCGTCACCCGAGATGCGTCCGGACCATGGGATCAGCAGGTTGTGGGCGAGCTGAAAAGGGACGCTCGCGTCAGGCGGCGCGCGTCGAAACAGCGGCTCCCGCCTGCCACGCAAGAGCAGGTCGTAGGCTGCTAGGCCGGCCCCGAGATCGGAGCGGATTACCGCCTCGGCTACACCATCCGTGATCACCAACGGACTCACCAACCACCATCAATATTCCACCAGCGGGATCCCGGCTCCTGGCCCGCATAAGCTGGAAGGGGGCCGGACCTGAGCGTCACCTGTCGCCTTTCCGTGCAGCTTGTGTGAGGGCAGGATTGTCAGAAGCACCTGCCGCAAGAAGCGGTCCCAGGTCCTCGGACGCGACTTGCAGCAGGTCGAGCATCGCCGCCTTCGCGCCAGCCGCATCGCGCAGGCGGATGCAGTCCAGCACGACTGCATGCGCGGAGAGCGCCTTCTCATGCGATGCAGCCAGTCGCGTCGATAGGCGGAACACGTTGCCCAGCGCCGCGCCCATCGTGCCAACCAATTGCTGCAAGACGACGTTGTGGCTGGCGCGCATCACGGCGGCATGGAAGGCGACGTCCGCCTTGCAGCAAGCCTCGATGTCGTGCGGCAGCGCGCCTTGCATGTCCAGGTAGGCCGCCTCGATGCGCCCCACGTCCTGCGCTGAGGCCCGCAAGGCCGCGAACTCGGCTGCTGCCGGCTCGAACAGCCGCCGCGCCTCCAGCAGGGAGCGGACGAAATCCAGGTCGGGGACGATTGCCAGCGACCACTCCAGCACGTCCGGATCGAGGCGGCTCCAGGCCGCCGGCTCGCGCACCGCCGTGCCGGTGCGTGGCCGCACATCCACCAGCCCCTTGGCAGACAGCACGCGGACGGCCTCGCGCAATGCGCCGCGGCTGATGCCGAACTCCGATTGCAGCTCCGCCTCGGTCGGCAGCGTTTGGCCGGGCTTGACGGCGCCGCTCAGGATGCGCAGCGCGATCTCGCGCACCACCCCATTGTGCACCCGCGGCTTGAGGAGGTCCTGGCCGCGCGCGCTCACGCGTAGCGCCTCGCCTGCTGCTCGGCGATGATCACGGCGCCGATCAGCAGCATCCCGCGCGCGACCATCTGGTAGAAGGTCGGCACGCTGGTCAGGATCATGCCGTTGTTGAGCACGCCCAGGATCAGCACGCCCAGCAGGCCGCCGATGATCGTCCCCTTGCCGCCGGTCAGCGCGCAGCCGCCCAGCACGGCGGCGGTGATCGCCTGGAGTTCCAGCCCGTCCGACCCAGAGATCGGCTGGCCCGACCCGGTGCGGGCCGCCAGCAGCATCCCGGCAAGCCCGGCAGCGGCGCCGCTGAGGACATACACCCCGATCTGGTAGGCGCGGACGTTCAGCCCGGCGAGCCGCGCGACCACCGGGTTGCCGCCGATGGCGTAGATGTTGCGCCCGGCCACGGTGTAGCGCATCAGCACGAAGAAGACCGCGACGACCAGGATCAGCACCTCGATCGTGACCTGCAGCCCGAGCAGCTTGCCGGAGCCGATGAAGCGGAACGCCGGGTCGAAGATGCTGATGGACTGGCCGTCGGACATGATGAAGGCGACGCCGCGGAATGCCGCCATGGTGCCCAGCGTGGCGATCACCGCATTGACGCCGCCGACGGTGATGATCAGCCCGTTCACAAGGCCCGCGACGCCGCCGACCGCCATGCCGAACAGGATGCCGAGCGCGGCCGAGCCTGTCCAGCCCACGGCCAGCGCGATGCTGACGGTGGATAGGCCGACCACCGCGCCCACCGAGATGTCCAGGCCGCCGGAGACGATGACGATGGTCTGCGCCGTGGCGAGCACGCCCAGGATGGCGATGCCCTGGCCGATATTCTCGATGTTGCGCGCCAGGAAGAACACGTCCGGCCGCAGGCTGCCGAAGATCGCGACCAGGATGGCCAGCGCGATCAGCAGGCTGAAATTGTGCGTGCCGATGCCGTTGATCGTGCGGCCCAGCGGTGTCGGGCCGCGCGGCCGCGTCGCCGCGGCTCCGGTCCCTGCGATCCGGCATCGGCGTTCACCGTCATGGCGTCCCTCGGACTTCGTTGCGGTGCGATAGGTTGTCGGTCATCGCCAGCTCGAGGATACGCCTCTCGGAGGCCTCGGCACGCGGAAGGTCGCCGACGATCCGGCCGCCCGCCATGACCAGCACCCGGTCGGCCAGGCCGAGCAGCTCGGGCATCTCCGAGGAGATCACCAGCAGTCGCCATGCCCTCGACGGCGAGCCGGGCGATCAGCTGGTAGATCTCGGCCTTGGCGCCGACGTCGATGCCGCGGGTCGGCTCGTCCAGGATCAGCAGCCTTGGCCGGCGCGCGAGCCAGCGCCCCAGCACGACCTTCTGCTGGTTGCCGCCGGACAGCTTGGCGACGGGCTGGTCGAGGCTCGGCGTCTTGATCCGCAGTCGTCTGGCCTGCTCGCCCGCCACGAGCCGGACCTTGCGGCGGCTGAGGAGGTGAAGCGGCTGACCAGGTCCGGCACGCAGAGCGTGATGTTGTCCTCGACGCTGCGCAGCAGCAGCAGCGCCTGCGACTTGCGGTCCTCCGGCGCGAAGCCGATGCCGGCGGCGATGGCGTCGGCGGGGCTGCGCAGCCTGATCTCCCGGCCGCCGACCGCGACCGTGCCCGAGAGCGCCCGGTCGGCGCCGAAGATGGCCTCGGCGACTTCCGAGCGCCCGGCGCCGATCAGGCCGGCCAAGCCCACCACCTCGCCCGCGCGAACGTCGAAGCTGATCCCGCGCACCCGCCGCGTGGTCAGCCCGCGCACCGACAGCACCACGGGGCCGAGCGGCCTCTCGCGCGATCGAACAGCTCGGTGATCGGCCGACCCACCATGAGGCGCACGATCTCGCCCTCTCCCAGCGCCGCCGCCGGCCTGTGCGCCACCAGCTGGCCGTCGCGCAGCACGGCGATTCGGTCGGCCAGCGCGCGCACCTCGTGCATCCGGTGCGAGATGTAGATGATCGCGACCCCTTCGGCCCGCAGCCGGCGCACGATCGCGAACAGCCGCCCCGCCTCCTCCTCGGTCAGGGAGGAGGTCGGCTCGTCCAGCGCCAGCAGCCGCACGCCCGCGCGGAGCGCGCGCATGATCTCCATCAGCTGCCGGTGCGCGGCGCCCAAGATCGCCGGCCCGCGTCCAGGGCGAGAGGTCGTCCTCCAGCCCGAACTGCGCCAGCAGGTGCCGGGTCCGCCGGGCGAGGTCGCGCCGGTCGAGGAAGACGCCGGCACGGCGGCGGAACTCGCCCACGAACAGGTTCTCCGCGATCGAGAGGTCCGGGATGATGTCCGGCTCCTGGTGGATGACGCGGATGCCGGCCGCGTGCGCGTCGGCCGGCGCGCGGAAGTCCTGCGGCGTCCCGTCAACCTCCAGGCGCCGGCGTCGGGCCGGTGCACGCCCTCGATGATGCGCATCAGCGTGGACTTGCCGGCGCCGTTCTCGCCGACCAGCGCGAGCACCTCGCCGGCGCGGATGCCGAGCGACACGTCGGACAGCGCCTGCACCACGCCGAAGCGCTTGGAGACGCCGCTGCACGGCGAGGAGCGGACGCGCCTGCGCCGCCTCCTGGGCGGCGGTGGCAGGATCGGCGAGGCCGTGCCGTGCCGTCACTTGTGGCAGATCCGGTCCTTGTACTGCGCGAAATTGGCGGCAGTGATCAGGTCGGGGGTCACGTAGGTCGTCTGCGGCAGCGGCTTGCTGTCCTTGATCGAGGCGACCAGGAGCGCGACGGCGGTGGCGCCCTCCTTGCCGGAATCGATCCACTCGGTGCCGCGGAAGCCGGTCGGCTTGCCGCTGCCGAAGGCGTCGCAGGCGCGGCTGCCGTCGATGCCGACGCCGATCACCTGGTCGGGCTTCATCCCCTGGTTCTCGGTCGCGCGGACCGCACCGAGCACGCCGTCGTCGTTGCAGGAGTAGAAGATCCAGTGCTGCGCGCCGGGATTGGCGGTCAGCGTCGTCGTCACCGCGTCGATGCTGCTGTTCATCGTGTTGTCGTAGGGGATGCGCACGATGTTGGCCTTGTCGAAGCCCGGCACCGCTTCCAGGAAGGCCGCCTCCGCGCCGCGGTTGCGCTGCATGCAGGTGTCCGCCTTGCGGTCCTCGATGCTGGCCAGGCGGACGTCCTTCAGCTTGTCCCAGCCCATCTGCTTGTAGAGGCGTGCGTCCTCGGCGCCGACCTGGCGGCCGATGTTCTCGGCGTTCATGCCGATATAGGGCACCATCTTCTTGTCCTGCGAGTAGATGTCGTCATCCACCGCGATCAGCTTGATGCCGGCTGCGCGGCCTTCTCGGCGACGACGGGGCCGAGCGCCCGGTCGGGCACGACGATGGCGATGCCCTTCACGCCGTCGCCGACCATCGTGTCGAACGTGGTCAGCGCGAGGTCGGCGTTGAACTGCACGTCCTGCGTCGAGATCGGCACGCCGAGCTTGGCGGCCTCCGCCTTCGCGCCGGCCACCTCGGCGACGAACCAGGGATGCTCGCCCATCTTGTTGATGTAGCCGAGCTTGATCGGGTCTGCATGCGCGGGTCCCACCTGGGCGGTGGCGGTCAACGCCGCGGCGCAGAAGGCGGCGGAGAGGCAGCGGTGGAGCTTCATGGGCGTTCTCCTTCGTATCCTTGCCTGCGGCTTGCTCAGTCGTGGTAGAGGACCGAACGGCCGCCATCGATGACGATGGTCTCGGCGTTGATGAAGGGCGCCTCGTCGGACGCCAGGAACACCGCGGTCCAGGCGACTTCCTCGGGACGCCCGATCCGCCGCGGCGGATGCAGGTCGTAGACGCGCCGCCGCTCCGCCTCCGGGTCGGCGAACGTCGCCCAGTACTCGGTGGCGATCGGCGTCTCGATGTAGCCGGGCGCGATCGCGTTCACCCGGATGCCGCGCGGCGCATATTCGATCGCCAGCGCGCGGGTCAGGCCGACCACGGCATGCTTGGCGACCGGATAGGGGAAGCAGCCCGGGATGATCTTGAACGAGTGGCAGGAGGCGATGTTGACGATGGCGCCCCGCCCGGCGTCCAGCATCGCCGGCAGGACGGCGCGGCAGCAATGCCAGACGCCGTCCAGATCCACCGACAGGCAGCGCCGCCATTCCGCGTCGCGTCGTCGCCAGCGGATCGTGGAAGACGTTGATGCCGGCGTTGTTGACCAGGATGTCGGGCGCCCCATACGCGGCGCGTGCCTGCGCCACCATGGCGGCGACGCTGGCCGGGTCGGTGACGTCGGTCTCGACGAAGAGCGCCTCGGCCCCGTCCGCGGCGAGTTGCCCCGCCATCGCGGCGCCGGTCCGCGCGTTGCGCTCGGCCAGCACGACGGCGGCGCCCTCCGCGGCGAAGCACCGCGCGATGGCCGCCCCGATGCCCTGTCCCGCGCCGGTGACGATCGCCATCTTGTGCGCAGACGCCCGGCCATGGAGTCACCAATCCACGACGGTGCCGTCCGCCAGCACGGCACGGGCGGCGTGCTGCACCTCCGGCTGGTAAGGGTGCCGGGCCGCCACGTCCTCGGCGATCTCGATGCCCAGGCCGGGCTGGTCCGGGACGGCCCAGTGCCCGTCCACCAGCTGGGCAGCCCGCGCAGCACCTCCCCGAACCAGGGCACCGCGCCGGACATCTCCTCCTGGATGACGAAGTTCGGGGTGGCGACGTCGAAATGCAGGGCCGCGACCGTGGCGAGCGGACCGAGCGGGTTGTGCGGCGCGATGCCCGCCCCGGCGGTCTCGGCCATGGCGGCGATCTTGCGTGCCTCGCCCAGCCCGCCGACGTGGCAGATGTCCGGCTGCGCGATGTTCAGGGCGCGCAGGCGGAACAGATCGTCGAACTCGGCCCGGTCCACCAGACGCTCGCCCGCAGCGACCGGGCAGGGCGAGCGGGCGGCGACCTCCTTCATGGCCGCGGCGTCGCCGGGCTGCACCGGCTCCTCGACGAACAGCGGCCGGAACGGCGCCAGGGCGTGGATATACTGGAGGGCCGCGCTGGTGGAGGCGGGGCGGCCATGGAAATCGACCATGATCTCCACCGCGTCGCCCACCGCCTCGCGCAGCGCGCCCATGGATCGCGCGACGCCGTCGATCTCCCGCGGCGACGCGGTGTAGTGGGTGTAGGGAATCGTGACGATCTTCATCGCCGTGTAGCCCTTGGCCACCACCGCCAGGCCGCGGTCAACCAGGGCGTGCGCGTCGTTGGTCTCATAGACCGCATTCATCTGCCCCATGCCGAGATGGGTATAGACCCGGACCCGGTCGCGCGTGCGCCCGCCCAGCAGGCGCCAGACCGGCAGGCCGACGCTCTTGCCGAAGATGTCCCAGAGCGCCACCTCGATGCCGCTGATGGCGGTCTTGCCGATCACGCCGATGCGCCAGAACCCGTGCTTGTTCATGATCGCGCACGAGCTGCTCGATGTCGCGCGGATCGCGCCCGATGACCAGCGGCTCAAGGTCCTGCACGGCGCCGACGACGGCGCGGGTCTTCCACTCCAGTGTGGCCTCGCCCCAGCCGTAGAGGCCGGGCTGATCGGTGTCCACGCGCACGAACACCCAGTTCCGCATCTCGGCGTTCACGACGAGCGTGCGTAGGCCGGTGATCTTCACGCTGGCGCGTTCTCCCTGGCCCGGCGTCGCTAGGGCAGACGCCTTATTCATCTGACTATTAAGCTAGAAGATCATATGGAGCGATCCGGGTCAACACGTTTCCCGACCGTCCTTCCTCAACCTCGGAAGCGCGGTTCCGGCAGGCCCCTCACGCCGACCTCGACGGCGAACAGCCCGCCGGCGTGCGGCTGGCTCCTGCGTTGCTCCTCCGTGAGATCCCAGACGGCGGAGGTAACGTAGAGCGTCGCGAAATCGGGGCCGCCGAAAGCGCAGCTCGTCGGCTTCTGCACCGGCAGTTCCAGCACGCGGTCCACCCGCCCGTCCGGCGCGTAGCGCACCAGGCGCCAGCCGTCCCACTGGGCGTTCCAGAGGTAGCCCGCCGCGTCCACCGTCGAGCCGTCCGGGGCGCCGGGCTGGTCGTGCGTGGTGCAGAAAATGCGCCGGTTCGCGATCGTCCCTGCCTCGATGTCGAAGTCGTAGGCGAAGATCGTGCGGTCCAGCGTGTCGGCGAAGTAGAAGGTCCGGTCGTCCGGGCTCCAGGCCAGGCTGTTGGAGATGCCGATGCCGGTCTCCAGCCGATGGCAGGCGCGGTCCGGATCGAGACGATAGAGCGCGCCGGTCTTCGCTTGCAGCCGGTCGTCCATCGTGCCCGCCCAGAACCGCCCGCGCCGGTCGCACTTGCCGTCGTTGAAGCGGTTGTTGGGCAGGTGCGCCTCCGGCGCTGCCAGCCGCTCGATGCGGCCGGACTCCGGGTCGAACGTGGCGAAGCCCGAGGCCAGGGCGACGACGAGCCCGCCCGTCTCGCGCACCGCGACCGCCGCGATCCGTTCCGGCATCGTCCAGCGCGCGACGGCCCCGGTCGCGTGGTCGAGCCGCTGCAGGAGCCTGCCCTCGATGTCCACCCAGTAGAGCGCCTGCGCGCGGTCGTCCCACACCGGCACCTCGCCCAGCCGGTTCGCCACATCGGCCACGCAACGGATATCGGCCATGGATCAGGTCTCCCCTAAGGTTGCGCTCATCGCCTCGGCCCGGCGGACCGCAGCCCGTAGGCGGCCACGGCCAGCAAGGTCAGCAGGCCGGTCCAGACGTATTGCAGGTAGGCGGACACGTGCAGGTGGTTGAGCGCGTTCTGCATCAACCCGACCAGCACGGCGCCGGCCAGCGTGCCGACCGCCGTGCCCCGCCCGCCGAACACGCTCGCGCCGCCGATGACGACGGCGGTGATCGAGCTCAGGGTGAATCCTGCCCCCGCCTGCGGGTCGCCGCTGCCGATCCGCGCGGCGATCAGGAGACCGGCCAGCGCGGCGCACAGGCTGCAGAACAGGTAGGCGCCCGCGCGCACCCGCCCGACTGGGATGCCCACCACGTAGGCGGCCTCCTCGCTCGACCCGACCGCATACAGGCGCGGTCCCAGGCGACCGCGCACCAGCAGCCATTCGGTCAGCACGATGGCCAGCACCACGGCGACGGCCGCCGCCGGCACCGGACCGATCTGCGCCGTCAACCTGTCCGTCACGGCCTCGCCCAACATGCCGCCGGGGCTCGGGCGCACCAGCAGCGCGGCCCCCGTGACCATGGAGTAGGTCGCGAGCGTCGCCACCAGGTCGGGGATGCGGAGCCGCAAGATCAGCGCGGCGTTCGCCGCCCCCACGGCCAGCCCGGCCGCCAGGCAAGCCAACACGCCGCCCAGCGTCGCGGCCGCGCCCTCGCCGGTGAGCAGGAAGGACGCGATCGTGGTGACCAAGCTGACCACCGGCCCGACCGACAGGTCAATGCCGCCCAGCAGCACGGTGGCGAGCTGCCCCAGGGCCACCAGCGCCAGAGGCGTCACCTGCAGCGCGAGATCGCCGAGGTTGCGCGTCGTGAGGAAATAGGGAGCGCGCGTGGCCGTGAACGCCGCCAGTGCCGTGATCAGCCCCGCCAGCAGCAGCGCGTTGCCGTATCGGCCCAGCAGCCTCGTGCCCGATAACGCGCGGCGCCGGTCGGGTATGGTCGGGCCGGGCACCGCCGCCGGCGCGGCCTGCCGCCCGCCGCGCACCGCGCTGCCGATGATGCGCTCCTCCGTCGCATCTCGCGCCGGCACCATGTCAACGACGCGGCCCCCGGCGAGCACCGCGATCCGGTCGCTCAGCCCTATCAGCTCCAGGAGGTCGGACGAGATGACCAGCACCGCCGCGCCTGCCGAGGCGGCGGCGCGGATGCGGCGATAGATCTCCAGCTTGGTGGCGACATCAACCCCCTGGGTCGGCTCCTCGAAGACATAGACCTTCGGCTGCCCGAGGCTCCAGCGGCCCAGCACGATTTTCTGCTGGTTGCCGCCGCTCAGCAGCCCGACCGCCTGATCGGCTGACGGGGTCCTCACCGCGAACCCGGCGATCACCCCGGCGGCGCCCCCCTCCTCCTCGCGGCGGCTGACGATCCCCGCCCAGGACCAGCGCCGCAGGTGCGGCACGGCGATGTTGCGGCGGATGGCGTGCGGCAGGAACAGGCCCTCCCGGCGCCGATCCCCCGGCACGTAGATCAGCCCCGCCTCGATGGCCCGGCGCGGCGAGGTCAGCCCGACCTCACGGCCCGCGATCCGCACCGCACCGCGATACGGCAGCAGGCCGAACAGGGCGCGCGCCAGCTCGGACTGGCCGTTGCCGAGGATGCCGCCGAGACCCAAGACCTCGCCCGCCGCGGCCGAGAGGGAGATGCCGGCGAACGCCGTCCCGCTGGCGAGGTCCTGCACCTCAAGCACGATCGGGCCTGTGCGGCCCGCGCGCGGCGGATAGGCCATCGACACCGGGCGGCCGACCATCATCGAGACGAGTTGCTCCTCCGACGCCTCGCGGCGAGGGAGCGTGCCGACCACCTCGCCGTCCCGCATAACGGTGATGCGGTCGGCGATCGCCAGCACCTCGGGCAGGCGGTGGGAGATGAAGACGATCCCGGTGCCGCCCGCGCGCAGGTCACGAAGGATGGCGAACAGGCGCTCGGCCTCGTACGGGTCAAGTGCCGAGGTCGGCTCATCCAGGATCAGCGCCGCCGGCTCCGTGGTCAGCGCCCGGACGATCTCCACCAATTGCAGCTCGCTGACCGCCAGGTCGCACACCGGGGCGGCAAGGTCGAGGTGCAGGTCCAGCCGGTCGAGCAGGCGTTGCGCGCCCTGCTCCATGGCGGCCCGGTCAACGAGGACCCGGCCGCCCGGCTCGCGGCCGAGCCAGATGTTCTGAGCGACATCCAGGTCCGGCACCAGCCGCGTGTCCTGGTGGACCATCGCGATGCCCAGTGCCTGGGCGTCATGCGGCGAGGCCAGCACCGCCGGGCGGCCGTTGACCAGCACCACGCCGGCGTCCGGCTGGTGGACGCCGGACAGCACGCGCATCAGCGTGGACTTGCCGGCGCCGTTCTCGCCGACCAGGGCATGAATCTCGCCGGCGAGGCAGTCGAACGACACGCCGCCGAGGGCGCGCACGCCCGGGAATCGCTTCTCGATGCCTCGAACGGCGAGGGCTGGCGGGACGGCCATCGCCGCCCCGCTCACGGGCGCCGCCGCAGGGTCAGTGGAAGATCCTGGCCAGCTCCGCGTCGCTGAGATCGGTGTCTACATAGACGCCGTCCGGCAGGTCCTTCTTGATGTAGCTCGTGTAGTTGGAACCATCGATCAGGCGCGGGACGATGGTCTGGCGCTTCGGCACATCCTCGCCGGCCAGCAGCGACAGCGCCGCGCGCAGCGCTACCACGCTCTCCCAGGTCGGCTCGGAGATCATGCCGATCTTAAATCCCGGCTGGCTCGCGTGCAGCGCGTCGTACAGCTTCAGGATGCCGTTGTAGTCGTCGCCCGTGACCGGCACCAGCTTGCGCCCGGCTGCCAGCAGCGCCTGCATGGCGCCCAAGGAATCCATGCCGCCGTCGCACCATACGCCGTCGATCTCTGGGTAGGCGGCGATCAGGTCGGCCGTGACCACCTTGGCCTTGTCCTCCTGCCACGAGGCATCCTTGAAGGCCAGCACCTCGATCTCCTTGCCCAGCGATTGCTGCGCCCCGGCCCAGGCCGCGGCGGTGTAGGAGTTGCCGGGCAGGCCGCCCAGCGCGATGATCTTGCCTTTGCCGCCCAGCGCATCGTGCAGGAACTGGCCGAGCGCACGCCCCTTCTTGGTCGGGTCGGTGCCGACATAGGCTGACCAAGCCTCGCCCTCGACCGGCAGGTTGAACGGCACCGTCGCGATGCCCGCCCGCGTCGCCTTGCGCAGCGCGGGTGCGACCGCCGTGCCGGAGTTGGCGATGCACAGGATCGCGTCCACCTGCTGCGAGACGAGGTCCTCGATGTCATTGACCTGCTTGGAGATGTCGCCCTGGCCGTCAACGACGATGAGGTCGCCGATCTCGGAATGCTTGCCGGCCTCCTGCCGCAGCGACGCGAGGCACTCGGTGCGCCAGGTGTTGCCGGAGAAGCCGTTGCTGAAGCCGATGCGCAGCTTGCCGGACTTGCGGAACGGCGCCCCGGCCGTCTTCTCGGGTGAGCCGATGATCGTCGCTTGCGCGATCACGTCGCCCGCGGCATGAGCCAGCCGAGGCGCGAACGCAGCACCCAGGGCCAGCCCGAACCCCGTGCGCAGCGCGTCGCGCCGTCCGATACGGCTGAGCAGATTGCTTGGTTCCGACAAGGCACCCTCCCGTGTTACGTCCTGCTGCCGAGCGTCGGCGACAGGGCGGCATAGACCAGCACGCTGCCGGCGATGATCGCGCCCTGGACGACGTATTGCGCGCCGGTCGAGAGCCGGGCGATATTGGTGAAGCTATTGGCCTCGGTGATGAACAGCGCGCCGCCGACCGTGCCCAGGATGGTCCCGATGCCGCCGGTCAGGGTGGTCCCGCCGACCACGGCCGCCGCCACGGAGGTCAGCAGGAACTGCTCGCCGATGGCGAGCGAGGGATTGCCGATGTAGGCGGTGATCAGCAGGCCTCCCAGCGCCGCCATCAGGCTGGACAATGCGTAGCTAGCGACCAGCACCGGACGCACAGGCACGCCCATCAGGTGCGCCGCCACCGGGTTCGCACCGGTCGCATAGACCCAGTATCCGAACACGCTGCGCCGCAGCACGGCCCCCATGCCGAGCGCCACCACCAGCCAGCACACGGCGCTCGCTGGGACGCCGAGCAGGTGTCCCTGGCCGATCACCTCGAAGCCCGGCGCTGCGGCGCCGTGCGGCGCCCCACCGGTGTAGAGCAGGGCCGCCCCGAACAGGATGGCGTTCATCGCGAGCGTCGCGATCAGCGGCGTGACCCGTAGATACGCGACCAGCGCCCCGTTCACCGCACCGACGGCAAGCGCTAGCGCGACGCAAAGTGCTACGGCTGGGAGGATGCCGCTGGCGTGCCCGAGCATCACGCTGGTCGAGACGATGTTGGTCAGCGTGACAACGCCGCCGACGGAGAGGTCGATGCCGCCGGTGAGCAGCGCCACCGTCTGCCCAATCGAGACGATCCCCAGGAAGGCCGCGACCTGCACGACATTGAAGACCTGGCCCAGTGACAGGAACGCCGGGGTGACGATTGCCGCCAGCAGGTACAGCGCCAGCACCGCAACCCAAACCGGCGCACGGCGCAAGAATTTCGCGACACCCTGGGCCACCGGCATGACGCTGCCACCACCAAGGCCGCTCTATTCGGCGGCTCTCCAAATCATCGGATGATTGTGTGGACCACCGCCTGCTTCGTCAAGAGCACATGATCGCTGCCACAGAGCAATCGGCAGAGCCGGCGTCGTGCCAAGGCGACGTAGCTCCGGGCCGCCCGTCCGATGTCTATTCCGAAGCAGTGTCACTCTTGGGAACGGGCCCATCAGCATCGCTGCCGTTTGAGCTGCCCACCCGCACTTGGCCACTCAGCTCATCAACCCCGTCAAAAGCCCCTGTATGAGGATCGCGCAGGAATCCTTGTCATGGTCCATCGTCGGCCGGCTGATCGTTGCCAACTCCGTCGTCTCTATCGCGCCCTGGTCCGTCGTCGCCTCCAATCGCACCGTCCACCGCATCACGCCCGCCTTCACAGTCAGGCGTCAGCCAGGCCGATTATCCCAGACCAGACAAGCTACTTGCCCCAGGTTTTTGACGCTCCCTTCGCGCAGGTGCTGACGACGCAGACGGGGCTGAACGCCCTCGGGATCACGCTACTCGTCTCGTTCAGCTGCACGGCGCTGACTGTCCTGGTCGGGCTGGTGACCGCCTACCTCATAGACGCGGTCGGCGGCCGCCTCTCGGGGCTGCTCACCGTCTTGACGCTGATCCCGCTCTCGGTCTCCCCCGTCGCCATGGCGCTGGTGTTCAGCCTCATGCTGGACCCGCTCTACGGCCCGGTGCCGCAGGTGGTGGTGATGCTCGGGGGGCCGCTGATCTCGCTCACCGGCAGGGCCGTCGGCGCGATCTGCACCGTGATCTTCGTGCAGACCTGGCAGTGGTCGCCGCTCGCCGTCGTGCTCATCCTGGGCGGCCTCAGGGGCCTGCCGCCGGAGCCGCGCGAGGCAGCGGCGATTGACGGCGCGGGTGCCCTCGCGGCCTTCTGGCACATTGCTCTGCCCTTGCTGCAGCCGGCCATCACCGTGACCGCGATCTTCGAGTTCGTGCTGTGTAGCCAGGTCTTCGCGGTGACCGAGCTGCTCACCAACGGCGGCCCCGGCAACGCGACCGTTGACCTCTCAGTCTACATCTACAAGGTCGGCATCGCGGAATCGAGCCAGGTCTCGGTGGCGGCGGCCGCGGGGATCGTGGCACTCATCCTCGGGCTGGTCAGCACGGCAGCCTGGCTCAAGCTGTCGCGCTGGGACACGGAGCTGCACTGATGGGCTGGACGGCGCGAATCGTCGGCCGGATCATGCTCGCCTGCATCATGCTCGTGTGGCTGGCGCCGCTCTACTGGCTGGTGAACACGGCGCTGAAGAACAAGGCGCAAATCCAGTCCTTCGCCCCGGTCTGGCTACAGTCCCCGCCGACGCTGGAGAGTCTCTCCTGGGTCGTCGCCAATCTCGACCACGCGGCCCTGTGGCGCAGCGTGCATGTCGTCGTGGTGTCGGTGGCGCTCTCCGTGGTGTTCGGGCCGCTGATGGCCTACGCCCTCACCCGGTTCAGGACGCGCCTCAACCGCCAGCTTGAGAACTGGATCATCTCGACGCGCATGATGCCGCCGGCAGCCCTGATCATGCCGTACTACTTCCTGCTCCTGCGCACGCACCTGCTCAACACCGAGCTGGGATTGATCCTGCTCTACACGGCGGTGAACCTGCCGTTGACGTGCTGGCTCATGCTGGCCTATCTGCGCTCGATGCCCGCCGACGCCGAGGACGCCGCGCGCATTGACGGGTGCAGCGACTGGGGGGCGTTCTGGCACGTGGTTCTGCCCGTCACGCGCGCCAGCATCTCGGCGGCGGCGCTGCTAGTCACGATCCTGACCTGGAATGAGTTCTTCATCGCCTTCATCGTGACGTCGTCGAACATCACCTTCCCGGTCCAGGTCGCGGGCTTCCTCGCCAATGGCATGAACCCGGAATACGGCCACATGGCCGCGGCCGGCGTACTCCTGTCGCTGCCGACGGTGCTGCTCGCGGTCGTGTTCCATCGTGCCCTTCTCAGCGGCATCCACGCGTTCGCCGGCAACAAGTGACTCCGGCAGCACCCACCTCGGCGCTAGTTCACCACGGTGGTCCTCCCTGCACGATCTCGGCCGTGAGCACTGCCGCGAGATCGCCGTCAAGGATCAGCCCACGGACCAGACCGGTGCGCAGCAGCGCGCGTGTCGCCACAGCTTTCGTCCTTCCTGCCGCCAGCAGCACGACGTCACGGCCGCGCAGGCCGTCGAAATCCACCGCAAGGGTTCGTTCGGAGAAGCTGTGCTCCACGGGCCGCCCAGCTGCATCGAACAACCGTCCCAGTGTGTCGCACACTGCGCCGCGGGCGCGTATGTCGCGCAGCTCAGCCTCGGACAGCATGCCCTGGCGGTGGAGCAGTGCCGCCTCGGACAACTCGCCCACGCTGATGAGGTAAAGGTCGGCCGCACCTGCCAGCGCCAAGGCCTCGGTCACGGTTCGCTGCGAGAGGAGTACGGCGCGGTCAGCGGGGCTGTCCGCGATGAACGGCACCGGCAGGAAGTGTCCTTCACCCCCGGTGCGTACGGCGAGCGCCTGCACCACCTCGAAGGGGTTGCTGGCTGAGTTGCGGGTCAGCGATCCCATGAGGGAGACGAAGCGTGCATGCTCGTTGCGCACGCCTGCCAGGTGCAGCGCCATCTGCTCGAGCGTGCGTCCCCAGCTCACGCCAACCGTGATCGGTTGCCCGAGCAGGAGCTTGCCGCGCAGGAAGCTGGCGGCGGCGCTGCCGACTGCGCGTCGGGCGAACAAGCCCTCGGACTCGGCCAGTGCCTCGTTCTCGCCCATCAAGCCGACCGGGGGCGTCGCCAGGCAGAAATCCAGCCCGTAGCGGTCTGTGATTGCTTGCTCGGCCTCGTGGTCGCGGATGGCCTCGTGGTGGATCGTGACGCTGACCAGGCCGCGCTCGCGCGCCTCGGCCAGCAGTCGCACGACCCGAGTGCGGTGCAGGCCGAGGCGCCGCGCCACTTCCTCCTGGGTCAATCCGGCCATGTAGTAGAGCCACGCGGCGCGGAGCTGCAGCGCCGCATCCGGCTCGTGCGCGAGATTGAGCGTCACCATGCGATGCTGCTTGACTGGCAGGCAACGAACGGTCAAGGATCGCGCCAACGAGCAAACGTCGTCACCTGCGACATCTGTGCAGGAAGCGCGATAAGGGTGGAGGAAGCGACGGGGCCATGGCGTTCGTTATCGCCATAGATGGAGGGACGGAGAGCCTGCGGGCCACCGTGTTCGACCTCGCCGGCACCTGCGTTGCCACCGCTGCTGCGCCGTATGAGACCCGCTTCGCGCCGGGCGCTCGCGCCGAGCAGGACCCCGAGGATTGGTGGCGCGCAATCGGCGAGGCGACCCGGCGCGCAGTGGCGGACGCCGGCATTGCCCCGGACTCGGTCGCAGCACTCGCTTGCGCCACGACCTGTTGCACGGTGGTCGCGCTGGACGACGCGGCCCGGCCTTTGCGCCCGGCGCTCCTCTGGATGGACGTGCGCGCCGGAGCGGAGGCGGATGCCGTGCTCGCCACCGGCGACCCCGCACTCTGCGTCAACGGCGCCGGCCAAGGGCCAGTCTCAGCCGAGTGGATGATCCCCAAGGCGCTCTGGCTGAAGCGGCACGAGCCGGAGATGTTCGCTCGGGCGCATACGATCGGCGAATACCAGGATTTCCTGACGTGGCGCCTCACGGGGCGACGGACGGCGAGCCTCGACAACGCCTCGATCCGTTGGCACTATGCCACCACGCGCGGCGGCTGGCCGGCGAGTCTGCTTGCGAGGCTGGACCTCGGCGAGCTGCTGGAGAAGTGGCCAGACGAGATGCTGGCGCCCGGCACCGTCATCGGTTCGCTCACGGAAGCGGCGGCCGGGCATCTGGGGCTGCCCCGATCCGTCCAGGTCGTGCAGGGCGGCGCGGACGCGCTGATCGGCATGATCGGACTCGGAGTAGCGAAGCCGGGCCAGTTGGCGCTCATCACCGGCTCCTCGCACCTGCAATTCGCGGTCGGCGAGGCGGAAGAGCACGTCCCCGGCCTGTGGGGCGCCTACCCCGATGCCGTGTATCCGGGCCGCACGATCCTGGAAGGCGGGCAGACCTCGACCGGCTCGATCGTTGCCTGGCTGCGGCGGTTCCTGGGAGGCTCCGTTGACCTCGACGCGCTGAACTGGGAAGCGGCCGCCTTGCCGCCTGGCGCGGACGGCTTGCTCGTGCTGGACCATTTCCAAGGCAACCGCACGCCGCATACTGACCCGTTGTCCCGCGGCGCGATCATCGGCCTGACCCTCGCGCACACCCCTGCCCATGTCTTCCGCGCAACGCTGGAGGGCATCGGGTTCGGCACCCGTGCGATCCTCGATCGCATGGCCGAGGCCGGGGTAACGGCGGCCGAGATCACCGTGGGCGGCGGCGCCACGCGTTCCCCGCTCTGGCTGCAGATCCACGCCGACACGGCACGGCTGCCCGTGGTGGTGCCCGAGGTGGCCGAGGCGCCGTCGCTCGGCTGCGCGGTGCTGGCGGCATATGGCGTCGGTGTCTTCGCGAGCATTGACGAAGGGATAGCCGCGATGGTGCGGCCTGGCCGCCGCGTCGAGCCGGACCCTGCCAACGCGGCGCGCTACGAGGCGATCTATCATCGCTACGCGGCACTCTACCCGGCGCTGAAGGAGGTCCGAGAGGCATGATGGACGCGGCGCTCCCCAACACGCGGCTGTCTGAACTCTATCGGACCATGCGGCGCATCCGCACCTTCGAGGAGCGGGTGGCGGAGCTCTACGTACGCGGCGAGTCCGCCGGCTCCATGCTGCATCTCTCCATCGGCGAGGAGGGAGCCGCGGCCGGCGTCTGCGCGGCGCTGCGGCCGGAGGACAGCTTCACCACGCACCACCGCGGCCACGGCATCTTCCTCGCCCGCGGCGGCGCTCCGGACCGCATGATGGCCGAGATCGCCGGCAAGGAGGCCGGCTACTGCCGCGGCAAGGGCGGCTCGATGCACATCGCGGACATGGCGCTGGGCCACCTGGGCGCGAACGCCATCGTCGGCGGCGGCATACCGCACGTGGTCGGCGCCGGGCTGAGCTACCAGCGGCTCTGCACGGGCGCAGTCTCGGCGGCCTTCTTCGGCGACGGCGCGATGCACCAGGGCATCCTCTACGAGGCGATGAACATGGCGGCGCTCTGGGACCTGCCCGTGCTGTTCATCTGCGTGAACAACCAGTACGGGATGGGCACGCGCGTGGACCGCGCGACCCGCTCGGTCGAGTTCGAGCGGAGAGCCGAAGCGTTCGGCCTCGCCGGCGCGGCCGTGGACGGTGAGGACGTCGAAGCCGTCCTCGACGCGGCGCAGGCGCTCGCGGACGGTGCGCGCGCCGGTCGGCCGGGATTCCTCACCGTGTCCTGCTTCCGCTTCTACGGCCACGGCCGCATGGACAAGAGCCCGTATCGCAGCGCCGAGGAGGAGGAGCAAGGCCGGCAGCGCGACCCCGTGTCGCATGCCCGTGACGCGCTGCTCGCGCGCGGCCTGGCCGACGCCGGGGCGCTTGATACTCTCGATGCGGCAGTCGGGCGCGAGATGGACGCCGCAGTCGAGTTCGCCGCCAAGGCAGCGCCACCCGCCGCGGACGCCATGTTCCAGGACGTTTACGGTCCGAGCGAGCCGCAGCCGGAACCGCTGAGCGCCCGGCTCGACCGCGTGCTGGCGCGGAGCTGACACTTTGGCGATTATCGAGACCACATACCGCGACGCGCTCCGCCAGGCGCTGGCCGATGCCATGGAAGCGGACGAGCGCGTGCTGGTGATCGGCGAGGAGGTCGGCGCCTATGGCGGCGCCTATGGCGTCACCAAGGACCTGATCGGGCGTTTCGGCTCGGCGCGGCTGCTCGACACGCCGATCAGCGAGGCCGGCATCGTCGGCGCCGCAGTGGGGGCCGCGATGACTGGGCTGCGGCCGGTCGCTGAGCTGATGTATGTGGATTTCCTCGGCCTGGTTATGGACCAGCTCGCCAACCAGGCGGCCAAGATACGCTATATGTTCGGCGGCCAGATCGGCGTGCCGATGGTGCTCCGCACCCAGGGCGGCACCGGGCGCTCGGCGGGCGCGCAGCACTCGCAGAGCCTGGAGGCGTGGGTCATGCACACGCCCGGCCTGCGCCTCGCCATGCCCGCGACGGCGGCCGACGCCTACCATCTGCTGCGCCACGCGCTGACCTTGCCCGATCCGGTGGTGTTCATCGAGCACAAGGCGCTCTACGCCCGCAAGGAGCGGGTTGACTTCGACGCGCCGGTCGAGCCGTGGGGCCGAGCCGCGATCCGCCGACCCGGCACGCACGTCACGCTCATCGCCTACTCGCGCATGGTGCACGTCGCGCTGGGCGCGGCGGTGGCGCTCGCCGCGGACGGGATCGAGGCGGAGGTGCTGGACCTCCGCACCCTCAACCCGCTCGACATGGCGACTGTCGCGGCCTCCGTCGAGCGCACCGGGCGCGCGGTCGTGGTCAGCGAGGGATCGCTCACCGGCGGGGTCGCGGCGGAGCTGGCCGCGCGCATCGGCGAGGAGTGCTTCGACTTCCTGGAAGACCCGGTGATTCGCATCGCGGGCGAGGACGTGCCCACCCCCGTGTCGCCTGCGCTGGAAGCGGCGAGCGTGCCCACCGCGCCGCTGGTCGCCGGGGTCGTCCGGCGGATGGTGCGCTGATGCCCACCCTTGCCCTTCCCCGGCTGGGCGAGACGATGGAGAGCGGCCGCGTGGTCGCCTGGGTGAAGCGGCCCGGCGAGGCCTTCCGCCGCGGCGAGACCCTGGTGGAGATCGAGAGCGACAAAACGGTCGTCGAGCTGCCCGCGCTGGCGGACGGGACGCTGCTGGAGGTGCTCGCGCCGGAAGGGCAGGACGTGGCGGTGGGTGAGCCGCTGTGCCGCTATGAGGGCGAAGGTGAGGGCGAAGGCGCGCCCGAGGCGGAATCGGCGCCCCCTGCGGCAGCTTCCGCGCCGGAACCGGCGGAACCCGCCGCGGCGCCCGTCGCGCTGGCCATGGCCCGGCCACGGGCGACGCCCGTTGCGCGGCGGCTCGCCCGCGTGGAGGGCGTGAATCTCGCGGAGCTGACGGGCACCGGGCGGCGCGGACGCATCGAGGCGCGCGACGTGCGCACCGTCTCGGCGCCGAAAGCCGCGACCGGGCGCCACGTCCATCGATATGCCGGGCGGCCGGATCGCTTACCAAGTCTGGGCGGCGGAGACACCGCGCGAAACCACCCTGCTGCTGCATGGGTTCGCCGGCGACGCGACCGTGTGGGCGGGGCTGGCGGCGCTGCTCGTGCGCGAGGGGGTCACGGTGGTCGCGCCCGACCTGCCGGCGCACGGCGCCACGACCCTGCCCGCGGCCGGCCTGGAAGCGCTGATCGAGGCTGCCGCGACGGTGCTCGACGCGATCGGCGGTCCGCCGATGCACCTCGCTGGGCACTCGCTCGGCGGCGCCGTCGCGGTCCGGCTCGCGCGCATCCGCCCGGCGCGCATCGCGCGGCTCACGCTGATGGCGCCCGCCGGCCTCGACGGCGCCGTGGACTGCGACTTCGTGCAGGGTATGGCGCGGGTGCGCAGCGCGGGGGCGCTCGCCCACCTGCTGCGCCGACTCTCGGTGCGCTCCCACGGCCTCTCTGCTGCCCAGCTCACGGCCATGGCCGAGGGGTTGGCGCAAGGGCGGCTCGTGCCCCTTGCGGACGCGGTGGCCCTCGACAGCCGCCAGCAGCTCGATGTCATGCCCGACCTGCAAGCCCTGACGATGCCCGTGCGGATCATCTGGGGTCTGCAGGACCGCATCATTCCCTGGACCCAGGCCGCTCAAGCCGGCAGCCGCGTCGCCGTGCACTTGGTGCCCGAGGCCGGCCACATGGCCCATTGGGACCGGCCGGAGGAGATCGCCGCCCTGCTTGTCTGAGAGAATGGCCCGGCACGCGGGCCGCAATGGAGGAGGACCAAGAATGACACATGATCCGATCTCACCGACGCGCCGCGGCCTGCTCAGCGGGCTCGGCCTGGGCACTGCCGCCGCGATGGGCGGTGTCCAGCTCGCCCAGCTCGCGCTGAGCAGCACGCCCGCCTTGGCGCAGGCGGCAGCCCAAGGCGGCAAGCCGGTCAAGCTCGCCGTCGTGGCGCAGCAGATGTCCGCCCAGTCCGATCAGCGGAGTTGGGCTGGCTTCCAGAAGTGGCTCGGGACGACCGGCTTCGACAAGACCTGGAACGTCACCATGACCGATGCCAAGGGCGACCCCGGCGCTCTGGTCAGCCAAGTCGAGGACGCGATCACCGCCAAAGCGGACGCCATCCTCGTCATGTATGGCACGCTTACGGCCGCGCACAGCGCGCTGGACGACCTTGCACGCTCGAAGATCCCGTTCTTCAGCCTCGATTCCGGCTGGCAAGCACCGGCCATCGCCGACATCACCAGCAACAACTGGGTGATGGGTGGGCAGTACACGCAGTACATGGTTGACCACCTCCTAGGCGAGGGGAAGCAGTCCGCCAACATCTGCGCCGTCATCGCGAACTTCCACCACGGCACGCGCAAGCGAGGCAAGGTCATGCGCGCCGTCTTGACCGAGAACGAGTGGATCAGCCTCAAGGCGGATCGGGTGATCCAGTATGCCGGGTTCTACGAGGCCACGCAGAACGCGGTGAACGACTGGCTGACGCGCTTCGGCACCGATCTCGACTGCATCTGGTGTCCCTGGGACGAGCCGGCGATGGCGGCGGCGGAGGTCGTGAAGTCGCGCGGGATGCAGGACCGCATCTTCGTCGTCGGCTGCGACGGCCACCCGACCGCGCTGGACCGGATGCGCGATCCCTCCTACCCGCTCAAGGCCACCTGCGCGCAGGCGTTCGAGATCTGGGGCGCCTACACGGGCTGGCTCATCAACGAGATCGTCGCCAAGGGCCGCCCGGCGAAGGAGGTGGTGCCGGTGCCAACCGTCGAGTTCCCAGCGCCGCTGCTCGTCAGCGGCGTCAACATCCCGCCCGCGGGTCAGCCCACCTACGACGCGACCGACCTCTATTACATCTATCGCGACCGCGCGGTGGCCGGGATGAAGGCATGATCCAGGGCGCGACGCCTGGGATAGTCCCAGGCGTCGTCCGCCTGCGCGCCCGCGGGGTGCGGAAAGCCTACGCGGGAACGGTCGCGCTCGCGGGCGTGGACCTCGATCTGCGGGCGGGCGAGATGCTCGCGCTCGTCGGCGCCAACGGGGCTGGGAAGTCCACGCTGGTCAAGGCGGTCTGCGGCGCCGAGGTGCCGGATGCGGGAACGCTGGAGGTGGACGGGCGGCCGGTCACGCTGCGCGGCGTGGCCGACGCCCTGGCGGCCGGGATAGCGGTCGCGCACCAGCAAGTCGCGGTCATTCCGTCGCTCACCGGCGCGCAGAACATCATGCTCGGCCGCGAGCCGGTGCGCGCCGGGCTGATCCGCGGCGGCGACCTGCGCGCCGAGGCCCGCCGGCTCGCGGACCGCTTCGGCGTGCGAGTGGCGCTCGACCAAGAGTGCGGCGAGCTGGGCCTCGGCGAGACCAAGATCCTCGACATCCTCAAGGCGCTCGCGCACGACCCCGCCATCCTCGTCCTCGACGAACCGACCGCGTCGCTGACGCTGGCCGAGACCGGGCGCCTGTTCGCCTTCCTCGCCGATCTGCGCCGGCAGGGATTGAGCATCCTGTTCATCTCGCACCACCTCTCCGAGGTGTTCGCGCACTGCGATCGCGTCGCGGTGCTGCGAGACGGCCGCAAGGTCCATGACGGCCCGGTGGCGGAGACCACACTGCCCGAGGTGGTCCGCCTGATGGTGGGCCGGGCCGTCGAGACCGTGGACTGGACCAGCCATGCCGCGGATGGCGAGCCGGTTGTGGATCTGCGCGGCTTGCGCGTCGGCACCCTTGACGTGCCGGAGCTGGTCGTGCGGCGTGGCGAGGTGGTGGGGATCGCGGGCGTGCTGGGGGCGGGACAGACCAGGCTTCTGGAACGGCTGGCCGGCGTTCCCCATCCGGCGCGAGCGGATCGGGCGCGCCTGGCAAGTCTCCCACGCCTGCCCCGCAGCGTTGCCGAGGCAGTCGGGGCTGGAATCGTCCTGGTGGCCGATGACCGGCTGCGCAAGGCAGTGTTCCGCGGCCTATCCGTGGAGGAGAACCTCCTCTCCGCCTCACTGGCGCAGCCGGAGGTCAGCCGCTGGGGATTCATGCGCGCCCGCGCGGCGCTGGCGCTGGCGCGCGCCTTGATTGGACGCCTTCGGGTGAAATGCACCGGGCCGCACCAGGACATCGCGCAGCTCTCCGGCGGCAACCAGCAGAAAGTGGCGTTCGGCCGCTGGCTCGCCCGCGCCGCCGATGAAGCGACGTCTGGGCAGGGTGGGCATCCTGCCGTGCTGCTGCTCGACAACCCGACCGAGGGCGTGGACGTGGGCAGCAAGGCCGAGCTGCACGCGCTGGTGCGCAACTTGGCGCGGCAGGGCGCCGCCGTGCTGGTCGCGAGCGCCGAATTTGCCGAATTGGCGGCGCTCTGCGACCGCGTCTATTGCATCGCCCGGGGGTCTGCGCGGTCTTGCCTGCTGCGGGATGCCTTATCCGAGGACCGCCTCGTGCTGGAGGTCAGCTGACATGGACGCCACCGCGACTGTCGCCCGCCCGCAGAGGAGCCGCCCGGCGGCCAGCCTGCTCGCCGCGCGTTACGGCACGCTCGTCGCCGCCCTCGTCATCTTCGCGGGCTTCGCACTGGCCAGCGGCCGCTTCGTCTCGGCGTCGAACCTCACCAACATCCTGATCCAGATCTCCGTGTTGACGGTGATCTCCTCGGGGCTGACGGTCGCGGTCGCGAGCGGCGAATTCGATCTCTCGGTGGGTGAGGTGGCCGGGCTCTCGGGCGTGCTGGTCGCCGGGCTGATGGTTTGGCAGGGCTTGCCCGTCATCGGTGCGATCGTCGCGGCCGTGCTGGCCGGCACGGTGATCGGCATCGTCAACGGGCTGCTGGTGACGAGGCTGCGCATCCCCTCGCTGATCGCGACGCTCGCGATGGGGCCGATCGCGCTCGGCCTCAACTACGCCTACGACGGCGGCGACTCGATCTACGCGAGCTTCCCGCGCGGCTTCTACGCCATCGCGACCGGCCGCGTCGCGGGCGTGATCCCGGTGCCGACCTGCATCGCGGCGGTCATGGCTGCCGGCTTCTACGTGCTGCTGAACCACACGAGGCTCGGCCGCGCCGTGGTCGCCACCGGGGCGAACATCCAGGCCGCGCGCCTGTCTGGCATCCAGGTGAACCGCTGCCGCCTCGTGGCGCTTGCCTTGTCGGCTCTCGGCGCAGCACTCGGCGGCGTGATGCTGACCGCGCGGCTCGGCACCGGGCAGCCTGGCGCTGGCGAGCCCTATCTGCTCGACAGCCTGACCGCCGTGTTCCTCGGCATGACAGCGTTCAAGCCGGGGCGGGCGACGGTGCAGGGAACGCTGGTCGGCGTGGCGATCATCGGCATGCTCGACAACGGCCTCAATCTCCTGGGCGCACCCTTCTATTTGCAGAACGAGGTGCGCGGCGTCGTGATGATCACGGCCGTCAGCTTCGCGGTGCTGCACGGCGAGATCAGGTTCTTCTAGGAGGGATGAAGCATGGCCGGGATGGGAGAGGGGCGCACAGCACTCGTGACAGGGGCGAGCCGCGGCATCGGCCGGGCCGTAGCGCTGGGACTGGCGCGGGAGGGCTTCGACGTCGCCGTGAACGATGTGGCGCGGCAGGAGGACGAGTTGCAGACGGTGCGCGGCGAGATCGAGGCGATGGGCCGCCGCTCGGCCGCGCTGCTGGCCGACGTGAGCGTCCGGGCCCAGGTGCGCGCCATGGCTGACGAGGCGGTCTCGCGCATGGGTCAGGTGGACGCCCTCGTCAACAACGCCGGTATCCTGATCGCCGCGACCGTGGACGCGCTGGGTGAGGAGCAGTGGGATGCGGTGATGGACGTGAACGCCAAGGGCACCTTCCTGGTGACGCAGGCGCTGCTGCCCCACATGCGCGCCCGGCGCTACGGCCGTATCGTCAACATAGCCTCCATCGGCGGCAAGCATGGCGCCCCCGCGCAGGCGCACTACTCAGCGTCCAAGGCCGCCATCATGGGCTTCACGCGCGTTCTCGCCCAAGAGGTCGGGACGGACGGCATCACTGCCAACTGCGTCTGCCCCGGCATCATCGTGACCGAGATGGGCCGCACCAACCTCGGCGACCAGGCCAACGTGGACCTCTGGGTGGGTCGGACGGCCCTGCACCGACTGGGCCAGCCGGAGGACGTGGTCGGCCCGGTGTGTTTCCTGGCCTCGGACTTGTCGGCTTTCGTGACCGGCCAGTCGCTGAACGTGGACGGCGGGATCGTGTTGAGCTGAACGGGGCGATATGGCCCGATCCCTACCGCGTCCCACCCGTGCGCAGCTTGTCCGCCCAGACCGCCAGCGCGATCAACGCGCCGATCGCGATCTCCAGGGTGAAGGCATCAATGCCCAGCAGGTTGCCGCCATTGGTGATGGTGGTCATGATCAGTGCGCCGAGGATCGAGCCGACGATAGTGCCCTGCGCCCCGTTCAAGCTCGCACCGCCGATCACCGAGGCAGCGATGGCGTAGAGCTCGTAATTGGTTCCCGCGGTCGGTGACGCCATGCGCACCCGCGCGGTCAGCACCAGCCCGGCGATGCCAGCCATCAGCGCGCCGAGTGCATAGACTGCGTAGAGATTGCTGCGCAGGTTGATGCCGCTGAGGCGCGCCACTTCGGGGCTGGCGCCGATGGCATAGACGGCGCGGCCGAACCGCGTGCGGGTCAGCACCACGATCATGCCGGCGGACAACACCATCCAGACCCAGAACTGCGACGGCACGCCGAGATAGCTGGCCTGGCCGAATTGCAGGAATCCCGCTGGCAGGCCGGTCACCATGCGCGCGTCGGTGACCAGCTTGATCAGGCCACGCCCCATGGTCATGGTGGCCAGGGTCGCGATGAACGGCGGAATCCGGCCCTCGTAAACCATCACGGCATTCAGGACGCCGACCGCGGCCGAGGCGGCCAACGCCGCGGCGCAGGCTGCCAGCGTCGGCACGCCCTGCGTCATCAGCATCGCCGCGACCACGCCGGCGAGTCCCGCGACCGCGCCTACTGAGAGGTCAATGCCGCCGGAAATGATCACCGCGGTCACCCCTAGGGCGATCACGCCATTGATCGCCGATTGCTTGACCAGGTTCGAGAGGTTCTCGTCGGTCAGGAAGTAGGGGGTGGCGAAGCTCAGCAGCACCACGAAGGCGAGCAGGATTCCAGCCAGCGTCAGCTCCGTGCTGTAGCGGCTCCAGATCGAGAAGCTGCCGCGTCCGCTCGCTCGAGGCTGCCTGCCGCGCGCGGGAGTCGTCGGATGCGCCGTATCCGGCATGGTCAGGCCGCCAGTCCGGATGCGAGGCGAAGCAGGCTCTCCTCGTCGGCCTCCTGTCCGGCCACCGTGCCCATGACGCGTCCTCCATGCATGACCATGATCCGGTCCGACAAACCGATGACTTCCGGAAGGTAAGAGGACACCATGATGATCGCGCGGCCCTCCCCCGCCAAGCGATGCAGCAGCCCGTAGATCTCCATGCGCGCGCCCACATCCACGCCGATGGTCGGCTCGTCGAACAGCAGCACGCGCGGGTTGGTGGCCAGCCATTTGCCGATGACCACCTTCTGCTGGTTGCCGCCGCTGAGATTGACCACTTTCTGAAACGGCGAGGGGGTGCGGATGTTCAGCGCTTCGGTGAACCGCCGGGTCACCGCGCGCTCGGCGTCGCGGTCAATGAAGCCGCCGCGGCGGCCTGTGACCACCAAGTTGAGGTTGGTCCGCACATCGAGCGGCAGGGCGAGCGACTGGTGCTTACGGTCCTCGGTGAGTAGGCCCACGCCGCGTCGGATCATGTCGCGCGGGCCGCGCGGCAGCACGCGCTCGCCGGCGAGCAGGATCTCGCCCTCATCGAACGGATCGGCACCGAAGATCACGCGCAGCAGCTCGGTGCGGCCGGCGCCGACCAGGCCGTACAAGCCAAGGATCTCGCCGGCGCGGGCGGCAAGGCTGACCCGGTGCAGCCGCCCCGACGGCAGAGATCCCGCGCACCTCCAGAACCACCTCGCCGGGCGTTGCCTCGCGCCGGGGATAGGCTTTGTCGAGCGTTCGGCCGACCATGAGCGAGACCAGCTCATCCTCGTTGGTCTGCGCGACGCAGAGGCGGCCCACGAAGCCGCCGTCCTTCAGCACCGTGGCGGTGTCGCAGATACGGAAGATCTCCTCCAAGCGATGGGAGATGTAGATGATGGCCTTTCCCTCGTGCTTCAGCCGGGCGATGAGGCCGAACAGCACGTCCGTCTCGGCACTGGTCAGGAGCGCGGTCGGCTCGTCGAAGATGATCACCCGCGCGCCGGTCCAGACCACCTTGGCGATCGCCACCAATTGCTGCTGCGCGATCGGCAGCTCGGCTACGGGGGTGCGCGGATCGGTATGGATGCCGAGCGAGCGCAGGAACGCGCTGGTGTCCCGCCAGACCCGCGCCCAATCCACGACCCCGCCAGTGAGTGGCAGGTGCCCCATGAAGAAGTTCTCGCCCACCGTGAGTTGCCGGGCAAGCATCACGTCCTGATAGACGGCGGCGAGCCCCAGCGCCTGGGCGCGGAGCGGCGACCGTATCTCGGTCTCCTCGCCGGCGATGAGGATGCGCCCCGAGTTGGCCGGGATCGCGCCCATCAGGATCTTGATGAGCGTTGATTTGCCGGCGCCGTTCTCCCCCAGCAGCGCATGCACTTCGCCCGGCATCAGCTCGAGATGCACGTCCGAGAGCGCACGCACGCCGGGAAAAGTCTTGCAGATCGCCTCAAGGCGCAGGATCGGGGTCGCGCCGGGCCGGGCCGCCGCCTGCGGGGAGAGGCTGGACATGCTACTTCTTCAGCGTGAGCGGGTTCAGCAAGCCTTTCATCTTCGGCTCGTCCATGTTGGCCTTGGTGATCACGGCAACGCCGGTATCCGTGTACGAAGGTAGAGGCTTCTTGTTGATGGCCTCCACCACGTACTCCATGCCTTTGTAACCCATGCTGTAAGGGTCCTGCACCACGAGCGCGCTCAGGATTCCGTCTCGCAGCGCGTCCACCTCCTGCGGATCGGAGTCGAAGGCGACGGCCAGCACGCGGCCAGCCTTGCCGCTGCTGCGCAGCGCGAGCGCGGTGCCGTCTGCGCTGTGGTTGTTGTCGGCGAAGAAGCCCAGGATGTCAGGATTCGCGGAGAGAACGTCCGTGGCCGACGACATCGCCTTCTGGATATCGTTATCAATGTAGCGCACGGGAAGGATCTTGATCCCCGGCGCGATCTCGGCGAGGCGCTTGGTGAAGCCCTCGTCGCGGTTGGTCAGCACCTCGACGCCCGCGTAGGCGCTGATCAGGCCGATCTTGCCCGAGAGCGGGTGGCCGGCGGCCTTGATCAGCTCGACGAGCTTGTCTGCGGCCAGCCCGCCAGCCTTGAGATTGTCGGTCGCGAGATGCGCTGCGACCTTCACGCCATTCACCCTGTTGTCCACCGTGACGACCGGAATGCCCATGGACATCGCGTGCTCGATCGCCGGCGCTGGTGCGTCGGAGCTCGATGGCGCGATCAGGATTCCGTCCGGATGCCGGGTCACGACGTTCTCCAGAATCGCGACCTGCTGATCCACGTCCGCCTCCGAGGCGGGGCCGTAAACCGTGACCTTCACGTCCGGGTGGTCGTGCGCGTAGTTCTGCGCTCCGGTCACCATGTACTGCCAGAAGTCGGAGTCCGTGGCCTTTATGATGACGGCCACGTTCAGCGTTTTGCCCTGAGCCAGCGCCCCGGCTCCGCCGCCCGTGAGCAGCGCCAGCGCCGCGCCTGTCATCAGCACCCTACGGTTCATTCTATTTCCTCCCCAGCGTCTCATTGTCCCGATGTTCCGCCCAGAAACTCAAGTTCCCAACTCAAGTCTCCCCGATCAGGTTGACCCGCACCGCATCCACCGCGACGGCGACGAAGATCAGCACGCCGCCGATCATGTTCACGTAGAAGGACGGCACGGACACCACGGACAGCCCGACATGGATCACGGTGAGCAGCAGAACGCCGCCGAAGATGCCAAGCGTGTTGCCTCGCCCGCCGAACACGCTGACGCCGCCGATGATCGGGGCCGCGATGGCGTAGAGCAGGAAGCCGTTGCCCTGATCCGACGTGATGGCCATCTGCCACGCCGCCAGCAAGTAGCCGGCGATGCCGGAGATCAGGCCGGAGAGCGTGAACGCGATCACCTTCACGCGGTTGGTTCGGATGCCTGCGACGAAGGCCGCCGCCGCGTTGCCGCCGGTGGCGTATAGGCTTCGGCCGAGCACGGTGCGGCGCAGCAGCAGGCTCATGCCCACGAAGCCGGCGAGCAGAACGAGCGGCATCACCGGCCAGCCGCCGACGGTGGCCTGCCCGATCCAGGTGTAGCTGTCAGGCATGTCGGTGATCGTGTTGCCTTGCGTGATCGCGAGCAGCGCGCCCTGCAGGATGATCATCATGCCGAGCGATTCGATCAGCGACACCATGCGCAGCCGCGTGATGCAGAGGCCGTTGACGAACCCGATCCCTGCGCCGACCGCCACGCCGACTGCGGCCCCCAACAGGCTCGGAACGCCCAGCTGCGTCACCAGCAGCGCGCCGATCACGGAGGAGAACCCGGTGTTCGCCGCGATCGAGAGATCTATCTCGCTCACCAGCAGCGGCAGCGCCTGCGCCAAGCCCAGCAGCCCGAGCACGGTGGCCTGCACCAGGATGTTCTGCAGGTTGGCGGTGGAGAAGAAGAAGCTGTTCAGCAGCCCGAAGATGATCACCAGGCCGACCAGCCAGCCCCACACCACGTGCTGCAGGCTCTTGCGCAGCACGGTGCGGCCGGTCAACCCGCGCGGCGGCGCCGGGCGGGCGGCGGGGATCGGATTGCGAGCGCCGACCCGTGCGACGGTCTCAGGCATCAATGCGTTCCTCGGCTGAGGCTGCGGCCGGAGGCCCGGCCGACTGGGAGGTGAAAGCGGTCGCGAGCACCTCGTCCTTGGTCAGCTCGCCGGCACGACGGTCGGCGACCACGCGGCCGCCGGCGAACAGCACGACGCGGTCCACGATGCGCAGCGTCTCGTCGAGATCGGACGACACCACGATGACGCTGACGCCCGAGCGGGTCAGCTCGTCTATCAGCCGGTGCACCTCCTCCTTCACGCCGACATCAATGCCGCGCGTCGGCTCGTTCAGGATCAGCAGCCGCGGTTCGGTCGCCAGCAGCCGAGACAGGCACACCTTCTGCTGGTTGCCGCCGCTCAGCGCGCCGACGCGCGTCGCGGGGCCGTCCGCCTTGATGCCGAGCGCGCCGAAGAAGCGCCGGACCAGCGACGCTTCCCGTGCGCCGGAGATCCAGCCGTGGCGCGACACGTGGCCGAGCGAGGAGAGGCAGATATTGTCGTGAATGGACCCGATCGCCACCACGCCGTCCTTCAGCCGGTCCTCGGACAGGAAAGCGATGCCCGCCGCCAGGGCTGCTGCCGGGTGCGCGGGCAGGGGACGCGCCTCGTCTTCCTGGCCCTCATCTCCCTGGCCGATGCGTCCGGTGCAGCCTGGCAGGAGGCCGAACAGCGCCCGCCCAAGTTCGCGCGCTCCCGACCCGGGCAGGCCCGCGAAGCCCACGATCTCCCCAGGCGCGAGGGTCAGGTGATCCACCGACAGCCCGGCACCTCGCACGTCGCTCAGCCGCCACGCCTTGCCCGACTCTGCGGGTGGCGCCGGCGCGCGGTGGAACAGCTCCAGACCGTGGCCCAGGACCAGCTCGCTCAGGCCGCCCGAGCCTATCAGTGCCGATCGGGCGGTTGCCGGCGGCGAGTTCGCCATCGCGCAGCACCGAGACGGCATCGCAGATTTCCAGGATCTCCTCGTTGTAGTGGGAGATGAACAGGAAGGTGACTCCCTGCGCCTTGAGTCGACTCATGAAGGCGAAAAGCTGCGCGCGGTCGGCCAACGTCAGCGCGGTGGTCGGCTCGTCCAGGATGATCAGCCGGCCGCCGCTGTGCAAGGCGCGCAGGATGTTCAGCTTGCGCCGGTCCACCGCGTTCAGCCCAGCCGCCGGCTGGCGGGAATCAAGTCCGGTGCCGGCCAGGAACTCCGTGGCCATGGCGTGCATGCGCCGGTCGTCAATGCCCATGCGCCCTATGGGCCAGCGCCCGAGCATCAGATTGTCCGCCACCGAGAGGCCGCCGACGATCATCGGTTCCTGCGGCACCAGGAACACCCCGTGCTCCTCCATCGCGCGCACGTCGGCGGCGGCGATGCGCGCGCCGTCGAGCAGGATCTCGCCCTCGGTCGGCTGCACCAATCCCGCGACGATCTTGACCAGCGTGGACTTGCCAGCGCCGTTCTCGCCGAGCAGGCCGTGCACCGTGCCGGCCTCGATCTGCAGCGACACGCCCTTCAGCGCATGCACGCCGCCGTAGCGCTTGACGACGTTGCGTGTCTCCAGCAGGGGAATGCTCATCGCGTCCTCGCGGGACAAGGCAGCGGGCCCGCGGCCCGCCGCCAATCGGAAAGCTGACGTTACTTGTAGTGCAGGCCCCAATCGTTGTAGGCGATATTGCCCCAGAGTCGCTTGTCGTCCACGTTCTTCGCGTTGATCACGAACGGCGGGATGACCAGGCTCGGGCCGCTGTCGGACTTCTTGATCTCGCCCTTTTCCCAGTAGTAATTCTTGTTCTCGTAAGGGCCGAGCGGCACCGCCTGCTGCTTTATGGCATACTTGTCCAGCATGTCCACGGTGATCTGCGCGTAGGCGATCGGGTCCTGCGAGATGTCGGCGTCCATGTAGCCTTCCCGGATCCACTGCAGCGCGACCGGCTCGCCGTCTATGTTGACGAAGACCACGTGCCCGTCCTCGCCAACCTTCTTCCAGCGCCCTTTCTGCTGCAGCGCGGTGACGATGCCGCGCGATGGCGTGTCGCTGGGCGCGTGCACGGCATCCAGGTCCGGGAACTCGGACAGGGTGTTGGCGGTGACGCTCAGCATGTTCTTCAGCAAGCCCTCGGTGGGGCGGTCCAGCAGCTTGATGTCCGGGTATTTCTTGAACGTGGCGTCCATGCCTTCCTTGCGCAGGCGCCAAGCAACGCTCTGCAGCGCGCCGTAGCAGTTCAGCACCGTGCCCTTCGGGCTGCCGTGCTTCTTCTTCAGCGCGTCCACGATCGCTTCGGCGGCCATCACGCCGCCCTGGTAGTTGTCGAAATCCACCGTGATCGCGACATCGCCTCCAGTAGCGGGCGTATCGATGATGCCGACCGCGACCTTCTTCGCGGTGGCACGCTTGATCACGCTGACGATCGCCTGGCTGTCAATCGGGTCGGAGATGATCGCCGACGGATTGTTGAGCAGCAGGGAGTTCCACTGCTCCAGCTGCGTGGTGTTGTCGAAATTGGCGTTCACCGCCTGGAAGCGCCAGCCCTTGCCCTCCACGGCGCGTTTCACCGCTTCCTGCTGGCAGACGAAGAAGTAGAAATCGAGGCTCTTGTTGCTGTAGGGCACGAACGGCGCGTCCGCCGCGCGCGCCCGTCCGCCTAGCGTCGCAGCACCGGCGGCGGCACCCGCCGCAGCCATGCCGGCGAGGATCCGCCGTCGCTTGATCCCGCCTGGAACAGTATTGTTCGTCATTCTTGGTTTCCCCTTCGCCGATCTGGTTCGTTCAGCCCCTGGTGTAGAGGGCGATCAGTCCGATCTCGTAGCCGTCATTCATACAGGCCTGCCGGGCTGGAATGATCTTCCGGAGCCGGCGCGACCCGGCGCGCGTGCATCAGCAGCCGGCAGTGCTCGGCATTGGCTTCCGCGGCGCCGCGGGTGCGCCGGGCAAACCGTCTGTGATCGGCGTAGCCTTCGGGCGTCACCGCGTTGCCGCCGAGATCGGTGAAGGCCGGCGCGTCCGGCAGCGCCGGGCCGCCGAATTGCCGTCGCGCAGCGACGTAGCGCAGCGTCTCGCCGCGCAGGACGCTGGAGTTGCGCGTGAGCGCATCCAAGTCGCGCAGCCGGAGAGCGAGCGCGCCCGCCACCCCCAACGCCTGCACCAGCGCGCCCAGCAGAACATCCTGCCGTGCCAGGTAAGCCTTCTCGCCGAAGCTGCGGCGCACCTCCGCCAGGGTGCCGGAGGCCTCACCGGGAAAGGCATCGGCGAAGCCGCGCCGCTCCGTGATCGCGCGATTGATGCGCCCGGAAGCAAAATGATCCAGCAGCCGCACCTCGGCGCCCTGCACCCAGTCCAGTGCCTCGACCGCCGTGCGCATGTCGAGCGCCATCAGGAAGGCGAAGTTCGCTGCGCACCAATGGGTAGGTAGGCGGAAGGAGACGCGCACCGCGCCGTCCGCCTCCGAGACATCCTGGATGAAGCCCATCTCCACGACCGAGCGGTCGAGCTCCGGGTCGAGCACCTCGTCCAGCCGCGCCATGATCTCCGCGTGCCTCGACATCGGAAGCAACCGATCCGGCGGCGCAGCTTTACGCGGCCTCGCGCGCCGGTGCCCGCCCAACCTGCACGGGCGGCAGCGCCAGCAACGCGTCCGCGTCGAGCCCGTACAGGCGCGCGGCGTTCAGGCCCAGGATCTTGCGCTTGTTCTCCAGCGTCATCTGGTGCCCGGCCTCCTGGGCCGTCTCATCGTCGAACTCGAAGCGCATCAGCTTCTCGACGATCCATTTCGGGCTGGTGATGCCGTAATCCGAGCCGAAGATCAGCCGGTCCGGGCCGAGGAAGTAGAGCAGGTCGGCCATCATGCGCGCGAAGTACTTCGGCCGCGCATGGATGAAGGACGGGATCAGCGCCAGCCCGCCGTAAACGTTCGGCTCCTGCCCGGCGATCCAGCAGAAATCGTCAATGCGCGGCATGCCGCAATGATCAACGATGAAGTTCAGGTCGGGGAACGCGGTGGCCACGTAGTCCACGTCGCGCACGTCGAACGCATCCATGTTCAGGGGATGGATGGTCGGGCCCTTGTGGACGTGGATGTTGCGGATACCGAGCGCCCGGCACCGCTCCATGTACGGCCCGACGATGTCCTCGCGCAGCGTGTAGCCGCGCGACTCGCCGTTCCACTCGGCCGTGTACATCTTCACGCCCTTGAAGCCCCAGGCCGCGTGCTCCGCCTCCAGCTGCTCGAGCCCCGCCTGCCCATCGCGCGGATCAATGCGGCCGTTCAGCACGATGCGGTCGGGGTAGGCGCGCTTGAGGGCGGCGCACTGCTCGACGGTGTTGAACCCGTCCACGAAGAAGTCGCGCAGGTTGGTCGGCAGCATGACTGCGAGATCGCAGTAGCCGTCCACGAACAGATCCTGTGCCGCGCCCTCGACGCCGTAGTGCAGGAAGCGCTCGAAATCCCAGCGCTCCGCGGCGGGCGTCATGCCCACGTGCGAGCCCCAGAAGCTCTCGATGAAGGTGAAGCCGTAGCGGTTGCGCCGGTTCTCCGGCCGCGCATCCCAGAGATGGATGTGGCCGTCTATGACCAGCACGCGCTCGCCGTCCTCGGTGACGTACATGAACGTCTCCCTGCTCCTCGGATGCCGATGCGCCCTGCATGGGAGCGCATTCACCTGCTTGTTGTGGAAGTCTGCCTGATATCCTATCGTAGGACAACCCCACATGATGCCAGGCTGCACACATGGATGTCCTCGTCGGCTTCGTCGGCCAGCTGAACGCCCTGCTGGGTGAGCGTGGCACGGTGCGCGACGGGGCCGGCCTCGCGCGCTACTGCCAGGATTGGTCGGGTGACCATGTCGGCCGCCCACTCGCAGTGATCCGGCCGGCCAGCACCGCCGAGGTGGCCGCGGCAGTGCGGCTCTGCCATGGCGCCGGCGTGAAGGTGGTGCCGCAGGGCGGCAACACCGGGCTGGTAGCCGGTGCCGTGCCCTCGGCCGAGGGCGATGAGGTGGTGATCAGCCTGGAGCGGCTGAACGGGGTGCGCGCGGTGGACGCCGCCAATTTCAGCATGGTCGCTGAGGCTGGCTGCGTGCTGCAGGATCTGCACCGCGCGGCCGAGGCGCAGGACCGCCACTTCCCGCTCAGCCTGGGCGCGCAGGGCAGTTGTCAGATCGGCGGCAACATCGCCACCAATGCCGGCGGCGTGAACGTGCTGCGCTACGGGATGGCGCGCGACCTGGTGCTGGGATTGGAAGTGGTGCTGCCGGATGGGCAGGTCTGGGACGGGCTGCGGGCGCTGCGCAAGGACAACACGGGCTACGACCTGAAGCAGCTATTCATCGGCGCCGAGGGCACGCTGGGCATCGTCACTGCCGCCGCGTTGAAGCTGTTCCCCCGCCCGACGCAGGTGCAGACCGCGTTGCTCGCCCTGCCCTCGGTGGACGCAGCACTCGATCTCTACGCGCGCGCGCGTCGCGACCTGTCCGATCTGCTCAGCGCGTTCGAGATGATGCCGCGCCCGTGCGTCGACCTCACGCTCGCCACCTTTCCGGACCTGCGCGAGCCGTTCGATCAGTCGGCGCCGATCACGGTGCTGATGGGGGTGGCCGCGAGCGGGCTCGTGGATCTGCCGACCCTGTTCGAGCGCTTCCTGGGCGAGCAGATCGAGGCTGGACCGGTGCTGGACGGCATCATCGCCCAGAACCGCGCGCAAGCGGCCCAGTTCTGGCGGCTGCGCGAGGACCTGGTAGAGGCGCAGCACCGTGAGGGCCGTCACCTGCGCACCGACGTCTCGGTGCCGATCTCCAGCCTCGCGGAGTTCATCCGCGCGGCTGATGCTGCGATGGCGCGTATGTTCCCCGCCGTGCGGCCGATCGTGTACGGCCATGTCGGCGACGGCAATTTGCATTACAATGTCTTGCCGCCGCGAGGTACACCGCCCGCGACCGTGAAGACGACGATCGAGCACTGCGAGGAAGAGCTGTTTACCATCGTGGATCGCTTCGGCGGCTCGATCAGTGCGGAGCACGGCATTGGACGCCTGAAGCGCGAGCACTTCCTGCAGCGCCTGTCACCGATCGAGGCCACCCTGATGCGTGCCGTGAAAGCGGGACTGGATCCCGCGGGAACCATGAGCCCGGGGCGGATCCTGGCCTGAGACCGCCTGCTGTCCGCGGAACGGAGAAGATGGGATGCAGATGATCGACCGGGCGCCGCAACTGCCGTCGCGCGTAGCCTACCTGCTCGGTGCGGCCATCGCGGAAGGCCGCTGGAAGGCCGGTGACCGCCTGCCGACCGAGCAGGCCCTGGCGGATGCCTACGGCGTCAGCCGCAACGTGGTGCGTGAGGCAATCTCGCGCCTGCGCGCCGACGGCGTGGTGCACTCGCGCCAAGGGGTGGGCGCCTTCGTCGTGCGCGGCCAGCCGGCGGCGCCGCTGCGCTTCGATCGCGAGATGCTGGCCGATCCGATGACGCTGCAGAGCCTATTCGAGCTGCGCGCGATCCTGGAGATCCAGAGCGCCGGCCTGGCTGCGGAGCGCCACGGACCGAGCGAGTTGGCGGCGATCTCCTCCGCTCTGAACAGGATGGTGGACGAGGTTGATGATCCGACGGGCGGCGTGGAAGCTGACCTGGATTTTCACCGCGCCGTGGCCGGTGCTGCAAGGAATCCCTACATCGCGAAGGTGATCAGTTTCCTGTCGGACCAGATCTCGGAAACCATACTCGCGGCACGGGTCCGTCCTGGCATCTCGGCCAGCGACATCATCCGCATCACGATCGAAGAGCATACAGCCATACGCAACGCCGTCGGCACGAGGTCGGCAGAGGCTGCACGGGACGCGATGGCGAGCCACATCCGCAACGCCGCG
The DNA here is from genome assembly GCA_963790535.1 of uncultured Alphaproteobacteria bacterium. Taxonomy (GTDB): domain Bacteria; phylum Pseudomonadota; class Alphaproteobacteria; order Acetobacterales; family Acetobacteraceae; genus CAWKEH01. The sequence continues at coordinate 12,468 of CAWBOZ010000007.1, read as the reverse complement.
CTCCGGATGGGTTTCGAGTTGGCCGTGCGATAGGAGTCTCGTGCGGCAGTGTCAGCATGATGATCGGAACTGCCGCAGAACTGGGGTCAGGCAGCTACCGTCACTGGCGGGTATGGGTCGTTTGCTGTGACTTGGCGGGACTGCCGCGAGGTTGGGGGTGCAAGCGCTAGAGGGGTATGTTCGCGTCTGTTCTCTGGCTGGGAGTGGATGCGTGGCTTGGATCGTGAGGCTGGTGACAACTGGGGCCGACGGCGAGGAGCGGTGCGCTGACGTCATGACGATCAACCGGCCCGACGATCTCGGCGATGTTGCCCATCTGGGTTTGACCCTGGCCGACGGGAAGCTGTTGCTGGCAGGCCTGCACCAGGAGGTCGTCGCCGCGCAAGCCAGGGGCCACGCCGTTCGACGACCGGACTGCCGCAGCTGTCGCCGTGTTTGCCGCGTGAAGGACGACCGCGCGCATGCGGTCGCGACGCTGTTCGGCCCGGTCACGGTGCGGTTGCCCCGATTTCGCTGTGCTGGGTGTGGCGGGATCGAGGCCGGCATGGGATGGCCATCGCATTGCCGGTCGACACCAGAGTTGGATCAGCTGCAGGCGCATCTCTGCGCCCTGATGACCTATCGGATGGCAGCCGGCGTGCTGGCGCACAGGCTCCCGGGTGACGCCGGGACGGATCCCGAGACCTTGCGCCGTCACACTCTGACCATCGGCGAGGTGCTTTGGAATGAGGCCGTGGCCAAGCCGGCAAGGACGGCCCCGGCGATCGTGGTGACCTTGGATTCCACCTTCATCCGGAGCTGTGAGGATGGCGAGCGGCATCTGGAGGTCAGGGTCGGCAATGTCGAGACGCAGGCTGACGGGCGGCAGGTGTTCGGCGCCGTCGCGCAAGCCGATACGGACATCAGAGTGCTGCTCCGGCGCAGCCTCGACGCCGTCGGGCGAGCCGACGAAACGGCGTTGCCAGCCGTCACCGACGGCTGCTCTGGGCTCCGACGCATTCTCGCCGATGCCGGCGTTACTGGGATGCCGATGCTCGACTGGTTCCACATCGCCATGCGGCTTCAGCACCTGAAGCAAATCGCCCGCGCGCTGTCGGATGACGAGCCGGCGCGGGCGGCGGCGAAGGCGGTGATCGTCGAGGCGGTCGAGCGGCTGCACTGGCGGCTGTGGAACGGCAAGGCCAAGGATGCCCAAATCAGCATTGATCGTATCCGCGCGGTCATGCACCATTTCCAGGGCGAGCCGGGCAGGCGAAAGTCCATCGCACCGTCACGAAAGTTGTGGACCGCCTTGCACGCGCTGGATGGCTATCTCACCGGCCAGAGCGACTGGATGGTCAACTACGCCGAGCGGCACCGTGCCGGCTCGCGCGTTGGCACCTCAATCACGGAAGGCACAGCCAACTTCCTGGTGAACCGCCGGATGGCCAAGTCGCAGCAGATGCGCTGGTCGCGGCGAGGGGCCGATCGCCTGCTCCGGGTCCGTTGCGCCGTCTACAACGGCACGCTCGGTTCCGGCTTCGGACAGAGATGCCAACCAGCCAACGACCCCTACGCGCCAATGGCGGTAGCCGCCTGACCCCCAGTTCTGCGGCAGTCCCGCTCGCGTCCCAGTCCAGCGCGGGCGAGAGGCTGCTGTCGTAGCGGTAGGTGGCCTTCTCTCGCTTCGCCCGGAAGCGCGGCGCCGCCCCCGCTTCGGGCCGGGCAACGGCCTCCTGCGCGTGGCGATAGATCTTCGGGGCTGGTGCGGGGAGAGGCACGGTGGAGCGGGTGCGGGCGGGGCGCTGAGGGCGGGACATAGGGCGAAGGCTTCTTCGATGATGCCGGACTGCGAAGGTGTCGCCATCGGTGTTGCTACGCAAGTCGCGCGCGGCGCTGATGGCGAGGGAACACATGCTCGGATTCCCTGAAACTCGTCCTCAACCCGCAGATCATCGCCCGCACGTTAACTCTTCCGTAAGAACTCTTGGCGTCTGCTGTCCCCGTCCGCGCGGAGGGGAGACCATGCAGGGCGTGGTGAGGCTGGTAGGTTGGATCGTGGGATGGCGGCGGCGGAGTCGGCGCCTGCTCGCGCGTCGGCGCGATCGCGACCGCGCTGCTCGTGGCTGGGCTGCTCGCCGTCGGCACTTGGGTGCTGTGGACGGAGCGTGCCTCCGCGCGCGCCATCGCCATCTCGGGCACCGAGGACCTGCTGGCCGCGCTCGATGGCGACATCGCGCGCACGATCGAGACCTACGATCTCTCGCTGCAATCCGTCGCGGACAGCTTGCGCCTTCCCGGCGTCATGGCGCTCTCGCCCGAGCTTCGCCGCGCCTTGCTGCTCCGCCGGGTGGCGACCGCGCGCTACATGGGCTCCATGTTCGTGCTCGACCGCGAGGGCCGGACGGTGATCGCGTCCGAGGGACCGGAAGGCATGAGCTTCGCCGACCGCGAGGAGTTCCGCGTGCATCGGAGCGGCCCGGATTCGGGCCTCTACGTCGGCACGCCCATCGTCGGCCGGATCTCGGGCCTGCTCAGCATCCCGCTGAGCCGCCGTCTCGTGGATGAGACCGGGACCTTCGTCGGCGTCGTTGGCGGCGTGGTCCACATGGACTACCTGCGCGACCTGTTCGGCCATCTGCGCTTGACCGACCGGAGCACGCTGACCCTCGTCCGCGACGATGGCACGGTGATGGCCCAAGCGCCTTGGCAACCCGGCGACATCGGCCGCAACCTGCGCGGCAGCCATCTCCTGCAGGCCGCCTTCGGCCCGGCCGGGACGATCTACGACGGCGCCTCGCCCCTCGACGGGGTGCGGCGCCTGCACGTCTTCCGCCGTGTGGATGGGCTGCCGCTGATCCTCGTCGCGGGCATCTCACCCGATGCCGTGGATGCGCCCTGGTGGGGCAAGGTGCGCGTCGCGAGCGCCGCGGCACTCGGTCTGGTGCTGCTCGGCGCCGGGCTTGGCGCGCTGCTGCGCCGCGAGTTGCAGCGGCGCGGCAGTGCCGAGCGGTCCCACCGCCGGGCGCAGGCGCGGTTCCAAGCCCTGTTCGAGCACGCGGCGGATGGGCTGTTCCTGCTGCGCGCCGACGCGGACGGGGATTTCCGCTACGAGGCGGTCAACCCTGCCCTTTGCAGCGGCTTCGACTTCTCGCCCAAGCAGTTTCTCGGCCAGCGTGCCGGCTTCACCCTGGCGCCGGACCAGGCGAGGATTCTGCGGGCAACCTACGCGGAATGCTTGCGCGAGCGGCGGCCAGCGAGCTTCACCGTGACGTTGACCGGCCCGGCTGGACCTCGCGAGTGGCAGGGAGTGGTCGCCCTGGTGCCCGACCTGGACGGCGGCGAGACCCTGCTCGTCGGCAGCGCACGGGACATGACCGAGCGAAATCGTGCCGAGGCGGAGCAGCGGCAGGCCCAGAAGATGGAAGCGATGGGCCAGCTCACCGCCGGCATCGCGCACGACTTCAACAACTTGCTGCAAGTCGTCCTCGGAGGGCTGGAAATGACTGCGGAAAGGCTCGGCGGCGACCCGGAGGCAGCGGCGCAGCTTGGCCTTGCGCACGACGCCGCCCGCCGCGGGGCGGCGCTGACCGCGCAGCTGCTCACGACAGCGCGTCAACAATCGCTGGATACGCGCCCTGTGGACCTCGGGCCGACCCTGGGGGAAGCCGCCAAGCTGCTCCGCCGCACCCTGGGGCCGCAGATCGAGATCGAGGTGGACGCGCCGCCCCAGACCTCGCACGCGCTCGCCGACGCGGACCAGCTGCAGACCGCGCTGCTCAACCTTGCCATCAACGCGCGCGACGCGATGCCACGGGGCGGGATTTTGCGCCTTATCGCCCGCAACGCGCTCCCTGGCGAGGCCGGAAACCTCCATCTCGCGCCGGGGGACCACGTGATCGTCCGCGTCGAGGACGACGGTACAGGCATGGATGCTGCGACCCTCGCCCGCGCCTGCGATCCCTTCTTCACCACCAAGTCCTTCGGCAAGGGATCAGGACTCGGACTCGCCATGGTCCACGGCTTCGCCCGGCAGTCGAAGGGCGACCTGCGCATCACGAGCACCCCAGGACGCGGCACCGCGGTCGAGATCTGGCTGCCCAGCGCACTGGCCCCTCTTCCCGCACCGATCATCCGAGCCGAGCCAGCCGCAATGCCCGCACTTCAGGGCAGAGGAGGGCACGTCCTGCTGGTCGAGGACGAGGCGCCCGTGCGCCGGATGCTGACCTTGTTCCTCGAACGCGCGGGGTGCACCGTATCCGCCGTGGAGTCGGCCACGGTGGCGCTGGAGACGCTGGCCGCCGGGCTGCGCCCGAGCTTGCTGGTCACGGACCACGCCATGCCCGGCCTATCCGGCGCGGAACTGCTGCGCCTTGCCGCGGCGCGCCTGCCCGGCCTGCCCGGCCTGCTCGTCACCGGCTACGACGAGGTCACGGAACGCGAGGCACTGCCGCCCGGCACGCACGTGCTGCTCAAGCCGTTCCAGCGAGGCGCGTTCATCGCCCAGGTCGGCGCCCTGCTCGCCGAGGGCGACGCGCCCGCCCCGAGGGTCGAGGTGGCGGCCGGGGCATCGTGATCGGCTATGCCGCCCGCGCCATAGGGGCACCGCAGGCGTCGAAGGCGGCGAACAGACGTGCCTCCGCCTCCACGGGCAGGGGCAGGTGCGGCGGAAGCATGTGGCGCCAGGCAGCATCGCCTGTGTGCCGGGCGACGAGCGCCTTGAGGCCTGGGATCAGCGCCTGGCTCGTCACCGCGCCCCGGAGCGCGGTCAGCACGGCCTGCGCCTCCGCGCCTGCCGTGTCATCATGCCCGGCATACACGCGCGCGTTGACGGCACTCGTCACGTTGCTCGCCGCCGTGATGCAGCCTGCACCGCCGGCGGCGAGATGCTGGAGGAGATGCCCATCATCGGCGCAATAGACCTCGAAGCCGTCCTGCGCGAAGTGGTCCAGGTAAGCGCGCGTGTTCGCGAAATCGCCGCTGCTGTCCTTGATGCCGCGCACCGCGCCGGGGAGCGCTCGCAGCAGCCGCTCGACGAGGCTGACCGTGATCGGCACGGCGCTCTGCGCCGGGAAGTGGTAGAGGTAGAGCTTGGGCATCCCGCCCGTTCGCTGCACGGCCTCGCTGAAGAAGGCGAACAGCCCATCCTCGCTCGGGTTCTTGTAGAAGAAGGGCGGCAACGCGAGCACGCCGGGGCAGCCCAGTTCGGCGGCGCGCCGTGCCAGGAGCACCGTATCGGTGATCGCGGGCGTGCCGACGCCGGGGAGCAGCTTTGCTGCGGAGATGCCGCGCTCGACCAGTCCCTCCATGAGCGCGAGCCGCTCCGAGACGCCGAGCGAGTTGGCCTCGCCCGTCGTGCCCAGGATGCCGAGGCCGTCGCAGCCGTTGGAGAATAGCCAGCGGCAATGCGCCGCCATGCGGTCGAGGTCCACCGCGAGATCCGCCGTCATGGGCGTCAGGACCGCGGCGTTCACGCCCGCGTAGAGTGCGCCCTGCACTACGCCCTCCCGCGCCGGGGCATCCGGCCGGGCCACGTGACGATGTGATCCTCTAACGGTCCCGCGGCCCCCTCGCTTACTGCCCGGCCGCGCACGCTCGCGCCGGAGGTGTGCACCGCCGCCGGGTCGCCAGCGCGCAACGGGTGCCAGGAGGGCAGGTCGCGGCCCTCGGCGACGAGGCGATAGGCGCAGCTTGGCGGCAGCCAATCAATGCTCGCGAGGTCGGCTGGGCGGAGCGAGACGCAGTCCGGCACGTGCTGCTGGCGGTCGGCGTAGCGGGTGCAGCGGCAGGTGTGCAGGTCGAGCAGGCGGCAGGCGACGTTGGTGAACGCGAGCTCGTTCGTGTCCTCGTCGCGCAGCTTGTGCATGCAGCAGCGGCCGCAGCCGTCGCAGAGCGACTCCCACTGCTCGTCGGTCATCGCCGCGAGCGGCGTCGTCTTCCAGAAGGGCGGCGCCTCGGCCATGCGATCAACGTTGCGCCCTAGGCGGTGGCAGGGGCGCCTGCTGCACGGGTGCAAGGGGCTGCGGCGCGCTAGGCTGGGGCGTCCCGTATTGCTGAGGAGCGCCATACTGAGGAGCGCCATACTGAGGAGCGCCATACTGGGGGGCGCCATACTGGGGTGGGGGCGCGGCTGAGACGGCCGCCTGCCGGGCGCCGTAGCGGGTCAGCACCTCGCGCAGAGGGTCCGCCGCCTGGTTGCTCGCCTCCATGCCGATGACGATCTGCCGCGCGGCGAACGGCCGGCCATAATACGCCTGGTCCCATCCCGTGCGCGAGTTGATCAGGCTGCCGCCGAGCGAGATGCCGGCGAACAGCCCGCGCGCGCGGGTGAAGCCGACGATGTCGGCGTTCAGCGCGGCCGTGGTCGCGCCCTCGATGCCGCCGCCGAGGTTGACGAAGGTCACGGATGCGTCGGCGCCCAGCTTGAACTGGTTGTCCATGATCGCGTTGAGCGCCTTGTTGTTCATGATCATCAGCATGACCTCGGCATCCCGCACCCCGGCCTGGAACCCGACGCTGCCGCCCGCGATGCCGTAGAACGCCGGGAACGACCACCCGCCACCGCCGTCGCGCGCGACCAGCACGCAGTCGCCGCCCGATCCGGCGATCAGGAACCCGGCCTGGAACACCTGCGGGCAGACCAGCACGGCGCGGGCGCTCCTGAGCACAGCCTGGGCCTGCGTGCCGTCGCGGTTGTTCACCATGTCCTGCACGGTGAGGGTCGAGCGGTCCACCACCTCCTGCTGCTCTTCCTGTGCGCTGGCGGCGAGCGGCAAGCACGCCCAGGTCACGATGATGGCTGCGGCGGCGAGCAAGATGCGGCGCATGGATGTCTCCCTCCTGGAGCATCCCTACCATACCGCGTCGGCGGCCCGACTAGAACCCCAGCAACTAGAACCCCAGCAACTCGTTCACGCAGCCGACGCGCCAGCCACCCGGTTCCTGCTCGATCCGGGTGAGCGAGAGATTCTGCACGGACAGGTGCAGCGCCGCGCGCGCGTCCACGCCCATGGCGTGCGCGACGGCGGCGCGGATGGTGCCGCCGTGGCAGACGGCGACGACAGGCTGCCCGTCCGCCTCCGCCGCGATCCGCTCGACCGCCGCGCCGACGCGATCGAGCACGGCCTCGAAGCTCTCGCCGCCCGGCGGCTGCTCCGACGCGGCGAGCGGCCAGAACGGGTGGGCGGGCGTGGTGAGCAGCGGCGGCAGGGCGGCGTGGACGAGGCCGGCCCAGTCGCCGAGGTCCTGCTCCAGGAGACCCGGCTCGACCTGCAGCGGCTGCGCCGGATAGCCCGCCGCGAAGATGCGCTCGGCCGTCCGGCGCGTGCGCGATAGGGGCGTGCAGAGCCAGCGGGCCGGGCGCGGCAGGGCGCGTGCGAGCGCCTCATACTGCCGCGCCTGGGCCACGAGGCTGTCCGGGCAGAGCGGCACGTCCCGCACGCCGTAGAGCTTGAGACGCTCGTTCTCGGCCACGATCGCGTGGCGCACCAGCCAGAGTTCGATGGTCTAGTCCCCCACGCTCACAAGCGCGCCGCGCATGCGGGCCGCGCGGAACTGGCCGGCGAAGAGCAGTACTGCGAGCGCCAGCCAGATCGCATCCAGCCCCGCAGCCCAGGCGAGGTGGTCCCAGCGGACGCCGCCTTGCAGCGCCGCACGCATCCCCTCGAACACGTGCGTGGACGGCAGCGCGAGCGAGACGGGCCGCAACCACGGTGGGAACACGGACACCGGGTAGAACACCGCCGAGAGCGGGGCAAGGCCGAACAGGAGTGCCCACGCGAGCGCCTCCGCCCCTAGCCCATGCCGCAGGATCAGGCTCACGACGCCGAGCGCCACCGCCCAGCCCATCACGATGAGGCACGCCATGAACAGCACCAGCGCCGGTCCGAGCCGGAACACGTTGAAGGCGTAGAGCAGGTAGGCGAGAAGCGCCGCGGGCACCACGCCCGCGAGCATCCGCAGCACCGACATCACGAACATCGCCGCCAGCATCTCCCACGGTCGCACCGGGCTGACGAAGACGTGCCCCAGGTTGCGCGACCAGATCTCCTCAAGGAACGTGACCGAGACGCCCATCTGGCTGCGCAGCGCCACCTCCCAGAGCAGCACGCCGCCGATCAGCGCGCCAGCCGCGACCAGGCCACCCCCTGGCGGCCCACCGCCGCGCATCATGAAGAAGCTGCTCGTGAACCCCCAGATGCACATCTGCAGCGTCGGCCAATAGGCAAGCTCCAGCACGCGCGGCCAGGAGCGGCGGTAGAGGGCGAGGTGCCGGTAGAGCAGCCCCCAGATGCGGCGCAGGCTACGGCGCAGGCCGCCCTGCTGAAGGATGGCCTGCCGAAGAATGGGCTCAAGAATGGCTGCTCTCACGCCGCCGCCTCCAGCCTGCGGTCGCGCGCGATGTCGAGGAACACCGCCTCCAGGTCCTCGCGCCCGTAGCGCGTGAGCAGCGCGTCCGGCGCCCCCTCGGCCACGACGCGCCCCTGCTTGAGGATGAGCACGTGGCCGCACAGCCGCTCTACCTCCGCCATGTTGTGGGACGCCAGCAGGATCGTGCAGCCGCTCTCGGCGCGATAGCGTTCGAGCCAGGACCGCACCGTGTCGCCTGTGTCCGGATCGAGGCTCGCGGTCGGCTCGTCGAGCAGGAGCACGTCGGGGCGGTTGATGAGGCTCTTGGCCAGCGCCACGCGCGTCTTCTGCCCGGCGGACAGCGCCCCCGCAGGCCGGTCGAGCAGGGCACCGAGGTCAAGCTCGTCGGCCAGCTCCCGGATGCGCCGTTCCAGCCGCGGCACGCCGTAGAGATGCCCATAGACCCGCAGGTTCTCGGCGACGGTGAGCCGCGCCGGGAGCGCCACGTAGGGCGAGCTGAAGTTCATGCGCGCCAGCGCCGCGAAGCGGTCCCGCGCCATGTCGTGGCCAAGCACGCGGATCGTGCCCTTGCTCGGGATCAGCAGGCCGAGCAGCATGGCGAGGGTCGTGGTCTTGCCCGCGCCGTTGCCGCCGAGCAGGCCGAACGTCGCGCCGGAGGGGACGGTGAAACTTATGTCGTCCACTGCCAGTGTCTCGCCGTAGCGCTTGGAGAGGCCTTCCACCTCGATCGCATCCATAGGCTTGGCATAAGCCGCACCACGCCACCCGCCAAGGGCATAGTTCCGTGACGGCCGCTCAGGATGCTGCCAGCGCGGCACGACCCTGGACGAACGGGATGCCCTGCGCCTTCGCCCAGCCGAGCGCCGCCGCCTCGTCCACGCCGCCTAGCACCAGCCGCGCCCCGCCTGTCTCCAGCCCGCCCATCTCCAGCCCCCCCGCCTCCCGCAAGAGGCGCGCGACCGCCGCGGACCAGCCGACCTGCACGAGATCCAGCTCCAGCCGCGGCAGTGCCAGCACCCGCAGCAGGATCGCCTCGACGCCATGCAGCAGCACTTGGTAGCCGCGTGCGCGGGCGAAGTCGCGGGCGAAGGCGAAGCCTGCTGGGTCGCCCATCACGTCCGCGGGCGCGAAGCCGACGACGATCTGCCCCCGCAGCCGCCTGGGCAGGCCCGCGTCGAAGCGCAGGAACTCGGGCGAGACCACGCTCTCCATCCCCAGGTGCAGGCTGAACGGCTGCGCACGGTCGAGCACGCCGGGAGTCGCGAGCAGTGCGAGCACGCGCTGGTCGAGCGTGCGGGCGAGTCGTCGGAACAGCCCAGGATCGGCTGTGATGGAGCGGCCCGGCGCCAGTTCCGCCGCGATCTCGCCCAGATCCAGGAAGCGTTCCTCCCAGGCAAGCGAGAGTCCGTCGGCCTCCACGGCGCAGACAGGGCGGCGCCGGGCGAAGCGCTCGACATCGGCATGCACGAGGGCGGCTTCGAGGCGGGCGAGCGCCGCGGCGTCGAGCGGCGCGGCCTTAGTGGCTGGCGGGACAAGGGGCGAGTGAGGCGGCTTGTCCAGGTCAGCGCCCTCCCGCGCAGCCGCGAGCAGGGCCGGCCCATCCTGCGGGAGCTGGAACACCTTGGTGAGCGTGCCCAGCGGCGGCGTGCCAGCCGGCCCGTCGAGCAGCAAGTGCCCGAGCGCGGCCATGACACGGCCGAGGTTGACCGCGGCCTCACCGCGCCACGACACGGCCAGGCGTCCTGCCGGCAACTCGTGCAGGCGACCGCGATCCGCGTCCAGCAAGGGGTCGAGCGCGGCGCGCGCGAGGCGCTGGTGATACGGGCGCCGGAGTGGCAGCGGCAGGCGGTCGAGCCGGATCAGCAGCGCCTGCCGCTCCACGCTCGCGCTCTGCGTATCGCGCACCAGCGAGGCCAGGCTTTCGAGACCGGGATTCACGCGGCAGCGTCCAGCAGGGAGGTATTCCCGCAGCCGACCCGGCCCGCGGTGCCCGCTGCCGAGCCGCGCTCGGCGCACTGGCGCAGCGTGCAGCCCGAGGCGAAGGCGCAGGCGCCGAGCCGGGCCGCGGCGAGCATCGCGTCCATATGCCGACCCTGGAAGCGGCGCACCTGGCGCGCATATCCCCAGCGCACCGCCGCCTCGCTGTCCGCCCCGATGAGCACTACGCGTGCCGGCCCGATCTCCCGCACGGCCGCGTCGGCATCAGAGTCGGTCTCAGATCCCACCGATGCGAGACCGTCCGACCAGTCGAGCTTCACCAGGTCTGCCCCGAGGCGGCTTGGGTGGGCGATGCGCAACACCTGATGCCCGACGCCGTCGAGTGCGAGCGTGAATCTGGCAGCGCGGACCAGCCCTCTCGCCCGCTCGAACGCCGGCGGGTCGGCGCACGCCTCCATCAGCAGCAGCTCGATCCCGGCTCGCCCGCCACCGCTTCGCCCTGCATATGCGCGCACCGCCTCGACGAAGTGCGTGAATCCCGACGAGAGCACGGCCGCCACGGTGAGGTTGAGATGGAGCGCCGGGCCGTGCCTGCCGCCGCAGAGCGGACCGCCTTGCGCGAGGTCAGCGCAGGCGATGGCGAGCGTCCGGGTGTCGAGCCGCGCGGCGAGGGTGCGGAAGGGATCCCCCGATGGGGCGCCTGGCGCTCCCGCTCCCGGCAGTTGGGCGGCGAGCGCGGGCAGGTTCGGGATCGCCTCCCGGAACAGCGGCCGCAATACGCCGCCCGGCAGCAATTCGGCGGCCACCTGCGCGTGCAGCAGGTCGCCGGGCAACGTGCGCTGCAGCAGCGCCTCGGCCGCGTCGAGCGTCGGCAGCGGTGCCGGCTCGGCCGGGGGAGCAGGCACGGGCAGGTCCTCGGCCGCCCGCTCCTGCGCGTAGGCCAGCAGCGCCGCACCCGGTGCGAGCACCTGAACGACGCCGTTCCCATCGCCAAACAGACGGGCCAGCAAGGCCCGGCTCGCCCCAGCTTCGGGACCGAGCAGGACGAGGTCCAGGTTGCGCAGCGCGAACACCTGGCCGCCCCGCCTCAATGCCGCTTCGTCCAGCAGCGATCGCGCAACTCTCCGATGGTGCGGCTTCGCTCCCGGCGGCGGAAGCTGCGACAAGCGCAGCACCAGGGCTTCCACCTCCGCCCCGCGCCGCTGCGCGCGCCGGGCCGCATCGAGCAGCATCCGCTCGGCAAAGGCGTGGACCGCAGTATGCCCCGACCCGTCCTTCGCCAGCCCACGCAAGGGTAGCGGGAAACCAGCTTCGCGCCCAAGGTCGCGCCCAAGGTCGCGCCCTGTCACGACCTCCTGCCGCGCTATCTGCATGTCGTGCTGCCACCAAGCCGCTCTACGCGCTATATTTACGCCACCATGATTAACCAGCAGTTAGCGCCAAGCCATCTCGCGCCCGGCCGGCGGGTCTATGCGATCGGTGACGTGCATGGCTGCGCCGACCGGCTCTTCGACCTGCACGGCCTGATCGCCCGGCACCTCGCCGAGTATCCATGCCCGGCCCCCCTGCTGCTGCATCTCGGGGATCTCGTGGACCGCGGGCCGAACTCCGCGCGCGTCGTCGCCCGGCTCAGCATGGGCTCGCCATTGCGCGGCGTCCCGATGGTGAACCTGATGGGCAATCACGAATGGATGATGCTGCGTGCGCTCGCCCTCGGCGACGTTGGCGATGTCGAGCACTGGCAATACAACGGCGGCGATGCGACGCTCAGGAGCTGGGGCGTGCCGCCGGATCGGCCCGTGAGCGAGTGGGCGGCGCTGCTGCCCGTGGAGCATCTCGCCTTTCTGCGCGACCTCAAGCCGTATCAGCCACTCGACGGCTACGTGTTCGTCCATGCCGGGCTGCGTCCCGGCGTGCCGCTGACCTGGCAGCGCTGGCATGACCTGCTCTGGATTCGCGAGGGTTTCCTCGACTGGGACGGGCCGCTGCTGCCCGAGTCCCCGCGCTCGTCGCCGTCCACGGCCACACGCCGGCCGCGGCGCCCGAGCTGCGCGCGAACCGCATCGGCGTGGATACGGGTGCCGTGCGCGGCGGCAGGCTGACCTGCGCCGTGCTGGAAGGCGACCAGGTCGGGTTCCTGCAGGCTTAGCCGCTTGCCAGCGGCTTGCGGGGACGCTAGCC